>CACGMO010000008.1:20000-70383 GCA_902574225.1 uncultured Alphaproteobacteria bacterium
GATCAGACATTTTGACTGCAGCTGTCAAGGCGCTGTCGCTTATTGAAACACCATGATGCACTTCATATTTGTCTTTTATACCTCTTAATATCGATAAACACTCTTTTGTATTGGGCGGGGTTATCATAACCGGCTGAAACCTTCTGGCCAATGCCGCATCCTTCTCTATATATTTTCTATGCTCATCCAGCGTTGTTGCTCCTATACATCTTAAACTTCCTCTCGCTAACGCTGGTTTCAGAAGGTTTGAAGCGTCCATCGAGCCTTCTGACTTCCCTGCCCCCACTAGAAGGTGAACTTCATCGATAAAGAGTATAATTTCTCCTTTACTTCTCTCAATAGCTTGAAGGACACTCTTTAATCGCTCTTCAAATTCTCCTCTATATTTTGCACCAGCTACTAAAGACCCCATGTCAAGAGAAAGAAGTTTTTTGTCCAATAAGACTTCTGGAACATCTTCTCTAACTATTCGAAGTGCGAGCCCCTCAGCGATTGCAGTTTTCCCAACCCCAGGAAAACCAATTAAAATTGGGTTATTTTTGCTTCTTCTACTCAAAACTTGGATAGTCCTACGGATCTCTTCATCTCTGCCAATAATAGGGTCAATACTCCCCTCAGAGGCTCTGTTCGTTAAATTTACGGTGTAGTCATCTAGAATATTATCACCTTCTTGGTGACTCTGGCTTTCAATCTTATTCCCTCTTCTTTCTGCAGTTACTAACTCTTCTAGCTGATTAATATTTTTCATTTTGTTAACTAGTTTTTTGGATACTTCACTTTCACCCAAAACAATGCTCAAAAATAAGGCCTCTAGACCAATAAACTTGTCACCCAACCTTTGTGCGTAAATCTTTGCACTCTCTATTGACTCAGACAGTTTTGCATCTATAAGAAGGTGCTTATGTCCTTCAACTCTGGGGAGGGAAATTAATATTTTGTCAGTCTCTTGTATAACCCGATAGTAGTTTCCACCAACTAATTCAAGAAGCCTTCTAAATCTCTTTTTATTATTTAGTAGAATAGCCTTCATTACATGAGCTGTAGTAATAGTCTGATGGTCTAGTGCTCTAGCACTTTCCATAGCCTCAACCATTGTTTCTTTTGCTTTATCGGTATATTGTTCCAAATCCATAAGACTAAAATCTCCTTCCGTACCACTTATAGATGTGGTCTTATTCTTGATATACAACCGTAAGATTGATATTTTTCAAAGAATGAGTAACAAAGATAAAATAATCGTAGCTTTAGATTTCGAGAGTTGCGATAAGGCATTGGCACTCGTTGAAAGCTTAGATGGATACGCAAATTTTTTCAAAATTGGATTAGGTTTGATCGGTAGTGGCGGCCTAGAGCTTGCTTGCGAGTTAAAGAAACGAGGTCTTTATGTTTTTTTAGATTTAAAATTGTTCGATATCTCAAATACTATAAAAAACGCAGTGCGTGGGCTATGTGAGGCTAAATTTGATTTTTTAACGGTTCAAGGTGACCCACAAGTTGTCAAAGCCGCTGTGGAAGGCCGAGGAACAAGTGTTACTAAAATACTCGCGGTTACATTTCTTACAAGTCTAAACAGGAAGGATTTAGATAACAATTTAATCATACCTGGAGAAATTCAAACTTTAGTTTGTAGTAGAGCTGAAAAAGCAATCTTAGCGGGAGCAGACGGTGTAATTGCTTCACCTCAGGAATTATCAATAATCAGGGAAAATCCTCTTTGTATGACAAAGATTATTGTTACCCCAGGTATAAGACCGACCGACTCCGCCGCCGATGATCAGAAACGAGTCGCGACACCTTATCACGCGCTTAAAATGGGCGCTTCACATCTTGTTATTGGAAGACCTATCTACCAAGCACAGGATCCCCTTACTGCGTATAAAGAAATAAAAACACAGATTTTGAATAACTAATATGCAAAACGCTTAATAAACTCTTCAATTACATCTATAAGTCTTCGTTGGATTTTCGCAAATTCGCTGTTTTTTATTTGCTGTTCTTCATGACTATAAAGTGACCGCAAAATTTCAATCTGCACAACGTTTATATTATTTTGGGGACTTGCATAATTTTTAGTGATAAAACCCCCGGAGAATGGATTGTTTATGCTGACTTTAAAACCCACTTCTGTAAATAAAGTCTTCAACTCAACTATAATTTCATGTTCACAAGAGCAACCAAAACAATCGCCCAGGACAACTTCCACTGGATCTTTTTTACTAGCTAAATTGACAGAGCTCAGAGGCATTGAGTGACAATCTAAAAGTATAACTTTTTTAAATGAGGCCACTGTTTGTTTTATCAATGATTTTAGCTTGTCATGATATGGGAAATAAAAACCTTGAAGTCTTTCATTAGCATCGTCAATTGAAAGTCTGTGATTGTAAATTGGCCTTTGGTCCGCAACAACTCGTGGTATCACTCCAAGACCTGCCGAAACCTTAAGTGTATCTTTATATGCTGTAAGATCTTCGATTAACAATGGATCCAACTCTTCACAATCTCTATTAAGATCAATATATGACCTCGGAAATTTTGCTGAAAGCATTAGTGACCCTAAACCGACCACTGGAGAAAAAAGCTGATCCACAAACAAATCCTCGGATGATCTTAAAGTACGTAACGATAAATCAGTCAATTGCATAAATTTATCAGTGTAAATACTACCACTGTGAGGTGAGTTGAAGAGTACGCAATTTGTTTGATTTAGGGGTAATGACAGTTTATATGGTTTCATATCGTGAGCTAAAAAAGATCTGGTTTGATTAATTTAAACCTTGACCCTTCTTAGACTTTTTATATAGAAAAAACAATAGGGGCGTATAGCTCAGCGGGAGAGCACTTCGTTGACATCGAAGGGGTCACTGGTTCAATCCCAGTTACGCCCACCAAAAAAAAATGTTGTTTTTTTGTGAATAATCTTTAGAACATCAAAGTCGGAGAGAAAAATGAAAATAAGAAACTCATTGAGATCATTGAAACAACGCCACAGAAACTGCAGAGTAGTAAAGAGACGAGGCAAAGTCTACGTGATTAATAAAGTACAACGTAGGTTTAAAGCTCGACAAGGCTGACTACAAGATTTCAATAGATGAACCTGAATAATTGTAACAACTTCAAAGACTTTAGAGAGCTCGCCAAAAGAAGGTTGCCCAGACCTATATTTGATTATATCGATGGCGCCGCAGATGATGAACTCACATATGCAAGAAATACCGAGAGTTTCAACTCAGTATCTTTAATACCTAGCGTATTAAGGTCTGTAAAAGATGTTGATATGTCCACGACGATATTTGGCAAGAAAATTTCTATGCCAGTATATTGCTCTCCAACAGCTGTTCAGAGACTTTTTCATTACCAAGGAGAAAGGGCAGTTGCTAAAGCTGCAAATAAACTTAATACAATGTTTGGGGTGTCCTCTTTAAGCACGGTAAGTGTTGACGAAATATCATCAATATCAGATTGCCCAAAAATGTTTCAGTTTTATTTTCATAAAGACCGTGGTTTGAACAAATATATGCTTGAAAGAGCAAAAAAAGCTAAATTCGATGTATTAGCATTGACTGTTGATACAATTACGGGAGGGAATAGAGAAAGAGACTTGAAAACGGGATTTACTATTCCTCCAAAACTTAACTTTAACAGCATGCTTAGCTTCGCAATAAAGCCTTCATGGTTATTCAATTTTCTTACCTCGCCAGCATTTGAACTGCCACACCTTCAGAACCATGTTGACGAAGGTACTAGTGCCGTAACATCTATTGGCTCTTATTTCTCTAACATGCTAGACCAGACGATGAGCTGGAAAGATGCTGAACACCTCAGATCAAATTGGAATGGGCCTTTTGCACTTAAAGGAATAGTTAGTGTTGAGGATGCAAAAAAGGCAGTGGATATAGGCTGTGATGGGGTAATAGTATCAAATCATGGTGGAAGACAGTTAGATGGTTCTGTATCACCGTTCGATCAGTTGGCAAGGATTGTTGACGCTGTTGGCGACAAAACAGACGTTATCTGTGAGGGAGGTATTCAAAGAGGAACTCATGTGCTCAAAGCTTTATCCTTAGGAGCGAAAGCTTGCGCTGGAGGTCGTCTATATTTATATGCGCTAGCAGCTGCTGGACAAAAGGGTGTAGAAAAAGCTCTATCTAATCTTCGAAACGAGATAGAAAGAGACATGAAACTCATGGGAGTCACACGTATCGATCAACTTTCAAGAGGAAATTTAAACTTCAATTGATATATGGAACCAAGTGACTTTGAAAAGAACGTAGCAAAACATATAAAGGGCAGCAAACCAGCACCAGTTCACCTATGGAATCCGCCTTTTTGTGGAAACCTTGCGATTCACGTTGACTCAAATGGACGTTGGTATTATCAAAAGTCAGAAATAAAACGAGAAAGGCTAATAAAGCTTTTCGCAAATATTTTAAAAAAAGAAAAAGATAAATATTACTTGGTAACACCAGTTGAGAAAGTTGGAATTACAGTCGAAGATGTACCATTTATAGCTACAGATATCGATATAATTAAAAAAGAAAAAATAGCGCTTTTTAAATTTACAACTAACGTAGGAGACTTTACCTATTTGGAGGACAATAATCACTTCAAAATTTTATTCAAAGAATCCAATAATGAGCCTCAACCATACGTAAATGTTAGAGCCAACCTATTTGCTAAAATTGACAGAAAAAGCTTTTACCGGCTGATTGATTTTTGTACCGAGACTACCTACAGGGGCGAAAATTGGCTTGGGTTTCATTCTAATAATATATTTTTTCCTTTGATAAAGTCCCAACAACTGGATTAATTTTTTAAATCTAGATCGAAATCTTTAAGAACAGAGTGATAAAGAGACTTTTTAAAAGGTACTATGGTTGCAAGCATATCAGTTTTTTTTGACCATTTCCAATCTGAAAACTCTTGGTATTTTGTATTTATGTTTATGTCTTTATCAGATCCATTAAATCGGAATAAAAACCACTTTTGACTTTGGCCTCTAAATTTTCCTCCCCAAAACTTACCTTGTATTTCTTTAGGTAGATCATAGCGATACCAAATCTTAGATTGTTTTAGAAGAGACACATTGCACTTTTCTATACCAGTCTCCTCAAACATTTCCCGATAGGCCGCTTCTAAAGGAATTTCATTATCGTCAATACCTCCTTGCGGCATTTGCCATGCCTTAGTGCTATCTAGGCGGCGACCCGTGAAAATTTTTGATTGATCATTTATAATCACTAAACCAACGCCTAAACGGTATGGAAGTGTATTAATCATTCTTTTAGGGAATAGACTGATAGGCCTTCTATCAAATCAATCGCATGAGCTAATTGGTTATCTTTATTTCTTCTCTCCGTTGTTTCTTGAAAACTCATCTCCTCTTTTCTCAGCATCTCTTTTTCAGCTTCTGTTAAGCTATCATTACTTAGAGCGCCCTCAAGGTCAGCTTCCGAAAACGTTTTCCTATTTTCCTCTTCGCTCTTCTCAACTCTTTTGAACTCTAAGAAAACATCGGGCGTCACCCCGAGTGCCTGAATAGACCTACCTGATGGCGTATAATATCTCGCCGTAGTAAGTCTAATACCACCACTTTGGCCCATTGGAAGCACTGACTGAACTGAACCCTTTCCAAAACTCTTAGTTCCCAAAACAATACCTCTGCGATGATCTTGAAGTGCTCCTGCAACAATCTCTGATGCTGACGCTGAGCCCGCATTTATAAGAATAACTAGAGGTTTTCCTTCTGCAATGTCACCTTTGGAAGCTTTATAACGCTCTCCTTTACCCTCTCTATCTCTAGTTGACACAATCTCTCCTTGGTCTAAAAAAAGATCTGTAACTGATATAGCTTCTGACAGCAACCCTCCTGGGTTATTTCTCAAATCTAGTACAAACCCTTTTGGTTCAGCGTCACCTAATTTTTCAACTGCCTTTTTTATGCCCTCGTCAAGGTTTGGAATAGTTTGCTCATTGAAGGTAGTTACTCTCATAATTACAATGTCATTCTCTATTCTTACCTTTGCCGCTGTTAGTTTGATTACTGCCCTTGTTACTAGAACTTCAATTGGATCTTCTAAACCTTCTCTAACGATGGTTAACTTAACAGATGAACCGACAGGACCACGCATTATATCCACGGCTTCAGATAAGGTTAGACCGAGCATAGGCTTGTCATCCACAAATGTGATAAAGTCACCAGCTAACACTCCCGCTTTAAAAGCTGGTGTATCGTCCATAGGTGATACCACTTTTACGAAACCATCTTGTTGAGTAACTTCAATTCCTAAACCTCCAAAGGATCCTTTGGTATCAACTTGCATATCATCGTAACTTTTTGGCGCTAAAAAGCCTGAGTGAGGGTCCAGAGAAGACAACATTCCATTTATTGCTGCCTCTATCAATTCCTTGCTTTTCACTTCTTCGACATATTTGGACTTTATTAGATCGAAAACTTGACCGAAAAGATCTAGTTGCTCGTAGGTCTCCTTTTTGTTTTCTTTGGAGAGGACGGGATTAAGAGTAAAAAAGCTTAAAATAAATAAAATAACTACTAGATACTTACCCATTGAATTTGACATTATTAATCTTCTCTTTTCTATATCATTTAATAAATGGAACTCAGAACAGTTCGCACTGTTGTTTTACTTGAGTTAATTAGATAAATCAAATAATCAATCTTGCCACTGAAGAAGTGATTTACCAGTCATTTGGTCAGGCTTATCTTTACCTAATAACTCCAATATTGTTGGAGCTATGTCTATTAACGAGCCTGAACTTATACTTACTTTTTCCCTATCACTATAAAGAATACAAGGAACAGGGTTAAGTGTATGGTAGGTATGTGGATTTTCTGTATCTTCAATATACATCTGTTCGCAGTTTCCATGGTCTGAAATTATCAATGCTTCCCCACCAACCGAATCTAAACAAGTACATATTTTGCCTAACATTTCGTCCACAGTTTCAACTGCTACTTTTGCTGCAGTCAAATTCCCTGTATGTCCTACCATGTCAGGGTTGGCAAAATTTACAATAAGCAAATCGAAAAAATTTCTTTCCAGTGCACATATGAGATTATTACATACTTTCTCTGCTGACATTTGTGGTTTTTGTTCATAGCCTTTAACTTGTGGACTTGGTACCAAGGATCTTTCTTCACCCTCATATTCGTATTCGCTTCCACCATTTAAAAAATACGTGACATGTGGATATTTTTCTGTCTCTGCTATTCGAAATTGCTTGAGACCATTTCGACTTACCCACTCTCCAAGGCCATTTTTTATCTCATGTTTTTCAAAAAGCACATTAAATTTTCGCTTGAAATCAGTATCATACTCAATCATACCAATTGCTTTATTAAACATTTTTCCATTAAGACGTGAAAAACTTATAAAATTCTTATCGGTCAGGGCGTGTAAGATTTGTCTTGCTCGGTCTGCTCTAAAATTACAGAAAATCAGACTATCCTCTACCCCTTTTATTCCATTGTATTCTTTAAATATAACCGGCTCTATAAATTCATCTGTCACTCCCTTATCATGAGAGTCCTTAATAGCTTTTAATGGATCTCCATAATTCTTGCCTACACCATTTGCAATCGCTTCATAGGCTTTCTGAGTTCTATCCCAACGTTTATCTCTATCCATTGAATAATATCGTCCCATAAGTGTTGCGATTGTTACATTCGAAGGAAGTTCAGAGATCAAGTTCTTCAGGTCGTTAATACTAGTTTTTGTTTCAACATCTCTACCATCAGAAAATAAATGCAAGTTGACCTTTAAACTTTTTTTTGAGGCGACCTTCATCAAACTCTTGAGATGCCTAGCGTGTCCATGCACACCTCCATCCGAGATCAGTCCAGCAATATGAGTTTCACCTCCAGTTAACTTTGTATCCGAAAGTATTTCTAATAAATCATCATTGTTAATTAAAGCCCCACTGGATATCGCATCATCTATCCTTGGCAACATACTTTGAATAATTCTTCCCGCGCCTATATGCATGTGGCCAACTTCAGAATTTCCCATTTGATTTTCAGGCAGACCAACTTCTTTACCAAATGTTGTTAAAGTACTATTGGGAAAATTTCTAAGAAGTCGGTCTATATTTGGTGTGTTTGCCATGAACACTGCATTCCCTCTTTTTTTTTCTCTTAATCCAAACCCATCGAGGATACACAAAACAGTAGATTTCTTTTTAACCTTATACATTGAAGCCTCAAGCCTTATGGTAAGGATGTCTATTTATGATACATTTAGCTCTGTAAAGCTGTTCAACCAGGATCAGTCTAGCTATTTTGTGAGGAAAGACCATTTTGGAAACTGCCAAAATCTTTTTAGCTTTTGAGGTGAGCAGTTTTGGAAATCCCTCTGATCCTCCAATAATAAAAGAAATCTGATTAATACCCTTCTCTGAAAATGTATTTAAGAGTTTTGCAAAACCTTCTGAGTCAAGATGTTCGCCGCTTTTATCAAGTAACACCATTGTCTCCTTGCCATCCAACATTTGTGACACCTTTGTGTTAAATGTTCCTTCGATCTCATTTGACTCTGAGATCTCTAAAGAAGTCAAGAAATCGTTATTAAATTGCTTATTAAAGCGTGTCACATAGTCTGCAATTAGTTCGAGTTCAGGTCCTTTTTTTATCTTACCATGTGCAACTATAATTATTTTCATTTTTATAAAACTAACTCGAGATCTGCGTGAGATGCCCTTTCCACATTTTTTCTATCTGATAATACTCTCTTACCTCTGGTTTGAAGATGTGAACAATCACTGCTCCAAAATCTAGCAAAACCCAATCTGCATTCTCCTTTCCCTCTACTTTGCAGTTAATGCGGAACAAACCTTTAACCCCTTCTTGAACCTTCTCAGCTAAGGCAATAACTTGTCTTTTAGAGGATCCCGATGCAATTAATATCTTTTCAAATTCAGAAAAGCTTTGATCTACCTTAATTTCGGTAATATCGACTGCTTTGTTTTGGTTCAAAGTTTTTTTAATATAGCTAAGTAGATCTTTAGCGGAGTCCTTATCGTGTATTTTGGGCTTTAATCCTTTTTCTCTTTCTTTATTTTTCAGCTTTTTCTCCTTTGGATACTATGTCATCGAAATTATATTTCTAAATTAAGTACATTATTCAATACAGTTTCAAAGAATTCATTCTCTTTTACTTCGTTAATGTAGTATGCATTCGGTAGACGGTCAGTTACATTCCACCAATCCACAACTGTCATGCCCCTTGTTAATTCTGAGTTTACTTCAACCTCAACATTAACTAGCCTTCCGTTATATATTTCTGGCTTAAGTAAGTACACTATCACATTAGGATCATGTAAAGGACCACCTTGACTTCCATATTTTTCTACATCATATCTTTCAAAAAAATCTAAAAGCTTAGCGGCTTGTATAGCACTATTCTTTCCCGACATACGCAATTTCTCAAGAAAATTTCTTTGGACCAGTGTCTTATGTGTAACGTCTAACGGAAGCATTGTTATCTTCAGTCCACTTCCCAAAACTATTTTTGCTGCCTCTGGGTCCACGTAAATATTAAATTCTGCCGCGGGAGTAATATTTCCACCCTCAAAAAAGCCTCCCCCCATTAATACAATCTCTTCTATGGAGTCAATCAAAACAGAATCTTTTTTGAGTACTTTTGCTACATTTGTCAGCGGACCAAGAGCACAAATAGTAATTTTTTCATCTCTATATTTTTCTGTGCACTCAATTATAAAATCCACTGCATCTGTCGGCTCAAGTTCTTTTTTTTTAACCGATAGATCGGTTCCATCAAGTCCTGTTTTTCCATGCACATGCTCAGCAGTTATTAATTTTCTTTTCAGTGGAGCTTGACTGCCCCTAAACACTGGGACATTAAAAAAACCGCTTAGTTCACATATTTTGAGTGCATTTACAGAAGTCAAGTCTAGAGGTACATTCCCTGCAACACAAGTAACACCCAGAACATTTAAATCTTTCTTCGCACCAAAAGCAGTCATCATTGCTAACGCATCATCTTGACCAGGATCGGTATCAATTATTATTTTTCTCAAATCAATTTTTCCAAACTGCAGGCAATATCCCTCAAGATCTCACTTCTTTTTCATATTTATTAGCAACTTGCTTGGCTAATTCGCCGACCTCGAAATTAAATCGATCTATTTGTCCAACTGGTGTTACCTCGGCTGCCGTCCCAGTTAACCAGCACTGCTCAAAACCCTCCAGCTCAGAGAGTTCAATATGTCTTTCAATAACTTCGACCCCAGCCTTTTCAAGAATTCCAATGACAGTTTGTCTAGTGATCCCATTTAAAAAGCAATCTGGCTTCGGAGTGTGTACTTTATTGTCTTTTACAAAAAATATATTTGCGCCCGTTGCTTCTGCTACGTAACCTCTATAGTCCAACATCAACGAGTCAGAGCACCCTTTAGCCTCAGCTGCATGCTTCGACATTGTGCAAATCATATACAGTCCAGATGCTTTTGCAAAGCAAGGTATTGTCTCTGGGCTTGGCCTTTTCCAATCTGAAATATCAAGCTTTGCGCCTTTCATTTTGGCGTCTCCATAATAAGCTCCCCATTCCCACGACGCAACTGCGACCCTAACAGGGTTTCTAGATGACGCTACGCCCATATCGGGACCGGATCCACGCCATGCCACAGCCCGTACATAAGCATCTTTTTGTCGATTTGCTTCAAGAACTTGGTTTTTGGCTATTTCAAGTTCATCAGCACTATAAGGGACTTCCATATCGACATACTCTGCAGATTTTCTCAACCTAACTGAGTGCTCGTAACTTTTATATATTTTCCCCCCATAAGCTCTTTCACCTTCAAATACAGATGAACCATAATGAAGAGCGTGAGTGAGTAAGTGGAATTTCGCTTCTTGCCACTCCACTAGTTCCCCATCAATCCAAATTTTTCCCTTTAAATTTTCATAAGAATCAACCATTAAAAGTTACCTCACTATTTTACTTAACACTGCATACCGAAATTTTCTTAATTTTTCCAGAATTTGATTCTGTGGCCATGTAAACTTTTCTATGCATTGCGTATATTATAATGATATTGGTAGAAAGATAAAGACACTCCAAGTTAATCGAAGGAGGATTAATTTGCCTCGAAACACAGCACATTTATTGCTCGTTGATGATGATAAACGTATTTTATCCCTGCTCAGTGCTTATTTGAGTAAAAATGAGTTTCTAATTTCGAGTGCACGGAATTCTACAGAGGCTAGATGTCTTTTAGATTACTTTGAATTTGATTTATTAGTAATAGACATAATGATGCCAGGAGAAAGTGGCCTTGATTTGTTGGAGAGCATTAGGAAACAAAAAAGCGTCCCAGCTATTTTTCTATCGGCAAAAGGAGAGTCCAAAGACAAAATTTCTGGTCTAGAAATAGGTGCCGATGATTATCTGTCAAAACCGTTTGAGCCAAAAGAACTCTTGCTTAGATTGGAAAGATTGTTGATAAGAAATGAAAAGGGAGGTTCCAATAAATCTGGAAAGAGTATTGAGATTGGAAATAAAATCTTTGACTTTCAAAGATTAGAGCTCTACCACGAAAACCATTTAATAAAGCTTACAAACCTTGAAGCTAGCCTATTAAATTTATTTGCGCTTAATCCCGAAAAAATAATTAGTAGGGAAATGGTCATCAATGACTTAGATCTAAGTCAGGGAAGACAAGATCTTAATGAAAGAAATGTTGATGTACAGATCACAAGGCTACGTAAAAAAATAGAAACAGACCCAACAAACCCACGGCATTTAAAGACCATTAGAGGCAGAGGCTACCGCTTTCTTCCATAAATCAGTATCATTTACCTCTACTGGTTCCCCAAATATGTTCGGCAAGCACATACCCACGAATATTTTTTATTCGAATGAAACACCATAAACCCTCACATTTGATTAACTTTCCAATTACTTCTCTTTTCAAAATTGCTTTACCTAAAGAATCAAAACCTGCTTTGTTTCTTAAAAGAGTTTCTTCCTTGTTTACGATAATATATCTTGATCCAGAAAGTAGATCTTTATAAATCCAGCCTGTATAGCCTTCAAAATCAGTTACCTTTCTCCAGTGACCAAACTCACCCACAATCATGACTGGCAAGTGTTTTCTTTGGTAAACCCAATCAATTTTATAATCTAAACTGGGCCCTCTTCTCAAATTTACTTTATTGCCTTTCAGAGATACAAACCTAGGTAGTGGAAGTCCTGTTTTTTTGCTAATTATAGACCCGCTACTTGCAGACATAGCGTTGACTATGAGAAATAAATTAATTAACAGTATTATGAGAATTATTTTTGAAAACGTTTTGATATTAGATAAAATATCTATATTACTTGTTAGACACATAATAAAAAAATACCAAAAAAGATCACATAAGCAACAGCAATGAAAAATCCCAAAGTGATAATTACAAGGAGGTTGCAAGACCGGGTCGAAAAGAGAATGAAAGAGCTGTTCAACGTTGATCTATCTAGTGCAGAATATCCCATAAGTAAGCAAGAATTATTATCAGCTGTAAAAGATGCAGAAATTCTTGTGCCCACAATCGGTGATAAAATAGACGCAAGTATTTTGAGTGCAGCAAGTTCTAAACTAAAGCTGATTGCAAACTATGGGGCAGGCTATGATCATATTGATATAAAAACGGCTCTACAAAGAGGTATCATTGTTACCAACACCCCTAGTGTTTTAACCACTGACACAGCTGATATGACAATGGCTCTGATTTTGGCAATACCCAGAAAGTTAAGAGAGGGTCACGAAGAGATGCAGTCTGGTAACTGGAAAGGCTGGAGCCCATCCGCGATGATTGGGATGAGGATTACAGGAAAAAAACTAGGGATTCTAGGAATGGGTAGAATTGGCCAGGCAATTGCAAAGAGAGCAAGAGCATTTGATCTGAATATAAACTACCATAACAGAAGACGCTTACACAAAAATATTGAAAAAAGCTTATCAGCAACGTACTGGGAAAATTTAGAGGAAATGCTGTCAGCTGTTGATATTTTAGTTGTTAGCGCCTCACTAAATTCATCTTCTTTATATTTACTAAATGCGAAATGTCTTGGGAAAATGAAGCGCGACGCATATTTAGTAAATATTTCTAGAGGGGAGATCATAGATCAGAAAGCTTTAGTAAGACAACTTAAGGATGGGCGATTGGGAGGAGCTGGACTTGATGTTTATGATAGCGAAGAAGTAATAGGTTCTGACTTTAAAAGTTTGAAAAACGTTTTCCTTTTGCCTCACATGGGGTCTTCTACATTAGAGGGAAGAATCGAGATGGGAGAAAAAGTGATAATTAATATAAAAACATATTTGGATGGTCACCGCCCCCCTGATCAAATAGTGCCGAGTATGCTATAACTAAACGACGTTTTGACACGTACTACATTGTTCACTTTTTTTTGTATATAAAATCTCTGTCGCTCCATTGAGAGCATCACAAATTAGGAGCTTATTTGTTAGCTGTTGCCCTGTCTCACATATGAGCTTAATTGTCTCTGCTACCATGAAGGTTCCGACTAAAGAGGTAGTTACGCCCAGAACACCCTCTGAGCTACAATCAAAAAAAGAAGACCTTATTTCGGAACTTGTAAAGACACAGTCAAAGCACGCACTATTCTTATAAACAAACAAACTCACAAGACCTTCCCAACCAGATACCCCTCCGAATATGAGAGGTTTACGCTCCTCAACGCAGTGCTTATTAATGAGTTTTCTAGTCTCGAAATTGTCAGTACCATCCAAAACTACATCGTATTCACTAATTATTTTTGAAGTGCTGCCTCCACTTAAAAAAAAGTTATACTCAGTTATTTCAACATTTTTATTCAGTTTTTTGACAAAATTTGATGCAACACTTACTTTCTTTCTTCCAATATCTTCATATTTATAAATTGTCTGTCTCTGTAAATTAGATAGTGCGACAGTATCTTGATCAACTAAGCCAATTTTACCAATTCCTGCAGCAGCTAAGTGTTGAAGAACAGTGGAGCCTATTCCCCCTAAACCAATAAGAAGTACCTTAGCTTGCCCCAATTTTTTCTGACCTTGACCACCAATATTCTTTATTAAAATATGCCTTTTATAGCGTTCAAAATATTCATTATCTATTTGACTATCCATTTATAAATTCACAACAATCTAACCCTGTATGAAATTTGCTGAAAATAACAAGTTTATTTCACCCATACCAAACAAAAAATTCTAACATGAAAATTCCTCAACTATTTTTTTACAAATTAGCTTTGCGATCCCTTCCTTACTCTGTCTCGCAACTTTAACTTCTTCGTTTTTTTTTATTATAATCACTTCATTCTCCCCGCCACCCATATTATTGCTTTCAGCAGTTACTTTATTTGCCACAATCCAATCACATCCTTTATTTTTCAACTTCAATCGAGCATTAGTTAACAAATCATTAGTCTCAGCCGCGAAGCCAATAACCAGATTGGGTCTATTTTCAGCGACGCAAATGTTTTTTAAAATGTCTGGATTCTCTACTAATTCCAAAAATTGTGGTTTACTTATCGAGCTTTTCTTTATTTTTGTTGTCGCCTTCTCTTTTGGCCGCCAATCGCTAACTGCTGCTGCACATATAGCAATATCAAATGGCCCCGTTTCAATAACCGCGTCATTCATTTGCACAGCACTTTCTACGCTAATAACCTTACTTAATCTGGAAAGGTCCAGGTTTACCGGACCTATTACTAATGTAACGTCCGCTTTAAGCTTCTGAAGACACTTTGCAATTTCGACCCCTTGTTTACCAGAGCTTCTATTTCCAATATACCTTATATCGTCTAAATATTCATAGGTTGGCCCAGCGGTAACCAAAATTTTTTTTGATTTTAACACTTATTAATACTTCGTAACTAAGGTTTGAAAAATTTGTTGTGGTTCCATCATTCGACCCATTCCAAACTCTCCACAGGCCATTTCACCCTCTGTAGGACCCAAAAATTCACATCCATTTGATATCAGCGTCTCGATATTTTTTTGAAATAATTTATTTTCCCACATTCTAACATTCATTGAGGGGGCAAAAACTATCTGCTTAGTGGTTGCCATCAATAGTGTTTGTGCAAGATCAGCTGCTAGTCCATTAGCAACTGACGAAATGATGTTAGCTGTTGCTGGAGCCACCAAAACTAAGTCGGGCCATCTCGCTAACTCTATATGGCCCATTTTCATTTCTTGTTCACGATCTTCAAGACTTGTTCTCAAAGAGTTGCCGGATAGGTATTCTATAGACGCGGATGTTACAAACGTCATGGCATTGTCAGTAGCAACACATTTTATTTGCTTACCAGCCTTTTTAAAAAGCCGTATCAATTCTAAAGACTTGTAGGCGGCTATTCCCCCTGATATGACTAATAAAACTTTATCCATATTCACGCTCATCTAGTTATTATACTAAATTAAGCGGAAAATGTATGGTGTTCAATATTTTGTGACTAAATAATTGATGCTGATCTAATACCCTTGCGAGTTTCGAAATGCTTTCTAAGCTTTTTTAGAGCCTCAGCTTCCAATTGTCTTACTCTTTCTTTGGATACTCCCAGTTCGCCACCGATAGAGTCTAACGTCCTAGGTTTATCACGTAGTTTACGTTCTACCACGATAGTCTTTTCCCTATCGTTTAAAGTTTCTATCGCTTCCGCAATCCAAGTTCTGACTGTTCCATCATCCTTACTTCTCTCAACTCTATGAGCACCGTAGGAATTTTCGTCTTCAATCGTCTCAATCCATTCTCTACCTTCTTCTCCTTGTTGGAGCGAATTGAGTGAAAAGTCACCCCCTGAAAGTCTTGTATCCATCATTTCTACATCTCTTAGAGATACTCCCATCTTTTCAGCGACCATTTTGTTCAGAGAGCCATAATCCACTGTGGCACCTGAACTATCGAATTCGCGTTCTATTTGGGATCTAACACGCTTTAAATTAAAAAACAGGGATTTTTGCGACGCTGTTGATCCTGTCCTTACCAAGGACCAATTTCTGAGGACAAAGTCTTGTATAGATGCTTTAATCCACCAAGTAGCATAGGTTGAAAATCGTACGCCTCTTTCTGGATCAAATTTTTCAGCTGCTTTCATCAGCCCTATTCCAGCCTCTTGGATCAACTCGTTAGTATCTACACCGTATTTTACATATTTCGAAGCCATAGAGACTGCTAATCTCATATAAGCATTGACCAATCTGTGTAGTGATTTCTCACAACCATCTCTATGCCATCTCCTAGCTAAGTCAAGCTCTATATCTGGCTCAAGCATCTCGGCTTTCATTGCCTTGGAAGTTAAAGATTGGTAACTTTTTTGTGATTTAGTCATGATTGTGCCCTTTCAGGATCGTAACATAAAGGTAACTCGCCTATTTTTGAATAGCACAAGATGCATATCATTCATGCGTTTTTCGCATATCGTTCACGTTTCATGGTTTTTAATAGCCTGCGATAGCGCCCCCTACCATGTCAAGGTCAGCACCCAAACCGCTTATTGCTCCACCAACAGTACCGCAGCTAGGCAGACATAGAATGGCAAAAAACAAACCACATAGCACTAGTTTTTTCATTTTTTACTCCCATTTTTTGATTAAATTAATTTTATTTTTTTTGAGTCTTCGTCATCTAATATTTTTTCAACCTCAGACGTATCTGCTTCATCTCTTGTGTCAGATTGCGATAATTCTTCAAACTCAAAACGCTCAATGTTAAATACCCGCTTAGATGCTTTTTTTGCTGAAATTTTTATTTCGTCAACATCTTTTGATGCTAGCGTAAAATGTTTATCTAAATTGATAATCCGTCCCTCCAATCGCAGCATATCTTTATACAGTAAGTCTAACTCCGCTCTAATGCGACTAGTGTGACGACGCAATCTCTCGTCTTTCAAAATAGCCCTCATAGTATTTAATGTTGCCATCAAAGTAGTAGGTGAAACAATCCAAACACGCGACTCAAATCCTTCATTCACCAAATTTGAAAAATTTGCGTGAAGCTCAGCATAAATTGCCTCAGAAGGTAAAAATAGTATTGCTCCATCTGCAGTCTCTCCCTCAATAATATATTTTTCAGAGATGTCTTTTATATGAGTTTTTATTGAGCTCTGGAATAATTGCATGTTTTTGCTCTTATCAACTTCGTTTGTGTTTGATATCATGGCATTGTACGCCTCTAAGGGAAACTTACTATCTATAACTATATTGCCTTGAGGTTCCGGAAGGTAAATTATACAGTCAGCCCTTTTACTGTTAGACAAAGTATATTGAAAATCATAAGCATCTGAAGGAAGAGCTTTACTAACGATATCCTTAAGCTGGATTTCACCAAAAACACCTCTGGCCTGCTTATTGGACAAAATTTCCTGCAAGCCCAAAACCTCACCTGACAATTTTTCTATATTTGTTTGCGCTTTATCTATAGTTTGTAGTCTCTGCTGCAACTCCCCTAAAGTCTGCGCAGTTTTTACAGAACTTCCCGACAACGAAGAGGATATTGATTTCTGTATCTCCTCCAATCTACTCTCAACGTGTTTAATAATCGCTGCTTGCGAAGTAGTTTGTGTATCTGTAATCACCTTTATACTGCCTACAATCTGCTGTTGATTCACCGATAGATCTCTCAAAGCTTCTTTAAGGGACTCACTATTGTCTTGCCCATCCTTACGTGAAGGTCGAAACTGTTTAAATACTATAAAGCCTGCTACAAAAAATAGAGCGCTTGTTAACGCAATAAATAATAGTGGGTCAATACTACTCATTATGTTCGCCCAAATAATTTATTTATTTTTTCTAAGTCTAATTTTAAATAGGTAGGTCTACCATGGTTACATTGATCACTATTTGGCGTATTTTCCATTTCTCTTAATAAGGTATCCATTTCTTCGTATTTCAGTATCCTGCCAGACCTTACTGACCCATGACATGCCATACTGGAAAAGACTTTATCAATTTTATTTTCTAAGCTCTCAAGAGAATTAAGATCTTCCAAATCATTCAAAATATCGATAAGCAGTGTTTTTGGGCAAATATCGCCCAACACTGCAGGAATTCCTCTTATACATATTGATGCTGGCCCAAACCTTTCTATTTCTAAACCTAATTGCTTCATAATGCTCTGTTTTTCAATAATGGCATCGACTTCAACACTAGTAAATTCTACTATTTCAGGAACTAATAACTCTTGGATCGCTATCCCTTGGTCGTATTTCTGTGACTTAAGTTTTTCGTACAGAATTCTTTCATGTGCAGCATGCTGATCAACTATAACTAACTCGTTATCATTCTGTGCAACTATAAAATTCTTAAATAAATGTGCTTTAGGTGTACCTAGTCTATTATTGTTAGGGCTTTGCCCATATTTAATCTTGTGGTTAATATCATCTTTTGGATCAACTCTGGTAGCTAAATTCAGAGTTTCTTCTAGATCAAGGCTTTCTCTCCTACTCCTGGAAAAATCAGTTCCCTTGTTATTTTTAAAACTCGAATCTTTTCTAAAATAAGAGTAAGCCTGTTTGCTTAAGTGGCTTCTTACATTAAATCTCTCGACATTCAGACTATTGCGCACTGCTGTTTTAAGACATGTTCTAATAAGATCGAGTTTTTTAAATTTGATTTCCATTTTTGAGGGGTGGACATTTACATCTATTTCCTCGCTCGGAACATTGAAAAAAAGTATTGCAGAGGGGAAACCACTCTTTTCCAATAGATCCCCATACGCCAATCTTATAAAGCTGAGCAACGACCGGTCTCTTACAAACCGCCCATTTACAAAAAAATAGCAACCACTAGATTTTCCAGAGATAAAAGTGGGAGAACCGATATAACCTGTAACTTTTACACTTTCACTTTCGTAGTCTACTTGATGGGAGTTTTCCATGAATGCATTTTTAAGCACCTCTTGTATTCTTTTACTCAGGCCATTGGAGCCTGCGGAATTGTCCAGCCGTAGAATTTCTCTTGGGTTTCCTGCATCCTTAATTTCATAAAGCCTAAAGCTAATCTCTGGGTGTGATAATGCTAATTTCTTCACAACTTCTAGAATGGAAATTCCTTCTGCTCTGTCAGATTTCAAAAATTTTAATCGAGCAGGAATAGATTTAAAAAGGTTTTTGATTTCTATAAGAGTCCCTTCGAGATACTGCGAGGGCTTAATCTGTTTTAATTCTCCATATCTACTGGAAATCTCAAAAGTCTCACTCGCTTCAATAAACTTTGATTTTATTGTTAACTCAGAGACTGACCCGATAGAAGCAAGCGCTTCTCCCCTAAACCCCAGACTGTTAACTGATGTCAGATCACCGATGGTACTTATTTTGGAGGTCGCATGCCTCGATAAGGCCAATGACAAGTCCTCTTTATTAATCCCATACCCATTGTCTTTAACGCTTAAAAAAGATTTTCCACCATTTGAATAAACTATTTCAATTAAGTTTGCACAAGCATCTATTGAGTTTTCAACTAACTCCTTCAAAGCTGAACTGGGTCTTTCTATAACTTCGCCGGCTGCGATTTGGTTACTGGTATTTATATCGAGTTGCCTTATCCGACTTGGCTGTAAATTTTTTGACGATAAACCGAGGTTCTCAAGGTTCATATGCTTTTACCCACAATATTTAGTATATTAAAAAAATAACATACTATTCTTAGTACATCAAAGAAGATTCGACAACCATACTAGTTTTGTTTTTCATCAAACTTGAAAATTAATAGCCCTATTAGCCCAATAAATATAAATACGTCGGCTAAATTAAAAGAATAAGGGTTCCTAATTCCGCAGCAGGTGACATTTATAAAATCAGCAACCGCTCCATATAGAAGTCTATCTATCGCATTACCTAAGGCACCTCCAATAACTAAAGAAACTAGTATTTGAATTATAAGACTTGTCGAATTTCTCAACCAGATAAAAAACACTGTAGAGATAGCAATCGAAATCCCAGTCAAAATGTACGCTTGAACAGTACTATCGCCCTCGAAAAGACCGAAATTTATACCCTTGTTCCAGGCCATATAGAAATTCATAAACTGATTGTTAAGATTGAGATAAAGTTTTTGTTCTAATTCCAAATAGAAAACTACAAACCATTTAGACACTTGGTCTAAAGCCAGAAAAACAAAAGAAAATAATAGAATTTTGTACATTCCTATATTGATAACGCGCTGCTGTAACAAAGGCCACAAATAAAAATTAAATGTAAGAAAAGAAGCTTTTTCTCCTTGAATAGAAACGAATAGCATTGTAACCCTTTACGTGGACAGGTGGCCGAGTGGTTTAAGGCGCTCCCCTGCTAAGGGAGTGAGGGGGAAACTCCTCCGTGGGTTCGAATCCCATCCTGTCCGCCATGATACAAAGAATATACAAAAGCAACCCTCGTTGTATAGTTTAGATTTAAAGCAAACATTTTATTAAAGTAATTTGGCTAGCGAGTATAAATATAAGGTAGAGAAATCACTTATTGATTTTAATGGTCACCTTGCGGAATTTGGTTACTATTATTATGGGGTCGATGGGTTAAGAAAACTTTGTGAAGATAAAGGTTGCACACCGAAGCTTTATGAAGAATTGAAGATTGGTCCAATTACCTTCCAAACGACAGTATCTTTTAAAAAGGAGGTTCGAGAGGACTCAGTGATTATCGTAAGTCCAAGAATTACATCAATGTCAGAAGATTGCAAAAAATGGTCTAGTCAATCTGATATTATGAATGCGACACGAGAACTTTGTGCTTCAATCGTAAGCAACGGAGCTTTCATGGACCACGTAAGCAGAAAAGTGGCCCCGCCTCCAAAAGAATTACAAGAAAAATGGAAACTATTATTAGAAATTGAATAAAAATGTCCGATTTTTTACGTTGTAAACTACTAATTAAAAAGATAACACAGTATATACAACATGTTAATAAAGAGAGATGTCTTCCCAGGCCTAGTTACTGCAAAATATAAAACCCTTGGGGATGAAAAATTATGCTTGAATAATCTGCATAAAAAAATTTCATATGGTCGTGGGAAAAATAAATAGGATTCTTAGCCCCTATTTGTTTAGACAGTGCGTTTGTAATCGGAAAGGAAAAAGCAGATGAATATTTTGCCTGAAATTAGCGTAAATTCTAATCACCTAGAGGAGATTTATAAAGATCTTCATTCGCATCCAGAGCTTGGGTTTGAAGAAGAGAGAACATCAAAAATTGTGCAAGAGAAATTGAAGGAATACGGAGTAGACGAAATACATACGGAGATCGGAAAAACTGGAGTAGTAGGTATAATTAGAGGTAATGATGGTGGAGGAAATAGGAGAATTGGCTTAAGGGCTGATATGGATGCTCTTCCAATTCAAGAGGATACTGGACTTTCCTATGCATCAAAAGTTGATGGAAAAATGCACGCATGCGGTCATGATGCACATACAACAATGCTTCTTGGAGCGGCGAAGTATTTAGCTAAGACCAGAAATTTTAGTGGGACAGCAATTTTAATATTCCAACCAGCAGAAGAAGGTCAGGGCGGTGCAATAAAAATGCTCGATGATGGATTGTTCAAAAAATTTCCATGTGATGAGATATATGGCATACATAACTTTCCTAATGGAAAAAACGGAGAGATAGGTATTTGTAAGGGTAAAGCTATGGCAGGGGCGGCCATTTTTGATATTAATATTAACGGGATAGGTAGTCATGCAGCAATGCCTCATCAATCAAAAGATCCGATCATTATCGCGCATGAGCTTATTACCCAACTTCAAAGCATTTTAAGTCGAAATGTTCCTCCATTAGAAACGATAGTTTTATCAATTACAAAAATTCATGCGGGATCTGCCTTCAACGTCATACCGAATAAATGTGCTATTGCTGGAACCATTAGATATTTTTCCGACGAAGTTTATGAAATGGTTGAACAGCGTTTCAAAAATATATGTAAGGGATTGGAATTAAGTAACGACGTGAAAATCCAGCTGAGTATTAAAAAGCTTTTTGATGTTTTAGTTAATGATGATGAAATATCAGATTATTATATGGATGCTGCTGAAAAAATTGTTGGAGAAAAAAATATCGACAGAAATCAGCTACCCAGTACTGGCTCCGAAGATTTTGCCGATATGCTACGGCATGTAAAAGGAGCATATTGCTTCATAAGCCATTCTGGAAAAGCGCCTCTTCATAGTCCTCACTTTACTCTCGATACGAACATACTTCCAATTGGGGCGTCAGTATTAGCCAAAGTGGTTGAAGACAGATTAGTAAAAAGCTAAATAGGCAAACCAAGCTTTCTGAGAACTACAGTTTGAGGAGATTAGGTAGAAAGATCTTTAAGATATTGATCTAGAAGCAAATCGTTCCATAATAAGTTATCAGAAATTTAAAATAATTTGATAGGCTAACTAAAATGGCAGAACTTCTAGATTTAAAACTTGAAGATGCATCATTGGATAAGATTGCAGAGTTAGCGTTAAAAGCAATTGGGGCAAATGCTTCAGCAAAAAAAAACATAGATGTTAAAGATGTTTCTGGAAATAGCGGTGCTAAAACGTATGTCTGTTCCCTCCACAAGGTTCCAAAGTGCATAGTCAAAGTCAGCAGTTCTAAAAGCATTATGAGTTCACAACCAATAACGCAAAAGAGAGTGTCGCTAGCTACCGAAGTTCTTCGACATCAAAAACTTGCTCCCCCAGTTGTATTAAAAGGAACTGACTTTCATATTGAGCACTCAGCTGGAATTTCTGTAATGCAGGACTTCTTTCATTTTAATGAAGAGCTAGCACCACCTGACAAAATAGCTGAAGTTTTAGCAAAGTTGCACTCAGCTCCAACTAACTGGTATGATCAATTGAGAGCTGAATTTTTAGATGGAGATAAATTTTTGTCTTCAGTATTACATTCGGTTCCACCTTACGCGCCATTTTGGTGTCTGCCATGGTCCGGGATTGATACAAAAATGCCAGTACTTGGAGTAGGCAACCCAGATCCGAGAATTGCAAAAAGAATTTTTGACCTTGGTGTAGAAACTGGAGTTTATGAAAAAATCATACAGTGTGAAGCCTTTTCCCCTGTTTCGGAAGCCGCAAGACGGCAGGTGGTCGTTCACAATGATTTTAAGCCAGATAACATATTATATAATCCTGAATCCAAAGAGCTTACGGTAATAGACTATGATCTGGTTCAAGTTGGAGCGGCAGTAATGGATTTTGGATTGCCATACATGATGTGGCTGGGGTCGAGGTTTACGGACTATGCATACAGAAGGAATTTTATAAAATCATATCTTCATCATTCTAGCCTTCCAACAGACGAAAAAAGTGTTAGAGATATGATGGTTGATTGTGAAATAAATACTATCGTGGCCTTTCCTGGATTATTAGCAAATATTTATGACGCTGAAATTCCACTGCTCCGTGGGATTGATCACCCTACAGCTAAATCAGGATATATAGCCCAGTCTTCTAAAGCTTCTCCTACAGGATTAGAACTTATAGACCTTCTGGCTGAAGCTGTTTTAAAAGTTAAATCAAACGAAGATTTAATCACTTCAAGCCTTGAGCAAGGGCTAGTGGTAACGATTTTCAAGAATAAAGGCTTGGGGTCAAATTTGCTCTATTCTTGGCTTAAAGAAATGCAAGAAAATAATATGCTCCGGCTTTTTGGCATCGCGGAGACTGATGGAGGTGAACTATTTGTTTCAGATCATGCCAGAAAGAAGTAATAGACAATTATATTTTTTATTGTAGGTCAAAAATAATATTTTAATTCGACCGAGTTATTTATTCGCCGATACATAATTGAGGCATGCCTTATAGGTAATTTCTTTGCCATTTTGTCGTTGTTCACATAGTTGAATGATTTCATCTTTTATCATTGAGATTTTTTCGTTTGATAAATTTCCTTCTGATAAAATTCTTGCTCTTGGACCTATCCCCATGAGTAGTTCAGCATCTTTCACGGCGCTGTCTTTCGTAGAGATAGATGTATAAACCTTATCTATATTTATATTTTTAAATCCAGCTGATTCCAAGACTTCGTAAATATATTCAGGGTCACTGAATGCAAAGGGACCCGGATCTTTTGTTACCTCTGGAAGAAAATTTCCAGTATATTTAGTTATAATATCCATACCTTCAACTATAAACTCATTCTCCATCATATTTGTCCAACACACGAAATTTAGAGAACTGTTTGTCCGCATAGAACCATGAATATTTTTGAAGGCTTCTGAGGGACTTTCAAAAAACATTACACCAAATCGAGATATAACTTTATCAAAGTATTTTTCATCAAAAGAATAATTCTGAGCATCACAATGCAAAAATGTCATTGTATCAATATCTGAAAATTTACTTTTCGCGTGATCAAGCAAAGTTTTCGAAATATCCGCTCCAACGACATGTCCACCATCAGCTAATAGTTTTGACACACGAAAAGTTGTATCACCACCTCCGCACCCGATATCTAGAACTTTATCCGATGCCTTTATCTTCGCTCTAGTAAAAAGTTCATTTGTTAGTATCGATAATCGCTCATTCAATGAATCCTCATTTTTGACCCACTTGGGTCCAGATTTTTCATTCCAGTATTCGGATTGTTCTACGTTGATAATTTTGTGTTTCATATCGTGCTCTGCTTTTAAGGTTTCTGAATCCAGATATAGCTATCATCTTCCCGAGTGGGAATAACCGTAAGTGGCTCACAATCTTTTTCTACTTCTTTGGGTTGTAGTCCAACCCATTTTCTCACTTCACCTGATCTAAAACAAAACTCACTATTATGATAAGGACATAAGATAGTTCCTTCATCTGTAATCTGACCTATGTCCAATGGTAAATTCATATGGGGGCATATGTTCTCAATAGCAAAGATGCCTTCCTGATTTATAAGAAGAAATTCTTTTCCATCATATTCAAACTTTTTCTTTTCTCCGACATCAAGCTCACTAATAGGCAAAGTCCTTATCCAAGTATTGCCATCAATCTCTTTTACTTTAATATCAGAGTGGTCAACTAACTTAGCTTTATTTAGAACGCTAACCTCATGCAAGGTAATTAAATTACTAGATCCCCTTAATTTTAATCGCACAAAATTTCTTACATCAACAGCATCTTTAATTCTTTCATAAGCAACATCGGAAATAAGAAAACGTGTTCCCGCCTCTTTATTTATAGCTTCAATTCTACTAGCAATATTTACAGTGTCTCCAATTATGGTAAATTTCTTGTCTTCACCGAAACCAACAGAGCCTAGGATGGCTTCACCATAATGAACACCTATTCGTATATCAAAATCTCTACCGTAAGCTTGAGACAGATAATCCTTAAATTCGTCCATAGCTTGTAGCATTTCTAATGCCGTGTTTGCTGCTCTAAGCGTCTGTTGTCTTGAGTCTTTGAGACCAAAGATAGCCAAAATTGCATCACCAATATAATTATTTATCTCTCCACCGTTTTTAATAATGATTTCGCGCATTATAGAGATGTATCGATTTAAAATGAAAATCACGTCATAAGCAGCAAGCGCTTCGGAAAAGGGTGTAAAACCTTTGATATCGCAAAACATTACCGTCAGATTTCTAATGGTACCAACAGACTCTAGTTTCGTATCGGACAATTTATTTGAATTACTCAAATCTCGCTTGTCTAGGAGAAGTCTTCTATAAGAAACAGGTCCACTTATTGTGGTTTGGCAGGCAAGTCTTATGTTATCTGGAAAGGAAAGCTTATCCGATAGCTTTTTCTCAGCATCAGACCTCGTAGAACAATTTTCTAATCCTTCTGTAATTTCAACTCTGCAAGTTGAGCATTTTCCAGTACCTCCACAAGCGCTTAAGTGAGATATATTGTTTCTTATTGACGCAGTGAGGATTGTTTCATTAACACCTACCTCTATTTCTTTTTTGTCAGGCTGAACCAGCGCAGAAAAAAGATCTCCATCATTGAGACTTTGATGTAGTTTATTGTGACTGCCATCACAGAAAGGTTTGTTTTTTGTTTTTTTACATGTGCAGAAATATTTCGCTTCTGATTTTTCTGCTACATATTTTAAGGGTGTGAATTCACTGCCCGCATGACTGCCATCGCAGAAAGGCTGATTTTTACTTTTTCCACAACTACACCAAAAGTAGCTTTTATCTTTCTCGACGTTATGAGGTATAGGTTTAAATTCCATGATCTTTGTATCATCGAGGATTGTCTCTAATTTATCATGGCTACCATCACAGAAAGGTTTGTTTCTTGTCTTTTTACATGTGCAGAAATATTTCGTCTCTGTTTTTTCCGCTACATATTTTAAGGGTGCGAGTGCACTACCCACATGACTACCATCGCAGAAAGGCTGATTTTTACTCTTTCCACAACTGCACCAAAAGTAGCTTTTATCTTTCTCGACATCATGAGGTATGGGTTTAAATTTCATAATTTCTCAATCCTAAGATCCTGACTAATCTTTTTTTACCTTTTTGACAACAATTCTATATCGCGAATCAAATGTCTTTTTCTCAGAATTAACTATTAAATACTCAATCTGGCTGGATTTAATTGAAATTCTTACTTTCGTTCCTATAAATTTACGATATTCCACATCGTCCCTGATAGTTAGCGTGTATCGACCTGGGATTAACCTTTTCTTGAAAATCTGATTTTCTCCTAGCATCCCCAAAACTTTACCATTCAAAATAACTGTGAAACGGCCAAACATGCCAGGTAATCCAGTGGAACGACCAAGTACAAGTGTACCGTGATGAGAAGATGTGGAAGCAACATATAATAAATGGGGAGAGGCACCAACACCGCTAGAGATCAACGCGAAAATCAGCGTGAATATTTGAAACAGCCTTACCATTTCTTTAGTATAGTTTTATGCAAAGAAAAGAAACAGTTCACTAATTGTCTTACAGTTAATAAAGGCTATTTGGGCTAATTTCCATCAGGAATTTTGTAAAAAGTTGCTTTTCAATTTTTCACTTGCTCCGCTATATAAATCAGGACAGATTAGGATGAGATATTATTTCTTGGATAATCCGCTGGGATCATATTGGTCAGAAATCTCTTCCGGTAAATGTTTGCTGCCTGTTGGATCATCGAAAAAATTGAAGAAAGCCAAAATGATTACCAGAACAATAAAAATATAGGCAACCCACTTCATGAAACTTAAAAACATTCCATAAGCCTCCTGTGCTTGTTTTAAAGCGGCCTCTTTTACGTCTTTGTCATCCATGATAGCTCCAAAAACCAATATTTTATCAGTGGAAAGTAGCCTACCTCACAACCAATAAAGTTATTTTTGTGTCTTACTTTGACTTCTTTTTTTTGTTAATTTTCACGCGCCACGGCCTTTCCTGGGTTCTTAACCCATGATTTAGAAGTAACGCGGTTGTGATCAGAATCATTAAAAATAAAACCATGTTTGAGAGATAGGATTCTATTTTGCTTTGACAAGAAAAACTTTATATAAAAAAGATTGTAAATTGTGCTGTTAGAAATTTTTATCTTATTAAGAAGAACCATAAACGCTAATTACAAGTATTCCTTCGTTTTGCTGTTTAATTCGTCATTTTAGCTTTTTTGTAGTAATATCTCAGACAGAGTTCATTGTCGCTCGATCGATAGGAAACAATATTTATTAATTCCCACCCAGCGTTTCCCAAATGAACCAAATCATCATGCTCCAATTTATTTGGAAATCCATCCTCTATTTGACTTTCATCAAACTTAAAATCCTTAACATAATATTCCCACTGCATAAAATTTTCCCTTAAAATATCTGACTAATATTTGTTTAAGTTACTCTTTAATTAGGTTGTTTAAATAATCCTGAGCCCATTACGAATGTAGCTTCGCACCCTTTGTAACTTTGTCGACTATTTTTTTCTCTTCTCTGATAGCTAGGCCCACCACCGGAAGATCCTCACTAGAATAATTTTTAACCGTTGCTCGATTAGCCTCATCATGCCCTGTAGAAAACATATCCTCGATATAGATAGAACAGATTAGAGATCTTCCCAAAATTCGATTATGGATTTTTTTTAAAACTGATAAATCAGCTTCCAAAACAACCACTGGTTGTCTATTTAATGGAAGATACTCATAGTTTGATTTATCAATATATCTTTCACCAATCAAGGAGCTCGTTTGACCGATGACACCGCTTGTCAAGAATGACGTCACATTGAGTTTTTGCCAAGTCTTAAGAGATGATAGAAGTACTATAGCTATTTTTGTATCAAACACTTTTGGTTGCTCCACTCTTTTTAATCGAGTCCTATTGGCTCATTGTTAATATCTAGTAATCAAATAATAGTAATCGAAGTATTTTTTTATTTCAAAGTGAATACAATTAATTTTCAAGCATTTTAGCCTCAATCTTTTGCTACAACCGTAGCATTTTCGAACTTCTCATGTTACGCTTTGATTGATACAATTTCGGAGGAAAAAATGATCGATGCATTCAATGGACCAATTTTCTTAATTCTTTATATTATTAATTTTTTGGGTGGAGCTTATTACGCATACCAAGCGCTGTTTACGTCAGAAAAATTTTGTGACCAATACGGTATCCACCACTCTGCAATTTTGCCTCTTAGACTAGCAGGCTCTCTTATAGCCGCATTGGTATTGGTTTCAGTTTATATATTATTTCGTGAAAATGGTCCCTTGGGAACATGGCCCATTTTTGTGTTTGGTTTTTTACAAAGTTTGATTTTTACATACTTCGGTTATGTTACGGTAAAGTTTTCTGAGGCTGCGAAATTAGAGGGTGTAAAATATACAGCTGAAGCATATATTGCGCCTGCAGGTTTCACAATATTGAACGCTATTCTGATTTATGGGTTGAGTGACAAGCTCTATTCTTAAAATTTTATTTAATGGGAATCTTTTTGTAAATGGCAACAAGTAGGGACAAAAAATCCCCGAATACTCGACTACCTCTTGAAGGTGTAGTTGTGCTCGATATAACTCGAGTAGTCGCTGGTCCTTACAGTGCCATGATCCTAGCAGATTTGGGAGCTATGGTTATTAAAATTGAAAACCCGGGAGACCCTGATTATACGAGAAACTTTCCGCCTTTTACAAAAACGGATAAAGAAAGTGCATTCTTTGCTCAGTATAATAGAAATAAGCAGGGCATGACCTTGAACCTAAAAACTGTAGAGGGCAAAAAAACCTTAAAGCAATTGGTAAAAAAGGCGGATATTTTAATTGAGAACTTTCGACCGGGAGCAATGAACAGCCTAGGTTTGGGATACGAAGATCTTAAAAAAGAAAACCCTGCACTGGTGTATACTTCGATAAGTGGTTTTGGTCAGACGGGGCCAAAGTCGTCAAGGCCAAGTTTTGATAACACTGGACAGGCTGAGAGCGGTCTGTGGTCCATGAATGGTTATCCCGACAGACCGCCCGTAAGGGTTGGCACTATCATTGGAGATCTAGCAGCCTGTTTTTTTGGCACTATAGGGACCATTGTGGCGCTCAGAGAGGCTGAAAAAACAGGAATAGGGCAATTAGTTGATGTAGCTCAGGTTGACTCCACTCTATGTTTAACCGAAAGCGCGCTTCTTCGTTATTCTGTCGATGGTGTAGAGGCCACCCCTACCGGAAACGATCATGCCTTTGTTCGACCATATGAACAATTTTCTTGCAAGGATGGATTTGTGTTTTTTGGGGGATATAACGATAAGCAGTGGAGAGAAACACTTAAAATTTTTAATTGCGATGATTTAGCATCAGATCCTGAAATTGATACAATGCACAAGCGTTTTAATAAGGAAGTGTATGACAGACGCATAAAGCCTCTCATTAATGGATGGTTTTCCAGATACACTAAGGCCGAGCTTGAAACTATGCTTGCCGATAAAGTTCCGTTAAGCCCAATCAAGGGAATTGGTGAAGTTGTTTCTGATCCTCAATTAATAGACCGCAAAATGATTCTTGATATGCCTGTACTAAACGAGGTTGTTAAAGTCTTTGGCAATCCAATAAAGCTTTCGAATATGGCCGAAACCGAAATTAGAAGAGCACCAAAGCTTGGAGAAGATAATATAGCTATTTTAAAAGAAATGCTTGGATTGAATAATGAACAAATAGAGGCACTTAGGGACTCCGGAGCGATTTGACAACGGCTTAGCTGGTTAATGTTTTGAGAATTATTAATCTTCCTATCTGATTAAAAATTTAGTTTTCGTTCTCAAAAAAAAAAGATTAAAATTGGATACATTAGCACTTGGAGATTAAGACATGAAAGATGGAATTACTGATTTAGAAAAAAAAATTCCCTCCAATGAGGAACATGAGAATTTTCAAACTTTTGAAAAAATTGTTAACCGAGAAACAACAAAAGCTGATGCACCGCTTGCTATAGAAATTAAGAATAATATTCCAATTTATTCTGGGCAGTTAGTCAGAGACTGTGCAAATTTATTTGAGAGAAAACAGGAATTACTAACTGAGTGGTCTAGCGTATTCGAAAGCGGTGTGGGAATAATTGCGATTTCAAATGCTATTGAAAATACTTCTGTGGTCGACATAGCAACGACTAATTTTGAAGAAATAATAAACTCTGAAAAATTAAATGGGAATGTAGGCGATCACTTTGCTAAACCAGGAGCGAACGATAGAATATGGAATTCACTCCAAAAGCACTGTATGAAGGACCCACAAAACTTTATAGATTACTATTGCTCAGAAGCCATCGCGTTAGCTTCAGAAGCTTGGCTTGGCCCCAATTACCAAGTAACGGCACAAGTCAATAGAGTGAATCCTGGTGGAAAAGCTCAAAATGCTCATAGAGACTATCACTTAGGATTTATGTCAGGTGAACAATCTGCCAGTTGGCCTCTACATGTACATGCAATGTCACCTTACCTTACACTTCAAGGCGCAATTGCGCACTGCGACATGAGTATTGAAAGTGGGCCTACGCTCTTACTACCGTACTCCCAATTATATAGAAGGGGCTATATTGACTTTTCTAATGAGAAGTATCAAAAATTCTTCGATAAAAATGCTGTTCAGATTGAAATGACAAAGGGAGATGCTGTGTTCTTTAATCCTGCTGTTATGCATGGAGCAGGAAATAATAAAACTAAATCAGTAAAAAGAATGGCCAATCTACTCCAAATATCATCAGCATTTGGAAGAGCAATGGAAACCATTGATAGGAAAACTATGGCTAAGACACTATACCCTCGGTTATTAGAATTAGTTATGAAAAAAAAGATGCCTTTCAGGCTAATCGAAAATGTTGTGGGGGCAAGTTCGGAGGGCTATTCATTTCCAACCAATTTAGATCTGGATCCTCCCATAGACGGAATGGCGCCAAAAACCCAAGCTATGATTATCATTGAGTCATTAAAAGCTGAAAAAGAACCAACTTTTGTCTTTGAAGAATTGAATTTACTTGATATTCGACAATCTTCGTAAAGAGATTTTGATAATATGAAGCGAATAAAATTTGCAATTTTAGGAATGGGCAGAATTGGTAAAGTTCACGCTGATACAATTCAAGCAAACTCCAACGCTGAGCTTGCTGCTATACACGATCCAATAAATAATGAAATTAATAGACTTCAAAAAAGGTATTCGTGTCAACAAATGTCACTTGATGACATTACTAATAATGATCAAATTAAGGGTATTCTTATCTGCACTCCCACTGATACACATGTCGATCTTATAAAAAGATTTCTTTATACTAAAAAAGCTGTGTTCTGCGAAAAACCTCTTGATCTAAATTTAAGAAAAGTTAAGAAACTCGTTCAATTAGTTAGCGAATCCAAATCTCAAGTAATGCTCGGGTTTAATAGAAGATTTGACCCTCATTTCGCAAAATTGAAAGCACATTTAACCAAAAAAGAAATTGGGGTTATTGAGCAAATCACCATAACATCAAGAGACCCAAATCCGCCAACAATTGAATATATTAAACAATCTGGTGGTATATTTAAAGATATGGCTATCCATGATCTCGATATGGCTGTCTTCTTAGCTGATGAGAAAATACATTCTATCACCGCTTTAGGATCCAATTTTGTAAGCAAAAAAATTGAGCAAGCCGGTGATTACGATACTGCCACTATTTTAATGAGAACCATTTCTGGAAAGCAGATTTCAATAATTAACTCACGAAGGGCGACATATGGTTATGATCAAAGAGTCGAGGTTCATGGGTCGAAAGGAAGTTTAAAAGTTAACAATCCCACTCTCTCGGAAATAGAACTAGCAAAGGAAGCTGGAACAACTAAAGATAGGTTGCACCACTTTTTTATGACAAGGTACATAGACGCTTACAAAAATCAAATCGACTACTTTGTTGACTGTATAAAAAAACGGTCAATGCCTAAACCTGACAGTTATGATGGTTATTACGCTCTGTACTTAGCCGAAAATGCTCTTAAATCTGCTAAAACAGGTAGAACATTTTATTTGAGCTGATGTTAACTAAATCTTAATCCACTTTCCACTAAGTGCTGATCTATCTACAGCGTCCATTACTTTTTCTATTTCATATCCTGATTCAAAATTGGGCCAAGTCTCAGTATCGTGCTCTATTGCGAACAGGAGCATCTGTAGTTCACACATCTTGACATCCATAAATCCTAAACTGTGACCTCCATTAGGCAGAAAGGATTTATAAAAAGGATGATCAGGACCCGTTAAAATTGTTCTGAAGCCATCGGTGCTTTTCTTTTTTTGTCGTGTAAATAGTTTGATCTCGTTTAGTCTTTCCTGATCAAATATTATGGTGCCCTCGGTTCCATGTACCTCCCATGTAAGTCCACATTTTTTACCCCAAGTAACGCGACTGGCACCGATATGCCCATGTACCCCATTTTGGAAATGAATAAGAGCAGAGATCATGTCATCGTTATCAACGGTCTTAGTTTGTTTTCTATTAGTTGGATCCTTTCTTTTTAGGTGTACAATATTTATATCCCCTACTACTTTAGATATTGTCGATCCAACTAAAAAGTGCGCCACGCTTATAACGTGACTCAATATATCTCCATTTGCACCAGTACCAGACGCTTTTCTCGACATACGCCACGACCATGGTCTTTTTTTATCGGCCTCATTATCAACATCATAACGACAGAAAAAACCGGCAACGTCGCCAATGACACCAGTTTCTATTAACTCTCGTGCATGTAATACTGCTGGATTTTTTGTATAGTTGTAACCAATAATTGTTTTGCCTTTGCTCTTCTTAGATGCTGCAAGCATTTTCTTGCTATCGGGGAGATTACTAGACATAGGTTTTTCACACCACACACTTTTTCCCAACTTTAAAGCTGCAATCGCAATCTCGGCATGCGTGTCGTTCGGTGTGCAAACAGAAACTAGTTTTACTTCTGGATCGTTAACGACGTCTTGCCAGCTACTTGTATAACGTGAAAAGCCAAGGTCTGTTGCTCTTTGGCTGGCTCTCTTGGGGCTCAAGTCACAAACTATCTCTAGTCTTGGCCTCAATCCTGTTCCAAAAACTGAAGCAGATCCACTGTAGGCAACTGAATGGGCTTTCCCCATAAACCCCGTACCGATAACTCCTACACCAATACCTTTCATATGACTCTCCTAAGCAAATGACTAATGATTATTTTTTTTTGCGCTCCAAAAACATTTGTTTCCAATCTTGTGTCAAAATTTTATTACATTTCTTTTATAAGCACCACTTTTGATATTGATTTTGCGTTAATTTAATATTTAACTGTTCAAGGGACTGGATTCTCCAAGATTCTTGTCTTTTTAAATATAAATGGAGGAAAATTATTCATGAAAAAATTATTAGTTACATTGATAGCGCTAGTTCTATCAACTGGTGTTTCTTTTGGTGCAGATCATAAAGCAAACATAATCGTGGTAACTCACGGATCTGACACAGACGCCTTTTGGGGAGTTGTTAGAAATGGAGTTGAGGCTGCAAAGGCAGACACCGGTGCAGATGTTCAATACAGAAACCCACCAACTGGAGACTTAAACGAAATGGCATCTTTGATTGAAGCTGCTATTGCTCAGAAGCCAGATGGTATTGTCGTGTCAATACCTGCACCAGATATTTTAGGTGGACCAATTAAGGCAGCTGTTGCAGCAGGAATTCCAGTTATATCAATGAATTCTGGAGCCGGCGTTTCAAAAAGCTTAGGTGCTGTAATGCACGTTGGACAACCTGAATATGAAGCTGGTCTAGGTGGCGGCGAAAAAAGCAAAGGGTTGGGTGGAAAGAACTCAGTTTGCTTTAACCACGAGCCAATGAATACAGCTCTTAAAGATAGATGCCAAGGTTTTGCTGACGGTATGGGTGAGAAGCTAAATATGGTTGAGGTTTCATCAGATTTCGATGATATCAAAAACACCGTTATCGCACATATGTCTTCCAATCCAGATACAGGAGCTATAATGGCCGTTGGTCCTACTGGTTGTGATCCAACTATAGCTGCTCTTAAGGAAATGGGTAAAGCTGGAAAAGTCGTTTTAGGTTGTTTTGACCTCGGACCAGCAATTGTGGATGGAATAATTGACGGTACAGTTAACTACGCCATCGACCAGCAGCAATTTTTGCAAGGCTATGTACCAGTGGTAGTACTACATCTAAATCATAGAAATGGTACTCTTCCAGGTAATTCAATTAACTCAGGTCCAGGTTTTGTGACAAAGGGAAATGTTGAATTAGTGAAGAAACTAGCAGGAAAAGAAAGATAAGAAGTATACCTCTTTCTTATTTATAACGGTCTGGCAAATCATAGCGATTTGCCAGATTTATTTTAGGGGGACAAATGGCATCTGATGAACGCATACGAGATATCGGATTAATCAGAAGATCTATATCTAGACCAGAGTTAGGGTCTGTTTTTGGTTTAATAATAATTGTCATTACTTTTATGACGCTTACCTCAATCAGTGGCACTTTTGGAGCAATGTGGCTAAATCCAATTGGAATCCAGGCATGGGTTGAGCTAGCAGCGTTTGTGGGCATCTTAGCTATCGGTGCCTCTCTTTTGATGATAGCAGGAGAGTTTGATCTCAGCATGGGAGCAAATATTGCTTTAGCTGGACATAGCTTTGCCATTTTTCTTTTATTTGGAGTGCCCATTGAGTTGGCGATCATTTTAACCTTTATAGAGCTCGCTTTTTTAGGATTTATCATTGGAGTAATTGTTGTCAGAACGGGACTTCCCAGCTTTATTGTAACTCTGGCATTTTGGTTTGCTAGTAGAGGGTTTGCAGTATTTCTTAGCCAAACGTTTTTCAATCAATCTAGATTATCTGTGAAGGCAAATCTAAAACCACCCCCGGGAGGTGGAGAGGATCCTACGCTGATTGATAATATTTTCGCATTCGACAAGGCTTTTGGGGTTCCCTTCGATGCCGAAGTTTATTACTTTATCATTCTTGTGTTCATAGTTGCTTTCATTACCAATCGAACACCATATGGAAATTGGATATATGCGTCTGGAGGTGACCCGGTGGCTGCAAGAGCTGTTGGTGTTCCAGTAGCAAGGGTGAAAATTAGCTTATTTATGATCTCGACCTCTCTTGCCTGCCTTTTAGGAATTTTAACCGTAATGACATCTGGTGCATCAGATCCCAAAGCAGGAGATTTTCGCGAGCTACATGCAATTGCAGCGGCGGTTATTGGCGGTTGTGCATTAACAGGAGGTTACGGCTCTGTCGTTGGAGCAGTTCTTGGGGCATTAATTTTTGCAATCGCAAGCCGAGGAATAAACTTTGTACCTTTTATCGACAATAACCTTTTTAGGGTGATGCTAGGAATGCTAATTTTAGGATCTGCTCTTTTAAACCAATTTTTGAGAGACAGGATAGTGAAAGGCTAAAGAGACTATGATCCCATCAATTGAATTTAGAGGTGTATCGAAGTTTTTTGGTAACATAATAGCGCTGAAGGATATATCATTTAAGGTTTTTAAGGGTGAGATAACGGCTTTATTGGGTGATAATGGTGCAGGTAAATCGACACTAATAAAACTGTTATCTGGGGTCCACATGCCTAGTGAGGGCGAAATACTGCTGAGCGGTGAGCCAGTGAATTTTAAGTCACCAAGACAGGCTGTGTCTGCTGGTATCGGTACAGTGTATCAGGACTTGGCGTTACAACCTTTGATGAGTGTGACTAGAAATTTCTTTCTAGGTAGAGAGATTACCAAAGGCTTATTTTTAAATATGCCTCTGATGAATACCATCACAAAAAAGGAAATGGCGAAACTGGGTATTGATGTAGCGGACCCAACACAACCGATAGGAACTATGTCAGGCGGTCAAAGACAGACACTAGCGATCGCTAGAGCTATTTATTTTGGAGCCAATGTTCTTATTCTGGATGAGCCAACTTCGGCCCTTGGACAAAAACAGCAGTTAGAAGTTTTAAGAACTATAAAAAAAGTAAAAGAGTTAGGTGACATAGCCATAATATTCATAACCCATAATGATATGCATGCTAAGCTTTTGGGAGATCGTTTTGCTTTTCTGAACAGAGGAAAAGTTTTGGCCGAGGGATCAAGAGACGAAATTGATATGAATAACCTTAGACCCTTGATGGCAGGTGGTGCAGAGTTAGAGAAACTTGAAACAGAATTCTCCGGAAGATAGCAGTGATTTAAAAGGAGAAAACATCAGCTTTTTGAAAGGCTTAAAAGTAAAATGGTTAATCAAAAAAATGATCTTGATGTAATAACAATTGGACGATCTTCAGTAGATTTATATGGAGGGCAAGTTGGAGGACGACTGGAAGACATGACGTCGTTCCAAAAATACATTGGGGGTAGTCCTACTAACATTAGCATCGGAGCGTCAAGATTAGGTTTGAGATCTGCAGTCATTACAAGAGTAGGTGATGAGCATTTCGGGCGATTTATTACTGAGCAATTAACTAGAGAGGGTGTAAACACAGAGGGAATTATTATTGATAAGGAACGTTTGTCCGCTCTCGCTATTTTAGGAATTCGCGATAAGGAACAATTCCCTCTATTATTTTACCGTGAGAATTGTGCTGATATGGGCCTCACAAAGAATGAAATTGATCCAGATTTTATTAAACGCTCAAAATGTGTTGTTGTAACCGGTACCCACTTTAGCTCGAAGCAAGTATCAGAAGCTTCGTTCCAAGCAATTAACTATGCAAAAAATAATAATGTGCTTGTTGGGTTTGATATTGATTATCGTCCGAACCTCTGGTCCCTAGGCGGTCATGGTGATGGTGAGAACAGGTTCGAAGAAAGTAAGGTCGTAACAAGTCATGTTCAAAAAATCATAAGCCACTGTGATCTTATTGTAGGAACGGAAGAAGAATGGCATATAGCTGGAGGAACTCAAGACACATTAAAGGCGCTTCGAATCTGTCGTGAACTAACGCAAGCTATAATAGTCTGTAAAAGGGGCGCCATGGGATGCACCGTTTTCCCCGATGCTATAATTAACTGGGATTCAGGTATCTCTGTAAAAGTTAATAAAATTGAGATATTTAATGTCCTGGGTGCTGGTGATGGCTTTATGGCAGGTTTTTTATATGGTTGGTTAAATGATCAGTCGTTGGAATTATGCGCGAAGTATGCCAATGCATGTGGTGCTTTAGCAGTCTCTCGACATGGATGTGCACCAGCTTATCCATCTAAAATAGAGTTAGAACACTACCTCAAAAATGGTAGCCAGCACTTTTCTTTAAGACAAGATACATTTCTTGAACAACTGCATTGGAGTACAAATCGAAGAAAGAGTTTTGATAACCTTTTTACTTTGGCAATAGATCACAGAGTGCAATTTAAAAAGCTAGCAGAGGAAAATGAAAAACAAAAAGAGGATATCGCTGTTTTCAAATCAATGGCATTAGAGGCCTGCTTGGAGGCGCAAAAAACTGAGCAAGAAAATGTAGGTATCCTTTTAGATGAAGAATATGCAGAAAGCTCTTTGCATGCCGCGTCTGATCATGACATATGGATTGGTAGACCAATTGAAAAGGCAGGTGTATTTCCTTTAGAATTAATTGAGGAGCCTGATATAGGATCACGACTGGCAAACTGGCCAGTTAATCATTGTGTGAAAGTCTTGGCACCCTTAAGAAATGATGATCCAAGAGACATCTATGAACATCAAGTAAAACTTTTAAGTCAATTAGCGCAAGCGTGTAGGCTTACTAACCATGAACTATTATTGGAGATTATTACAAAAAGAAATGACAAAGCTTGCTCTCCTGAGCAGATCCTATCTCTTATGCAGAAATTGTATGAAGATAATATTTATCCCGATTGGTGGAAACTAGAGCCTATTGAAAATGTCGAGTTTTGGTCAAAAGCCAATAGTATTATACAGCAGTTTGATCCATATGCCCAAGGAATAATCGTTTTGGGCATGGATGCGCCCTCAGATAAATTGGCTTCAGTTTTTGATCTATGTAAAAATTATAAACACGTAAAGGGGTTTGCAGTAGGACGGTCGATATTTTTTGAAACAGCCAGAAAGTGGTTTGGAAATAAAATAACTAATCAACAAGCAAAGGATGAGATGTTTAATAAATTTACTAAGCTTATCAAGTTATGGAAGAGGAAAAATTAAAAATGAAAACAGTTAAATTAACTGCAGCGCAGGCTCTGGTAAAGTGGATGATTGCCCAGAAGATTGAACAATTTGATGGATCGTTTGAAATGGCTTTCAAAGGTGTGTGGGGAATATTTGGTCACGGTAACGTTGCTGGCATAGGTGAGGCTTTAGAAAAGCATAAATCCGAACTTCCGACTTATAGAGGGCATAACGAGCAAGGCATGGCCCATGCGGCATTAGCATATACAAAAGAGATGCGAAGGAGAAGGTTTATGGCCGTCACATCATCTATTGGTCCTGGAGCAACCAACCTAGTAACAGCAGCGGCATTAGCTCACGTTAATAGGCTACCAATTCTTTTACTACCAGGTGATATCTTTGCTGACAGACGCCCTGACCCAGTACTTCAACAGGTTGAAGATTTTGAAGACGGAACTGTGTCTGCCAATGATTGCTTCAGACCGGTCAGCAGATATTTTGATCGAATAACTAGGCCCGAACAATTACTCAATGCGTTACCAAAAGCCATGTCTATTCTTACTGACCCAGCTATGGCTGGCCCAGTTACTCTTGCGTTTTGTCAAGATGTCCAAGCCGAAGCCTATAATTATCCAGAATCTTTTTTTGAAATTGTTCACTGGAATGTCAGAAGAATTCAACCAGACCGAAGAGAGATAGAGAGGTTGGCTAACTCACTAAAAAAGTCAAAAAAACCTGTAGTAATCGCTGGTGGAGGAGTAAAATATAGCGATGCGCAAAACGAACTAAAGAAATTTTTAGATTTAACTAAAATACCACTAGTGGCAACACAAGCTGGAAAATCAGTCTTAGTAGAAAAAGATGAGCAGAACCTTGGATCTATCGGAGTGACAGGTTCTAGTTCAGCCAATGCAATTATATCAGGTGCAGATCTCGTTATTTCCGTAGGAAGTCGCTTGCAAGATTTTACTACAGGCTCCAACGGACTAATAAAAGCTCCAGTATATTCCATAAATGTTCAGGCACATGATCTAACTAAACACAAGTCCATACCTGTTCTGGGGGATGCTAAGGAGACACTCCAATTGCTGAGAGCGCAAAGCATAAATTATAAGGTTAGTGCAGACTATATCGCGCATTATTCTCGAGCAAAGTCGAATTGGACAAAAGACGTAGACAAAGTAACTTCTACTAGTTTAATGAACAGTCTACCTGCCGACAGTCAAGTAATCGGAGCAGTAAACCGAAGTGTGCCAGAAAACACAATCGTAATAGGCGCGGCAGGGTCAATGCCAGGAGAACTACATAAACTCTGGAGAGTTTTAGATCAAGATACGTATCATATGGAATATGGGTATTCTTGTATGGGATATGAGGTTTCAGCTGGTATTGGAGTAAATCTCGCTGCACCTAATAGACCAAATGTAATTTTTGCAGGCGATGGCTCTTACCTAATGATGAATTCGGAACTCGCTACCGCCGCAATGATGGGCGTTTCAATGACTCTCATCCTCACAAATAATAGAGGTTATGGATGTATTAATCGCTTACAAAAAGCTTCTGGGGGGACCGAGTTTAATAATCTGTTTTCAGACTCTAAATTCGAGAATCAGATAGAAATTGATTACGTTTCTCATGCAAAATCTATGGGAGCTGAAGCCACCCATGTGTCCGACATAACTGAATTGGAGAGAGAGGTTAAAAGCGCAATTTCAAAAAAGGGCGTCAATGTTATAGTGATAGATACAGATCCAAATATAAGTACTGAGGAAGGAGGTGCTTGGTGGGATGTGGCCATTCCAGAAACCTTCATAGATAATAGCAAATCAGATCTTTCAAAGAAGTATTTAGTGGCTAGAGCAATACAAGACAAAGGATCCAAATAGTGAGCAAGCTCCTAATTAATCCAGATTTGAAATCTATGAGATTACATAACATCACTCCTTCGAGTGCTGGCTGGAAATATGTTGGATTAGAGGTTTATAAAGCTGTTAAAGGAAATAAGTTCTCTAGAAATGGTGACTCACGAGAGGTCTGCGTTGTGTTATTGAGTGGAGAAATAAACTTTTTTTTAAATGGAGAAGCAGTTGGGGACTTTAAAGGCAGAAGTTCAGTTTTTGATAACGAGGCACCTTTTGCGTTTTACTGTCCAGCCAATCATAGCTTCGAAATAAATACACTTACAGATTGTGAGTTTGCTTATTGCACCGCGCCCGGCTTAACTCAGGATCAGGAATTTCGCGTAATTATACCAGAGAAAATGGAAAAAGAAAAAAGGGGGGAAGGTTCCAACACTAGATATGTTTGCAACATACTTCCAGAAACTGAGCCAGCTGATAGCTTATTAGTAGTTGAGGTTATTACTCCATCAGGAAACTGGTCCTCCTATCCGCCTCACAAACACGATCAGGACAATTTACCAACAGAGTCCTATCTTGAAGAAACGTACTATCATAGAATAGATCCTTCGCAAGGATACGTAACCCAACGCGTATACACAGACGATTTGAGTATTAATGAATCCATGTCGCCCTCTGATAAAAGTGTCGTACTAGTTCCGGCTGGCTATCATCCAGTTGGTGTCCCACATGGGTATAAAAGTTATTATTTAAATGTAATGGCAGGTCCCAGGAGAGTTTGGAAGTTTAAAAATGATCCAAATCATGATTGGATAGTGAGTAAATAAATTGTTTTAAAAGAAAGTGAGTTGTATATGGAGATAAAGCTTGGTATGTCGCCAATTTCATGGACTAATGATGATTTACCTGAGCTCGGAGGTGATACGAGCTTAGAAACATGCTTAAAAGAAACACGATTGGCTGGATTTTCAGGTACTGAGTTAGGCGGAAAATTTCCAAAGAACCCTTCTAGCCTTAAAGAAGTTTTAGAAGAGCATGAATTAAAGCTTATTTCCGGTTGGTATTCTGGCACAATGCTAAATAACAGTCTAAAAGACGAAAAAATTAAACTAGATGAAACTTTAAATTTATTTGCCGAAGTTGGTGCAAGCGTTTTAGTTTATGGTGAAACGTTCAATACAGTTCAAAACAAAAAGAATAAGCCCTTGAATTCGAGGCCGAGATTATCCGAATTTGATATTAAGCAATACGGCCAAGATTTAGGTGATCTAGCCGATTATTGCTTAGACAAAGGCGTACCATTGACCTTTCATCACCATATGGGTACAGCCGTAGAGACACAAAATGAGATCGAGCAATTAATGAATAGCACTAGAGACTCAGTTGGCCTTCTTCTAGACACAGGACATCTTCTATTTGCCGACGGTGATTATGATAAAATTATTTCTAATTATGGGGATAGAATAAATCATATTCATACAAAAGATATTAGAAAGGACGTTTTCAAGAATGTGGATAAAAGTAAAGATAGCTTTTTAGACTGTGTATTGGATGGCGTGTTTACAGTGCCAGGAGATGGTTGCATTGATTATCGAAAGTTTATCAAACGGCTTAAAGATATTAGATACAAAGGTTGGATAGTGATTGAAGCAGAGCAAGATCCTCTGAAAGCCAATCCATTTGAGTACGCAAAAAAGGGTTTCAATACCTTAGTTTCCTTCTTAGAAGAATATGATTTTAAGATAATTGCCTAAGTTTAATGACCATCGAATTACCCATAAAATTAAAACAACAAATGGCAAAGGGTAAATTTGTAATTGTAGGAAGAGCAGGAATGGACCTTTACCCTAAACCAGCCAATAAACAAACAAGTGAAGCCGGTACATTTATCTCTGATTTGGGGGGATCTGCTGCAAACATTGCTGTTTCTATTTCCAAACTCGGAGGTCGTTCTCAAATTATAACTGTGGTCTCAGATGATGAAATTGGTGATTTTGTTTGGAAAAAATTAGAAGAGCATAAAGTAGATACTTCATTAGTAACCAAGTCTCAAAATAATAATGCTCGTACATCACTTGCAATAGCAGAGATAAGAGAAGAGCCAAAGGTCGTTATCTATCGTAATAATGCCGCTGATCTTTTGATAGATAAACAAAATATTGATAGCTTAAATCTAGAGAATTATGCCGGTATTGTGATCACTGGAACTGCGCTTTCGGATGAACCATCGAGATCAACAATAAAACTACTTATCGAAAAATCAAAAAATTCAAAATGCCCAGTTATATTCGACGTTGATTACAGAGCAAATGCCTGGACTTCAATATCGTTGGCATCCGCTGAACTTCGAGGGGTTGCAAAAATAGCTGATATGTGTGTTGGCAATAGAGAAGAGTTTGAAATAATGTTTGAACAAACGGATTTACGAAAGGTCAGTGCTAATTTCAATCCAAACCAACTAGTGTTATTCAAAAAAGGAGCTGATGGTTGTGACATTATTTTAGATGGTGAAACGGAGTCATATACCGTGTTTAAAGTGAAAGCAAAGAAACCATACGGAGCTGGTGATGCGTTCTTAGGTACAATTCTTCACTCACTCTCAAATGGATTAAGTTTAGAATCAGCTATAAAAAGAGGTAACGCGTCTGCAGCTATTGTCGTTTCGAAAGAAGGATGCTCATCGGCAATGCCCAATTTTAACCAGCTAATTGAATTTATTGAGACACATTAGGAGTATAAATTGCACATACCGCCCCATGACAATGATAATAGACCCATAATTGATATAAACGATGCAAAAGTTCCATACGCTTTTTTCAATAGGGTTACTTTAAATAGAGATGAAGAATTTGTATACGAATTAAAAGAGTATGAGAGCTGTATTGTTCCTGCGACAGGGAGTATTATTGTGAATGTCTATTCTTTGGACAAACGTTTAATAGGTAATCGGATTAATAACGTTTGGGACGGAGAGCCTGAGGGGGTTTATGTACCAACGGGTTTAACCGCAAAAATAAAATGTGCCTGTGACCATGCGGAAATTTTTATTGCAGGAGCCAAGTATTCAGAGCAATTACAGCCATTCTATATTATGGGAGAAGACGTGGATGTAGTGCAATATGGGTCTGACGACACCAAAACTCATAGAAAAATTAAACATATCTTAGGACAAAAACAAAATGGAAAAGTTGGTCGCCTATTAGTTTCTGAGCTTTTTACTGTCGGTAAAGGTGGATGGTCAGGGTTTCCACCCCACAAGCACGATACTGATAGAGATGGTGAAACACACCATGATGAAGTCTACAACTTTAGATTCGATCCTAAGGAAGGATTTGCTCTTCAATTATTGCAAGGAGAAAATAAAAAGGTTGGAGATGCGCATCATATAGTGGATGGATCAACTTTTGTAATTGATAAGGGGTATCATCCTTGTGTGGTCGCTCCAGGTTATCAGATGTACTATTTCACAATTTTAGCCGGTAAATCTCAGAGATCTTTAGTTCAATATTTTCAACCTGAATATAGCTGGCAAGTCGAAACTATACCTGGCATTAAAGATATGATAGCCAAATTTAAATGACTTTATCTACACTCAGCCAAGAGCTTCACGTTGCTAGAAGCAAGAGGTACGCACTTGCAGGTTTAGTTATACTGGGATGGGAAGATGCAAAATATTATGTAAAGGCAGCAGAAGAAATTAGCTGCCCAATTATCTTGCAAGTTGGACCAAATTGCCGCGAAAACACTCCTATAGAAATAATGGGGCCAATGTTAAAAAAACTTGCAGAAGATGCATCAATTAATATCGTAACTCTATTGGACCACTCTACTAATTTAAAAGAGTGCGAAAGAGCTCTAGATAATGGCTTTTCATCAATTATGTTTGATGGGTCAAACATGGAACTTAACGAAAACATTGATATGACATGCAAAGCTGTGGAGCTTGCAAAAAATTATGGAGCATCTGTAGAGGCAGAGCTGGGAGTTGTTGGTTACGATCAAGGGATAAAGTCTAAGTTTACTGAGCCCAAACTTGCACAAAAGTTTTATGCAGCTACGCAGGTAGATGCTTTAGCAATTTCTGTTGGAAACACTCATCTCGAACAGGAGAAGGCAACAGAAGTCGACACCAAACTACTCTCTCAAATTGAAAAATTTGTAAAGTGCCCACTTGTTATTCATGGCGGGTCCGGTATAAAGACCACTCAACTTCATTGGTTAGCAAAAAACACTGCCATTTGCAAAATTAATATAGGAACACAATTAAGACAGGTTTTTGGAGAAAATCTGAGGGAATACCTATTAAATAACCCAACTATTTTTGATAGGATTGAAATTCTTTCTCACGTATATGAGAAGATAATACCTACCACAAAGAAAATAATCTTGAATCTAAGGCCAGATAAATGACTTTACAAAATTAGGGCATTTATTTAATTCAAGATCCTTTCGCAGTCTGTATCTTTGAGTAAGTTAAGTACTTTTTGTTGATCTTTGTCACCAAGACTTCTGAACTCTTCACGAATCCATTTTAAACATTTTACTTGATAGGGAAATGTTCTTTGTTCCCACTCACGACCTAAAATTTCTGCACTCCATTTTTCTTCACCACTATTAAAAGCTTCTTCGTTCTTTAGCATAGTTGGGACATATGTCTTTCCAACTTCACAAAAAATTCTTTTTATGGTTTCGGGAAGCTTTGAGTCATTGATCCAATCTTCGCTATCGGGTTCTAATCCAGAAAGGTCTTCTGTTTTTCCTACCCAAGCCATAGTGCGCATTGAGTTTTTCTCTATTATAGAACGAGGTGTAGGATCAAATCCTACCAATTGGCTTAATTGTCCAAAGAAAGCAAAATCTGCAGAAGATGGACGGGATCCAAGCAAAAAGGGGAAGTTAATGAAATGATCCTCTAAAATGCTTATAATTTTTTTGAAACATTGGTCTATAAGAGGTGCTGTTTTTTTGTTCGATCCTACAACCCAAACCCTTCCAAGTTGGCGCTGTGCTATTTTTTCTTTTTTATAACTAAGTTCCTCGTTTGTAAGAGTGGAGTTTGCATAAAGGGGTAACAACGTCCCTGCATTGTCAATGTCCTTGTCATCATACCATCGGTAATGAAACATAAATTTCGTTCCCCACTCATCACCATAATCTTCAAGCAAATAGTTTAAAAATCTCAAAACTGGGTTTGAGGGAATAGTGCTGCGGCTCGTGAATTTGCTCTCTAGCTTTCTAATGATAGGGGTTGAGTCAGTAACTGCCATAATTTTCTTTTCAGAATTTTCGAATAAGAAGGTTGGGTGTAAAACTGGTTTAGGTTTTTCGATATTGTTCCGGTCTAAATATTCGTCTGGCTCTCCCCAGATAATTTTATACGGGATATGCTTATACCTTAATAAGGCGACCATCTTTCGTGTGTAGGGTGATCCGTTGTTACCAATTAATTTTATGGGTGCTTTGATGATCATCAAATTTTTCCTTTTTGTAAAATAAGTATCTTACTAACCTAGTTTTGGTGAAATAAGTTTATGTTAGCGTTTTCAATTTTTTGATTGAGATTAGAATACCGTAAATTCAAAAACACCTTTTTAAGTGCTTCTCGTAATACTCTTTTGCTCCCAATTAAGCAGACATTCTGCTTCCCTCTTGTGATTGCCGTATATATCAATTTTCTCGTAAGCATTATGCGATGATCATCCACTATTGGCATCACGACGTTTGGGTATTCAGAACCTTGACTCTTATGAACCGTTATAGCATACGCTAAATCTAAATAATCTATTTTATTGTTATGAAAGAGTTTCATTTCTCCATCAAACTCCACTCTAATATTTTTTCCAACTTTATTTACAACGTAACCAATATCGCCATTTCTTACATCAATATCATAATCATTTTGTGTACATATCACCTTATCACCTGCACAAAATTTTATTTCTTTTTCACCCTCCATTTTTGAAAAAACCTCGTCGCCATTAGGGTTATATTTTTTTTGCATAATTGTATTCAAATTTACAAGACCACTTGAATAACGGCGCATTGGGGAAAGAATTTGTGTTTTGTCAAAATCTATACTGCCATTTTTATTCCCGGTAAAAAAATCAACTACTTCAATAATTTTATCGACAACTTGACCCTTTTCAACTTCTACAAATGAAAAGCCTGAGCTAGAAAAATCTGAAGAGAATTCTATTAACTCGCCTCTATTTATTGCTCTAGCTACTTTTGGGATTACGCTATCACTGCCTTGTCGAAATTGCTTTGATAATCTGCTAACAACAATTTTTTTTGATCTTATTAAATCTAAAAATGGTTGCCCTGCGCCGACAGGAGGGAGTTGGTCAACGTCTCCAATAAAAATAAGTTGTGACCCTAAAGGTACCATTTTGACCAAATCATTGAATAAATTTATATCGATCATGGAGGATTCATCCACAATCAAAGTATCAAACTCAATATCCTTAGCAGATGAATCAATCATCGCTTTTAGCATGTGAATTGTCGAAGGTTGAAATTTTTTTAATGCTTGATTTTCAGCTATTCGTTTTGCTGCTCGTCCCGTTGGGGCACAGATACGAATTGTCTTTCTAAAGCCGTTGACTAAAACTTGAGCGAGGCCTTCTATAATTCTTGTTTTACCTGTTCCTGGGCCACCAGTAATAATCGAAACTCCTGCTTCTAATGAATTTTGGATTGCTTGCACTTGTTCTTCTGATAAAGGATTAGTGGCATTTTTGTTAGCCGAAAACTGCTTTCCCTTTATTGGTTTGAAATTATCTTTTATCAAACAGATCTGTTGAGCGATATCGTTGTCTCGTTCACATGCTTCTATGGTTTCTAAAAAATTTTTATCCTGCACTTTGAAATTATTAAATAAATGCTCATGGCTGTTAATAGCTGTTTGAATTGTTTCAACGTCATTTTTTGTTATTTCTTGAGTTCTCAGTAAAACCCTCTCTAAAGGCCCACAGGTATTGCCACGTTCGGCTTCACTTTGCATAAGTGCATGCCTAGTAGCGGCAACTATTTTTTGATCTAAAGATACTTCAATTCCAAAAATTGAAATAATACTCTCTATCTTATCGAAACTGAGTCTAGGAATTCTTTGAAGCAACATATATGGATCTTTATGTATTTCAGCAAAAAACTTATTCCCAAACTCGTCTTTAACAAATTTCTTTTGTGTATATGAAAAGCCAATTTGTGAAAATAAGATTTCAAACCCTGAGTTTTCATAATCTAAATCCCATCCTCCTAACAAAGCGTCGGAAAGTTTCTTTGACGTTTTTTCTTCAAGTATGTTTACATTGCGTTCATGTAAATACTTGATAACTTTAATTCCAATATTTTGCGCTATGGTATCAGCATTCTTCGGACCAATACCCTGAAAGTTTTTAGTCGACAAATATTTCTTCAGCCCTTCTATTGGTTCTTCTTTTAAAATTATTTGAGCTCCCAAGGGCACGTCATCTTTATTCAAAGGGACAAAATAAAAACCATCACGAGAGGTTGAAGTTTTTTCTGCTACAACGCTCTCACAATTTAAAGGCTCTGGATTACTATCAAAATAGCTTATTACAGCGATCAATGCGTCCACTCCATTTTTGTTAATAATTTTGCTACTTAGAACCGCTTACCAAACAAGTTTAATATACACAAATTACCCATTTGCTATATATTTGATTATTAGTTCTGTATATAAAATTTTATGAGAGCATAGCGATTAACACCATAAATAGAAAACTAGCTGTTATTTTTGCAACTGACGTCGTTGGCTATAGCAAGCATATGGAAAAAAATGAGAATGAGTCAGTAAAAACTCTTCGAGCGTGCGAAAATATTCTTAAAGATCTGTTCAAAAAATATGAAGGCCGGCTTTTTAATTCTGGTGGAGACTCTTTCTTTGCCGAATTTCCTAGTGCCGTATCAGCTGTTGAATGCGCATCTGAATTTCAAGAACGACTTAATAAATTTTACTCTCAGAATGATCTCCCAATTAAGCTACAATTTCGAGTTGGAATACATATGGGTGACGTAATAAAAGAAAAGCGAAATCTTCTTGGAGATGGCGTTAATATTGCAGCGAGACTAGAGGCCTTGGCTCAACCCTCGGGAGTAACAATTTCCAAGTCAATTTTTGATTTGGTTGAAGGAAAAGTAGATTTATCCTTCAATGATCTTGGTTTACAAAAAGTTAAAGAAAACGAATTTCATGCCTATGATATTCTTTTGAGTAAATCGCAAAAGCGAACTCTAAGAAAATCTTCAAAGCCGATACTCCGGTATTTAGGGATGGTAGCCTCCGTATTCGCAGTTGTAACTATTGGAATTATTTTTTATCTCCAATCAGATACAAAACCAGTAAGCAAAACCCAAACAATGCCAATTGATAAACCCTCAATTTTGGTAATACCTTTTGAAAATCAAACAGGAAATTCTGATAATGATTTCATCGGATTTGGGGTAACAAGCAATATAATCTCCACATTATCTATTAATGACTCAATATTAGTATCTTCTTCCAGCACCGGGAAATATGTTCAAGAAAAAAATTATACTGACGAAGAAATTTCACAGAACTATGGGGTTCAATATCTTCTGAGAGGAGATGTTCAGGGTACCGAGGGAGCCTTTCGTGTCACATTGCAAATGACTGATCTTAAGAGAAGTGAGGTTGTATGGTCAAAGCTTTTTGATTTTGGAGAATTAAAACAGCTTTTCCCTGTTCAAGAAAAGATAAGTTTAGCAATTCTGGAACAGCTTAGTGTTAAAACACGGGGTTCACAGCTATCCGATATAAACTATTTTACTAACCCAGAGGCGTATAGAAATTATCTTAACGCTTGGTCTGCTTTTGGCCTTAAAACTGTGGAGGGAAGTCAAAAAGCTGAAAAGCTTTGGAGAAAAGCTATTGAGTTAGATCCCGACAACCGGCGATTAAATTTTATGATGGCTTGGGTTAATTGGAGAAAGGTTACAATGAGGATCTCTGACAACCCAAAAAAGGATATGGAGAAAGCCTATACCATTGCATTGAATGCTATTGATGAGTTTCCCGAATGGACAACGCCTAAAGCTCTAGCAGGCTTAATTGAATTATTTTTAAAAAAGTTTGATGAAGCCTGTGGAAGGATACCTACTCTATTACAAGCTTCAAAAGATCATTCAGATTTAGGTATGGTAAATCTAGTTATTCACTCCTGTGGCAGGTTAGAAGAAGCAATTGAAAACTATGAAAAAATAATGTTGTCGAATCCCCACCATGCGGCGTGGATATTTTATATGTACAATCACGCTTTAATTGAAAATAAACAATATGAGAAATCTGAGAGCTTCGCTCTTACGAAATTAAATGAAAAGCATAATTGGAGTGGGGTTGACCAAACATTATATTTGCAGCTTGCTTATCTGTATGAGATGAAGGGAAGTAAAAAGAAGGCAAAAAAAATGTTCGAGCTACATAAAGCCATCGACGGAAAGGGTAAAACAGGTGAAATTATTCATAAGGAATATATTACCGCTAGAGACAAGACTTATCTCAATGAATTAATATCTGCCTTAAAACCATATGGACTTTTAGAAAAATAAGGAAGATCACCAGAGACGAAATTATTGTGGTTTGTAAGAACATTATATTTTAATATGGAAGTCTTCTTAAATCAGTTTGCATTAGTCTTATATTTATACTGCCCATTAATTAGATCATAGGTTTAGTAACCAACCTATTTTATCAAATCTTTACATCGCCCTGAAAATGTTTTTAAAACGCTCAGGGCGATATTTTAATAATTTATTCTTCGTTTTCGGGACCTCAGCCACTAGGAGGAGGGCCAGGATCTCCACCACCGGGACCAGGACCAGGATCTCCACCGCCGGGACCAGGACCAGGATCTCCACCCCCAGGACCAGGCATTCCGCCGCCACCAGGGTCTCCCATTCCGCCACCAGGAGGCATTCCGGGCATTCCGCCACCGGGGTCTCCCATTCCGCCGCC
>CACGMO010000009.1 GCA_902574225.1 uncultured Alphaproteobacteria bacterium
TGTTGCTGCGGCTCTGGTTGTAATTGTAGGAGTGTTTTTCTTCATCAATTCAAACGAAAATGAAGCTCAAAAACCTTTGGTTATGGATACCTCAAAACCAGTTATCATGGTTGCACCAATAAAAGCTACAGGATTGTCCGAGGATCAACAGGGATTTGCTAGAGGTATCACTGAAAGCATGATTTCCACATTTGCAAGTTATAATGGGTTAAGAGTTCTTTCTAGTAGCACGAGCTACCATAGTGAAAAGACCAATATGACGGATCAAGCCATACGGGATGAATATGGTGTTAATTTCATTATAAGAGGTTCAATGCAAGTAATGGGCAAAAATGCCCGATTAAATTTGGAAATTTCAGATCTTAAAATAGGAGAGATAGTAGAAACAAAAAAACGTGATTTTATTTTGGACGAAATCTTTAAAGTTCAAGATGAACTGAGTGACCAAATTCTTGAAATCCTTCAGATAGACCTTGGGTCTGGTAGTCATCTCAAAATGTGGGTAAGCAGATTTGACTCCATGGAAGACTTCACAAAATTTTTAAATTGGATCCAATTATGGAGAACTTATGATTCAAAGAGTCATGCAAAAGCTCAAGAAATTTTGGATGATTTAAGGAACCGGTATGGTGAAGAACATACTACCATTTATGTTTTAGAGTCTTGGCAGATCCACCAACGACTAGATTTGAACCTTTCCAAAAATAAGGAAGAAGATCTTGAACGATTAAAGTACATAGTTAATAGAAACATTGACCTTCACCCAGAAAACTCTGATGCTTACAACGCACGCGCATTAATTGGCCTCAGACGCTTTGGGTTCTCTTGTGAACAAGCTATTGCTGATATTGATACAGCAGAAAAGAAAGGTAGCAATCAAGAAACACTGCTAATTGGTTCTGGTGTTTACAGCAGATGTGGGCAAATAGAGGAAGCTATTGAACGTCTACAAGAGCTATTAAGAATAGTGCCGAATGATCCAGGTTGGTTTCAAACCGGTCTATTGGTAACTCAACTTTACGAAAACGGTCAACATTCCGAAATTTATGAATTAATCGGGCAAAAAATAGCAGCGAGTGACATGAACTCAAGGGTTTTAGCCATTTATTCAATATTAGAGTTTAAAAAAGGAAATAAAAAAGACGCAGTAGAATATTTCCTCAGATCTAAAAAAAACGGTTTTAATAACAGTCGACTTGATTCTATAAGAAATGAGAAGATTAGAACAGAGGCTTTGAAGATATTAGAAGAGATTGAAAGACTATCTAAGAGTTGAATTTTTTAGTTTCAGCAGGTTGTCATTTTTGTAAACTTCGTCCCTCTTCAGAAAGTTTTTTATTTAGTAGCTTTCTTACCAATATACCAGCACCATCTGCGCCAAGAGTTACCTCAAGGTAGCTCATGCCAGTGGGATCATCCTGAATTTGCTTCTGCATTATTTCTAATAGGTGCTTATCTTCATCGAATGCGGCTGTAACGCTATTTTTTGTCTTATTAATAACATCTTCGTTTAGTTGAGGCACATCAAACGCTGCCCCCCAAAAATAATGTGTCTCTCCTTTTTTTCCGGGAGTAACTATATGGCAACCACGCATAATAAACTTTGATCTAGCTCCTTCCTCTGGATTAGGATCGGTCACATTCCAATCAGAAAATGATATGGCCAAGGTAGGCATTCTACCTACTTGCTTTCTCAAAATTGGTTTATCCTCTGGCAGGCCCATTCCAGCACAAAACAATGGGGAAAGAGGTGCTAAATCAAATTCTTGTTCATAACAGATTGTTTCACCATCTAAATAACTATCCGGAGCTGTTATCCAGTCATTTTGCTTGAAAGTATTCTTATGGAGAAAAGCAATATGTGTTAAATCCATGACATTTTCTCTTATTAAAACCCAATTTGCTTTTACATCATAGTAGCCGCCTAAAAAGGTCCAATCATTATCCGTTTGATAGCTGACATCTGGAGGCTCACAATCTATAGCGTCCTGATCACCCATCCAAATCCAAAGAAAAGCACCGCGTTCCAAAACCTTGAATGAGGGTATTTGGGCAGTCTTTGGCATCATCTTTTGAGTTGGGGCTTTTGTGCAGTGTCCTTCGATATTGAATTGCATGCCGTGATAAGGACAAATAATTTTGTTTCCCTCAACATGTCCTTCAGATAAAGGTGCCCACCTATGTGGACATCGATCATATAATGCTGCAGGAGTGCCATCCTCTAAGCGATATAGTACAACTGGAGTTTCAAGTAGCCAACGCGGAATCGGTTTTTCTTTTATCTCGTCGGAGCGCGCTGCAACCCACCACATATTTCTTGGATAGTTATCCTCGAGCATACCATTTGGTATTCTTTGTCCTATAAACTTTTGTTCGCTAGAGTCTTTCAATATTTTATCCCAGTCTGAAAAATCTATTTCTATAATAACATAAGAAGATATAGAGCTAAATTGGTTTTTGTTGAAAATAGATTTTAAAATATCAGGGAAAATATAAACTCAATTGTTATTGGATATAATTAATTTAATTAAGGAGAAGGGAATGAGTGTTGCACGAATAAATATGTTAGAATTTGAGACAGAGGATGATCTAAATAAAAGAGCTGAATTGTATGAAAAGGATGCGCCTACGCTTTTTCCAACTGCTGAGATCCTATTGACTATAAAAACGGGCCCAACCACAGCAATGTCGGTCTCCATTTACCCAGATAAGCAATCGGCTGAGGAATCTCTTATCCGAAGGGATAAACATTTTAAAACTGCAGAAATACAGCCATGAGAGGCTTGGTATCTAGAAGGAAAAGTAGTTCAAAGGCATATAAAATAATTATTCTTGATTATGTTCAATCAACGCTTCGAGATTTGGCTCATAAATTCGGGCAGGTCTGTGATTTCCTTCTCTAAACTTATCCGTTTCTCTAACTAATCCCTTACCGTCTGAATAATTTTTCAACCATAAACGAAAATTCCTTTTGTTCTTAGGACTAAATTTTTGTCCCCCAAAAGCAGCAAATGTTTGTTGTAATTCTGTTAATGTAAAACCATCTTTATGAAAAGCAAAAGCTAGAGAGGGCTTTCTCTCTATTAATAGCCGTGAATATTTAATCCCATCACTACAAATTTTATTATGATCAAAACATAAGTCTGGCAAACTATCCACATTAAACCAATTAACATCAAAAACATCAGAGTTTGCCCTAATCCTCAACTTTCCTGAAGGATGTACCGCTAAATAGGCAACTGAAATTACTTGATGTCGATTGTCTCTACTTGGATCGCTATAATTAGCAAAATGACTAATATAGGGAACTCGAATTCCTGTTTCTTCGTATAATTCTCTTTGTGCGCATTGATCAAGATCTTCACCTTTTTCTAAAAAACCGCCAGGCAGTGCCCATCCATTTTCATGATCCAAGCGTTTGACAAGTAAAACTGAAAGTTTTTTTTGTCTTAGAGACAATAAAACAATGTCTGCTGCAACGGAGGGATGCCAATAATTTGATTCAAAGAAAGCCATGTAAGTATTATATACATACTAAGTAAAAATAACTATAAATTTGTTAAATATTAAAGTAATTGTTGAACTTCACATCCGAATTTCCTAAACGGAAAGATAAATTTTAAGAGCAACCGATGTCTAATAAAATTCTTTTCTCGATTAAAAAGCGCTTAAAGCTACCGGCGGTAGTAGCTCCGATGTTTCTTGTTTCAGGGCCTGACGCTGTGATCCAATCATGCAAAGAAGGCCTTATGGGATGTTTTCCTGGCCCAAACGCCCGTTCTATTGATGATTTAAGAAGTTGGTTTGAAATAATCGATACTAAATTAAACCAAGAAGATGCCCCATGGGCATTTAATATGATAACCCACAACAGCTATGGACGCTTTGATCAAGAAATTACACTTGTTGAAGAATTTAAACCAAAAATAGTTATCACAGCTCTTGGAGGACCGCATAGGGTGACACAGCAGGTTCATGCATATGGTGGACTAGTATTTGCGGATGTTAACTCTCCCTCTTTTGCAAGAAAGGCAATTGATAGGGGTGCCGATGGCTTAGTGCTTGTTTGTACCGGTGCTGGTGGCCACACTGGTGAGTATGCCTTGATGCCCTTTCTCGATGAAGTAAGATCGTTTTTTGATGGCCCTATAATGGTAGGTGGTGGAATTAGCAATGGTAGGAGCATACGTGCTGCTGAAACCCTTGGTATTGATTTTGCCTATATAGGTACAAGATTTCTGGCAGCTCAAGAAACGTTAATATCCGATGCCTACAGACAAATGGTCTGGGACAGTAAAATGGAAGACTTGATCCAATCGCGTGCCATCACGGGAGCACTTGGAAACTGGATGAAAGCAAGCGTCGAAGCTTCTGGGCTATCTCTTGACGATACAAAGAAAATAGCAAAAATTGATTTTTCAGGAGATATGCATGCGGGATCAAAAGCGTGGAAAACAGTCTGGAGTGCTGGGCAAGGCGTTGGAAACGTTAAAAAACCAGAAACAATTAAAGAAATTATAGACATTTTGAAAAAAGAGTATGAAACAGCCGTTAAGCTTCAGTCAAAAGGGAGTCAATATTTGTAGGGTATTTATTTGACGCTTGAAGCTTATGATTTGTAGTTTCAAATAAAATATAAGTTATGATATTATCTAAGTTGAAGATAAGTCTTAAAGAAAAAAAATGGTAACAAAAGAAGAAAAACAAATTATTGAGCAAATACTTGAGTATTGTGAAACCGGTAAAACTTCTATGACTGATGAAATAATGCATAATCCGGTTTCTAATTACAATGATCCAAAAAAATTGAATGCTGAAATCAATACACTTTTTCGTGAGTTTCCAATTATTGTTGCGCATGTAAGCGAATTATCGGAACCCGGAAAGTTTATCACCCACAATGATACCGGAGTACCAATATTAGTTACAAGAAATAATGACAATAAGTTAAAAGCTTTCATGAATGTTTGCCGACATAGGGGCGCAAAAGTCGAAGGGCGTGAGTGTGGAAAAGCTAAGACTTTTTCATGTCCGTATCATAGCTGGACTTATGACCTCAATGGAAAATTAAGAGGAATGCCACAACCATTTGGGTTTGATAACTTAGATAAAAGCAAGTATGGACTCAAGGAATTGCCAGTATACGAGCATTTTGGAATGGTATGGGTTAGACCATCTGCAGATGCAAAGCGGGTAGATATGGCAAAATGGTTGGCTCCGATGGAGAGTCAATTTAATGCTTTGAACTTAGATAATCATATAATTTACAAAAAATGGACGCTGCCAAGAAACATGAGCTGGAGATTAGCTTTGGAGGGCTTTCAAGAAAATTATCATTTTTGCTCAGCGCATGAACATACTGCGTGTTCTGGGTACCTAGATAATCAAAGCGTTTTTACCAATCACTATCCCCATGTGCGTCACTCAGTTCCATTATGGAATATAAGGGAGCTTAAAGGCAAACCACAAGAAGAATGGACATATAGAAAATATTTTATGACACAAAATTATTTATTTCCATGTAACTTTGTCCAAATTATGACAGACCATGTCTATGTACATTCAATAATCCCAACGGGTCCAGGCACTTGTGTATTTAAATGTATGATGCTTATATCTGAACCAGCAAATACAGATAAGGCTAAACAATATTGGGAAAAAAATTACAATGTTGTCAAAGAAGTGTTTAATGAGGATTTTGAGATTGGCGAGGCCATTCAGGCAGGCTTGTCAACGAATGCAAATGATAACTTTATTTTTGGCAAATATGAATGTGGATTGCATTGGGGACAGCAAGCTATAGATGATGCTCTAGAGGGACGATTAAAAGCAAGCTAATTACTCCTTCAATCTTAAAAAACAGCTAATTTTCTTTTGAAAACTCCTTTATGATTTCCAAACATAAATGTGTAGCTTTTTCCATATCTTGAACGGAAATCCACTCTAAAGGACCATGAATGTTTTGCATGCCCGTGAATAGGTTTGGCGTAGGTATACCCAACTCAGTTAACAACGATCCGTCTGTGCCACCTCTTATAGCTTTTGAGTAAGGGACAATATCTAAGTTTTCCATAGCTTTCTTAGCTATCTCAACAGGCCTCATATTCTTCTCAAGCCAATAACGCATGTTTCTGTATTGTGGTGTAATTTCGCAGGTAATTTCTGCTCTTGGCTCTGAGGAGTTAATCACCTCACATACCTGCTTTAAAAGATCACCTTTCTCTTTTAAGCCCGCAAGCTCAAAATCACGTAAAATAAAGCGAAGCGTCATTTGAGAGGACCCTCCAACCATATCTGTAGCATGAATAAAACCTTCGTTATCTTCCGTAGTTTCTGGAGTAAGAGTGGTTTGAGGCAAAGTACTAATAAGCTTTGCTGCAATGTGGATAGCATTTACCAACTTATCTTTAGCTAAACCAGGGTGTATCGATACACCTTTAATTTTGACCTCCGCTTTATCTGCAGAAAAGGTTTCATATTCTAAGTCTCCGATTTTACCCCCATCAAAGGTGTATGCCGTGTCTACGCCGAGATCAGTAGCCAATTGGTTTTTTACACCACGACCTATTTCTTCATCTGGAGTAAATGCCACCCGGATGGGACCATGATTTAGTTCAGAACTTTGTAATAAGTGATTAATTGCTGTCATTATTATCGAGACACCAGCTTTATCATCAGCTCCAAGTAATGTAGTTCCGGACGCGGTTATGATATCATCACCCTTTTTATCCTTTAGGTATTCGAACTCATTTGGCGAAAGGGTCAACTCCGGATCATCAGGAAATGTGATATCTCCCCCATTATAGCCCTTAATTAACCTCGGCTTAACACCTGAAGCATTGAATTGTGGTGCTGTATCCACATGCGCTAAAAATCCGACAGCTGGTGCTGATATATTTCCGGGCACTGTAGCTAATACTACTCCATAGTCCGTGAGCTTAACGTCTTCAACTCCTAAGCCAAGAAGCTCTTCCTTCAATAAGTTTAGCATATCAAGCTGTTGATCCGTACTCGGCGATTTATTGGAAAGCTCATCACTCTGACTGTCTATAGCAGTATACAGCATCAACCTTTCTGTTAGCTCGTCTTTAAATCCATTTTCCATTAGTACTCCTAATTTTTTTAGCTATTATCATGATAAATACGCGCAATTACTTCCTTCAATAATTTTGCGGCGACCATTGCCGTCAAATTATGAAAGTCTCTTTTTGGATTATACTCCACAATGTCGGCACCAATCAGCCGTCCCTTAAACCCAGCAATATAATCTATTACTTGACGTGTTGATAATCCACCCGGTTCAAAGTGAGAAACCCCTGGGGCATATGCTGGATCTAAAGCATCGATATCGATACTGCAGTATACAGGTTTTGAAAAGCTTAATGAACTACACTTACTGAGATCTTTCATTTGATACATCTCGACTTCAAATTTTTCTGCCTGTTCACGCTGATGTTTGTTCAAGGTTCGGATCCCTATTTGAACTAATCTATTAACCCTACCTGTCTCCATTACTCTTGCAAAGGGTGACGCGTGACTGAGCTTATTATCTAATAAACTATCATAAAGATCTGGATGTGCATCAATATGGAGAATATCTAGGGCATCCCATATATCCAAATGAGCATCTAGAATGGGCCACGAAACCGAATGATCTCCACCTAAGGAAACCAGTTTTTGATTTGAAACCAAAACATCTTTTACAAAAGTTTTAATCTTTTTAAAGTTTTCTACTGCCACCTCACCTGCGAATTCGATATCGCCGAGGTCCTCCCAGATACCTTTTTGATCCAAGTTCAAACCTGATTCAGAAAACAAATTTGAAGAAGCAGAATACAGTGCCTCTCTAATTAAAGGTGGAGCAGCACTCGACCCTCTCATAAAAGAGGAGTTTATATCGTCAGGAACCCCAAGTACTTTTATGGCTGGCTTCATTGAATTGCCTTATCAATCTTTACTATTTAAGTATATGTTCCCATCTAAGTAGCGCGCCGTATAGCCTCCAATAAATACCCGTTCCCCTTTAAGCTCACAAATGAGCGCTCCTCCTCTTTCAGAACATTGATAGGCCTTTAAATTATTCTTTTTTAAAATATCTGCCCAATAAGGAATGAGAAGAGTATGAGCCGAGCCAGTTACTGGGTCCTCATCTATTTTGGATTTTGGGTAAAAACATCGTGAAACAAAATCATACTCATCACCCTGAGCACTGACAATCAATCCTCTTGCGTCGAGCTCGGATACTTTGCCCATGTTTACGGATATATTTCTAATACTAGCTTCATTATCTAAAATTGCTAAGTAATCATCACGACCCTTAAACAATTGCTGGATATTAGCCCCTACACTCTCTCTTATAACATTATTAATATCTTGTTCGATTGGTTCATCAGCGGGGAAATCTAAAAAGATTTGCTCGCTTTTTTTAATTGTTTTCAGAAGACCTCTCTGTGCAGAAAAAGTAATCTCTTTTTGATCTCTATCCATATATTCGTCGAACAAAACCCGAGCACTTGCCAATGTTGCGTGGCCGCACAACCCCATTTCACATTCGGGCGTAAACCACCTAATACCAAAAGGTTTAGTGTTAATGTTTATAAATGCAGTCTCAGATAAATTATTTTCAGATGCTATATCCTGCATTACTCTGTCGGATAACCAATTATTAAGGATACAAACCGCGGCAGGATTACCCGAGAATACTTTCTTAGAAAATGCATCTACCTGGTATATTGGAATAGATTTCACGATAATAGGATCTTTCTCATTGTAAAATTATAAATCCATAAGTTTACTGTTTCAAATAGATTTCTCTATCCAAGAATAGTTAGATTTTATATAACAAGTAGATCATAATTTTAGCCGCAACTAACATGAACTCAATATATAGAAAATCACTATTTAATATCCCATCAGGTATGATCTATCTGGACGGTAACTCCCTAGGCCCTCCACTGAAAGGCATAGAGGCTATATCACAAAACGTAATTGCTAAAGAATGGGGTGGAAAGCTGATAAAGGGATGGAATGAATCTAATTGGATGGAACAGCCAATAACTGTTGGTAATAAAATCGCTAATATAATCGGTGTGGATAAAGGTTCGATAGTAGCTGGGGACACTCTTTCCATAAAGACTTACCAAGCTTTGGCAGCGGCAATAAAACTTAATCCCCAAAGAAATATAATACTTACTGATATTGATAATTTTCCTTCAGACATTTATATAGCGGAAGGCATCGTTGATAGTGTGAACGCAAAATTTGAGCTTAAGAAAGTAAAAAAAAATGAGCTTATATCCTCGCTAGATGAGCAGGTTAACACAGTATTACTTACCCATGTCGATTATCGGACTGGGGCGATGTTTGAAATAGAAAATATCACAAATAAAGTTCATGAAAATGGATCAACCATAATCTGGGACTTAGCACACAGTGCTGGAGCTGTTCCTTTAAATCTTAAAGAGATTAATTGCGATTTTGCTGTCGGGTGTACATACAAGTTTTTAAATGGTGGGCCAGGTGCACCTGCCTTCATATATGTAAGACCCGACTTGATAGAAAAATGTTACCCAATAATCAGAGGCTGGCTTGGTCATAAGGCACCATTTGATTTCAATAATACATTTGAGAAATCAGCTTCAATTGAAATGATGCGCGTTGGTACACCTCCCGTTATTCAAATGTCAATCTTAGAAAAATCTTTAGATATTTTTCGGGACCTCGACCTTCATAAACTAAGAGGAGAAAGCATAAAGCTGTCAGATTTATTCATTAATATGGTCCAACAAACATGTTCAGATCTTCATTTAGAGAGTCCTATAAATTCCTCTGAAAGAGGATCACAGGTGTCTTTTTCTCATCCATCTGGTTATGCGATAATGCAGGCATTAATAGACAGAAATATAGTTGGAGATTTTAGAGCTCCTAATATTATTAGATTTGGCATAACTCCACTCTATATCAATGAACAAGATATAATCCAAACGGTTATGGTCTTGAAGAATATACTGTCCAATAGACTTTGGGATAACCCAGCATATTTAAATAGAAAAAAAGTAACCTAGCTTTGAGAAGCACGTACCTAAAATGATAGCCTTTGCTTTTGCCGTTTTTTTTATGATTGCTACCCCTGGACCAGCAGTATTAGCGCTGGCAGGAGTGGGTGCAGCATACTCTTTTAACGTTGGTTTAAAGTTTCTTATTGGATTAACGATAGGTTATCTGTCAGTTTGGGCTCTCGTTATTACCGGGTTTGCTTCAGTGATTTTTTCTATTCCAATAATGAGAACTATTTTTCTTTTTATTGCATCAGGATACCTAGTCTATCTCTCACTTAAAATTATGTTTAGAGGCTCTGAAATTGCTTTCGTAAGCCCTCAAAAAGAACCTACACTGGTCGAAGGCATTTTTCTCCAGTTGGTAAATCCTAAAGCGTATGCCTTTCACTCGATCCTTTTGACTGGTTTTGCGGTCTTTCCAGATAATTTTGTTTTAGAAACAACGTGGAAATTTATCGTTATGAACTTGATCTGGATCCCTCTACATGTGGCTTGGTTAGCTTTGGGTTCAACAATAGAAAAAGTAAATTTAAAACCTAGCACACAAAAATATATCAACATAATAATGGGTTCTTCATTATTAGTAGTTGCTGTTCTCAGCTTTCTTTCCATGACAAAAATTTGAGTTTACAAAGCATGAATAATGAATGGTTGTACCAAGTAAGAATAAAGCTTTCACAAGACTTAGCGGATGATTTAAGGAGTGAGAGCAATTTGGATATATCTAAGAAAATAAATAACATTGCTAGAAAACATCAGACTAGACCCGTGTGTACGCTCGATGGATTTTTAGATTATGTGAAAGAGGCTGAAAGAAATAATATTAAAAATTACCCATTATACCATTGGACTAAGTCAGTAGTTCAAGATCCGGATAAACAGATTAAACACTCAAAATCATTCGCTTTTTACTTTGGGGATGAACAGATATATGAAAAGGAACTTGCTGTTTCTCTATACAATGATTTAGTAGAATTTAATGATGAAAATAAAATTGAGGAGATTAAGATGATTGACTCAAACCCAAGAAATAATCCCCAACCCCCCAAGAATAAAAACTAACTTATGAAATATTGGCAGTGAACTTTTTAATTTTAATTATTCTCGGTCTCGGATGGGGCCTGAGCTTTACACTTGGTAAAATTGCTATAACAGCTGGTGGAACTCCCATTGGGTTGACCTTCTGGCAAAGTCTTTTTAGTGGCCTCATTCTATTAGCTTATGTATTTTTTAGGCACGGAAAAATTATTATCCCAAAAATAATGTTTCTTCCTATAGTTATAATTACTTTTCTATCTGTAGTTATCCCCAATATTATCTTTTACGCTTGTGTTGAACACCTTGACGCTGGTGTATTGTCGATTTCAGTGTCGGTAATTCCCCTCTTTACCTATTTAATTGCCTTGGGGCTAAGAATGGATAAGTTCAAGGGAAGAAGAGTGATAGGCCTTATCACTGGTTTCTGTGCTCTTCTAATTTTGATACTTCCAGAAAACAGTTTGCCAGATAAAAGAGACATTCCCTGGGTCTTACTGGCTCTTAATTGCGCTCTTTGTTATGCCCTGGAAAATATCTACATTGATAGACTAGCCTTACAAAATTTTGGACCCATCCGCTTAGTTTGTGCAGTTTCCTTTGTCTCCGCAATAATCACCTTTTTTCTTTCTTTAGTAATGGATCAATTTTTTATACTGCAGCCAACAAATTTATATTTGTTTATCTCAACTTTAGGTCTAGGGTTCATCAGCGCTACTGCATACTCAATATTTATTTATCTCATTGGAAGAGCAGGATCGGTTTTTTCATCTCAAGTAGGATATCTTGTGACGTTTTTTGGCGTCGTCTGGGGAATAATTATTCTAGGTGAAAGCCACTCGGTTTTTGTGTGGATATCTTTAGCTATGATAATGATGGGGATATTCCTTGTTCAACCCAAACAAAATAGTGAAAGCACCGATTTTGAAAAAGTTTAAATGTCTCTATGGAATACTGTAAACATTACTTGCTGTCTTAAAGAAAAGATTATTCTTCTCTGTTTCGCTAAAATCCTTTACCAGATTTTTAAAGGAATTCCATAAAACTTGATATGAGACTGAATACTTATCTACAGGAAAATTGCTTTCAAACATACATCGTTCTGATCCAAAAAAATCTATAGTCGTTAAATAAAATTGTCTCTGAAGTGCCATAAATTGATCAGAAGTAGGAGGATTGGGGTTTGCTTCAAAACCAAGACCATTTATTGGCATAGCTAAACCCCCCAATTTAGCAAAGACATTCTTATACTGGGATAATTCCTTTAGATCTTTTTTCCAATTTTTATAAACCTGTTCTTTTATTGTGGCATAAGAGCCGATCCCCAACGGACCACTAAAATGATTCAAGATAATTATCAGATCGGGGTTATTACTTGCCAAATGGGCTACTTGGAGTAGTTGATGATGATATTGCCATGCCTCAAAAACAAGTCCTTTTCCAGATAAAATTTTTAGCCCTTCCCCAAATTCTTTCATTAAATACATGTCTTTCGGTGGATTGTGATGTGAATTATTTATCGTGTCACTAAAATCCCAGCTTCCCGCATGCCGGATACCTTTAAATAGGTTTCCTCCAATATCAAGATGCCTCTCTAGAACCTCATCCACATCTTTTCCCAGTAACATGTTTGCGTGGCCAATTATTCCTGAAATTGTTGTCTTTTTACTATTTTCTAAAGAAAGTTGCGCTAATCCTTTTATGTATTCAGTTTCTCCAACTGGATTAATATGCTCATTTTCAGAATTCCAAAAAAACTCTGAACACTCAATGTAAACACTATCTGTCACATTATGTCCTGAGCCAGTATCTTCCCAAAAATCTTCAAGCATATAGTCATAAAGACGATGTCGCCTAACATTTGAGGAACCTGCAACTGTCTTTGGCCACAAGTGATGGTGAGGATCAATTATCCTCTGACCGGGGTCGATTATATCTTCCCTTACCCTTTTGAGCCAATCCAAATCTACAGTATACGCACTCATGAAATCATTCTATGGGTGACAGGAAAATAATAAAGGATAAAATAAAGTAATGGAGAATTATGAAAAAAATATTGTGGATCCAAAGTATGTTTATCAGAAACTGGACGTTAAAAATTTCAAAGTCATTGATTGCACCGTCTACTTTGAACTAAAAAAGGTAGGCGCCTCAACGATACACAGTGGATATGAGGATTATTTAAAACGGCATATCCCTGGTTCGGCTTATTTACATATGGTTGATGATCTATCCGAAAAGGATAATCCCATACCTTTTTCAATTGTCTCGCAAGAAAAATTAAATGAAAAACTGTCGAGCATTGGGATAAATAATGAAGATGAAATTATTCTTTATGGGTCTGGGTTTCACATGGCTATCACAAGAGCGTGGTGGGTATTAACAATGTCTGGGGCTAAGAATGTAAAAATTATGAATGGCGGGTTGGCCTCATGGCAACAACAGAATTTTCCTCTATCAAAAGGAGAAGAGGTGTTTGCGAAAGGAAATTTTCAAGGAGCTCGTAGTCAAGAAACGATTTTTGATAAGAATAAAATGAAAGAAGCTCTGAAAGATGACGAATTTATTTTTGTAAACGCCCTAACACGTAAACAATTTTGTGGTGGGGGAACACATTATGGTAGGCCTGGAAGGATACCAAAAAGCATAAATATTCCCGCATTAAATTTACTTAATCATGATACCGGTAAATTCCTACCTTCATCCGAAATGCACGCTATGATAAAACCTCTAATTGATACTGATAAGTCAATAGTAAGCTACTGTGGAGGTGGTATAGCGGCCACGACTGTTTTTTTTGTTGCTAAGATTTTCGACATAGAAAAACTCTTTCTGTATGATAACTCGCTTCTCGAATGGTCCAATGATCCCACCTGCCCAATGGAGCTGGACCAAGAATAAAAGTTAAAAATCTTTATGCTTGCCTATTATTTTTTGAGTGCTAACGTTATCAGAAATTTTTAGGAGAGATTTCATGTTTTTTTTAGGACTAATTGGGGTATTTGGCGTAATGATGTATGCGGCAGTCTTAGGTGGAAGTCTAACCGCATTTATAGACCTTCCTTCTCTTATAGTAGTTGTCGTTGCATCATTCTTTGCTGCACTGGCTATGAGCAAAGGAAAATTTGATGAAAGAACAATTTCACTAACGGGAGATGCAGCCGTAATAATAGGTTGGCTAGGTTTCCTTATTGGCTTAGTTTTGATGGCTCGAGGTCTAAATAATCTGTTGGCCGATCAAATGCTTGGATCTGCTTTTAGCGTAGCTTTTTTGACCGTTTTTTACGGCTACTTTATTAAACTCATTTGCTTAATGTACAGTAATTCTAAGTAAATCCAGAGAAACCTTAAGGCTTCCAAAACAGATCATTTATGGACAAAAATACTGAGTCTAAGTCATTTCCTGTCCCCAAAGGTAGGCTTAGAAGGGCATCAAGTTTTGGTAAAATAGCAATAAAGTTTGCCAGCTCAATCGTGGTGGGCGGCACAAAAGAATTAGTTGGTGGACGATCTCCTGCGTTAAAAAACCTACTATTTCAAGAAAAAAATATCCTCACTTTTATAGAAGAACTCGCAAAATTAAGAGGTGCGGCATTAAAAATTGGGCAATTATTATCTCTTGAGGCAAATGACTTTTTGCCAGAACAAGTAAGTGAAATGCTTGGTGACCTAAGAAATAAAAACTTTCATATGCCAAATTATCAACTTGGTGAGGTCTTGAGAGAAAATTATGGTGATGATTTTTTAGATATCTTCTCCGAATTCAATGAAACGCCAATCGCTGCTGCTTCAATTGGTCAAGTGCACAAGTGTAAATACGGCAATAAGGAGTTAATATTAAAAATTCAATACCCAAAAATTGGAGAGAGCATAGAAAGTGATATTAATAATATTAGACTAGTGACTAAAAACCTTGGAATCTTACCAAAATCCTTTGATTTCGATAAACTGCTTGAAGCTGGGAAAACACAGTTACTAAACGAAACCGATTACTTGCTCGAAGCAGCACACCAGAAAAATTTTCATCGTCTACTTAAAACAGATAAAAAATTTGTTGTACCAAAGATTAATAAAAAACTTACCACTACAAAAATTTTGGCAATGGATTATCATAAGGGGGTAACAATTGATCAGGTCGCACATGGTGATCAAAAAACAAAAAATTCAATAATAAATAATTTAGTGGAACTTGCCTTCAAAGAGATATTTGAATTTAATTTAATTCAAACAGATCCAAATTTTGCTAACTTTCTATTTGATGTTACATCGAAAAAAATTGTTTTACTGGACTTTGGTGCAACTAGTAAAGTCTCTAAAAAAAATATCCGAGTCTTTAAAGATATTCTTAACGGCTTAGCGCTTGATAGAAAGGAAATGGTTGAAAAAGCTCTTATAACTTTGAAGATCTTCAGTCCTCATGCTAGTAATTCGGTAAAGAATTATCTTATAGACATAATCTGGAATTTATCTTTGCCTTTACGGAAAAATAAGGAATTTGATTTCCTACATTGCATTTCTACAGAGGATTTGAACTTGCTTTCATCAACACTGATAAACCAAAAAGATAAATTTCAGCTACCCGATCCTCAAATCCTCTTCATTCAAAGAAAATTAGGAGGTATTTTTCTTCTAGGTCGAAAATTCGGCGCAAGAAAAAACTTTTCCAAATTAGTTACAAAATATATCTAAATTAAATTCGAGACTTAATCATCAAGGTGCTTTTAGTGAAAAATACTATTTCATTGTCTTGATTGACCAACTTCGCCTCGTATCTAACAAAACCAAGTCCGGGTTTGCTTTTTGATTTTCTACTCTCCAATATTTCTAATTGACCAGTCACTTTGTCATCAGGTCTTACTGGTTTTGGCCAGGTCATTTCCTCATGCCCGGGTGATCCCATTATCGTATCGTAGGATAAAAAACTTTTATGCATCATTCCAAGCCAAATAAGAGCTGTTAGCCATCCACTTGATATAATACCGCCAAATACAGATTTTTCTGCTGCATTTTTGTTAGTATGAAAAGGAAAAGGATCATACTTTTTTGCAAAATCTATTATTTCATTCTCTGAAAAAGCATACTCCCCAAGATCAAAAATGTCCCCCTTTTTAAAATCCTCTGCATATCGCTTTTCCATCTTTTTTCCTCTCTATGGCTTTTCAAATTGAATGAGAGTGTAGCGCGATCTATCCTCACCTAAATCTATAAAGTTACTTGAGGCTTTAAAACCAAGGTTTAATAGTTGAGTTATGATCGCTCCTTCATCTCTATTAGGGGCAACTTCAATGTCAAAATTCTTTATACTTTCAAATTTACATCCCAAATAACCAATTCCCCCCTTTTTTAATATTCTTTTGAACTCAAGGATATATTCTTCTATTGGCTTTAAGAAATATATTACATTTATCGCTAGAAGTTTATCTATAGAACCATCTGGAATTTTATTGCTCAAATCTTTTGCGTCATTTTCTAAAATAACTATATTTTTAGGCAGTTTCATTTTGAGCAGATTTCTTCTAAACTCCGCACTTATTTCTACTCCAATTATCTTATTTCCACTCATCTTTGCAATTTCTTTTATTGCTAATCCATTACCTACACCCAACTCCAGCACATGATCGGTTTTTTTCAGTTTCATTCTATTTACAATATCAATACTTACTTGCGCATTTGAATAATTCATTAACGTTCTAGCTACCCAGGCGAGCCCGATCGTTTTCGGGGATCTCATATTTTCTGTCATCAATTCGGTATGAATAAGAAATTTATGGATCCATCGAGCTACAATAAGTTTAAAGTTCATTAAATATACTCAACATTATTTAACTTTGCATAGGTTTGATGTATCGTGGTCATATATTATAGTAATAAAATTTTTATGAATTTTAAAATGATATTGCTGATACTTTAAACTCTCTAAGATGAAGGTTAAATATGAATACTTACATAATATACGGAAAAACAAATTCAGAATATGCCAGTGGTATGCTTAACAAACCCCAAGATAGGCTACCAATTGTTAGAAATCTAACAGATCAATTTGCTATGAACATAAGAGAGTTTCTTTTTACACATACTGAAAGTTTTAGCTTTTTTTGTGTAGTAGATGCTAAGAGCGATGAAGATATGGAGGCGGGAATGAATATCGCGAGAGCCTCAGGAACTTGGACTAACTTATATTGGTCAAGAGCATTCGACTCAATAGAACATATGAAGATCTATGAAAAAGCTAAAGACGGTATGGCCTCTTATGTAACAACTATGCAAGCCGCCGAGACTTCTTGATGTATGGAAGAGCAATTAATTTCACTCTATTGGCACCTTCCTTATGGTCTGTAGTTGAAGCAGTAGCGCAGCCTATTGAAACTGATGAGTTAAAAAGGAATCTATTTAAATCAAGTGATAATACAGGTTTTATTATTGAAATCTTTCCCTCAAAACAAGTGGCAGGATCTAATCTTGACGTATTAAAAGCGATGCAAAGTTTGAAAGAGCAAGCGATGGCAAAAGTGTCGGTTTTAGAAGGAAGTAGGTGAAGCGAAAAATGACTTTTAAAATTTTAAAATCAAATAATATAGAAATACGTGCAAAAATAGAAGGATCAGGTCCGTTAATCGTTTTAGTCCATGGATGTCCTGAAAGCTGGTATAGTTGGAGACACCAAATCCCATTGTTAGCTGAAAAAGGCTTCACCGTAGCCGCTATCGACGTTAGAGGATATGGAGGCTCATCAAAGCCATATGAAATTGAAGCCTACAGCATGAGGGAACTTACTAAAGATGTTATTGGTGTTATAGACGCTCTAGGCTTTGAAAAGGCTATCTTAATGGGTCGAGATTGGGGTGGCCCAATTGTGTGGAATACTGCCGTTTTAAATGCAAGTAGAATATCTGCTGTTTTAGGCCTATCAGTACCATTTTTTCCGAGAGGTAAAATCTCAACAATTGATCTCTTCAGAAAAATATATAAAGGCAAGTTTTTCTATCAGCTCTATTTTCAAGAAGAAGGTGTTGCCGAACAAGAGTTTGAAGAAAATATACGAAAATATTTGGAGCTAACCTATTTTTCGATTGATGCGAGAGGAATGAGGTATCAGAAAGAGAATGCTATAAATGCTAGCTCGAAAGGGCCTAATGCGAAATATCTAGATGGTATACCCGTATTCGACAATTACCCCTCTTGGATGACTGCAAAAGATATGGACTATCTAGTCAACGAGTTTGAAAATAGTGGAATGCGAGGGCCTCTTAATAGATACAGAGCGCAACAAATTGATTTTGAAGACTTACTTGAGCTGACAGATGCAAAAATTAAACAACCCTCTGCTTTCTTAACTGGGAGATATGATCCTGTAAATTTCTTCACAGGCTCTAATTATGAAAGTAGCGAAGATCTAAGGAACAGAATTAGTAAAAATTATGAAAACCTTTTGTCAGTATGTCTCCTAGAGGATGCGGGACACTGGGTTCAGCAGGAAAAACCTGCAGAAGTAAATAACTTCATTTTAGACTTTCTCTCAAGACTTTGATAGAAGTCGAACAAAGTAAATTTGGATAAAGAAATGAACCTGATTCAAGAGATTGATACCCCGGCAATTATTGTAGATCTGAATATTGTTAAAGAAAACATAAATACTTATCAAAAATATTGTGACGGTATTGGTATTAAATTACGACCTCATATAAAGACGCATAAAATCCCAGCCTTAGCCAAATTACAGATAAGAGCTGGAGCTGTAGGGGTAACGGCACAAAAAATTAGCGAGGCCGAGGCTATAATCTCGGAGGGTGGAATTGATGATATCCTTATTACCTACAATATAATTGGGAAAAAAAAATTAACTGCTCTTCGAAATTTATCCAAGAAAGTAAAGGTTTCTGTTGTGGCTGACAGCTCTTTTTGCATAAAAGGCCTATCCAAGACATTTGAAAAGGCTAAGGAAGCTTTACCCGTATTAGTTGAGTGTGATACTGGGGCTAACCGTTGTGGAGTCACAAATCCTCAAGAGGCATGTGAATTAGCAGAATTGATAAATATAAGCCCTGGACTAATTTTCAAGGGTTTAATGACCTACCCTCCTATTTCCCAAGCTCAAAAAATTAACAGCTTTTTATCTGAGGCAAAAAAGCTAATCGAAGAAAAAAATATCGCTGTAAATACAGTTTCAATCGGCGGGTCACCTGACATGTGGAAAGTCCAAGATATTCCCATTGCAACAGAGTATAGAATTGGAACATATATATTTAATGATAGATCTCTTGTCGAAAAAGAAATTTGTTTAGACGATAAAGTTGCTTTAACTGTTTTAGCAACTGTAGTGTCAACTCCAACAAAAAATAGAGCAATAATCGATGCTGGGTCAAAAGTATTAACGTCAGACCTCTTTGGAATGAATGACTATGGCTCCGTAATAAATTTTCCCGAGCTCAGAATTACACAACTAACAGAAGAGCATGGTACGATTGTGAGCGAACAAAACACAAATTTAAAAATTGGACAAAAAATCCGAATAATCCCTAATCATGCCTGCGTAGTAACGAACATGCTGGATGAAGTAAATCTTATCATTGAAGAGAAAAAATTAAAAAAAGAAAAAGTTATCGCAAGAGGTAAAGTCTGGTGACTTTAAAATTTAACAACAAACTTCTTTTTAAATAATCTATCAAGTTCACAGGAAAAAACATCTGTCTTATTAATATCGTATGCGTCTGTGATAGTACCAGTCGTGATCGGCCCATTTAAGACCAACCAATCTGAGTTCTTTTCACAAAATTCTATGTAAGATCTCAAGGCAGCTAATGGACTTTTTTCTAAAATATTAGAAGACTTTCCCCGCTCTATAATATTATTGTTTTTTCTTAAAGTAAGATTAAATCTCTTTAATTCATCAATTATTGCAACCCTATTGTTTTCATCCGATGGAATTTCCCTTTCCTCTAAAATTTTATATTGGCCATGCAAACCAAATCCAGCGACTGTATCGGGTAATTTAAATATCCATCCCTCGTAGATGCTCTGGACTAACTCAACCCCAATTCCAAAGCTCTCACAACAAGAGATTAAGTCCATATCACTCATTTCACTATGTGGTTTCTTTCTAAGTCTAAAAAAGATCTCAGGCTCAAACTTCGGTTCAAGAAATTTTTCTGGTGAAAATAATTGTTCTTTTCTTAAAATCGTGGTGGAATACATGAAGCCAAAGATTGGTGCGTTTACAGAGTATTTTTCCCAAATTGTTTTGTTAGTAAATCCCACTTTTATTCCTAAAGCTTTTTCTTTTTTACCCTCACGGATTTCTTTTATTTCTATAGCAATTCTGTAGGCATCCGACAGAGAGAAATTTGGAATAATACTGCTTGGTAATTGAGCTTGGGATGCATCTTCCAAGCAGTTAATTAAATAATTTGACAGATTTTTTTTGCTCATGGGAAAAATACCGGGTTAGCATTCGGCCTCCATTGAACAAATTTCTTTTGCGATTTATCGAACATTTTGGATTCAACAAATGCTTTTAACCAATTTTGAAGTTTTTCCCAGCCAAATTCGTTAAACCACTTAATGTCAATGTTTGCAAATTGTCTAACGAATGGAAATATTGCTACATCGGCTAACTTTGGTTGCTCGCCAAAAAGGAATTCCCCCTTTATTTTTCTGTCTAGATCAATCAAATATTCTATGACCAAACTTCTACTGACTTTGCTGTCATTTTGGGGATACCGAGTAGCGTATTTTGTTTTGTCTAAGTTAGGTTTAAATTTTTCCTCAACCTGATTAATCAATCGATATCCTTCAGCGGGCATGTCTAACCAGTCATCCGGGTCATTTTTTCTTAAAGCCCAAATCATTATATCCATACTTTCATCAATAATTTTATCTTTTAATTGCAGGCATGGAACAGTACCAGAGTTGGAAGCCTTCAAGAATTCACGTGGCTTATCCCGCAATACAATTTCTCTTAATTCCACATCAATATGTGATGAAAGCAGGGCCCACCTAGCTCTTATGGCATAGGGACATCTACGAAAACTATATAGTATTGGAATGTCTTTACCCAAAAAAAACCTCTCTAATTTTTCAATATTTAATCAACACCTAATCTATTTCCATGGGAAGACTTTCATCCATAGCCCATTCACTAAGAGAATTATCATAAACTTTCAATTTCTGAAAACCAAGTTGGTAAAACACAAAAGCATTCAATGTGGCTGCAATACCTCCACCACAGTAGTTAAGTATCTCAATATCCTTTGTAATCTTATGTTTTTCAAAAACCGACAATGCTTCTTTGGGTGATTTTAACATATGCGTATTTATATCCATCAGATCGCTAAATGGAATATTTATGCTACCTGGAATCCTACCTGGTCTCCCATAACGCGTACTTTCTCCATTGTGAATATCACTTGTCAGTGCATTAATTAAAATGCACCGATTATCATCCATAGCATCTAATGTTTGTTCCCTGCCCACAAAAAAGCCTTGATTTTTAGAATTTGAGAATACCGATTTAGAATATAAATTTTCGCCAGACTCAAGATCATAATTATTTCGTTTCCACTCTCTCAAACCACCATTTAATACGCTAACATTTTTATATCCCAACATGTAAATCATCCACCAAACCCTCGTGGCCCACTGAAGACCATTTGTTGAATACAAAATAATATGGTAGGGATCACCAATTCCCAACTTACCAAAACTATTACTTAAGCGCTCAATGTCAGGCAAGGTAAATTTGTATTGACTTTCTGGATCTGAAATCTGGATTTGAAGATCTAGAAATGATGCCCCAGGGATATGTTCCCTTAAATAATCCTGATGGCCACTCTCAACGTCATAGGGTTTAGAAGGATGATCATCCGTGTAATGCAAAAATGTTGAACAGTCATAAATACGTAAATTCTGATTTCCTAAATTTTTCTTAAGCCATTCACATGAAATTATAGCTTCAGGATACTTCCAGCCTATTTCTATTTTTTCCATATTATTACATCAAGGGACTAAATATATACTTCCCCCACCCTTTCTAGATTCTAGAGTTTCATGCGCCTTAGATGCATCTTTCAAATCAAATGGCAAAAATTCCGAAACCTTAATTATTTCATCTCCAAAAGCTTTAAATACAGAAGCTGCCATATTTTCATAGTTTTTCCGATTCCCAAAATAATGAAAAAGTATAGGGCGAGAAATAGATAGTGATTTCTCAGCTAGTGTACTCATTAAAACGGGTTGGACGGGACCTGATGATTGGCCAAAATTAATGAGATATCCACAATGCGCTAGTGATGATAGAGAAGACTCGAAGGTGTCATTCCCTACAGAGTCGAAAACTATATCCACACCTTTTCCATTAGTAATATCCAATACTTTCTCACTAAAATTTTTGTCACTCGAAACGAAAGTTTCAATACATCCATTCAATTTCGTTTCATCAATTTTCTCTTGTGATCCTACACTTCCTATTACCTTCACACCCATTGCGGATGCCCACTGGCAAAGTAGGCGACCAACACCCCCAGACGCGGCTGTTACCAAAATAGTTTTTGATGAGTCAACTAATGTTATACGATTAATAAGCATTTCTACTGTCATCGCTCTCAGGAAATTTGTCGCAACTAATTCATCGCTTAAGAAATCAGGGATTTTAATTACTTTATCATGGGAAATATTTATATGGGTTGCGTAAGCTCCATATTCTCTTGTGCAAAATGTCACTCTTTCTCCAATTACAAAGCCTTCGACATTATCGCCAATCTTTTCGACTATACCGCTAGCTTCGCATCCTGGAATGCCGGGTAAAGTCAGTGTTTTGTAAAGTCCCGATCGCACATACACGTCATGATAGTTTACACCTATAGCCATATTTCTAATTCTAATTTCATTAGCAGAAGGTTCACTGTTGTCCCTTTCCTGGTAGGACAAGACATCAGAGGAACCATATGCACTTACGATGATTGCCTTTGACAATTTTTTCTCCAATTCGCTTGTTAAAATTTATAAATAATTTAAGCTCATATTCTTTGCATGCTAGTCATCACAATTTATTAAAGCAGGAATTAATATATGAATATTTTACCAGAAATAGACAAAATATCCAATGAACTAAAAAAAATCTTTAAAGATCTTCACCAGCATCCAGAATTAGGGTTTGAAGAGGTAAGAACATCTGAAATAGTAAAAGAAAAGCTTCAGGATTTTGGAGTGGATGAGATACATACAAATATTGGGAAGACAGGAGTAGTAGCTGTAATAAATGGCAAGCAAAAAGGTGGTAATCAAATTGGGTTAAGAGCAGATATGGATGCGCTCCCAATTGAGGAAACCACTAATCTTGATTATGCATCAAAAAACCCAGGCAAAATGCATGCTTGTGGGCATGATGGGCATACTACAATGTTACTGGGGGCGGCAAAGCATCTGTGTGAAACCCGCAATTTTAAAGGCAAGGCTATCTTAATTTTTCAACCAGCTGAGGAAGGTCTAGGGGGAGCACGACTTATGCTACGAGAGGGTTTATTTGAAAAATTTCCATGCTCTGAAATTTATGGAATACATAATTCTCCAAATGGTAGACATAGCGAGATTTCAATATGCAAAGGCAAGGCCATGGCTGGTGCTTCTTTTTTTGATATTACAATAAATGCAAAAGGAAGTCATGCTGCTATGCCTCATCAATCTATAGATCCGATTATTATTTGCGCAAACATGATTGATCAAATGCAGGCTATAGTTTCAAGAAACACTCCACCTCTAGAAAGCGTTGTCTTATCAATAACTCAGATCCATTCTGGCTCGGCGTACAATGTTATTCCTGAGGTAGCTACCCTCTGTGGAACGATACGGTATTTTTCTGAAGAAGTTTATGCGTTAATTGAAGAGCGTGTAAAAGCGATATGCAGAGGGCTTGAAGCAACCTACAATGTCGAAGTGACTCCTGATCTTCGAAATACTTTTGATGTTCTACATAATGATAACGAACTAAGTGATTGTTATATGGATGCCGCAGAAGAAATTGTTGGAAAAGAGAATATTATAAGAACTGCACGGCCAGCTACTGGCTCTGAAGACTTTGCAGATATGTTAAAACATGTTAAAGGCGCATACTGTAGGATAGGCCACAGTGGAACCCAACCGTTACATAGTCCTAAATTTACACTAGATCCAGATATCATTCCAGTGGGTGCATCAGTTTTAGCAAGGCTAGTAGAAAAGCAATTGCCCACCAATTGATTTATAAGATAAAATCATTTAGCTAGAACGCCTGTTTTTACATTATAATCAACAGCTATCTGGTAAGTTGGATCGTCATCGCTGTCTACCATGAGCTGGCCTGTTTTTGTCAAGAGGTCATGACAATCACGGCTTAAGTGACGTAATTTCACCACTCTTCCAGAAACTTGATATTTTTCAGCAATATCTTCAATGGCTTTCAACGCCGATTGATCAACTACCTTCGACTTAGCAAAATCTAGAATAACTGTTTGCGGGTCATCATCAGGTTTGAAAATTTCAACAAAACTTTCGACTGATCCAAAAAAAAGAGGTCCTTCAATATCATAAACCTTAGCTCCCTTTGTTCTTATAGAGGGGCGTTCAACGGCTCGTATCCTTATAGCGGAGTTCCAGGCAAATACTAAAGCAGAAACTATAACACCCACTAAAACAGCAACAGCTAAATCTTCGAGAACTGTGACAACGGTTACCAAGATGATAACAAGCGCATCTGATTTTGGGATTTTTGTAATTAGGCTTATAGAACTCCAAGCAAAAGTACCAATAACCACCATGAACATAACACCTACCAAAGCGGCTATTGGTATTGCCTCAATGAGAGCGCTACCATACAAAATAAAGAAAAGTAGAAAAAGGGAGGCTGCCGTAGCAGCAATTCTCGTTCTTCCGCCTGATTTGACATTTATCATAGATTGACCAATCATTGCACATCCACCCATTCCACCAAAAAAGCCCGTAATGGTATTTGCAGCACCTTGGGCCATGCACTCTTGTCTTGTTCCACCTCTTTTATTCGTGATTTCCCCAACAAGGTTGAGTGTCAAAAGACTTTCAATCAATCCGATAGCAGACAAGACTATCGCGTAAGGGAAAATGATATATAAAGTTTCTAAATTAATAGGAACCGTTGGAATAGAAAAAAGTGGCAACCCACCAGCCACTGGAGCGAGATCCCCAACCGAGGGAACAGGAATATCAAAATAAATAACAACGAGGCTCACAATAATAATTGCTGCTAAAGGTCCAGGCAAGAGTCGTGTTATTTTTGGTGTGAGCCAAATTAAAACCATTGTAATACAGACGATTAAGACTGAGGTGCTTAATAGCATACCACTCATCCATTCCAAATTGCCTTCTGCTGTTTCATATTGAAATTGTCTTATTTGGGCAAGACCTATTACTATTGCGAGCCCATTAACAAAACCCAACATCACTGGTTGAGGAACCATCCTAATAAATTTCCCTAACTTAAAAACTCCAGCAAGTATCTGAAGTATCCCCATAAGGATAACAGTCGCAAATAGGTACTGAACACCATGCTCCGATACAAGGGAAATCATAACAACAGCCAATGCACCTGTTGCGCCCGAGATCATCCCCGGCCTTCCACCAAAAAGAGCAGTAACTAAACCAACAATAAACGCAGCATATAATCCAACCAGAGGCTCTACTCCAGCTACGAAAGCAAACGCAACTGCTTCAGGTACTAATGCTATAGCTACCGTTAGTCCTGCTAGAATCTCAACTCTTAAAAGTGATATGGAGAGCTGGTTGTTAAGAGTATTATTTTGATAACTCTCAGCTAATATTGAAATTGCTGTTTTTATCACGACCGCCTCATTAATAGTTTAAAAAAAAATTTGTATCACTTAATATGGACTTTAAATAAATATGTAAAGCCTGTTTTCACTATTTAGATAGAATATAAAAAACTTTGTTAGGACTTATTAAATTACTTGCCAGTTAAAAATACCTTCAATTGATAAGCTCGTTGACAAAAAAATCCTTGCTTGCCAGCTTCAAAAAGAGGAGCGTTTTTTTCGTTTCTGGAAGGAACAAAATCTATCAAAAACAGATTATATTAGAACTCTAATTACTGCGGCATCTGTTTCAAATAATCTGTCATGGATTTTTTTTTCTGCCTATCAATGTGCTATAAGACATCACTTTAATCAAAGAATTAATGGAACTATTTCACTAGCAGTCAGAGAAATCTCAGATGCTCCGATTAAAACTACTTTTGATAATAAGAAAAATATATTGTTACTAAGTGGTAAGAAATCTTGGTTAGTGAGCACAAATGTTGACATGATCCTATTGTATGTAAAGCTAGGGGAACCTATCGAGTTTCCACTAAACAACAAGACGCGTTTTCTAAACTCAGTTTTAGTTCCGCTTTATAAAGAAAAATCGACAATTCGTGAAACGTTTGAGAAAGTAAAATTTCTAAGAAGTTTGAATCAAGGTAGTTTAACATTGAAAAAAACAAAAATAATGCCGGAGAATATTTTTTCAGGGAAAAATATCCGTGGTTTCGGTTACATAGAGCAATTTTTTGTTATGCTCTCCTTTGGCATATTTTTTGTTACTAAGGTCAATAACATAAAATATAAGAGGATATTTTTCAAAGCAGTGAAAGCATTCACTAGTGATTTTAACACACGTAATTCTCCTAAAATGACAGTAAGATTTCATAAAAAACACTTTAAAAAAATGATACATATTTTTGATCGTTTACCTGAGAGAAAAGTAATAATTGGTTGGGAATTTGATAAGTATATTTTCTTCAACCTTCTTAAATAAAAAGTTCAATAATTATACCTTTTCAAAGTATAGTTATTGTGGTATGCCTAACATGATAAAATATAAGGAGTATAGATATGAAGGTTAATTTATTCGTCACCATCATGCTTTTTTGTTTTAGTACAACATCTTTTGCCGAAGGACTTTGGACCCATTGGTGTGATCCTAAATCAGCATGGTTTTCTGAAAAGATAAGTAGTGGAATTCAAACCGCATCTCTTGATACAGAAACCTTGCTCAAGGTAGATGAACTTACAATTCAGTGTCATTATGAGGTCAATTTGGGTATATCAACATACGAAACAGCAAAGTGTAAAAAAGCTCTTGACCTTGTAGGCTATAATTAATTCTTATAAATGTATTATTTCTTTATGGAGAGACTACCAATACTCTCCATAAGGTCGTAGTTCCACTCTGAAGGACCATGTAGATTTGTCCTGCTTTACGACATTAAAAATCTCTTTTGCTATATTTTTTGGGGAAGCAAAAAATTTATCTGGCTTATCTGGGGCAAGACGCGGTCGTGTTCTCGGAGTATCAATTAAAGCGTCTATGATAATATAAGCTATATGTATACCCTTTGGCCCAAATTCCCTAGCCATAGACTCTGCTAATATCTTCTGAGCAGATTTAGATGCAGAAAAAAAACCCCATCCATCTTTTCCTCTTTCCGCAGCCGTGTTGCCGGTAACAATAATCGTACCACTTTTTTGTTCTAACATTTTTGGAAGAGTCATTTGTGATAAAATAAGTAAGGCGGTTGTGTTAACTCTAAAATTTTTTTCCAAATCTTCGTAGCTCAAATCAAGGATGGGTCCTCGCGTTCCCAGAGGAGCATTATGTATCACAACTGCAGCTGGCCCAAGGTCGGTTTGTATTTTATTTAATGTTTTTTGAAAATCCTCTATTTTCCCAACATCGCAAGGATAGGCAGAAGTATTGTCATACTTTTTTTCTAAATATTTGAGATTTTCTTCAGTTCGAGCAATCATGGCAACATGGTAGCCATTCTCCGAAAAATAACGTGCTATTTCAGCACCTGTACCGGTTTCTGGTCCAACTCCTGTTAATATACATAATTTTTTATCCATCTAACTTAAATCTTCTATCCAGTTTTTCATGCCATGCTTTGACTTCTTCAAATTCATCAAAATTCATTTCAATAGCATCCGCCAGCTGTACGACCTCATAGCCAGTTATATCAGCTATGGTTAACGCTTCACCGGCTACGTACGAGGTTGTATTTAAATGAGCGTTCAATCTCTTGAACAAGATTCTGCACGACTCTATACCTCTTCTTGCAATTGCAGGGACCTGTGGTAAATCGTTACGCGTTCCAGGTAAAACTTTTCCTTTGTATCTCTCAAATTTATTTCTCATGCCATTCATAAGCGGAATATAACCATCAATTTCTAGTCGTCTATTCCACATCTCAATTATTGCTCTTTCTTTAGAAGTCTTTCCAAATAGTTTTTTTGAAGTGTTATTAGTCTCTTCTAAAAATCTACAGATTGCCACACTTTCGGAAATTGTAGTCCCATCTGCTAATTCAAGAAAGGGAATGCAATGAAACGGATTTAGTGAATTGAAAGGTTCTTCAAATTGATCTCCATCTCTAACATTAAGTTGCACTATTGGCACCTCAATTCCTGTTTCTTTGAGAAAGAAAGTGACTCTCTTAGAGGCTGGAGCCAGATCAAATTGATAAAGTTTCATTAATTTTTTTCTTTTTTTCGCAAGTAAGCTTAGTTCATATTATGAATTAAACAAATACATAAATATAAATTCGGTAATTTTTGTCGTTTATAGTATTGGGAAATAGGTTTGGAATGTCGTTAACTTTAAATAATGACAGTGCAGTTGGATTTGCATTGATTGCGTTGAGCCGTTCATCAAGTTTGATGAATGAAGCTATGGAACGTTTATCCACTGGAAAAAGAATTAACAGGGCATCTGATGATCCTGCCGGAATTCATCAGGTAATGAGAATTAATGCAGAAATTCGCGGAATTAACACTGCGTCGAGAAATGCCGCTGATGGACAGTCTTTAGTAGATACTTTGGACACAAGTTTATCCGAAGTGCAATCTATCTTGTTGAGAATGCGCGAGCTGACTATCCAAGCTATGAGTGATACGAATTCTGCTGATGATAGGTTAGCTTTAGATTCAGAGTTATCACAACTAGAGCTTGAAATTACTCGCATCGGTAGCACTACCTCTTTCGGGGGCAAACCAGTATTTGACGGAAACACGCACTATCTTCAGATAGGGCCCCGATCCGGTGACACGCTAGAAGTTCAGTCCTATACTCTGAGCGCCTCAACGTTGGGATTGAGTCAAGATTTAACATCTAGAAGTAATGCAGAAAACTATCTGGGTATTATTGATACTGCGATACAAAATATTAACGAAAAAAGAGGTGCTGCTGGAGCATTGTCAAACAGACTGGATTTCATAATGTCCAACCTAGATAATAGTAAAGTAAACTTGATCAAATCGAGAAGTAATATTGAAGATGCAGATTTTGCTGCGGAGAGTATGAAATTGGCAAAAGCAAAGATATTGGAACAGGTTGCAATAGCGATGATCGCTCAGGCGAATGCTAGAATGCAATGGATACTAAAGCTTTTGGAAAATTAAAAAAAAATGTTACATAAAGTATATGAAGTCTAATGTCGAAAAAATAAGTACCTTTCTTTTTGAGGCGCACGAAGCCGGTGATAAATTTGTTAATCTTGAAAAAGGTATGAAACCAAAAGATTTTAATGAAGCTTACCAAATTCAGAAGCAATTGCGGCAGAAGTTACCACGAGGGCCACTTGGAGGGTACAAAATTGCCCTATCTTCTAAAATACAACAAGACTATCACAAAATTAGTCACCCTGTTTATGGTGGTCTATTTAAGAGTGAGATTTTTACGAGTCCTCAGACCATTGTACTAGGAAACTATCATAGAATGAGTGTTGAGTTTGAATTAGCTTTTGAACTATCAGACCACATTATAGATCCTACCATTCAAAGAAACTCAGAAAATATTATAAAAGATATTTCAAATGTGATGCCCGCAATCGAGCTTATAGATGATAGAGGAGCGAATTATGATGGTCTGGATCCACTTTCCCTAGCCTGTGACAACGCGTGGTCTGGTGGCCTAGTTCTAGGAGAGCCAATATACAATTGGCAGGAAAAGGATTTTCTAGATATACAATCGTCCTGTGAGTGGAACCAAGAGCCAAAATTAACAACTGGCGTGCTTGACGCAAAGCCTTTTGAAAATCTGTGCTGGTTGATCAATGAGCTACACTCGAGTAAAAGTGAACTAAACCCTGGAATGATTATAATAACGGGAAGTGTCTTTAAAGTAAGACAAGCAAAGGTAGGGGATAAGATAAACCATATCCTTTCTGATCATGGGAAAGTGAGCATTTCAGTAATCTAGGAAGTAACTGTTTAATTTGGAGATAATAAATGGAAAGCAACACAAAGTTAAAGGACGAGCTAACGCAAAAGATTGGAGTTTTAACACGGCGCGAAACAGAAGCTAGGATCATTGCACCTTTTGTAGATGCCCTAATAAAAACCTTTGGCAAAGAAAAAATAATACCGATTTTAGAAAAAACAGTTATGGAGCTAGCTCGCGATCAAGGCTCATCTCTGGCGAAAGAATATGGCAATGATGTTTCTGCCTTTCTTGAAACACTAAAGTTCTGGACTCAAGATGGAGCGCTGGAAATAGACTTGCTTGAGAAGAATGACACAAAACTAGATTTCAATGTAACAAGGTGCAGATATGCCGAAATGTATAAGGCATTAGGAATACAAGACCTTGGGGCTGTTTTGTCCTGCAATAGAGATGCCGCAATGATTGAAGGATTCAACCAAGATGCAAGACTTAATCGAGAAACCACTATTATGAGTGGTGGGAAATGCTGTACTTTTAGATACACATTTGAGAAACCCAACGCGCTAAGATAAGTTGTATTTGTTAAAAAGCTCTAAGAACACTATACATAAAGTCTTTTGCCTTTTGTTGATTTTAATAGCCCTGTTTGCATTTTGGAAACTCGATTTTGCCGAAACAAATTTGACTAGTGTCAGAGAGTTGGTCAATAAAACCCCCGTTACTCTGACTTTTAAAGACAATATAAAAACTAAGGGAATTGTATTTTTAGCACATGGATTTGCTGGATCCACTAGTTTTATGAGACCAATAGCTGTAGCTCTTGCAGAGGCTGGCTATTTAACAGTTCGTTTTGATTTTTTAGGGCATGGACGTCATCCTCTACCGTACTCTGGAGATATTACAACGATTGAGGGAGCGACGCAGAAATTCGTTAATCAAACGAATGAAATAATCTCTCATTATTTATTAAAACATAGCCCCAGCTTTTCAATGATAATTGGCCATTCAATGGCATCCGATATAATAATCAGATCAGCCTCTTTAAATCCTAGTCTTAATAGCGCAGTTGCTATTTCCGCTTATACTGACGCTTTAAAAGCCAAAGAACCTAAAAATGTCCTCATTCTTAATGGTCAGTGGGAGCCTCAATTGAGATCGAAATCCTTAGAAATTTTACAAAATATTGGAGTTGATAATCCAAAGGAGGGAAGATTATATGGAGCCCTTGATGATACTGCTATTAGAAAAGTGGATTTTATAGAAAACGCCGACCATGTAGGCGTTTTATATTCTGTTCGCACTCAGAGAGAGCTGGTAGATTGGATTAATTTTCTTGAAAAGGATAAGCAATTATTTATAGGCAACTATATTGGAATATGGACTGGTATTTTATTTTTTAGTATTTTTTTTCTCATTATACTACTGACCAAGTTCCTTCCTAAAAAAACCTTAGGGAAATATCAGTTTGGCTATATTCGGTTCTTTTCCATAAATATTATCGCTTGTGTACTCCCGCCACTTATATTGTATAACTTTACATTTAAATTTGTTAATTTCCCTGCCCACAATCATCTCATTAATCAAATGATCCTAATATCCATAATTCTGTTTTTCAGCCTACCGCCTACCCAGTTTAAGGAGTTAACAAAATCATTTAATTTTCCATTATTTGCTTTTTTATTTATTTTGTTTTGTATTTTGTTTGGATCCATTTTGGATGCCTACGTGAGCTCGTTTCTTCTGACCGGAACCAGAGTACCTTTGTTTTTCTCTTGCTTAATTGGGTCTATCCCCTTGATGGTACTAATGCAAATGTATTATGATAATTATTCAAATGGTTGGATATTAGGAAATATATTTAAATTGTTTCTAATAATCTCCTTATCAGCCTCAATCCTTTTGAATATCTCTCAGTTGTTTATTATTGGATACGCGATAATTTTATTTATTACCTTCACATTAATATTTGGATTTTTATCAAATATGATAAGTAGAAAGTACAATAATACTCTTTCAGTAGGGTTAGCCAATGGAATAGCATTAGCTTGGACATTTTCAACGGCACTACCGATGTACGTAAATTGAATGAAAATTTTTTATGGTCTACATATACGTTACTCAGATAAGATTAATTTAAAATGACAGTACTGATTTGTGGAGCAGGAATAGGTGGTTTGAGTTTAGGTCTATCCCTACAACAACTAAAAATTCCATTTCAAATATTTGAGTCCTCTGCATCTATTGAACCCCTAGGAGTTGGAGTCAACCTCCAACCTAATGCCGTAAAGGAACTTTTCGCTTTAGGATTAAAAGATCCTCTGACAAGAATTGGGATACAAACCGAGGAATTTGGATTATTTTCAAAAAAAGGTTTGGAAATTTGGACTGAAGCACGGGGCTTAAAAGCAGGGTATAATGTACCACAATTTTCTGTCCATAGAGGAGAACTCCAAAAGTTACTTTATGATACTCTTGTTGAACGCTCAAAAAAAAGCTCAGTTAGTTTGGGTATTAGAGCTACTGGCTTCAAAAATTTATCCTCTTCAGTACAATTGCATTACTTCAATAAGAATACAAAAAAAAATGAATTCATTTATGGCGATATTCTAGTTGCTTGTGATGGAATAAATTCAAATATTCGAAAACAATTATTCCCAAATGAAGGGGACCCTCTATGGAACGGAGCAATTTTATGGCGTGGGCTAACAGCTGCTTCTCCGTTTAGGACTGGAGCTTCTATGGTGATGATTGGACATGATACGCAACGATTTGTTTCATACCCAATAAGTCAGAAAGACAGGCGTGGGAATGCAAAAATAAATTGGATAGCGGAACTAAAATTTAATCCTGAAAAAAAATATATGAAAAGTGACTGGAGTAAAAAGGTAGATAAATCAAAATTTATAGGTAGCTTTACAGATTGGTTTTTTGAATGGATAAATCCTTTAAGCCTTATTTCAGAAACAAGCTCAATCTATGAGTATCCAATGGTTGACAGAGATCCATTAGAAAAATGGACGTTTGGAAGAACAACACTGTTAGGTGATGCTGCCCACCCAACATATCCAGTTGGATCAAATGGTGCCAGCCAAGCTATTATTGATGCTAGAAAGCTCGCGTTTCATTTTAAAGTAAATGGACTTAATGAAACAGCTTTATTGAGCTATGAAAAAGAGATGCTCCCCCTAACTGCCAAAATAACATTAGCAAATAGAAGTTCCGGTCCCGATGCTCTCCTACAAGTAGTTGAAGACCGTTGTGGAGGAACCTTTAATAACATCCAGGAAGTCATTAGCCAGAGCGAACTTAAAAATCACTCAGAAAAATATAAATCCATCGCTGGTCTTAACATTGAGAGACTTAATAATGCAGATAGTATTTTGAGTTCATTGATTTAAACTTTGAGCAAGAAATTTTCCATATTCACAATAGTCTGAATGCTGAGGTCTTTTGCTCTCGTTCAAACACTCGCTAATATCTTGCAACGTCGGCTCTATCCAGGTTTCGTTAGTCTTATAGTCAATTAAAGTAATCTTAAAATTCATAGATGCGGTAGTGGTTGATAAAAAATCATACTCACTAAACCTATCCCCATCGCAATATAGGAAGTAACCCACATCATCAACATGAAAGCCTTTTTTTCTTAAAACCCAAACATAGAGGTCCATTTGCCTTTTATAAGAAGCTTTCCAGGGATCATCCAAAGTAATAGGTCCTTTGTCTGATTTTTGCGACGTACTTTTATAATCAACTATATGCAAACAATTAGTGTTAATATTTAACCAAACGTCATCGAGACCACCACCGACTTTTAGATTTGTTTTGGGATCCACAAAGTTTAGCCTATCTTTTGCTCCAAAATGCAAGCTTTGCGTCCATAATTCAAAGTGTTCATGAGAGAAAGGAATGAGAAAGTCTCGTCCTTTGGCAACCAAAAACGGATGGGGCTCTCCAATTTCTCTGTATTTATCAAAATCTCTTTTAAGCAATATATCAGTAGCCTCATTTATATTGAACCCCGGAATAGAAGGGAACTTTATGCCCTCTACTTGTTCCATATAAAAACAAGCTTTACATCTGACAAAGTTTTCAATTCTGCTTCTACTTAGTTCATAGGGCTCAATCTTACTTTTATCAAATTTTCCACGATGCCTTGGCATATTAATCCCCTCTTATTAATTCGATAATAGAATTTAATTTAATTTCCTTGCCAACAAGAAAAGGAAATCCATCGGCACCAAAATCATATCTGTTAATAGAAGACATTATCTCAAATATAAGAGTTTTTGCATTTTTTATGTATTTGTCTTTGGTAAAAACCATAATAACAATATTTTTCTGTACTCCTTTCAGTTTGAGTAGACCGCTTACTCGATATCCCTCATCTTTTTTAGAAATACTTGTGCTTTCAAACTCCATAAATGGGTATTTGTTCGCATTTAATACACTTTGTCCTAACATGGCGCTGGTAGCTAAAGGAAAGCCTGCGGTACTTTTTCTAATATCTACTTTAATGTAAAACTTAGATTGCTGTTCTTCAGTAAAATCGATAGTGAAATAAGATCTGTCTACATGAAACTCACCATATAAAGGAACGCCACTCACAAAATAAGTAAATTTAAGTGTTTTTGAGTTTGCAATTGTATATCTTTCACTTGCAAAGGTCTTATCTACAAATGAAGGAAATGCAAAAAAAACTAAAAAAATGCCAAACCGTAATAAATTTTTTAAATACATTAATAGACCTTTGATCAGAAGAAAGTATGTTTTAATATATTACTATGAAGCAATTATTTAAAGAACTCACGTTTTCAAACGGTGTAAAAGCAAAAAATAAATTTCTCCTTGCACCACTCACCAACATGCAAAGTCCCGATCAAGGGAGAATTTCTGATGATGAATTTATTTGGCTTACAAAAAGGGCCGAAGGAGGTTTTGGGATAATAATGACTTGCGCCATGCCGGTGTTAAAATCTGGAATTGGTTGGAAGGGGCAACTTGGCATTTATGACCGGAAACATGAAGATGGCCACTATCGTTTAAATGAGAGATTACACAATTTAGAAGCACTTTCCATAGCACAAATTTTCCATGCAGGGATAAGGGCAGACATTAATTATTCCGGCGATAAAATAGGTCCGAGTATAAATTCAGAAAAGTCTGCGAGAGAGATGTCGTTAGCAGAAATTGAAGAAATGAAAGTGGCTTTTGTTGAATGTGCCACTAGAGCACACCAATGTAACTATGATGGCATAGAACTGCATGCTGCTCACGGTTATTTAATTGGTCAATTTCTTTCTAAAAAGTTTAATAAAAGAGAAGACGATTATGGAGGTTCTTTCAAAAACAGAGCCAAGTTTCTAATAGATATTATCGAGGAAATTAAAGAAAAGACTTCCTCGAACTTTCTGATCGGTGTGAGAATTTCTCCAGAAAGGTTTGGTTTAGATACTATCGAAATGATAACACTATATAAAATGCTTTGTGAAAATAATAATATTCATTTTATCGATATTTCACTCTGGGATTCATTTAAATTGGTTGATGATGGACCTTTCACAGGTGAAAGCTTGTTAAAAATATTTACGACTATCGACAGAGGTTCAAAGTTACTAACCGTAGCAGGAAAGATTTTTTCTTTTGAAGATATAGAAATTCTACAAAATAATAACGTCGACTTTTTCTGTTTAGGGAGAGCCGCAATTTTAGATCATCAATTTCCAAACCGCCTCAAAGCTGAAGGATCAAACTTTCAGCCCTACTCTGCACCTGTCACAAGGGATCATCTTTTGAAAGAAGGTTTATCAGAAACATTTGTCAACTACATGGCTACCTGGAAAAATTTTGTAAGTGATTCAGCATGAACTACGACCCATCTGATCCAAATACTTTGGCTAATCCCTATCCCTATTTCTTGGCACTTAGAAATGAAGATCCTATACACTGGCACACGAAATTGAAATCATGGATAATTACAAGATACGATGACGTGAGATCTATACTTTCCAGTGATAATATTACTGTTGATAGATTAAATAACTTTTATAGTAAACTCCCTACCAAGGAAGCAAAGCTATTGGCAGAAATTGTAAAATATTTAAATCTATGGGCTGCATTCAGAAATCCCCCTGATCATACCAGAATGAGAAAGATAATGATGGTTGCATTCACAAGAAAATCTATTAACGAAATGCAACCAAAGATCAATGCTATAACGGATGCCACATTATCTAAGCTAAAAAATATAAGCGAAATTGACTTAGTTAGTCATTATGCTTCTCCGATTCCTGCACTTACTATAATGCACCTACTGGGCGTTCCAATAGACATGCTACCCGAATTTAAATCATGGTCAGATGATATGTCAAAGTTTATTGGCGGCGCCAGGAATGATAAGCATAAGTATGAGAAAGCGTCTCGTGGATGTAGAAAAATGGTTTCTTTCTTTAGGGAAATTATCGAAGAGCGAAGGGCTAATCCTTCCGAGGGTTTTCTAATGGATTTGATAAATGCATCTGTTGAAAACGACAAGTTTTCTGATGATGAGTTGATTGCGACTTGCATGTTAATTTTATTTGCTGGTCATGAAACCACTACTAATCTTATATCAAACGGGATTCTCACTCTTATTAAAAATCCATCAGAACTGTCAAAACTTCTTAAAAACCCTGATCTACTTGATCTTACCATAGAAGAAATAATGAGATATGATGGACCAACAAACTCACTCGTAAGAAATGTGGAAAAAGAACATGAGCTTCATGATAAAATACTCAAAAAAGGTGATAGGGTGTTTGCAATGGTTTCTAGTGCAAATAGAGACGAGAATATTTTTGACAAACCAGATGTTTTTAAAATTGACCGTTCACCGAACAGGCATTTAACATTTGGGTATGGTCCTCATCTTTGTATTGGTGCTGCCCTCGCTAGAGAGGAAGGACGTATCGCTATATTAAATTTCTTCAAGCGATATCCAAAAACTAGGCTGAAAACAGAGAATTCCATTGAATGGATTGATGCAATGGTACCCCGTGGCCTTAAAAAGTTAGACGTTAATTTGACCTAAAAAAGGAGGATAAATTGGAAGCCTATGTTATTGCCACTGCGTGCACCAAGTTTGAGAAAAAAGCAGATCAGACATTTAAAAGCCTTACAGAGGAGGTTTACTACGATTTACTAAAATCAGCTAAAGTGGAAAATGGTAATATGATTGGACAAGCATGGTTTGGTAATTGTGGAATGGGTACCTTCGGACAAAATAATATTAGAGGTCAAGTTTGCTTTACTCCCCTGGTACAAAAAAAATTATTCCCTGAAAGAGTTGGCATTATCAATGTAGAAGGAGGTTGCGCTACAGGGTCAATGGCATTTCATGGAGCTTGGAAAGATGTTATTTCTGGAACAGAGGATGTATCTTTGGCAATAGGCGTGGAGAAAATATATCAACCAAATAATCCGGATAAGGTCCAAGAAATATACGACGGAGGCATTGATCAATTCGATAGGAATGAATGGCTCGAATTTTATGAGTCAATTGGTAATGAACTTGGGAAACCGTTTGTCCCTGGAAATAAAAAAGGGACAATTTTTATGGATACTTATGGTCTTCAGGCGCTCTGGCATATGAAGGCCTATGGAACCACTCAAAGGCAAATTGCTTTTGCTGCTTCCAAAAATCATTTTCATGGTTCATTAAATGAAAAAGCTCAATATCAATTTAAAGTGAGCGTAGAGGATGTATTAAAAGATAGAGAAATTTCATATCCACTAACAAGGGCAATGTGTGCGCCTATTGGAGATGGAGCAGCGGCAGCTCTTATTTGTTCTGAAAAAGGTCTAAAACACTTTCCAACAGAAATACAACAATCAGCTATAAAAATTAAGGCAAGTGTACTATCTGGTGGAAAGTATCGAACCCCTCAAGAAACAGGATTATCCAGAGTGGCTGCAAAAAAGGCCTACAGGCAAGCTGAGCTAGAACCAAAAGATATTAATTTTGTCGAAGTCCATGACGCAACGTCGTTTTGTGAAATATATCAGCTTGAGATGCTTGGTTTTTGTGAGATTGGTTCAGGTGGGAAATTTGTTGAGGAAGGTCATACTCAACTTGGCGGCAAATTACCTGTTAATTTGTCGGGTGGATTGGTGTCAAAGGGTCATCCTGTAGGCGCAACTGGATTATCTATGATCCATGAGCTCGCTGTTCAGCTTAAGGGAGAAGCAGGAAAGAGACAAAGTGAAAGAAATAAGATTGGGCTTGCAGAAAATGGTGGAGGCGTAATCGGCTTTGAGGAAGCTGCGTGTTCTGTAATAATTTTGGAAGGATCTCACTGAGACCAGTAAGGCTCTCTTAGAACTCTTTTCAAGACTTTTCCTAAAGCATTTCTAGGAAACTCAGTCCTAGTTTCAACCTTATACAATCTCTGATGTTTGGCCAACTTTTCGTTTGACCAATTTTTAATTTCATCACAATCTATTTCTAACCCATCCTTGGGAATAATAAGTGCTACGCACGTTTCCCCCCATTTTTCATGGGGCACGCCAATGACTGTAACATCAGTAATATTGGGGTGCTTGCCAACCACTTCTTCGATGTCTACGGGAAATACGTTCAGACCACCAGAGATTATCATATCTTTTTTTCTATCCAGGATGGTCAAAAACCCATCTTCGTCCAAGCTGCCAATATCTCCAGATTTTATAAAGCTTCTACCCCTATTGTCAGTCCATATGAGGCTATTTGTCAGTTCAACTTCACTATAGTATTCCTTCATCATTCCGGCTCCATAACCCGCTATTTCCCCAGCCACATTAGGAGAACACTCATTACCTTTTTCATCAATAATTTTGATTTCAAACCCTAAGACCGGTGTGCCAACAGAACCAAATTTTTTCCTTTGATCGTGGGGTTTTAATATTGTTGCAAATCCTTCAGAAAATCCGTACAGCTCGAATAGGTTTTCACTCATATTAGTTAGAATATTTTCCTTAACATCAAGCCTTAGGGGAGACCCTGCTGACAAGATAGTCTTTAAAGAACTAAAAATACCTTTTTCTAGGTCTTCTAAAGATAAGATCGCACTAAATTGTGGCGGCACAAGGAACGTATGTGTAATTCTTTCTCTATGAACCAAATCTACAAAAGCTTTCGGATCAAAACCAGTCATAACATGAAGGGTGCCTCCAACAAATAGTGTGGGAAGCATCATTAACCATGTGCCATTTGAATAGAGTGCTGTTGTCGTGAGAGACTTGCATTCTGAATTGAATGACATTTCAATCGCATTAGATGTTGCCCAATGACTTCTTGCCCTATGCGTTTGAACTATACCTTTTGGAACTCCAGTTGTTCCTGATGAATAAATAATATTAAAATTATCTTCTGGCTTGCAATCATAGTCGAAACAATAGTCTTTTTCTTCGAAAGATATTTTTTCCCAACAATCTAGCTCGCCACCTAATAAAAGTAACTTACCTTCGTCAATATTTTTAAATTGTGATAAATCTGAAGTTACTAAATTTATAAGTTCAGTATCTACGATAAATAATTTTGCATCACTATTATTTACTAAAACAGTTATTTGTTCTTTAGTTAAAAGGCCAGAAAGAGGTACAACACAGGCTCCCATTTTCACTATACCAAAAATTAGCTCAAGTATTTCGGGCCGATTACCTATTAAGAGCGCAACGTTATCTCCCTTATGAACACCCATTTTCTTAAAGAAATTTGCTACCTTATTGATATTTTGTCTAAAATCTTTCCACAGCCTTGTTATTTCACCACAACATATAGCTGGTTTTTCAGGTTGATAAGTACCGTGGGTCTCAATTACATTTAAAATATCGAAATGGGTATTATCAATCATGTTCGAGACTCCGATTTTAATATTAAAAGCAATATTTATAATTTATTATAGGCTTTATAATAATAGTGAATTTAAAATTAAAGAAATCAATTTATGCCGAAATTATTTATTTTTACCACTTTTCTAATTTGTGTCTGGAGTACAATAGCTCTTGGGTTTTCCACGACTGCTAAGACAGCGTTGGTTATTGATAACACAACTGGCGAAGTTTTACTCTCTAAAGATATTGATCGACCAATTCCCCCAGCTTCAATGTCAAAATTGATGACACTATGGATGGTGTTTGAAAGTTTAGAGGAAGGCAAAATAGAATTGGATGACACTCTCAGAGTATCAAAAAAAGCTTGGAAAAAGGGTGGGTCTAAGATGTTTCTCAGAGAAGGGGAATACGTCACAATTAAAAACCTAATTAAGGGGGTTATTATCCAATCGGGAAATGACGCATGCATCGTATTAGCCGAGGGAATAGCTGGAACAGAAGCGAATTTTGCAGAACTTATGACCATAAGAGCGAAGGAAATTGGGTTGGAAAGCTCAACCTTTACCAATTCAACAGGTTGGCCTGACCCTGAACACAAGATGTCTTCGAAAGATCTTGTTACCTTGGCAAATAAAATAAGGGAAGAATATCCTTCCTATTACAGAATATTTGATGATCTAGAGTTTACTTGGGATAATATTTCTCAAAAAAATAGAAATCCTCTACTTTACATGAACCTAGGTGCCGATGGGTTGAAGACTGGATACACGGAGGAGGCTGGTTATGGATTAATTGCTTCAGTAAAACAAAACAAACGACGAGTAACTTTTGTTATTACCGGTCTTAACTCGGTTGAGCAAAGAGCACGCGAAGCAAAAGGCATAACTACGTGGGCTTTCAAGAAATTTAAATTGAAAACATATTTTAAAAAAAACTCTACCATTTTGGAGGCGCCAGTATGGAGAGGTAAAAAAGACAGCGTGAAGATATCTGCGACAAATGATGTTCAGACACTTCTTGCTTCTGATGCTAAAGAAGGTATTAAGATACAAATTGTTTTAAAAGAACCGCTAGTAGCGCCTTTGAAGAAAGGGCAAAAAATAAATGGTCACTTGGTAATCAAAACAACACCCCTTGCTGAAACGGGTGTCAAGAAAAAACAACTAATTTTTCCAATAGAGGTTGGTGAAGATGTACAAAGAGGAGGGTTGGCAAATAAACTAGTGACTAATCTGGATACTTTGAAATCAAAACTTTTCTCACTTTTCGGGTCTAAATAATGAAAGGTTTTTTTATTAGCTTTGAAGGAATTGATGGTTGTGGGAAATCTACTCAAATAAATCTTCTTGCAAAATACCTTGCTAAGCAGAAAAAATCTTTTGTTAAGACTGAGGAGCCGGGAGGTACTGAAGGAGCAAATGAAATAAGAAAAATCCTTCTCAGGGAGAATAATTTTCAGTGGTCAGTTGAGTCAGAGACATTGCTTTTCATGGCTGCCAGAAATGATCATGTCGAGAAAGTTATCAAACCAGCCATTGAAGACAATAAAATTGTTATATGTGACCGATTCATGGATAGCACCATAGTTTATCAAGGAATGCGAAGTCCTCAGGCTAAAAAATTGAGCCTAACATTATTTGAACTTATAGGCATTAATCCAGACATCACATTTCTTATTGATATGGACCCTGAAATCGCTTTAGACCGTGCATTAAATAGGGCAACTAACGAGGATAGATTTGAAAACTATGGAATTAACTTTCAACGCCAACTGCGACAAAACTTTTTAGATATTGCAAACAAAGATAGTAACAGAATAAAGATAATTGATGGAAATCGATCGCCACAGCAAGTAGCTGCCCAAATAATCCAGAGCATAGATACCCTAGCCAAGTGATATGATAGAAAAAGAAAATCACAAGTTTACAGGACCGTCATATGGGGATAATTTCTTTCTTTTTGGGCATAAAGAACAAATAGCTTATCTACTTAATTGCATTAATACTAACCAAATTCCTAACGCATGGCTTTTTCATGGACCGGTGGGGATTGGTAAAGCCTCTCTTGCATTAAATATAGCAAAAGTTTTATCAAATAATAGAGCATTCAAAGAAGACAGTCTGAGTTGTCTTTCTGAAAAAGATATAAGAAATCCAAATGCTTCTATTCGCGTGAACAATATTTTCTTCTGCAAAAGAAAATGGGATGACAAAAAAAAGCTTTTTCAAAAGAATATTTCTATTGATGATATACGAGAACTCGGTAGAAAATTCTATTTATCTTCAGCTGACTACTCTTACAAAGTCTGCATAGTTGATACTACAGAAGATCTAAACAAGTCTGCATCAAATTCCCTATTAAAAATGCTTGAGGAACCACCAAAAAATACCCTATTCATTTTAGTGTCAAACAACAAGCAATCTATCCTGCCAACCATTCTTTCCAGATGTCAAAAAATTTGCTTCCAAAGACTGAATGAGGAAGACCTTGAAAATATATCTGTGGGCTTATTTGAAGAAAATCACCTTGATCTACTTAAGAGGACTGGTGCTCTGACATCTTGTGATGGATCTGTAAAAAAGCTTCTTAATTTTCTAGACAAAGATTATATGAAATTTTTTAATAGCATGAAGGAGTTATTATTGGATCTACCAAATCTTAATAAAAGAAAAGCACTTAGATTATTAACAGGTTATAAAGAATTTCTCGGTAACGACGATTCTGAAAAATCCGCGTTAGGGGTTCTTTTAAGGTTACTTGCGTCTCTCGCAAAAAATGAAATCGATTTGTTGATTGATAATAAATCAGTTAAAGAAGAGATCAGTCTTATAGCAGCTCATTTGTATCCACAAATTTCACTTTTGAGACATCAATCAATGGAGTACAATGTTGAAGTTAAGAAAGTTCTCTTTCTAGCCCTTAACGTGATAGAATTGGCCTTTGAAAAATACAAAAAATAATAAAGCAATTATAGTAGACAGCCATTGTCATTTGGATTTCAGGACTTTGTACAACGATCTATCTGGTGTTCTGAGTAGGGCGAAGTCTGAGGGCGTTCAAAAGATGTTAACTATCGGGACAAACTATAGAGAAATAAGTGAGACCATTTCTTTAAGCGAAAGATACGAAGAAATATTTTTTGCAGCGGGGGTACATCCAAACCAGCCATCAGATGATCTAAAATTTAATAGTGACGATTTACTATCGATCTGTGGACATAAAAAAATGATCGGAGTGGGTGAAACTGGTTTAGATTTTCACTATTCTCAAGAAAGTAAAAAAGATCAAATAAAATCATTGATACAACATATTGAAGTAGCTAAAGAGGCAGATCTACCAGTTATCATTCATGCAAGAAACGCAGATAAAGAGATTGGGAAAATTTTATCTGAGCAATATCACAAAAGTTCTTTTAAATGTGTTATGCACTGCTTTTCTTCCGGCGCGTATCTAGCAGAGGAGGTACTTGACTTAGGCTTTTATCTTTCAATGTCAGGCATGATTACTTTTAAAAACTCTCAAAATCTTAGAGAAATATTTGCAAAGGTACCGATAGATAAAATCTTAGTAGAAACTGACAGCCCTTATCTAGCCCCAGTTCCACATCGTGGAAAATCTAACGAACCGGCTTTTGTTTCTTTTATCGCTAAAAAAGGAGCAGAAGTTCTTGATGTTGACGAAGACTTTTTCAGAACTCAAACTACAAAAAATTTTTTCACTCTTTTTAAGAAAGCATTTTAGCTGTGTCATATCAATTTAGAATTTTGGGTTGTGGCTCATCTGGTGGGGTTCCAAGAGTCGGTTTTGGTTGGGGCAGTTGTGATCCAATGAATAAAAAAAATAGGCGATCAAGGTGCTCTTTACTTGTTGAAAGAACTACAAATTCAAAAAAAACAACTGTGCTTATAGATACTGGTCCAGATATGAGAGAACAACTTTTAGAAGCAAAAGTTACTAATTTAGATGCCGTATTATACACTCACTCACATGCCGATCATGTTCATGGTATTGATGATTTAAGGACACTAGCCTACAGAAAAAAAGAAAAAATTCCTGTATGGGCAGATAAAATAACCCAGAAAAGATTATTACAAGGTTTCTCATATATTTTTCAAACTCCAAAAAATAGTAAGTATCCACCTATTTGTAAATTGAATCTTATCAAGGCAAAAGATGTAAAAATTCAGGGTGCCGGAGGCGAAATCATCTTTCGGCCTTTATTAGTTAATCATGGTGATATAGAATCCCTAGGCTTTAAAATAGATAAAATGGCGTATATTCCTGATGTTCTAGATATACCGCTTGCCAGTTGGAAGGAATTAGGAAATCTAGACATTCTCATAATCGATGCACTTCGTAGAGATCCTCATCCATCTCATACCCACCTAGAAAAAACACTTCACTGGCTAAAGAAGTTGAACCCAAAACGAGCTATTTTAACTAATTTACATAATGATCTAGATTATTCTGATCTGAAAAAAGAGCTGCCAAAAAACGTTGAACCAGCATTTGATGGGCTTGAAGTAAAACTGAAATAATGCTCTTTGAGATCGCTCTTGTAATTCTGCCAGTTTTTATATTAGTAACGATAGGCTTCATTTCATCTTATATCAACTTATTGAAAAGGCATTCAGTTGATGGCCTTACAAAATTCTGTCAGGATTTTGGCATACCTTTTCTCTTATTTTTCAACTTAGCGATACTTGATTTAGATAAAGCCTTCGATTTTGGAATTTTAATTTGTTTCTACAGCTCAATGGTAATTTCATTTTTTATAATAAGCTGTACTAGCTATTTCCTATTTCAGCAACCTTACAAGAGTTCCATAGTACTTGGATTTTGTGCGATGTTTTCTAATGGAGTCTTGTTGGGTCTACCAATTAGTGAACTCGCCTATGGAGCCAACAGTCTTTTCATAAATTATACGATTATAATTGGACATGCGCCACTATGCTATTTAGTTGGCATAGCATTTATAGAGATCGCTAACGCCAATAATAAAAGCAAAACGTTTCTAGTTTCCCTAAAAAGTGCTCTCAAAGCAATCGTTCTAAATAACCTAACTATTGGAATCTTATTAGGTATCAGTTTTAACTTACTAAAATTAGAATTTTCAACATATACTGAGGATTTATTAAAAAGAGGAACAGTATGGATCATACCTATCTCACTTTTTACAATGGGAGGCGTTTTATATTACTATAGAATAACCAACTCTTTTAAAATACCTTTTGCAATAATATTTACTTCTCTATTCATTCAGCCTGCAGTTGTTTATCTACTAGGAGTCTATTCTTGGGGTATTGAAATAGAATTATTAAGAAATGCAGTAGTTATGGCTGCCATGGCTCCTGGATTAAACGCATATTTTTTCGCTAACATTTACGGGCAATGCAGAGATATCGTAGCCACTACTATTTTAATTTCAACTGGACTTACTATTTTATCTTCGTCTTTCTGGATCTACTTCTTATCATAGACTAGTTTCCATAGTGAGTATTAAATGACTGTTCGCATAGTTTATAGAGTACATTATCCTTACCGACTCCAGCTTTTCTAGCGCAGTGTAGTTCAACAGCAGCTGACCTATTTCCACCTAAATAGTCGGTGGGACTATTTAGATAACTTGGTCCAGAGCAGCATGCGAGCATGCTTAATGTGATCAAACCACAAATTATTTTTTTCATTCTACCGCCCTATATCCACTTCCAAATAATTCATACACTCTTTAAACTTTTTTTCAATACATTTTCTCGATAGCTTTTCAGCTCTCTTTATTTGGTCTGGGGACATCTTTGTTTCTAGCTCAGTTCTCAACTGAATACTTCTACTAATACTGCCAATATCTCTTGAAAGTAAAGTTGCCAGATTACAACTGACGTGTGCAAGAGTTAAGTTTTTGTCTACGCCACGCCCTAAGATAAAATTTGTAGCTAGTGCTAAGTGTGCCTCTGGATTTCCTAGTTGAGCTGATTTTGAAAACCAGAAGTGACTTTCTTTAAAATTTCTAAATTCTTCTTGTAATAAAGATGCGAGCCTAAATTGAGCAATATCGTGTTGATTAAATGCCGCTTGCGAATACCAATATAGAGCTTTTTCTTTATCAATCTTTGTTCCTTCACCCTTTTCATACTTCAGTCCAACATTGATTTGTGCCTGTATGTGACCAGAAGAAGCTGCTTTTGTGAAAAAGAATAATGCTTCTTTATCATTCTGCAAAACTCCGTCATATAAGAAGCCCAAAAGAAAATCAGCTTCTCTACTGCCTACTTCAGAGGCAGATTTCCAACTCTGCAACGCATCAGCATAGTTTCCTTTATCATAAAAAGTTAGCCCTTCCCTTATTAAGCTTTTAGGCGATTGTGCTAGAGTTAGCCCGCTGTACATACAAAGCCAAAAGAATAAATAGATCATGGCTATTTTTGAAAAGTTATTTTTAGCAAACATTGTTGACATAAATTCGTTACTCTGTTCAGCAATCTTTTAGTTATGAAGATATATGTATTTAAATCATATTTTATCTATTTTGTCTTTTATTGAATGTTTTCCATATAATCTGTGGAAAACCCTGTGAATTAGTACGAAAATATTTCACTAAACCTTTGTTCGATAATAACTTCACCCTATATGCCTAAAACTTAGGCACCATAAAAATAAATACTTGAAAAAGACAATAATTTTTGTAGACATGCGATATTTAGATTGGAGTAGCAATATGGTCAAAGAATTAGAGCATGATGAACTAAGTGAAACTGTAGAATCTGGCAAGATGCACAATATTACTTCAAAGGCTGGAAGACTGGCTATGGAATTAGCAGCAGAAAAAAAGCGTCTTGCACAGGAACTTGAAGAATTACAGGGAGAATACGATGATATTAAACCCCTGACACCCACAGGAACCAGAGATTGGTATGTGAAGTGGAGCTCTATGATTTTAGGAGTTATGGGAGTATTTCTCATCTCGGCCGAAGTATATCTTTTTGGACAGTTAGCTTACTTGATAAGCGCGATAGGATGGATTTATGTAGGTATGCAGTGGGGAGATCGAGCCATTATGATTGGTTCTGCGATAAGTGCTACTGCGGTCGCAATGTTTTTAATAGAAAACCCTTCGCTCTTTAGCCAACTCTTTGGTTAAAAAACTAATAGGCTTACTATGAGATTTATACCGATTTTAGAAAGCTATTAATCTTTTTAAACGACTCACTTGCTACGTTTAGAGGTCGACCAGCCAATAAACCTCCATCAACGACAAAATCCTGCCCAGTTACAAATGTACTTTCATCACTGGCGAGATATATAGCCAAGTTAGCAATATCTTCTGGCAACCCTGCTCGGGATATTGGTTGAAAATCATTAAAGGCTTGGCTTGATTTAAGATGATCATCACTCAAAGAGAGCTTTTCGCCTGATAATTTCTGACCTACACCAAATATTTCGGTTATTATTGCTCCAGGAGAAATTGAGTTAACTCGAATATTATATTTTGCTAATTCAAGCGAGGTAACCTTGCTGAAGTGTATAACCCCTGCTTTGGCTGCCGAATACACGGAACCACCACAGCCTCCCCAATGGCCTGCAATACTCGCTGTGTTCACTATGCTGCCTTTGTTCTGCTTACTCATAATTCTGGTCACTTCTCTGGTCCCAATAATGACACTAGTAAGAAGAAGATCCAGACTATGCCTTATTTTATCGTAAGAAATATCTTCAATATTTCTAACAAAATCTGGTGCGCCCGCATTATTGAACATGGCATCAATTTTTCCGTAGTGACTAAATACTTGTTCAACGAGTGCGCAGATCTGATCTTCGTATAATACATCACACTTGATAAATCGGCACCTATCTCCTAGCTCCTTTACTATTTTTTTTCCTTCATCTTCTCTCCTACCAGAAATAACCACTTCTGCTCCTTGAGAAATAGAATATTTTGCTATTTCAAGCCCTATGCCGCTTGTTGCTCCTGTAATAACAACCACTTTATCTAATAATCTTTTTACCATAACCAATCCTATCATTTTCGTTTGTTTTTTATTGAAGATATTTTTTTTCTTTCATAAATATTTTAATCCTCTCTATACCATTTAATATCTCCGGTGTGCTTCTAGCATAAGATAACCTAATCTTTGACTTTCCATTTATTGGATCAAAATCTATCCCAGGTGTCATGGCTACACCTCCAACATCTAACATTTTTTTTACAAAATCATAGCTATCAGACGAAAATTCACTGATATCTATGTATAAATAAAATGCTCCGTCTGGCGGTGCTATATTATTTAAACCAAATTCAGGTAATGCTTTTAATAAATTCTCTCTATTCTCTTTGTAAGTCACGAGGTTTTTTTCTAATTCAACTTTACCCTCAAACGCTCCAATTGCTAAAATTTGACTTGCGTGAGAAGCACATATAAACATATTTTGCTGTATTCTTTCAACGATCCTCACATGTTCTTTAGGAACAACAATCCAACCAATTCTCCAGCCTGTCATAGAAAAATATTTTGAAAATGAGTTTATGATATAGCAGTTATCGCTAAACTCTAAGACAGTTGATGGTTGCATATCGTATTGTATGCCGTGGTATATTTCATCACTTATTAGTGAGATCTTTCTATCTGCACAATAATTCACTAAAGCTTCTAAAGGCTCTCTATCAATCATAGAGCCAGTAGGATTTCCTGGTGAGGCAATTAATAAGCCATTAATATTATAAGGGCTTAGATCAGTCGGAGTTGGTTGAAATTTATTTTTTTCAGTAGTATTTATAAGTACCGGATCTAGGTTGAGAGTTTTCATAATTTGCCGATAACTGGGATAGCCTGGATTTGCTAACCCCACCTTGTCAAGCTTGTCAAAAAGTGCGGTAAAAGCAAGGATAAAACCTGCCGATGAACCACCAGTTATTATTATCCTGTTCCAATCGACATCCAGTCCATACCAATCGCCATATAATTCAGCAATTTTTTTTCGCAAATCAGGCAGCCCTAGAGCTACTGTATAACCCATTGGATTATCTTCCATAGCTTTCTTTAAGAAATCCTTGGCAGCCTCTGGCGCTGAGGTTCCTGGCTGCCCAACTTCCATATGAACCACTGTTTGTCCTTTTTGCTCAATTGAATTAGCTCTTTCCATGATATCCATCACAATGAAGGGGTTTATTATACTTCTCTTGGAACTTTTCATATTCTTTGATTAATAAAAACTTTTAGTTTTGCCATAATGTATTATTTAGTATGTTCACTATTTTAGTAATTCACAGTTTTCTAGACCGACTGCCATACAAACTTCAGCGAGTTCCTTAGATTTATTAATACTAGCCTCAGAAATGCCAAACTCATCTTCAATCATTAAATGATAACCTATATCAACCTTATTATCGATTAAAGCGGCAAGATAAAAAAAAGTATGAGCAGCAACTAAGTCATTTTTTACCTTTTCGTTGTAAGCATATAGATTCCCTAAAAATTCAAGCGCTGGTAAATAACCAGCTTTTGCAGACAATTTTAAATAATTGACCCCTTCAAGAATGTCTGTCTCAACAGTTTGATCTATAGGTGAAATGAGCATGTTACCTATAAAATACGTAGCAAATTTATTACCACTTTGTGCTAGGGGAAATAATACTTCATAAGTTTCCAAATGACTCTTTGCGTAAAAAAGGGATATGATGTCCTCTTCATTCATAATGCACTCGTTTTTACTTACTCTCTGAGGAGTTGTGGTTTTTGGTTATGGTTTTCTCTCGACTTCCTCTTGGATCAATCCAACCAATGTTACCATCCTTCCTGTAGTAAACTAAATTTAATCCTGAATGCGAAGCATTTCTAAAAAATATGCAACTTTCATTTTCTAATTCTAGGCGAATAACAGCTTGTTCGACTGTCATTTCGTCTATCTTATAGGATAATTCTGCAACCACAGGCATACTATCCCCATCGTTACCATCTATCTCATCCTCATCTAAATTCAAAACACTTTGATAAATCCTTAATGGTTCATCAGTTGATGAAATATTTTTATTTTCAATATTCCTGTGACTTTTCATCCTTCTATGATAACGCCTCAGTTTTTTTTCTATATGGTCTAAGGCATCCTCATAACTGGTATTTGCATCCTTTCCTCTACCGGTTGCATCTAATTCAATTTTGTTCTTGAGATATACTTTTAACTTAGCTTTAAAGCTCCCAATTCTTTTTTCTAAAGTTATTTGAGTACTAACAGCGTCATATGAATATTTGTTCAGAATTTCGCCTATCCTAGCACTACTGTAAGCTTGAAACGATTCTCCAAGTTCAATATTTTTACCGACTATTTTTATATTCAAATTTAATTCACACTCCCTAGTTTAATTATATATCAATTCATAAAAAAAAATAGCGTTTGTTAAAAATCTGACGGTCGCTTAAACCAAGACTACGCTATTATCATTCTGATCTTCATAAATAATTTTTCTTTATTTTCAGATTGAAATGGTAAATAAAGAGCTTAGAAACGCTTTGAAAAGATAAATGAAAATCAACATAGACACAATAACGCGCGCTAATAAGGAATTGATAGGTAATATAATTAGAACACCTACTATTCGATCTCAGCATTTAAGTAGTAAAATAAATGGGGAGGTTTTTCTCAAACTAGAAAACCTTCAATATACATCTTCTTTCAAAGTTAGAGGGGCTTACACGTCCATAACCCGTTTAAAAGAAGAACAAAAAAAAATGGGCGTTATTGCTATGTCTGCGGGTAACCATGCCCAAGCTGTAGCTTGGTGGGCAAAAAAAGAACGCGTCAACGCGACAATCGTTATGCCAGAGCATGCTCCTTTATTCAAAGTAATGAAAACAAAAAGTTTAGGTGCAGACGTTATCCTGAGGGGACGCACTTTAAATGAGTCTCAAACTTATGTTTCCGAATTGGTAAACGATAAAAAATTGACTCTTATACATCCATATGACGATTCCAACGTTGTAATTGGACAGGGCACCCTCGGACTGGAGTTCATGGAAGATATTAAAGATTTAGACGTATTAGTCATTCCTATTGGAGGGGGTGGATTGATATCTGGCGTATCAATTGTGGCCAAGGCTTTGAACTCCGACATAAAAATATATGGAGTGCAAACTGAAAAATTCCCCTCTATGTATAATGTGCTTCACAAAAAAGAACTTGCGATTTTAGGAGACACCTTAGCTGATGGGATTGCCGTCAAGAGGCCTGGGGAAATTACTTCGGAGATAATTAAAGATAATGTCGATGATATTTTGCTCATTAACGAATTTGAGCTTGAAAAAGCAATTAGCTCGTTATTTGAAAACGAAAGGATTGTTGCTGAAGGAGCAGGCGCTGCTGGAGTAGCGGCAATAATGAAAAATAAAGACAAATTTTCTGGCAAAAAAATAGGAACAGTTATTTGTGGAGGCAACATTGATGCTAGGCTATTTGCCAGCATATTAAACCGAAAGCTCTTGATGGATGGAAGGATGACAAAAGTACGCATCGATATAATTGATGAGCCTGGAATGTTAGCTAGAATTTCAAATTTAATCGCTACGTATGGAGGCAACATTATTGAAATCTATCACCAAAGAATGTTTAATGACGTTCCAGTTAAGAATGCAAAAATTGATGCTATTATCGAGGCTTTAAGCGTAGAACATATTGCCTCTATCATTAAGGCTCTAAGGGAGGACGGGTTTCAGGTTTCAGAAATAATGGAAAAATCCTAACTTTCTAATTATTTGACATCTATCCACTTTTATTTATTTTTATGGCATGAAGTTAAAAGATATTGTTTTTAAATCAAAAAAAATAAATAAAGCGTTTGCATGGGCTGCTCACATTTTCACTGCATCAGGACTAATTTTTGGATTTCTGGGCCTAATAGCAATATTAAATGGTGAACAAACTTTTGCATTTTTATTTATGGGGTTTGCTTTAGTTATCGATGGCGTCGATGGTACTCTAGCTAGATACGTCAACGTGGAAGAAGCACTTCCAGAAGTAGATGGGAGTACTTTGGACAACGTTATAGATATGTTTAACTACTCAATACTACCGGTCTTAATGATTTATTGGTTTTCAATGGTACCATATAATCTCGTTCATTTAACCTGCATATGTATTTTGCTGGCTAGTTGTTACACGTTTTCAGATAAGAATATGAAAACAAAAGATTATTATTTCAAAGGCTTTTCTGCGCTTTGGAACTTACTAGTTTTCTTCCTTTTTATTTTAGACCTTGGACTTTGGTTTAATTTTGGTGCTATATGCTTATGTTTAATATTGACGTTCATTCCAATAAAAATAATTCATCCATTTAGAGTTAAAGAGCTACGTAATTCTTCGATAATGATGGTGGGAGTATGGTCCATAAGTGCATTCTTTCTAATACTGCATAAACACAGTTTCTTATTACACCAATTCCATGCGATGATTTTTGGGTTATGGCTCGTGAGCACAGCTTATTTTGTGTGGATCTCCCTAAGGAGATCCTTTAAACAAAACACTTAATTAAGAACCAACTTGACTTAGGTAATTTTCGAGCCGCTCTTTAGATTTTTTAGGAACTTTTTGTCCTTTAAGAAAATCAGTAGGATCGACGGCATCTCCAACTTGTATTAGAGCAACCATTCCATTCGCATAATGAGGTGTGCACCGAATCCCGTAAAGTCCTTCAACTTCCACCGTGTAAGTAAATTTCTTGTTAATTTTACTCTTGAACTTTTTTGCCCCTTCGGGGATTAATCCTTTTATGGACGCAGCCATATGCCCCTTGTCCGTTGGTAGAAAAATTATATTGTCACCTACTTGGGCTTTTATAAAAGAAGGCTCGAATATCATTTTTCCTTCTTCGCCCTTATTAAGCATTTTTACTTCAATGTCAGCTGCAAAAGAAGCCGCGGAAACCAAAAAACTAGCCAACAATGTTACCGTTAATGAAAAAAGTCTCATATTATCCTCCTATACAATATGTAACCCACAAGCTGTAACATGGAGTAAATTTAAGTGGTGTCAACCAAAAATATAAAAACCTAAGGACATTATTTTTTAATGAGGCTCCAGTTTTTTTTGTCGTCGCACGAATATGAAACTTTGGACGCAAAAATATACATAAACAAATCCAGTGATCAAAAGCATAAGCTTTGATAATCCAGCATAATAATTAGTAAACATGCCTCTAAAAAAATCCAGCCCACCCAAAAAAGTTATTATGCCGATAACTACTGCTATATGCATCAAAGCCTTCCTTAATGTTGGTTTTCTCATTGATATAAAGCCAATAAGAGCAAGTGGAACCCCGATAAAGGCAGGTATCATAGACGTTATAGAAGAACTCCCAGAAATTAATGATATAAAGATACCCCAAATAACCATGAACAAGCCATAAAGTGTCGTTAAAAGCTCTATAGACAACGAGAACACCCTAAAATCTTGGGTGTTATGAGTATTTTCAGACATCTAATTTCCTCCAGTGTGTTTTTTTAAGTGTTCCAAATCGCAAATATCTAGGCATTTGATGTTTGTTGCTTCAAGAACAACTTTAGGTGCTTTACCTGCCAATCTAGCCTCTTCCCACCTTGCTGCACAAAGACACCAATGATCCCCATCCTTCAAACCTTCAAATTGATATTCTGGTCTAGGAGTAGATAGGTCATTTCCTCGTTCTTTTGAAAACTCAAGGAACTCCGTTGTCATTATTGCACAAACAGTATGACTGCCTATATCTCTCGGATCCCAGCTACAACAACCGTCTCTCAAAAACCCGGTTAATGGGTCACTAGAACAGGGTTCGAGTTTTGTGCCATTTACATTTAGTTGTGATTTTCTTGGGTCAAAGTACTCTTTTTCATCAAACATATTTCATACTCCTTAAAAACTTTTTAAGTTCTGTTTTTTTGTAACATTTAGGTAAATATACCAACCTGAAACTATATCTAGCTGAAAGGGATAGTATTGTCATTTTTCTTACTTTGGTACTCGGCGGACAAACTGTCATATATTGACGATATACGCTCAGATATTTTCAATAAATCATCTCTGCTTGCTGGTTCTAGCATATCGATCTGCTCTTTTATTGCAAAACATTTCCAAAAATAATTTTCTCTACTATACGCTCCGTCCGACCTTCCAAATACTTCAGAAAGAATGTCTAAATCGTGAGCTATATTAAAAGCTTTTTTTGTATCTTCGTAATTAAAAAAAAAGTAAATAGTATTAAACCCGGCCCAAGTAATAGCTGATAAACACATTGGGCAAGGCTCATGTGTTGACAAAAATATGAGATCATCTGTGGACCTATTTTTGTTTTCAGCAAAAAATTTATTTAACGTAGATATTTCACCGTGAAAGAGCGGGTTTTCAGTTTCTTGATTAACCCCAATAGTCATAGTTGAATAATCACTTTTAGTTAGAATAGCACCTCCAAAAACTTTATTACCTTTCGCAACACCTTTTTTTGTTTCTGGAATTATTTCTTCTTCGATGACTCTCAAAGCTCTTTCTATGAAATTTTTCATAATGGTATGCCCACATAGTTTTCGGCAAAATGCGCTTGTGCAAAATTTGAGTGAGACAGATGTTCTAATTCACTAATTTTTATTTTCCTATCAAATTCTTTAGTCTCAGGAAACTCATGCATCAAAGTAGTCATCCACCAACTAAATCGCACGGCTTTCCATATTCTATTCAAAGCCGTTTTAGAGTAGTTAAGTAATTTCTTATCACCCTCCCCTCTATAAAAGGATTTAAGGCCCTCTGATAAATAATGCACATCTGACACCGCTAGGTTCAAACCCTTAGCTCCAGTTGGAGGCACTATGTGAGCAGCGTCTCCAACTAGAAAGAGATTCCCATATTGAAGCGGCTCGACCACGAAACTCCTCAGGGGAGCAATAGATTTCTCAATTGAAGGACCAGTCCGCAAATTATCCTTTGCATTCTCGGGTAGTCGTTTTATGAGTTCCTTCCAAAAATAATCATCCGGATAGTCCTCTGCTTTAGTATTCACATCACACTGAAGATAGTATCTTGAAAGATTATTATTCCTCATAGAGCATAGGGCAAATCCATCACTAGTGTTGGCATAAATCAACTCATCACTGACGGGAGGGGTTTCAGACAAAATACCTAACCAGCCGAATGGATATATTCTTTCATACTCTTTTCTTTGGTTGAGAGGGATACGTTGCCTGCTAACGCCATGAAATCCATCACAGCCTACAATAAAGTCAGATACAATTTTAATTTCTTTCCCAATTTCATCTTCAAATATTACCTCGGTCTTTGAAGATTTTGGATCGATTATATTTACGTTTTTCACTTGGAAAAAGATATTAGCCTCTCTTTCCTCCTGCTTTTGATATAAATCTTTTGTTACTTCAGTTTGTCCAAAAATTGTAACATTTTTACCAACGGTTTCTGAAAAAGAAACTCTGAAGCCTTTATTTTCTGATGAAAGGTAAGTACCTTCATGAACAAACCCATCAATATCAATTCTTTCACCTACACCTGCTCGTTTCAATATTTCTACAGTACCACTCTCCAAAACACCTGCTCTTATTCTTGATAATACATGGCTTTTAGTGTGTTTTTCCAAGACGATGGTTTCTATGCCCTCATTCATGAGCAACTGGGATAATAATAGACCTGAAGGACCACCACCTATAATCGTTACTTGTGTTTTGAAATCTACCATAATTATAAAAAGCGAAGGAGGCTGTTGAGCCTCCTTCGGTGACTGACGATTTAGTGTCAGACCCCTTTTTTCCCCTCGAATGTTTTTGTCGAGAGGGTATCTATGTCTGCCACTATCATCGAATAATCACTAGACATTGGACCACCTCCTTTCAGTTGTTAAACTCTGATGTATAATGTAAGCTAAATTGTATTCTTCTCAAACTATAAAATTTATAATTGATTTAAAGGTCAGAAATTACAGTTTAAAGAAACTACAAAGCTATTGGATAAGTCGAGATGTCTATTGAAAAAGCTCTGATTGAGGCCGTAATGAAGGTCTACCAAAGCAAAGGTGTTGGAAAATTTTTCTCAATTAAATTTTTGGAGGAAACTGATGGCGAATTTGTTTTTGAAGTGTGCTTTCCTCATGATTGTTTAAACCCTCAAGGAAATGTACAGGGTGGAATGATTACTAGCGTACTAGACGATTGCACTGCACTATGTGTTTTGTTTTCTACTAAAGGCAAAAGATTTCCCAACACAACGGACTTCCACACAACATTCCATCGGCCGTTATTGCTAGAGACTGCAATAATAAAGGCATCCATATTGAAAATGGGCAAAAATATCGTTTCTGTAGAGGGTAAGGTTTTTAAAGAAAAGAATACATTAGTGGCTTCCTGTCTTCATACAGGGTTCCTTTTCGATACGCACGGAATGAATAAATAGTTTTTAGTAATCTATTTGGGTAATGTTATATTCGTATTTACGAGAACAACACCAGTAACTATTAGAGCTAATCCAATCATAGACAAAAAGTTGAGAGATTGATTGAAAGCAAAATAAGATACTAGAGCCAAAGTGAAAATTCCTAATCCACTCCAAGTAGCATACATGATCGCAATAGGGATAAAGTTAACAACAATTGACAAAAAGTAAAAGGAAACACCATATAGTAGCGCTAGCGATATAGTAGCTTTTACGTTTGTAAAATTTTGAGACGCGGGTAACAAAAGGGTGCCACTTACCTCAAAGACAATCGCAGCTAGTAGGCAGAGATATGCCGTTATTGGTTGCATTTTTTACAAGCTCTTTCCATATATTTTGTTTTCTAGCATAGGCAAAAACCTTTTACTATCCTCATTAAAGGGATCGATCTCAGTCAGCCTCTTGTATGATTTATACGCTTCAAGAAAATCACTATTGTGAATATGAATTAGCCCAGAACCAGATATCGCTCCGAAGTGACGTGGCTGTCTTTTAAGCACTTCCTCAATATCTTTAAGTGACCCATAGAAATCACCCAATAAAAATTTTACCGTCGCCCTTTTATTCCATCCTTCTACATAATCCGGATCTAATTCAATTATTTCGCTAAACGCAATCTTTGCTTCTTCTAGTTTTCCAGTATTGAATAAGTCTAATGCCTCATTGACCTTGCTCTTATTTGTTTTATCGATATACCCTTCTAACCACAAACTCCAAACTTCTCTTCTTATAAGCCCTGAGTTAGAGGGGCTTGATGAATATGCTAGTTTATCAAGGAGTGTTTCTATTCTGCTTTTCTCGTTTGATGAGAGAGAAAGTGACGTGATTGAAAAGGTAAAGCAGATAGCAAAGCAGCATATGTATATTAGTTTTTTTTCCATTTAAATATGGGTGCAAATTTATTTCTTTTTTAACTTAGCATAATATTGTTTTTTTCAAGTAAGAATTTGAAAACACTATCAACTGTTTACATTTAACTTCAGCTGAGTTAGTTGTACTCACTTTCGGAGACTAAAAAATAAAGATTACCGACTTCAACGAAAATGAAAAGATCTATCAAAAATATCGTTCTCATAGCAGGAGGTGTAGGCGGTGCAAAATTAGCAGAGGGACTACATTCCATAAAAAATATAAATCTCGCTATCATTGGTAACATTGCAGATGACGATGAGTTCCATGGGCTAAGAGTTTCTCCAGATATAGATACCTTAACATATACACTTTCAGGTATGGTGAACCGAAAGCAAGGATGGGGAGTAAAGAAAGACACCTATAAAACGCTCTCAATGTTAAATAAATTAGGCGAAGAAACCTGGATGTCTTTAGGTGACCTTGACTTTGGTCTTCATATTTACAGACAGCTTAGACTATTAAAAGATCACCGCCCGACAATTATCGCGAACGAGATCGCTAAAAAATTTGGGATAACGGCAGATATAATCTTACCGACTGACGACAAAATAAGAACAAAGGTACAGACTAAGACGGGTTGGATATCATTTCAAGAATATTTTGTCAAAAAACGTTGTTCACCGAAAATTATAAAACTTAAATACACCGGAATTAAATCAGCCAAAATTACCAAAGAGGCAAAAAAAGCACTTTTTAACGCTGAACTCATAATTATTGCTCCCTCAAATCCTTTAGTAAGCATAAAACCAATACTTGAAATACCTGGGTTTAAATCGATCATTAAAAAAAATAATAAGAAGGTGATAGCAATAAGTCCGTTGATCCAAGGAAAGGCTGTAAAAGGACCCGCAACAAAAATGCTTAAACAATTAGGTTTCAAGCCAAATTCTTTTTCTTGTATGCAGATATACAAAGATATTTGCAAATCATTCATTCTCGATAGGTCCGATGAAGGACTGAAGAAACAATTTGTCTCGCTAAATCAGAAACCTATATTTACTAATACCCTGATGACATCTCTTGCAGACAAGAAAAGACTAGCTAAGTTCATTATTAACCAACCTATTGATTGATTTTCAAAAAAACTTTAGAACTTTTTCGAAAAGGTTAATAACAGATTTGGATCTGTAACATGCATAATTGCAATTTAGGGTAGCTATTAAAGAAAATGTCAAATTCAATGTTAAATTTAAATATTATTCCGAATATTCCTGACATCGAAATAGGTGACGACATTAGTGGCATCCTAATTTCTGCTTTAAACAAATCTTCTATGTGTCTGAAAGAATTTGACGTTATTTGTATAGCACATAAAATATTTTCAAAAGCTGAGGGATGCATAATAGAATTAAAAGAAATTTCTCCCTCGGAAAAAGCAATCGAACTTGGGAAAAGCCTTAACAAGGACCCAAGAAAGGTCGAAGTCGTATTGCAAGAAAGTAACAATATTATTCGCTCCTTTAAAAGAGAGAAACAAAATGAAGGAACTCTCATCTGCCAGCATAAACTTGGATTTATCTGCGCTAATGCAGGAGTTGATGAGTCTAATATAGGATGTCAGGAAACAGTGATTACCGTCCCAAAAAATCCTGATCTTAGTGTTCAAGTTTTAAGAGAAAAACTTAAAAATCACTTTAATTTGGAGAACTTGGGGATAGTTATGAGCGATACCTTTGGAAGACCGTGGAGAATTGGACAGGTCAATGTTGCTATTGGTGTCTCAGGACTACCGGCAACAAAAAAAAAGCAGGGAACTAGCGATGCTTGGGGAAATCAATTATACGTGACAGAACCAGCTTTTTGTGATGAAATAGCAGCATCTTCAGGGCTTCTTATGAGCAAAGCAGGGAAATGTCCTGCTATTTTATTGAGAGGACTTAGCTGGAGTGGCAAGCATGGCTCTGCAAATGACATTCTGCGTAAACAAAATGAGGATATGTTTAGATGAAGTTATCAATTATTGGAGGAACTGGACCCCAAGGGAAAGGCCTCGCCCTTAGATTTGCTAAGGCAGGTTTCGAAGTTGCTTTAGGATCACGTGATGAATCCAGAGCTATCGAAGTTGCAGATAGTTTAACATCAAAAAACCAAAACCTCTTGGGGTCAATAATTGGGCTTTCGAATAGCGAAGCAATAGCATTCACGGACAAGTTTGTAATATTTTCAGTACCTTGGAGTGGTCACAACAATACACTTTCTCAAATCAAAGGCATGCTAGCCGATAAGATACTTGTTGATATAGTAGTTCCATTGGAAGACGGAAACCCCAGAAAAGTAGCTATGCCCCCTGAAGGCTCAGCTACAGAAGCAGCCCAAGCCATATTAGGATCTGACATACCAGTAGTTGGCGCCCTCCATAATGTTTCCGCGAATACACTAAATCACCTAGAGAAAAAAATTAATTGTGATATCTTGGTATGTGGGAACAATTTGGATGCTAGGTTAGATACTATAGAATTGTTAAAAAACTTAGAAGTCGAAGCTTACAATGCTGGTGATGCAACATCAGCGAGATGTTTAGAGGCTATAACGCCTATATTGATCAGAATAAATATGTCTAAAGCGGTGCCTTTTTCACATGCTGGAATAAAAATTTGGCCACCGGAGGAATAAAAAGGAGGAAGTTATGGAATTTGCAATTTGTTTTAAAGGGTTTGTTCAACCAGATCGAGCAAAAGCGCTGGTTAGATTGGCTGAGAGCGCTGGATTCACATATTGCTGGTTCTACGATAGCCACATCCTTTGGAGAGAAAGCTTTGCTCAAATGGCTATGTGTATGGAACACACAAAAAAAATGCGGTTTGGACCATGTGTAACCAATCCCAATACTAGAGACTGGTCTTTAGCGGCATCAATGTTTGGCTCACTAGCTCTACAATCGAATGGACGATTTGATATCGGTGTTGGAAGAGGAGACAGCGCTGTTCGCGTAATGGGAAAGAAGCCTGCGAACCTAGCACGAATGGAAGAATTTATTTTAAAAGTAAAGGCAATGGTTAAGGGGGAAGAAGTCCAGTATGGTGATGTTCCTAACCCAATTCAATTTCCATGGGCAGAAGGATATGATTTGCCAGTCTGGGTAGCTGCATATGGGCCAAAGGCTCTTACATCTGCAGGAAAAGTTGGAGATGGTTTGGTGCTTCAAATTGCTTCTCCAACCGTTTGCAAATGGCTAAGAGATCAAGCAGTGAAAGCAGGAGAAGAACATGGACGTGATATGTCAGACTATAAGGTAATGGTGGCTGCACCTGCTTACTTTGGAGACAGAGCAGAAAGTATTGAGAAAGTAAAGTGGTTTCCCGCTATGGTTGGAAATCACGTAGCTGACATAGTTGAGAAGTATGGTGAAGATAATAAGGACATTCCCAACAGCCTTACGGACTATATCAAAGATCGCCGCGGCTATGATTACTCTAAACATGGCCAGAGCGATAATCCCTATTTAGAATTTATCACAGACGAAATAGTTGAAGAATTTTGTGTTTTGGGAACCGCTGATCAACATGTAAAAAAACTAAAAACGTTGAAAGATCTCGGAGTAACCCAATTCAATATTTATCTGGATAGTGGAGACGAGGAAAGAATTATCGCAGAATACGGCGAAAATGTTATACCAGCTTTTTCATAGGATGCCTAAGATATTGTAAAAAAGACATTCTTCTATTCTCAGCTTTAAAAGACTGCATAACAAACAAAGCTCAGGATATTTTTTAGGTTAATTAGCTCTTGATAAAAAAAATATCGTTAGAGACATCAGAGGTTTGGGGACACGGAGCAATGCTCCTTTTCTCCTTATGTGTGTCAGTGTCTTATATTTTAGGAGCAATGGTTGCAAATGACATAGAACCAGGAGCTATAACAGCAGCAAGGTTTTTGATAGGGGCAAGTGTAATGGGAACATTATTATTTATTTCAAAAAACCTAAAGAAAGAGGACTTCAAAAAACCATGGCGATTTCTCATTCTAGGATCAAGCATAGTTATCTATTTTGTTTTAATGTTCGAAGCACTAAAAACAGCTTCTTCTCTATCACTAGCTGTAGTTTTCACTCTTACCCCTTTTATTGCGCTTTTTTTTGAATATTTTTTAAAGAAAAAAGTGACCCTCAAGGCCTTCCTGGCGATTTCTCTTGGCGCAATGGGAGCAATTTGGGTAATTTTTGAAGGCAATCTAGAAAACCTTTTAACATTTAAAATAGGCTATGGTGAACTACTCTTTTTTTGGGGGTGTGTTGGCCATGCTTTATACGCTATTTTAATCCCAGTTCTTAACAAAGGGGAGAATGCAGCATCGCAAACCTTAGGAACTTTGAGTGCTGGATTCCTACTACTTATTTTAATTTTTACCAATGATGTTGTAGAAACAAATTGGACTAGCCTGTCTCCATTAATTTGGATAACTATAATTTACTTGGCTACAATTGCGACAGCTTTTACTTTTTTCTTAATCCAGTTTGCAGCGAAAAGAATAAGCGCTTCAAAAGTAATGGCCTACACCTATGCTGTTCCTTTTTGGGTGGCATTAGGAGAGATAATTATTAACTCTAGCTTTCCAAATACAAACATAATTTTTGGAGGCTTTATAATTGCCTTTGCATTATTAGTGCTAATTAGTGATAATACAAAAGCGAGGATTTAAAATTTGTTAAGAGGATCGAATGTCAACACCAGCAGCTAATTTAAAAATTAACTCATCTCGTCTTTGGGACTCCCTAATGGAAATGGCAAAAATAGGTCCCGGTATCGCAGGTGGAAACAACAGACAAACACTCACAGACGAAGACGCCGAAGGACGAGAATTGTTCCAAAAGTGGTGTGATAAAGAAAATTTGGAAATGGGTGTTGACAAAATGGGAACAATGTTCGCTAGACGTGAAGGAACAGACCCAAATGCTTTACCTGTTTACGTTGGAAGCCATCTTGATACCCAGCCAACTGGCGGTAAGTATGATGGAGTTTTAGGAGTTCTGGGTGGATTGGAAATAATAAGAACACTCAATGAGCTTGATATAAAAACAAAGCACCCAATTGTAGTCGTAAATTTTACAAATGAAGAAGGGACTCGCTTTGCTCCTCCAATGATGGCATCGGGAGTTTTTGCAGGAGTACATGAACTCCAATGGGCTTATGATAGAAGGGATGCAGCAGGAAAAACGTTTGGAGAAGAAATCAAGCGCATCGGATGGATTGGTGACGAAGAAGTAGGATCACGAAAAATGCATGCTTTTTTTGAACTCCACATTGAGCAAGGACCAATATTAGAGGCTGAAAATAAAGATATTGGCGTTGTGACCCATGGACAAGGGCTTAATTGGATACAAGTAACTCTTAACGGTCGGGAAAGCCATACGGGATCAACCCCCATGCCGATGCGTAAAAATGCCGGTCTAGGTATGGCTAGAATTACAGAGCTAGTTCAAGAGATCGCAATGGGTCACCAGCCATCTGCAGTTGGTGGGATAGGGCAATGCGATGTGTTTCCTAATAGTAGAAACATAATACCTGGTAAAGTGGTGTTTACTATAGATTTTAGATCTCCATCATTTGATGTCCAGGATGATATGGAAAAACGTTTGTATGAGGGAGCAAAAAAAATTGCTTCTGATTTGGAATTGACTGTGGAATTTGAAAAGGTTGGGCATTTTGACCCTGTGACCTTTGATGAAGGATGTGTAGATAAAGTTAGAAGAGCTGCTGAAAGATTAGGGTATTCACATAAAAATATTATATCGGGAGCGGGGCATGACGCGTGTTGGATAAATAAAGTAGCGCCAACGGCGATGATTATGTGTCCTTGCGTTGATGGTTTGAGCCATAATGAGGCAGAAGAGATATCTGAAAAGTGGGCTTCAGCAGGTGCCGATGTTTTATTGCATGCAGTATTAGAAGCTGCTGAAATAGTTTAATTGGGAGGGTAAAATGACTAAAGTAATAAAGGGTGGAACCATTGTAACAGCTGATCGAGAGTGGAAAGCTGATGTATTAATAGAAAATGAAACAATTAAGCAGATTGGGGAAAATCTAAAGGGGGATGAGACGATTGACGCCGAAGGCGCTTATGTGATCCCCGGCGGAATAGACCCACATACGCACCTTGAGATGCCATTTATGGGGACCACCGCCGCCGAGACTTTTGAAACAGGTACCTGGGCAGCCGCAGTCGGTGGAACAACAATGTTAGTGGACTTCTGTCTTCCAGGAGAGGACGGTAGCTTGGTTAATGCAGTAAAGGAGTGGCATAGAAAGTCAGAGCCTCAAATTTGTTCCGACATTGGTTATCACATGGCGGTTACCGGTTGGTCTGAACAGATTTTTGATGATATGCCAAAGGTAGTTGAGATGGGAGTAAATTCATTTAAACATTTTATGGCTTATAAAGGAGCCCTAATGATTGAGGATGATGAAATGTTTGCATCTTTTAAAAGATGTGCATCTATCGGCGCTCTGCCTATGGTTCACGCAGAAAATGGTGATATTGTAGCCGAGCTTCAACAAAAATATCTTCAAGAAGGAGTAACTGGTCCTGAGGGGCATGCATACTCAAGGCCTCCAGAAGTTGAAGGCGAAGCAGCTAATAGAGCGATAATGATAGCCGATGCCGCAGGAGTACCATTATACGTTGTTCATGTATCTTGTGAACAGGCTCATGAGGCTATCAGAAGAGCTAGGCAAAAAGGTATGAGAGTTTTTGGTGAACCCCTTATTCAATTTCTAACGCTAGATGAGAGCGAATACTTTAATAAAGATTGGGAACATGCCGCTAGACGGGTGATGTCGCCTCCTTTTCGAGACAAATCGCATCAGGACGGTTTATGGGCGGGTCTTCAGTCTGGATCTCTGCAGGTAGTCGCTACAGACCATGCGGCGTTTTCGACGGAACAAAAAAGAATGGGAGTAAATGATTTCACAAAGATTCCAAATGGTAGCAACGGGCTTGAAGAAAGGTTATCAGTTCTTTGGACAGAGGGTGTAGAAACGGGGCGTTTAACCCGACAGGAGTTTGTTGCAATTACTTCGAGTAATATTGCAAAAATTCTAAATATTTATCCAAAAAAAGGAGCAATTGTGGAAGGAGCGGATGCAGATATTGTTGTTTGGGACCCAAAGATTTCTAAAACTATTTCTACCAGCACTCATAAATCGATTTTAGACTATAACGTCTTTGAGGGGTTCAAAGTCACAGCTCAGCCGAGGTACACGTTATCAAGGGGTGATATCATTTGGGCATGGGGTAAAAACTCTAGTCCTCAACCAGGAAGAGGTAGATTTGTCCCAAGACCCGCGTTTCCAGCATTACATAGTGCTGTATCAAAATGGAAGGCGCTTAATACACCTAGGAAAATCGAACGAGACCCTTTAAATATACCATCTGGCATCTAATAAAAATGACGGATAAAATAATTTCAGCAAAAAATGTTGAATTAAAGTTCGGAAAAGGTTCAGAGGAAGTTGTTGCCCTTAAAAACATTTCGTTAGAAGTGGGCGCAGGTGAATTTGTATCTTTTATTGGACCCTCAGGTTGTGGGAAGACGACATTTTTGAGAACTGTAGCAGCTTTAGAGAACCCTACCTCGGGACAAATATTAGTGAATGGAGTTTCGCCAGATGAGGCAAGAACCAATAGAGCATATGGCTATGTCTTTCAATCAGCAGGTCTTTATCCGTGGAGGAACATATCTAAAAATGTAAGTTTACCATTGGAAATAATGAATTACAGCAGAGAAGAAATTTCTAAAAGAGTTAGTAGGTCACTGAATTTAGTAGAATTAAATGGCTTCGAAAAGAAATTTCCTTGGCAGTTATCTGGTGGAATGCAACAAAGAGCTTCTATTGCTAGAGCCTTGTCTTTTGATGCGGATCTGCTTCTTATGGATGAACCGTTCGGCGCATTAGATGAGATAGTAAGAGATCACCTAAATGAACAACTACTGGATCTTTGGCAAAAAACTGGTAAGACCATCTGCTTTGTAACGCATTCAATTCCTGAGGCTGTCTTTCTATCAACAAAAATTGTAGTAATGTCGCCTAGGCCAGGGAGAATTGTGGATGTTATTGAGAGTCCATTTCCCACTTCTCGTTCGTTAGAAATAAGAGATAGTAAAGAATTTATATCTATTTCGCAGAGAGTGAGAGAGGGGTTGCGTTCTGGGTATGACCACAATGAGAATAAGGGCTAAGAAGTTTTTGAAAAAAATTGCTGGAAAAATTTTGCCTATTTTAACTATTCTATTTTTACTGACTGTAGTTTGGTATTTTTTTACTATTTATTTAAATTCAGCTATGCAAATAGATAGGTATGACAAGCAGGGAATTTCATGGAATACGTCAAAACTTGTGCTAGACACAATGTCTCAAGAGAGACCGAAATTGCCAGCGCCACATCAAATAGCAGAGGAAATTTGGGAAACAACAGTTCAAAAAAAGATTACCTCAAAAAGATCGTTGATTTATCACAGTTCGATTACGTTGTCCTCGACCATAGTTGGTTTTATTCTGGGAACTCTATTAGGAGTTGTGCTAGCAGTAAGCATAGTGGAAAACCGAGCAATGGAAAGTTCCTTGATGCCTTGGATAATAGCAAGTCAAACAATTCCCATTTTGGCTATCGCTCCGATGATTATCGTAGTATTGAATTCATTGGGGTTTTCTGGCCTTCTTCCAAAAGCACTGATATCCACATACCTAAGTTTTTTTCCTATTGTTGTTGGTATGGTGAAAGGTCTTAGAAGCCCTGATATTATATTAGTAGATTTAATGAAAACTTATAATAGTACAAAAGTTGACATATTTTTTAAATTACGACTACCAGCATCGGTACCATTTCTTTTTACATCGATGAAAGTAGCAATAGCAATATCGCTTGTCGGCGCGATTGTCGGGGAACTTCCGACAGGTGCAGTAGCAGGTCTTGGAGCACGCCTTTTAACTGGATCGTATTATGGTCAGACAATCCAAATTTGGTCCGCATTAATAATGGCCTCAATTTTGGCAGCTACTCTCGTTTTTTCCATTCAAGCAATCGGATATTTAGTATCAAAAAAAATGGGATATACTAATGAGGAAGCTTAGCAATATTTTATTAACTTTTGCTCTACTTTTTTCAGCCATTTGCTTTGTTAGCTCTACACTTTGGTTTTCAGAGTCAAACATCATTGTGTTGGTACTTTCTATCGTCGGAATTTTATTAGGCCTAAGACTTTTTTTTCCTTTTTTTGCGTCTTTTTACTACGATTTATTTATTGGCTTAGCCACAATAATATTTGTTATTCTAAATCTTTATGAAGATCTTCCAAATGGAAGTTGGCCTCTTATCTTCTCTTCTTGGTTGTATAGCTGGCTTGCAGTTGAAAAAATAATGCAAAAACAATTTGAGACTAATTATTTAAGTACCATAAGAAACTTTGTAGCCCCCATTTTTTTTGGTGTATGGATAATTTTTTTCTGGGAGGTAGCTACTGTAGGGCTAAAAATTCCAGTTGTAATATTACCTTCTCCCAGCGTAATTGGTATCAAGTTTGTTGCTTCTCTAGATATATTATGGGCAGACTTTATTCAAACTTTTGTAAAATCCGCTTTAATTGGTTATTTGATAGGTTGTAGCAGTGGGCTTCTCATTGCTATTTTGATTGATAGCTCTCCTTTTTTGAAGCGAGGCTTATTACCTGTAGGGAATTTTATTTCAGCATTGCCTATTATTGGAGTGGCACCAATTATGGTTATGTGGTTTGGTTTTGATTGGGAGTCTAAGGCAGCGGTAGTTGTGATAATGACTTTTTTCCCGATGCTTGTAAATACAATAACGGGTTTGAGCATTAGCAGCCAAATTGAGAAAGATCTAATGAAGACATATGGGGCGTCATATTCTCAAACATTATTTTTTTTACGGCTTCATGGAGCTGCTCCCTTTATATTCAATGCGCTCAAAATAAATTCCACACTTGCATTAATAGGAGCAATTGTAGCTGAGTTTTTTGGAACACCTATTGTTGGGGTAGGGTTCAGAATTTCAACTGAGGTCGGAAGAATGAACTTAGATATGGTTTGGGCTGAAATAACTGTTGCGGCGCTAGTGGGCACTATTACCTATGGAATAATAACTTTTATTGAAAAAAGGTTAACATTCTGGCATCCTTCAATTAGAGGGAATTAAAATATAAGGAGAAAGTATATGAAAAAAGTTTTAGGAGGCCTTTTAGGTGCATTGCTTTTAGCTTTAAGTAGCATCACTGCAAATGCCGCTGACAAGCTCACATTGCAGTTACAGTGGGTTACTCAGGCACAGTTTGCAGGATATTATGTAGCTAAAGATAAAGGTTACTATGCTGACGAAGGTTTAGACGTAACTATTAAGCCTGGTGGTCCCGATATCGCCCCTCCACAGGTGCTCGCAGGTGGTGGTGCAGATTTAATGCTTAATTGGATGCCTTCAGCGCTAGCAGCTAGAGAAAAAGGCGTTCCAATTGTAAACATCGCTCAGCCATTTAAGTCTTCAGGTTTACAGCTTACCTGCAGAAAAGAGACTGGAATTAAATCGCCTGCAGATTTCCGAGGAAAGACAATAGGAGTATGGTTTTTTGGTAATGAATATCCATTCCTATCATGGATGAGCCAGCTAGGGATTCCTACAAACGGAGGATCTGATGGCGTTACGATCCTTAAGCAAGGCTTTAACGTTGACCCAATCTTGCAAAAACAAGCCGATTGCATCTCTACGATGACTTACAATGAATATTGGCAGGTCATTGATGCCGGCTTAACACCAGATGATCTCGTTGTTTTCAAGTATCAGGACCAGGGAGTAGCTACTCTAGAAGATGGTATTTACGTTCTTGAAGATCGCTTAAAGGATGCAAGTTTTAAAGATCAAATGGTACGATTTGTAAGAGCTTCTATGAAGGGTTGGAAGTGGGCAGAGAGTAATCCAGACGGAGCCGCTGAAATAGTGTTAGATAATGACGCTACCGGTGCTCAAACCGAGAAGCACCAGAAGAGGATGATGGGCGAAATTGCTAAGCTTACCGCTGGGTCAAATGGAGCACTTGAACCTGCCGATTTTGACAGAACAGTGGCAACACTTCTTAAGGGAGGGTCCGATCCCGTTATTACTAAAAAACCAGTTGGCGCATGGACTCATGAGATTACGGATGCTGCTTTAAAATAGATCCAAACTAATATTAAGTAAAAAGGGCAGAACCAATAGTCTGCCCTTTTTCAAATGAAGAAATAAATGAATAAAAATATATCCCTAAAAGAATGGCAAAGCAGAGCACAGAAGGTTCTCCCAGGTGCAGGTTTTGGCAATTTTGATCCTAGCATCAGTCTAAAAAGAGGTTCGGGTTCACGTGTATGGGATGAAGACAATAAAGAATATATAGATTTTTTAATTGGTTCAGGGCCAATGATACTGGGCCATGGAAATGAAGAAGTATTGGATGCTATACGGGCCCAACTCGGTGAAGGTCTTACTTTTTTTACCAATAATTCAAAAGGAATAGAGTTAGCTGAAGAAATTTGTAACGCAGTGAAATGTGCCGAGCAGATTAGATTTGTAAGCTCTGGTGGTGAAGCTGATATGTATGCGATGCGGTTGGCGAGAGCACATACAGGTAGAAATAAAATCCTCAAATTTGAGGGAGGGTATCATGGGATGAGTGGAGACTCATTAATGAGTCTTGCACCTAACAAAATGGTAAATTTTCCATTGGCAGTGCCGGATTCCGCAGGAATACCTGAAGCCGTTAGAGATGATATTTTGGTTGCACCATTTAACGATCCTCAAGTCGCTACAGAAATAATGAATGAGTATTCAGACCAAATTGCTGGGGTAATTGTAGAGCCACTTCAAAGAATAATTCCGCCAATAAAAGGATTTTTAGAGCATCTTAGGGCTGAAACAAAAAGAATTGGTGCGCTTTTGATTTTTGACGAAATAGTAACTGGTTTTAGGTTGGCGTATGGCGGGGCACAGGAGCTGTATGGAGTAGTGCCTGATTTATGCACGCTTGGGAAGATCATTGGAGGTGGCTTACCTCTAGCGGCTATTGCCGGTGAAAAAGAAATTATGAACCATTTTGACAAAAATATTGTTGGCGAAGAAAAGTTTACTTTCCAAATCGGTACCCTTAGTGGAAATCCCTTGGCAGCAGTAGCTGGTTTAAAAACCATGGAGATACTTAGGAGAGATGGTGCTTATAATAGGATAAGAGAAAACGGGCAGTTTTTAATCGATAGCGTATCAAACCATCTTAAAAGTAATAATATAGAGTTTCAAATTGTTGGCGACCCAACACTTTTCGATATAATTTTTTCTGAAACACCTGTTATTAATTACCGTGATACAAAGAAAAATAAAGCTGAATATTCAAAAACTTTCAATCAAGTAGTTAGAGAAAACGGAATACTCAAAGCCGACGCCAAACTTTATACACACCTCGCGCTTACTGAAGAAGATCTTCAGATAACTGATAGCGCATTTAAAAAAGCGGCTGAGGGCATTGCAGCAATATCCTAGTTTTATTAAGAATCCATGATCCCTTGCCAAAGACATCTTTTTGATATTCCTGATGACGTCGCATATTTAAACACCGCATACATGTCTCCCCTT
>CACGMO010000010.1 GCA_902574225.1 uncultured Alphaproteobacteria bacterium
ACACCCAAGTAGAAGTAGAAAACTTAGATCCTTTTTAGACCAATGAAGAATATACCGATAACTGGTTGGAAATTATATCTACAAAAGGTATATTTATAACAGATTAAAGTATAGTAGAGGAAGTATAACTTGCGCTGCCCATTTTGTGGAGATCTAGACACACAGGTGAAAGATAGTAGACCTTCAGATGACCGTATATCTATAAGGAGAAGAAGGCACTGTTCAAGTTGTGCTGGTCGTTTTACTACTTACGAGAGAGTACAATTAAGAGACCTATATGTACTCAAAAAGAAAAATCAAAGAGAGATATTTGATAGGGATAAACTTGAAAGATCCATCAGAGTAGCACTTCAGAAAAGACCTATTCAATCTGAGCGTATTGAGCAAATGATAACCGGTATTGTAAGAAGACTCGAAAGTATCGGTGATACTGATATAAAATCTGAGATCATCGGGAAAATAGTAATGGAAACACTATCAAGGATTGATACTGTAGCCTATGTGAGATTTGCTAGTGTTTACAAAAATTTCCAAGAACTTGAAGATTTTGAGGATTTTATGTCAGAGCTTCACCCAAGCAAACTTGAACCAAAGAAGACGGTTTAGATGCTCGACGCAAAGATCTCGAAAGATGACAAGAAATTTCTGAAATTAGCTCTCAACTTAGCTAGACGGAATGTGGGGCTCACTGGTAAAAACCCCTCAGTTGGCTGTGTAATTACCTTTAAAGATATAATAATCGGTCGAGGAAATACTCAACTTGGAGGAAGACCCCATGCAGAAATTATGGCCATAAAACAAGCTTCGGATCACCCTATCCTTCAAAAAAAAAGAGGAACAAAAGATATTAGTGTCTACATCACTTTGGAGCCATGCGCACATGAAACTACCTCTCCATCTTGCGCAAAAGCAATTGTAAATTTTGGAGCAAATCGTGTTATTTATTTGGCGACTGATCCCGACAATAGAACTAACGGTAAAGGTAAGTCAATAATAGAGGAAGCAGGCATTGAATGTATTGAAACTAGAATCTATGAAGGAGAAAATTCAGATATTTTAAAGGGCTATTTGAAGCAGAAAAAAACTGGTCTCCCGTATATAACACTAAAGATAGGCTCTTCCATTAATGGTAAAATTGCCACAAAAAATGGAGAGAGCAAATGGATAACCAACTCATTATGTAGAAAGAGGGTCCAACTTCTCAGATCGGAGAACGATGGGATTTTAATAGGTAAAAATAGCATATTTGTTGACAATCCGCGTCTGAATTTAAGAGATCAATATGAGTCAATCGAAAACAAGCCAATTTTTATATTAGATACGAATTTCGAAATATCTGACTTCGGAAATCTCTCAATATTTAATAACGTAGGAAAAAATAAAGTGCACATAATAACTAGTAAGGAACTAAAGAACAAGTTCACGAAAGATAGTAAATTCCTTAGAGGAGTAAGTTTAGAGAAAGTTAACAAAGAACAACGATTTTTAAATATGCAAGAAATTCTAAAAATCGTTTCTAGGATGGGAGTAAATCGTTTGTTGGTTGAAGGTGGTGCGAGGGTATGGACATCATTTCTTAAGATTGGTTTGTTTGATGAAATTGTAATATTTACTGGGAATAAAATTATAAATGATTCCGCTACTTCCTGTTTTAATGATTTTTTGCCACTCGATGCAAGGTTGGGAGATTTTCCAAACTTGACTTTAACATCCTTACTGAGATGGAAAGATAATATCGAAGCAAATTGGATAGCTAATTCTTAGAAAGGGTCAAATATGTTCACAGGAATTGTTACTGATGTAGGCGAAATAGCCAAAATTGAAAAGATTAAAGATACAAGAGCTAAAATTTTCTGCACGTACAATGTATCTGAAATAGACCTAGGTGCATCAATATGCTGTGATGGAGTTTGTCTAACGGTGACAGATTCTGGTATTTCAGAGAATAAAAATTGGTTTTCAGTAGACATATCCAGTGAGACTATCTTGAAAACAATTATTGGCGATAAAGATTTTGGATGGAAGCCTGGGAGAAAAGTAAATCTTGAAAGATCCCTAAGGCTTGGTGATGAATTAGGGGGGCACATTGTGACTGGGCATATTGATGGTACTGGTTCAATAAAAAAAATACTAGATGTTGAGGGAAGCACTCAGGTTACGTTCCAAACTAATAGAAACTTAGCAAAATTTATTGCAGAAAAGGGATCTATCACGTTGAACGGAACGTCGTTAACCGTGAACCAAGTAGATGTTTCCTCATTTGATATCAACTTTATTCCCCATACGAAAGATAATACGACTTGGCAAAAAATGCGAATTGGAGAGAAAGTTAATATTGAAATAGATATTCTAGCAAGATATGTAGATCGGATATTGGGTTCAGGAAAATAAAAAATATGAAAGAACAAGGTGTTGAAATATCTTCCACGCAATCAATAATTGATGATGCTAGAAACGGAAAAATGTTTATTCTGGTCGATCATGAAGAGAGAGAGAATGAGGGGGATCTCATAATACCAGGACAAATGGCAACACCAAATGCTGTGAATTTTATGGCAACATATGGCAGAGGATTAATTTGCCTAGCACTTCCCTCTGAACAAATAGATAAGCTGAAATTGCCTTTGATGGCCGCAACTAACTCCTCTCGACACGAGACAGCTTTTACTGTGTCTATTGAGGCACGAGAGGGCGTTACAACAGGTATATCAGCCCATGACCGTGCAAAAACAATATCAGTGGCAATAAATCCACAAGTACGAACAGAAGAAATAGCCACACCTGGGCATGTCTTTCCTTTGAGGGCTAAGAATGGAGGCGTGCTTATAAGAGCAGGCCATACCGAAGCTGCTGTAGATATATCTAGGCTTGCAGGATTAAACCCTTCCGGAGTTATATGCGAGATTATGAATGATGATGGAAGTATGGCAAGGCTCAAAGATTTAAAGAAATTCGCATATATACATAACCTTAAAATTGGAACGATTTCAGATTTAATTGCTTACAGAAGAAAGCATGACAACCTTATAAAAGAAGTTGAAAGCTCAGTTTTAAGCTCAAGTATGGGCGGCAAGTGGAAAGTGATTAAGTTTAAAGATGAAATAGAAAATTTGGAGCATATAGTCCTTAAGCTAGGAAAGATAAATACTACAAAACCAGCAATGGTTAGAATGCATAAATTGAATATTTATAAAGATTTGCTGGGTTTGGTTCCTAGCAGATACAATGAGATAGGTAGAGCAATGCAAAAGATCATCGGAAATGAAAATGGTATATTGGTACTTCTAAATTCAGGTGATAGTAGCAGTGAAAAACCTAGCTCAGATACTCTCAAAGAGTATGGAATTGGTGCCCAAATTTTATCTTTGCTTGGCGTCAAAAGAATAAAACTGCTTTCTAATTCAAAACTCCCAAAAGTAGTTGGATTGGAAGGCTATGGCTTGCAAATTGATGCAACGGAGGGCTTCTAAGTGAGGGCAAAAAATTCAGGGAGAAACAACATAGCAAAGTTTAAGAAGAAACTAAAAATTTGTCTTGTTTCAGCACCCTATTATAAAGATATCACGGACAATCTAGTATGTGGGGCACTTAATATTCTCAAAAAAATTAAGGCCGATACTGAAATAGTTGAGGTATCAGGTGCACTGGAGATACCTACTGCCATAAAGTTAATGGAAAATGAGTTTGATGGCTTTATTGCAATCGGATGTGTAATTAGAGGTGAGACAACACACTATGAAATTGTGAGCACTGAAAGCTCTAGAGGGCTAGTTAATCTTGGTCTTGAAAAAATATGTATAGGTAATGCTATCTTGACCGTAGAAAATAAAACGCAGGCTGAAGAAAGAGCAGACCCTAAAATTTTTGATAAAGGTGGCGAGGCTTGTAGTGCTTTGTTAAGTATTATTGAAATAAAAGAAAGACGCCATTAAAACCGTGACCTTCTCCAAATCTAATGATTACAAAAAAAACACAATCTCACGACTATTTGCTATTCAAGCCCTATTTCAAATGGAGGCCAACGGCAAAGGTTATAGCACCATAAAAAAAGAACTTAAAGAGACATTTTATACGCAGCAAATACAAGACTTGGAAATTTCATTGCCAAATTATCTGTTATCACAGAGAATAATTGAGCAAGCTGCTAAAAATCAAATAAAAATAGATACTAAAATCAACATGGCTTTTAACAATCTGTGGAATATAAAAACAATTGACACAACGTTAAGAGCGATCCTAAGAGCCGCATGCGCCGAGTTTCTGAATAAAAAAACTCCTAAGAAAGTAATTATGTCTGAGTATGTTTCAATAACTGAAACATTTTATCCGGATGGTAAGGAACAAAAATTTATAAATGGATTGCTTAATAAAATTATAGAAGATCTTCAAACTTAGTCATTTTTTTCTTCAATAATTTTTTAGGCAGCATTTTCCCAACCAATCCTCTCTTACCCGTCCAGAACCTAACATCCTCGTGTTTAGCAAACAATTTTTTTAATATGACGGACTCTTTTTCATTTTGTGAAAAGATTATAGCATCTAAAAGAGTTTCTTCCTTATAACGCTGCAAACGAACACCTTTTCCCTTTTTTAATATAGGCAACTCTTTAACTGAGAAAATCAACATTTTAAAAGAAGAACTTAAAACAATAACGTTATCACCATTAATTTTTTTCAACCCAATCACTTTATCGCCTTCACTGAGTTCAAATATTTGTTTCCCAGTTTTTGTAGAAGATTGTAGAGAGGAAAAGTCAACCAAGAACCCAAGACCCTTTTTTGAGAATATTAGTCCCTTAGTTCCATTATGAAAAGGAATAATGCTCACTATAGAGGTGACATTCCCTGTTCCAATTATTAAGTTCAGGGGCTCTCCGTAGCCTTTGTCTTTTTTTAGTTGATCAAGGGACAAGCTAAACGACCTCCCTTCTGAAGTTAAAAACAATAATTGCTGGCTTCTGGATAATTGGGCAGCAAATTTAACTCCATCACCGTCTCGGAATTTAAATGAATTATTATCCAGGTTATGCCCCTTGTAAGACCTTATCCAACCGTTTTCGGATAATACCACTGTAACTGGAAAGTCATCGATTATAACATCTTGAAAAGATGCACGAGAACCCTCCTCCTCCGGTTCCAACAATGTCTGCCTCTCACAAAGTTCATAACCAGCAAATTTCTTCTTAAGCAGCGATAATTGATCTTTAACATTTTTCCATTGAAGCCTTTGATCCTCGAGTAAATCCTCTAAAGTCTGCCGCTCTTTCATTAATTCCTGTTGTTCTCTTGAAAGGAGCTCTTCGTCTAGCCTTCTCAATGCTTTTAATCTTAGGTTCAAAATGGATTCCACCTGCAGTTCACTAAGACCAAATTCTTCAATAATTGCAGTTTTGGGATTATCCTCCTCTCTAATTATATTTATTAAGCGATCGAGATTTATGTATGCCTGTAGCAAGCCCTCGATAATTTCTAAACGCTTATCGATGTTCTCTAAGCGGTGAGTGGATTTTCGTATCAATATTTCCCTGCGATGATCTAAAAAAGTCTGAAGTAATTCTTTGAGATTGCTAACTTTTGGGGAAATACCATCAATCAGAACGTTAAGGTTTACAGCGACCTTCGTTTCTAAATCAGTGAATTGGTAAAGTGAAGTTAAGAGATTTTCTTTTTCCACATTTCGCGATCTTGGCTCTATAACAATTCTTATCTCTTCTGCACTCTCATCTCGCACGTTCTGCACGAAAGATAATTTTTTTCCAGAAATTAAATCAGCAATCTTTTCTATAAGTCTTCCCTTCTGAACTTGATAGGGTATTTCATCTATAACCAACTGCCAGTTACCGTGCTTAAGGTCCTCCATGTGATGTTTGGCACGTATTCTAAAGCTTCCCTTGCCATCTGTGTATACCTTAATAATATCTTCTTTATTGTCTAAAATAGTGCCCCCAGTAGGGAAATCAGGACCTTTTACAATTTCCGATAATTGTTGGATAGTCGAATTAGGGTTATCAACTAGTAGTATGCATGCATTTAGTAACTCTAGTACATTATGGGGTGGTATGCTGGTAGCCATCCCAACAGCAATTCCCGAGGCTCCATTTGCTAAAAGATGAGGAAAGTTTGCTGGAAGCACACTCGGTTCATCACCTGAGCTGTCATATGTTTCCTTGAAATCTACAGAGTTCTCGTTAAGACCTTCAAGAAGCTCCATTGAGTATTTTGATAACCTAGCCTCAGTATATCTTTGAGCTGCGGGGTTATCTCCATCGATATTTCCAAAATTACCCTGACCTTCAATAAGCGGATATCTAACACTGAAATTTTGAGCAAATCTTGCCAATGCGTCGTAGATAGCCTTATCTCCGTGTGGATGGTAGTTACCCATAACCTCCCCTACTATTTTCGAACACTTTCTAAAATTTGATTGAGGATACAGTCTAAGCTGATTCATTGCGTAAAGAATTCTTCTGTGCACAGGTTTAAGACCATCTCTTGCGTCAGGGAGGGCCCTATCCATAATTGTAGATACTGCATATAAAAGATATCTTGTTTCCAATGCCGTTGTAATATCTTGTTTTTGGTCCATTTGTTGACTATTCATGTAACTTGATTAGTAATGTTTCGGTTTTGAGCTAAATTACTTGGAATAATAATTAAACTCAACATTAGAAATTTACAAAAACTATACTATGTCTTTAATTGTTACTGTAGGGGGCTAGGAGAATATTCAATGATATTAGAAAATGCCCACATATTTGTAATAGTAGCTTGTCTCCTGGTACTCATAGTTCTCATGATCGGCCTAGGTGGGTTTACTTTTGGTGGAGAATTTAATAGAAAATATGCAAATAAAATAATGCGTCTGAGAATACTTCTCCAAGCTTTTGCAATATTATTAATTATTCTTTTCGTTTATTTTTCTGGGGGCGGGTAGTTTGATAAAATTAAATAAAATATACACAAAAACAGGTGACACCGGAGACACAGCACTTGGTGACGGGCAAAGGGTGCTTAAAGATAATCTTAGAGTAAATGCTTATGGGAACGTCGATGAACTCAACGCTAGCATCGGGGTTGTTACTTTGTATGCGACGCCGGATTTAAAGATGAAGCTAAAAAATATCCAAAATGATCTATTTGATCTCGGAGCTGATTTATGTGTACCGATTTCCGAAAATAACAATGGTAGGTTAAGGGTATCTACTAGCCAAATAGAGACATTAGAAACCGAGATAGACGAGATGAACAATATACTTAAACCTCTAAATAGCTTTATTTTGCCCGGAGGATGTAAGTCTGCCACTTTCTTACATCTTGCCAGAACTATTTGTCGTCGCGCGGAAAGGAGTGTAGTGAGTTTAAGATCGAAAGAGAAGATAAATGACAGTACGCTTATCTACTTAAACAGACTATCAGATTGGCTTTTTGTTGCCTCGAGAGTTGAAAACCAGGAGAATTCAAGTGAGGTGCTTTGGTCGCCTGGAAAAAACAAATAAAACGTCTTGTATGAAGTGTTTAACTAGTGCATATTTTGAATCTAAAATAAAACAAAGAGATAAATAATAGATGAAAATTTTAGTTCCAGTAAAAAGAGTCCTAGACTACAACGTTAAAGCTAGAGTGAAAGCAGACGGAAGTGGTATTGACTTAGCGAATGTTAAAATGTCAATGAACCCATTCGATGAGATAGCACTAGAAGAAGCAATTAGATTAAAAGAAAAGGGTAATGCAGAGGAAATAATAGCGGTTTCGATAGGAGTACAGCAAAACCAAGAGACATTGAGAACTGCATTAGCTATGGGTGCTGACCGAGCCATTTTGGTTGTTGCAACAGATGATGTTCACAACGACATTGAACCACTTACTGTTGCAAATATTCTTGCTGCCATTACTCTAAAAGAAGGCCCCTCTCTAGTTCTATGTGGCAAACAGGCCATAGATAACGATTTTAATGCAACCGCTCAAATGCTGTCAGCAAAACTTAAATGGTCTCAAGCTACTTTTGCATCGGAAATTGATGTTAGGGAGGATATGGTAAGGGTAACGAGAGAGGTAGATGGCGGACTTCAAACCATAGACGCGAAAATCCCGGCGGTTGTATCAGTTGATCTAAGATTAAACGAGCCTAGATACGCTAGTCTGCCAAACATTATGAAGGCAAAAAGAAAACCGCTAGAGGAAATCAGTCCAGCTGAGCTAGGAGTTGAGATAACACAAAGGCTCAAAGTTATTAAAACAAAAGAGCCAGATAGTAGAGAAGCGGGGTTGATCTTAGAAAACATAGATCAGCTTGTTGAAAAAATTCAAGAAAACGTCGGAGGATAGATTTATGAAAATATTGGTTTTGGCAGAAATTAATAACGGGGAGCTCGCCGAGGATCAAACCAGCAAAACTGTATCAGCAGCAGCTACTTTAGGTAAAGTTGATGTTTTGTGTGCTTCTAACAACTGCTCGAATGCATCAACAAATGTAGCGAAAATGGAGAACGTAGAAAATGTCATTGTACTAGAAGATGAGATTTTTGCTCAGGGCCTTGCTGAGAGCTATAGCGAGACCTTAATTGACACAATAAACTTATACTCTCACGTATTTGCGCCTTCGAGTTCCTTTGGGAAAAACGTTCTCCCTAGGATTGGTGGTATGTTGGATGTAATGGTAATCTCAGATGTATCTAAAGTTATTTCAGAGGACACTTTTGAACGCCCAGTTTATGCGGGCAATGCAATACAGACAGTACAGTCTGTTGATAAAGTGAAATTGATATCAGTTAGAACCAGCAACTATAGCGCTGTACCCTCGACAGGTAGTGCGAATATAAAAAAAATAGACTGTATAGGCAAAAATCCACTTACTACCTTCATAGAGAATAGAATGCAAACAAGTGATAGGCCTGAACTAACTTCAGCAAAAGTGGTTGTGTCTGGAGGAAGAGGTGTTGGAAGCAAAGAAAATTTTGAAATAATTGAGGGTCTTGCCGACAAACTAGGAGCAGCAGTGGGTGCTAGCAGAGCAGCGGTGGACTCTGGTTTTGCTCCTAATGATTGGCAAGTTGGACAAACCGGTAAGGTAGTAGCACCCGATTTATATGTAGCAGTTGGAATATCTGGTGCGATACAGCACTTGGCAGGAATGAAAGACAGCAAAGTAATTGTAGCTATTAACAAAGATGAGGAGGCTCCAATATTTCAGGTTGCTGATTTTGGACTAGTTGATGATTTATTTAAAGCAGTGCCGGAAATAGAAAAGAAAGTCTGATTGGGGAGGCGAAATTTTCAATCAGTGATCATTAGGAATAATCACTTTTGTAAAATTGTGTGCAAAATCTTCACGTCACAATCCTTGTTTAATAAATAATCATACAGCTGCTCAGCAACAAACACAGATCTATGTTGACCTCCAGTACATCCAAGGCCTATTGAAAGGTAGGATTTACCCTCCCTTTCGAAGGCGGGTATAACTATCGATATCATCTGAAATAAATTTTTTTTAAAGGTTTTCCAACTCTTATCTTTATTTAGATATTCTTTAACTGCCTCATCAGTCCCATTCAGATTATTCAAGTCCTCCACCCAATTTGGATTCTTCAAAAACCTGCAGTCAAAAATCATGTCTATTCCTGTGGGATACCCAATACTGAAAGAAAAAGATTGCACCATAATTTGTATATTTCTGTTAATTGCTACCGGAAAAATAGACCCCAATTTCAATCTTAGCTCATTGGGACTAGTATTACTGGTGTCTAAAACAAAGTCCGCTTTTTCCCTAAGAGGAGCAATTAATTTGAGCTCCTTCTTTATTGATAGTTCAAGATTATTTTCACCAGCAACAGGGTGAGGTCTTCTAGATACACTAAATCTTTTTATTAAAATTTCTAAACTACACTCTAAGAATAAGATAACCACCCGAGATTTTGATAATGTCTTCCAGTTATTAATCTCCCTCATTAATTTCTGAAGAGAAAAACTCTTCGGCCTTAAGTCCAAACCTATAGCCAATGGCTTGTCTTCTAAGTTTGTAGAAGCTACCTGAGGAATCAAATGAACAGGTACATTGTCGAGCGTATCAAACCCTTGATCGTCTAGTATATGAATAACAGTTGTCCTCCCAGCACCAGACTGCCCTATAACTAAAATTAATTCATGCTTGTTCACCAGTAGTCACCTTCTATTTCCTTTTTATCTTACACCAACGGACAAGTTTGGAAAAAATTAAACAACGTTACCTAACGACAATGTGTTTTTAATTGTTTTTTTACTTTATTTGTGATTTACAAAATAATGAAACAAATGGTAACAGTCAAACGGGAGCGGATCTTTGTGATGCTATCAGACAGAACGGGAGTATCGTAAAATTAGTAACGTGTACAAAAATCTAAATGAAATTGACCTAGTCGAAGAGGCCATTAAGAACAGAGAAGGCAAGTTAGGGAAAGGCGGTTCTTTAATCGTGTTTACCGGGGAAAAGACCGGCAGATCTCCTAAAGATAAACATGTGGTGAGAGAAAAAAACACAGAAGAGAAGATTTGGTGGGAAAACAACCGGCCAATGACACCTGACCATTTTAACATACTTCATGAGGATATGTTAGAACATCAAAAAGGAAAAAGGTTTTACTCACAAGATTTACAGGCCTCAATGAACACAAATGAGTTTTTCAATATTGAAGTTACAACAGAATTAGCTTGGCATAGCTTATTTATAAGACATTTACTGAAAGTTCCATCGAAGGAGTCGCTCAATAATTTTAAGCCCGACTTCAAAATTTTAAATTGTCCTTCTTTTTTTTCTAATCCTGATCGGCATGGTTGTGTATCAAAGACAACTATTGCTATAAGTTTCGAAAAAAAGCTCGTTCTAATTTGTGGCACTGGGTACGCAGGTGAGAACAAGAAGTCCGTTTTTACACTTTTAAACTTTTTACTTCCTGAAAGATCTACAATGCCAATGCATTGCTCTGCAAACCACAATATTTCGAACGAAAATGACGTAGCATTGTTCTTTGGTTTGTCGGGAACAGGGAAGACAACCCTTTCAGCAGACCCTGACAGAGTTTTGATTGGTGATGATGAACATGGTTGGAGTGACACCGGAGTATTCAATATTGAGGGCGGTTGTTATGCAAAAACAATTAATTTAAGTTATGATGACGAGCCACAAATTTTCTCAACCACTGAAAAATTTTCTACAGTAATTGAAAACATGAATTACGACAAAAGCGATCGATCACTTAAATTTTCAGACTCTTCTATTACAGAAAACATGAGATGTGCCTACCCGATTTCTTACATTAAAAATTCATCAAAATCTGGGCATGGTGGATCTCCTAAAAATATAATTTTGTTAACATGCGATGCTTTCGGTGTATTACCACCCGTTGCTACACTTACAGCAGCCGAGGCCGTTTTCTATTTCCTCTCTGGTTTCACATCGAAGGTTGCCGGAACTGAAGAAGGGATCAAGGAACCTGTTCCCACTTTTTCAACTTGTTTTGGTGCGCCATTCATGCCCCAAAAACCAGAAGTATACGGAAAACTTTTATGGAGCAAGATCCACAGCACAGAACCCGTCTGTTGGTTGCTTAATACGGGATGGAGCGGTGGCAGCTATGGAGAAGGGAAAAGAATATCAATAGAGTTAACTCGAAAGATTTTAAAGTTTATTTTAAGCAACAAAAAAAACCTACAGACGCGGAATGACCAGTTTTTCAATTTTTGCGTCCCGATTGAAATAGATGGTGTTCCTAAAAACTTACTTAACCCTAGGGAGAATTGGGCAAATCCGAATGACTATGATAGGTCGGCGACTAAATTAAAATCAATGTTTGTGAATAACTTTCAACAGTTTTCTTCAATTAATGAAAAGGTAGATGGCGTTTACAATCGCTTAAAAAATGACTAACACTATGGACTTAATTGGAGTAGACGGTACCTCTTCTGGCTGGATTGCATCAATAGGAAACTCAAGAGACAAGTGTTTATCTAGCATAAAATTTTCTGAAGACCTCAATAAACTTATGTCAGACTACCCTGACAGTATAGTAGTGATAGATATGCCAATCGAGTTAAATAAAAAAACTTACTTGAGAACATGTGACGTTTTGGCAAAGAAATATTTGGGGAAAGCTTTCCAATCCTCGATATTTATTCCCCCGTTAAAGAGAGTTCTTAAATGCAATACTTATCAAGAAGCGAATGAGCTTAGCAGGAAAATAACAGGCAAGGGTTTATCAAAGCAATCGTGGCACTTAAAAAGTAAAATTAGCGAGGTACAACAAATTTCTAAGTTATCTAGTAAAGTTTACGAAGGCCATCCCGAGTGCAGTTTCAAAATGCTAAAAAAGGAACCTCTAAAAGCAAAAAAAAAGTCAGTATCAGGAATTTTTGAAAGATTAGATCTCTTAAAAAGAGTAGGTTTAGATCCTTTATCAGTAAACTTGAAGTTAGAAAATAATTCCTCAATAAAGATCGATGATGTTTTGGACTCTATGGTTCTATTTTTAACGGCGTTAAGGATAGTTGAAGGAAATTACTTATGTCTAAAAAAAATAGAAATAACAGATAGTGATAATAATGGCAAAATTTTTATATAAATTTAATTTGAAATTATGGCCAAAACTAACATATAACATTAGGGTATCTAAGGAGTAAACAGAGTGAATATATCTACGCCAGTTGATGATAAAATGAGGAATGACTTTGCGATCGATGATGGAGGGATTATCAAAAGATCACTAATAGTCTCTAAAAAATTAGAAGTTTACCTACACGATTTAAAGATTGTATTCAAAAATAGCTTTAGTAACTCAAAAGAAGACAACAAGTATCAAAGCAAGCTTCATGGGCTCGCATGGGTAGCAACATACGTTGAAGCCCTAAAGCAAATGTCCATATGGGCCGATAGGCTCTATAAGAGCCAAAACTTTAAAAAAGCGGAACGAACAATACTAATTTTGAGCTTTAACGAATATTTAAATCAGCTTTTTGGTGGTATAATGATGTCTCAAAACGAAATTATTAGGCCCGTCGACCTTGATTACAATAAAGTGGCGCTTGAAAAATTAGATTGTGAAGAGGTTTTATTCTTTAAGGATGAAATTGATGTTGATTATCTTAGATCACAATTAATTGAATTAATTATTAAAAATGAAGGCACTTCCTTTATTGGTAACGATGGTTTAAATGAAGATCAAACAATGATCAGACAGGAATTTTATAAGTTTGCTAAAGAAAAAATTGAACCAATTGCACATGAGTGGCATCTTAAAGATGAGCTTATACCTTTAAGCATAATTGAAGCCCTCGCTGACTTGGGTGTATTTGGGTTAACCATTCCAGAAGAATTTGGAGGTACCGGTCTTGACAAAACCACAATGTGTGTTGTTTCTGAGGAACTTTCAAGAGGTTACATCGGTGTTGGAAGCCTCGCTACTAGGACCGACATCGCATCTGAATTGATCCTCTGCGGTGGTTCCACAGAACAGAAAGAGTATTGGTTACCAAAAATATCATCTGGTGAAATTATGCCAACAGCAGTTTTCACAGAACCAAATACTGGATCAGATCTAGGTAATCTACAAACACGTGCTACTTTGGATGGAGAAGAATATAGTATTACAGGAAATAAAACGTGGATAACGCATGCATCCAGAGCCAACCTAATGACTTTATTAGCTCGCTCAGACAGGAACAAAGATGGCTATAAAGGCTTATCTATGTTCCTGGCACCAAAATCACCTGGAGTAGATAATGATGATTTTCCTGATCAGGGTATAAAGGGTGGAGAGATCGAAGTTTTAGGTTACAGAGGAATGAAGGAATATGAAGTAAGTTTTGATGATTTTAGGGTCGATAAAAAAAACTTACTTGGAGAAGAGGAAGGGAAAGGGTTTACGCAATTGATGGAAACATTCGAAAGCGCTCGCATTCAAACGGCAGCGAGAGCAATCGGTGTCGCTAAAAATGCCTTTGACTTGGGCCTCAAATATGCTGACGAAAGAACTCAATTTGGACAAAAGATAATTAAATTTCCACGGGTCAGGGATAAATTGGTAAATATGGCTATCGAAATAATGATCGCTAAACAACTTACTTATTTCTCAGCAAGAGCTAAAGATGATGGGAAAAGATGTGATTTGGAAGCAGGAATGGCGAAGTTGTTGGCGGCTAGGGTTGCGTGGACAGCAGCCGACAATTCCTTGCAAATCCATGGAGGAAATGGCTTTGCCCTCGAATATAAAATAAGCCGCGTACTTTGCGATGCACGAATACTCAACATTTTTGAGGGTGCTGCAGAAATTCAAGCCCAAGTTATAGCAAAACGCATCTTAAGTTAAAGCTTATTGAGCGACAACACCCTATTTCTTAACTCGAAAAAATGGTCTGTTCGGAATCCCTTTACTGGGTGTAAACTCTTTTTTATGAAATATTCTGTTAGTTTAAAACCATTTTCTAAATCAGCTATAGATAAAATGTTTGTCGACTTCCTGTCTCCTAAAAAATCTGGGAGTACTAGCAATTTTTTTTCCCATCCAACACTTGATTTACTTGAAACAGCACAACCACTCTTCGGGGATACGAACTTTAAGTCTTTTTTTGAACCACTCACTACACACTTAGCTAAATCAAGCCCAAAGCCAAGACTTGTTAATAATTGCAACTCCCACTCTACATACCTTCTTAACTTTTCTTCGATGCTGTGTTTGCCTTCAATATACATAATTGTTTGATGATATAGATCATCGAAATCAAGTCTTTCTGGTAAAAATGTAGAGCAAAGAACACAAATCAAATTAAAAAGTTCCAACCCAATTCGCTCTTCGCAGATTGTATGGTATCTCGATTTTATCAATTCGACCTTGAAGGTACCTAGGCTTTCTTCAATTCTTGAGTTCCAAGTTAAAAATAGTTGATTTCCAGGCTGGATAACAGATTTATTCTTTTTGCTAAATGCTCCTCTCACTAAACCCACCCTTCGACCCAGAGAAACCGCAAATACATTTATTAGAGCTGAAGTCTCACCATATCTCCTAGAGTCTAAAAGAAGTCCTTCACCCTGCCATCGCATTTTTTAGAGTCCTTGCTTCAGAAAAAGGTCATGTAAGTCAAAATCTTTTGATACCACCTCAATAAGCCATAGGTCAGCGTCTGTATCGATTTGTAACTTGAAAAACTCTTTTATACTTGATTCTGTAAGAGTGCTAAGAAATTTAATTTTTTTTCCCTCGTTATAGTCATTAACTCTATGATAGACATCATATAGGCCGCTACCTTTGTCGTGTTTTACAAAAATTGCACCAGCATCAATATCACCTTTATGCTCAATATAGACCGGAATTCCCTTTCGTTCCAGGCTCCATCGAATTGTGTCCACAATCATCTTGGCATTTAAATTCATTTAACTCTTAACCTGATTTTTTCATCTTCAGTCGAATAAAGAGGTGTACCTTACTTTTTAAAAATTTCTGCATATCTAGTCTTGCTTGCAAAGATATCATTTTTATTGACTTGCCTTCTTTCCCTAAGATTATAGGCTTATAGCTTTTTTTATATAGCCAAACAGTTTGGTATACTTTCAGTGATTTATTAGAGCTAGGTTCAATATAATCGGTCTTTATTTCCAAATTATATGGTATTTCTTCATGAATGTACTCAAAGACCTTCTCTCTTGTTAGTTCCGATAGAAAATTTTTTTTACTTATATTACTTTTATAGGTCTGCTGGAACAGCCATTCGTTAGAATATGCCTGTTTTTCTACCCAGTTCAAAAATCTTTCCATACCCGACTTTTTACTTAGAGAAATAAAGAACGTTTCATCAAAATTGATAACATCATTTATTTTCTTAGTAATCTCAAAAAGATTTACCTTCTCAATGCAGTCAATCTTATTGATTATTAGAATCTTTTTTTTAAATTTATTCTCATTGTTATTCAGCCAGTTTCTAAACTGATCATCTATAGATTGGCTTTTTTTCGTGTTATCAACCATGTAAATGAGCACATCTACATTTTCAGCAACCGTTTTAAAAGTTTCGGAAATTCGAATATTTTTTTCTATTTTATTCAATCCAGGAGTATCAAAAAATATTAGTTGGCTATTATCTTTTGTTACAACTCCAGTAGTGTTCTTCTGGGTAGTCTGCGCTTTACGTGACACAATAGAGACTTTTTCTCCAACTAGAGAGTTCAACAAAGTACTTTTTCCAACATTAGGTTTTCCAACAATTAGTGCTTTCAGTAGCTTTTTTTGAGAATCACTCATTAATATTACTAATCTTTTTTAAAATTAGTTCAGCTGCTTTTGTTTCTGCCATTCTTTTGGTTGAGCCATTACCAACGGCCTTTAAGCCTGACTCCAATAAGACTTCAACACAAAAATCGGGGTCATGATCTGGTCCAGTTCTAGATATTTGTCTATATATTGGTGGTTCTTGTCCCTCAGATTGTAATAACTCCTGTAATGCAGTTTTTGCATGTGCTTCTATATCCCTAACAAGAGCAATCTGCTTTCTCCAAACCTTAAGAACTATCTCTTTAGAGGTCTTAAAACCTGAATCTAAGAAAATTGCGGCTATCAAGGCTTCCACTGCATTCCCTAATATATTGACTTTTTGACGATTGCTAGTGCGCTTTACTGATTTACCTAAAGTCAATAAATTTTCTAGTCCAATTTCTTTTGCAATTATAGCGCAGGTTCCCTTCTTAACGAGATAGTTGTAGTAAGTTGCGATTTGGCCTTCAGTAGAATTAGGGTTTAGCCTCAGTAACTCTTCTGCTATAATCAAACCGAGCACCCTGTCTCCTAAGAACTCCAACCTCTCATTATTAGCTTTGCTTGATTTTTTAGCAGAGGAATGAGTGAGTGCTTCCTCTAAAAGTCTATTATTCTTAAACTGATAGTTTAATAGCCTATAAATTTCTTTCTGATGATGATTGATTTTCACCTAATGACCTTAAAGAAGCGATCTTTTCTCCATGTCCAAAAGTAAAATATAGAGCTACCTCTAGAAGAGAATAAGATCAGCGATGCTTTACCAATGAGATATTCTTTAGAAACCAAGCCTACCCCACCAAATTGTCTATCAAACCTACTATCCAAAGAGTTATCTCTATTATCTCCAAGAAAAAAGTATTCATTATCTCCAATTATAAAATCTTGGGTATCATCACCAATGTTTTGTCCTAAGTCTAGGATTTTATAGCTCTTACCATTATCCAGTTTCTCTAGGCTTTGGTACTTAATGCAATTTTCGTTTCCAAAGGGAACGGGTTCATTCACACATTGTGGAACTGTCTTCATTGACCCTTGCTCTATCTTTTTTTCTATAAAATCAGACAATCCCTCTCTTATTAACATAGACTCATTTATGAACAATTTGCCTTTTATCAACCTAACTTTATCTCCCGGGAGACCGATAACTCTCTTTATGTAATCCTTGCCACTTTTCGGGTGCCTAAACACGACAACATCCCCTCTTTTTGGCTCGGAAAAGAAAATTCTATCACTTATTGGACAGATTGAAAATGGGCAAGAATAACGCGAAAACCCATATGAAAACTTGTTAACAAATAAAAAATCGCCCACAAGTAGATTGGGCTTCATCGAGCCAGTCGGGATCCAAAACGGCTGAAAAAATATTGTTCGAATTATACCAGCTAGAACAAGTGCAATAATCAAAGTACTTATTAGTTCATAGATTGGACCTTTTTTATTTCTTATATTTTTTTGCTTCATCACTTTTTATATCTAATTTAACTACTCAGTGCAATTTTACAGATATTTTTCTAAGAAATTCCTTCAATAATCACGATGGCCTTCGCCCATGGGTAATCATCCGTCAAGCTGACATTTATTTTTGAGCTATAACCATTTGGCGTCATATATTTAAGAAAGTCTTTCGCTTTTCCTTCTATTATCAGCTCTGGTTTCCCAGACCCAAGATTTACTATATGCATCTCTTTCCATGATATACCCATTCTCAAGCCTATCCCTAGGGCCTTAGAACAGGCTTCTTTGGCTGCCCATCTTTTTGCATAGGAAGATGAAGGATCATATTTTCTTCTTGATCTTTGGATTTCTAGCTCAGAAAAAACTCGTTTCTCAAATCGATCACCAAAGCGATCGAGTACTTTTCTAACTCTTTCAATATTTACAAGATCGGTACCAATACCTAAAATCATAATTGATCCCTCTAAAATCTAGCTTCTTTTATCTTTTGTTTCATTGTCTCAATAGCACCCCTAAGTCCCATAAAAATACTATCACTAATTATTGCATGCCCTATATTCAGCTCCTTTATTTCGCAAATTTTACTAATATAGCCAACGGACTCAGTTGTTAGTCCGTGGCCAGCATGAACTTCTAATCCTATTTTGAAGGCATATTTTGCTGCTTTTTCAAGTGTTTTGATAACTTCAATATAGTTTTTATCGTTCTTTTCGTATAGGTCACAAAAGTACCCGGTGTGGAGTTCAATGATGTCGGCTCCAATACTTTTTGCAGCATCAATTTGTTGCTCACTTGGTTCGATAAATAAAGAGACCCTGATATCTTTTTGTTTTATTGGCTCTATGAAGGACCTCAAACTAGAAATTTTTTTACAAACATCTAAACCACCCTCAGTTGTTCGTTCTTCTCTTTTCTCAGGAACCAGGCAAACAGCATTAGGTACAATATCCAAAGCAATTTTTTGCATCTCATTAGTAACAGCCATTTCAAGGTTCAAGGGTAGAATATTTTGTTGTTTAAGACCACTTATGTCTTGATCAACTATATGTCGTCGATCTTCTCTCAAATGTGCTGTAATCCCATCTCCTCCAGCTTCTTTTACAATTTTTGCTGCCATAAGTGGGTCAGGGTAGCTTGTACCTCTAGCATTCCTTACTGTAGCAATATGGTCAATGTTTACGCCTAGTCGAATTTCATCTAGTCTCATATCTTTTCCTCATCAGTTTCTTCTTAAACCTTTTTGCCTTGAGAGCGCTTCTCTTTTTTTGATATGTTGCAACAAGAGGTCTTAGCAAGAAATAAGATATAACTGCAATGAAAATTCCTAAAATTAATCCACCTAACGAATATGGTATAAAAACCCCATTCAAGAATTCATTCATTCTTGGTACATTGTTTTCTCCTATTGATCCCTCTGTAAAAAAGCTTTTGTATATCGAAAAAATAAAGTCTAAAAAGCCTTCAAAAATCTTCCCACCGTCACCACTAGAATATTCACTACTGCCTAAAATCCACTCTCCAAGCTTTAGATTAAATACTGTGATTATTGGGAAAGTTATTGGATTTCCAACGAAAGTTCCTATTAAAGATGCCAATACATTTGCTCTAAGTAAATAACTTAATAATCCAGCAATGAGAAAATGGAGCCCAAAAAGTGGTGTGAATGATGCAAATATTCCACAACTCATACCCAAAGATATTTTGTGGGGTGTGTCGGGTATTCTCTTTAATCTTATTGCAACATATTCTATTGCTCTCGAAATCCCTTTAAAGGAAAAAATTACTTCATAAAAAAACCTAAAAATCGATCTTCTTTCTCTTCTTTTAAACAATTCGTCTCTCTTTATTTTATTTATTGAACGTTAAAATTGTTCGTCCTATATCTAGACGCCTCGGAGACATCCATGTCCACTTGTATAGATGTAATTATGTTGTGCAAATGCTTTAAGTCTCTAACTGTTAGTTCGAATACTGTTTTATAAAAATCAGGTTTCCTCATTACAAAGGTCAAGTCGGAAATATTTGCACCCTGTTCGCCGATCAAAGTACAAATTCTTCCCAAAACACCAACACTATTAACCATAGTTACTTCAATACTAGTTGAGTGAACGGGCTTATTTGTACTTGAAGGCCACCTTACCTCCAACCAAAGATTAGGTTTAGATTCAAAGGCAGCTAATAGTGCACAGTCAATAGCATGCACAACTACTCCTTTCTTTTTCTGAGCAATTCCCACTATTGGATCTCCAGGGATAGGAAGACAACAGGGCGCCGGACTCCCATTACTGTCGGGCGACAATCCAATAAAGTTAATTGAATCTTGATCAGGTGACAGAGGTGCACTTTTTGTGTTAATTAATTCTGGGTAAAGGCTATTAACTAAATCGAAACCTGTAAATTGTACTGAGCCCAATGATGCCAAAACACTATCCTCATCCTTTAATCCTAATTTTTCCGCGGCAATTTTAATTGCATTTTCTGTAAGTTTTTTTCCTATTCTTTCTAAAGATACTCTCGCAATTTCCTTTCCTAGTTTAATATTTTCGCTTCTTCTTTCCTCTCTTATACTTTTTCTTATTGCAGCTTTAGCGCGACCGGTTACAACCATTTCTTCCCAACTTGCACTAGGCTTTTGACCACTTGCAGTAACTATTTTAACCGACTGCCCGTTCCTTAACCTTGTCCACAATGGAACTTTTATTCCATCTACCTCCGAGCCTACATAATTATCTCCTATTGAGGTATGGATAGTATATGCAAAATCTAGAGGGGTCGCACCTCTGGGTAACTTGACCACTTCTCCTTTGGGAGTAAAGCAAAATACCTTGTCTTGAAACATTTCTAATTTCATTTGTTCTATAAAATCGTCAGAATTTTCTACCCAAATAAATTCTTCAGATATTCTCCTAAACCAGCCTGAGGGATCAACGGCAAATGGATTCTCAAATCTCTCACCATTTCTGTAAGACCAATGTGCTGCAACGCCAGTTTCAGCTACATCATGCATTTCTTTAGTTCTAATTTGGACCTCAACCCTTTTCCCATCTCGGCCTGAAACGGTAGTGTGGATGGATCGGTAACCATTGGATTTGGGTTGGCTGATATAATCTTTAAATCGTCCTGGCACAGCGGACCAACGGCTGTGTACTGCACCCAATGCGGTATAAACATCTTTTTCATTAATTGTAATTATTCTAAATCCAAAAATGTCGGACAGTTTATAAAAAGCTTGTTGCTTATCCTGAATTTTTCGCCAAATGGAATAAGGTTTTTTTTCTCGGCCAGAAACTATTGCTTTGACGCCAACTGAATCCAGTTGATTTTCAATATCATTAATGATTTTTGGAATAAGGTCATCACTTTCTTTTTTAAGCTTAAGAAATCGTCTAATTATTGAATTTCTTCCCTCTGGATTCAATATTCGAAAACTTAGATCCTCTAACTCGTCTCTAATTGACTGAATTCCCATTCTACCAGCTAAAGGAGCATATATATCCATAGTCTCATTAGCCTTTACTAATTGCCTATCATTGTTCACTGCTCTTATAGTTCTCATATTATGCAATCTGTCTGCGAGCTTAACCAAAAGAACTCTTAGATCCTTACTTATTGCAACGATCAATTTTCTGAAGTTTTCGGCTTGCTTTCTCTCCAATGAAGCCACTTCGAGATTTGAAAGCTTCGTAACACCATCTACCAGATTAGCAATTTCGCTTCCAAATAAATCAGATACATCTCTAAAAGACTTATTTGTATCTTCTATGGTATCATGCAATAGAGCTGTGATAATAGAAGCGTCATCAAGTTTTAGCTCGGAAAGTATTTTAGCCACCTGAACTGGGTGTGAAAAGAAGGGCTCACCTGACTTTCTCACTTGCCCTGCGTGAGCGTTTAGTCCAAAATGATACGCTTTTTCAATTAAATCGACGTTTGTGCTTGGATTATATTCCTTTATAGCATCAATAAGATCATCAGCAGATAGCAAGTCGTTCACCTATTGTTAAGGTAAATAAATACTCTATTTGTCTTCTGATGTTTGAGCATCCATAAGAGCTCTGAGCAAATCTTCATTTGCTGTATCATCAGCATTATCGTCTTTACCCCTTTTATCTTCCCGAATGAGTAGAGACAAATCCTCGTCATCTGGCTCATCAACCTCTATTTGCCGTTGATGACTCTCAATAGTAGACTCCATTAACTCATCGAAAGTAACTGTTTCTACAGCTATTTCTCTGAGTGCGAGAACTGGGTTTTTATCGTTATCTCGATCCAGGCTGGGCTCAACCCCTCCAGAAATCATTCTTGCTCTATGCGCAGCAAGTAAAACTAGTTCAAATCTATTTGAAACCTTATCTATACAATCTTCTACAGTAACGCGTGCCATAAGAATTCCTTTTAAGCTTTTAGTGTTTTAATTCTTTTATACTCTCTAGTTCATGGGGTGGAAGACTGTCAAGCATTTCCTTTGCTTTCACCTTTAAAAATGGATGTATCCAGTCAGGATGAAGATCATTTAAGGGCTTCAAAAAAAATGTCCTTTCTTGCAATCTTGGGTGAGGTAAAATTAATTCATCTGGCACTAGCCTTATTTGGTCTGATAAATTCAAATTCATCCATTTGTTAAAATACAACTTGCTGGGTAAGATTTGTTGATCGCATAGTAAAATATCGATATCACAGGTCCTAGGCCCCCACCTTTCTAGGCGCTCTCTTCCGTATTTATTCTCTAAACCAGAATTAAAATTTAATAACTCTATGGGTTTAAGTTTTGTGCTGAAGCTGATCCCAACATTGACATATCTAGGATCTCTCTTATTCAGAAAGCTCGAAGAAATATACCAATTGCTCTCTAGTAGACACTCTATACTCGGGTTAAACCTTATTTCATCTACACATTTTTTAAGTGTTTCAGCACTATTGCCAAATTGACTAGATAAATTAGACCCTAACACAACAACATAATTATTCATTTTCTCTCACTTTTTAAAAAGATAGTTTTTTTATAAAAAAAAGTATACGCTTTACTCATGAAAAATGGGCTTAAAACTTCAGCTGTCAAGAAGATACACCTGGCTAATCCAAGAGGTTTTTGTGCTGGTGTTGACAGAGCGATAGAGATGGTAGAGCTAGCAATAAAAAAATGGGGATCACCCATTTACGTCAGGCATGAAATAGTCCATAACAAACATGTTGTTCACGATCTTGAAAAGAAAGGAGCTGTCTTCGTTGAGGAGTTAAAGGAGTGCCCTGTAGATCGACCTGTAATATTTTCTGCTCATGGTGTGCCGAAAACGATCCCTGAGGAGGCAGAGGAGAGGCAAATGCTATATGTAGATGCTACTTGTCCCCTGGTAACGAAAGTTCACAATGAAATCAAAAGATATTATGATAAAGGTTTTAAAATAATTATGATTGGGCATCATGGGCATCCTGAAACAATTGGTACTATGGGTCAACTGCCGGAGGGAGAGGTTTTGTTGGTTGAAAGTACGGCAGACGTTGAGAAACTCGATCCATCTGAATACGCAAAGTTAGCTTATGTTACTCAAACAACCCTATCTGTAGATGATACGAAAGAGATAGTTCTAGCTTTAAACAAAAAGTTCCCATCAATAGAAAACCCAAAGAAAGAAGATATCTGCTATGCCACTACTAATAGACAAGAGGAAGTCAAGCGACTTGTAAAACACGTCGACTTAATGTTGGTTGTAGGGTCAGAGAACTCATCTAATTCTCAAAGACTGGTTGATGTAGCAAAAAACAGTGGATGTACAAAGTCGTACTTAATAGAGGATTATAAAAAAATTGACTGGGTAAAAGTTAGAGAAGCCAATTCCATAGGAATTACTTCAGGAGCCTCTGCGCCAGACCATCTAGTTGAAGAAGTTATAAGTAGCATCCAAGGAAAGTTTGATACGCATTTAGTTTATGATACTACAAAAAAAGAGACTATTGAGTTTAAAGTCCCACTCGCATTGAGGTAAAATGTTTCATAGAGTACCAAAAAGCGTAATGCTAGCAAGTTTGCTCGGGCTCATTCCGATATTGGTGGGACTGGCTTCGACCTTTAATATCGGTCTGCGCGAAAGCTTGAAAGACGAGTTGATTAGGATTGCAATAATCTATAGTGGATTTATTCTTTCTTTTATGAGTGGTTGTGTGTTCTACATCTCATCACTTGATAAGGAAAGAGTATTTTTACTTTGGTTTAGTATTGTGCCAGTCCTTCTAGCACTTTTATCAGTTGCTGTACCTTTTATGCAAAGCTTTGTAATTGCTTTGGGGTTTCTTATAGTTTTAGAAATTGAAAGAAAATTATATAAATTAAAAACTTTACCCGAATGGTGGCTTAACTTACGACTTCCAATGACAACTGTAGTGGTATTTTTGCTAATTTTTATGGGTTTCCGAATTTAAAAGATGAGAGTAAAAGCTTACACTGATGGGGCATGTAGCGGAAACCCAGGACCTGGGGGATGGGGTGTTTATTTAGTAGCTGAAAATAGTGTAGGTGAAATCGTAAAGGAAGAGGTCCTTTACGGAAAAAACAAAGAAACAACTAATCAAATAATGGAACTAACAGCCGCTATACAAGCTCTAGAAAGCTTAAAAAGAAAAAACGTAGAAATTACCATTTTCACCGACAGTAAATATGTTATAGACGGGATAACAAAATGGATTTTTGGATGGCTAAAAAATAATTGGAGTACAGCTTCTAAAAAACCAGTTGCTAATCGTTTATTATGGGAAGAACTTTTGAATTTGACAAAAAATCAAAATGTTGAGTGGGTATGGGTAAAGGGTCACGCAGGAATACTAGGAAATGAGAAAGCCGACTCACTTGCTGTAAAAGGGCGTGAAGAAGCATTCAATGAGTTGATTGGTTAACGTAATCACCTTTTTTGAATTTAAAGCCTTTAAGCAATTCACTCACGCTCATAACGTCTTTCCCTTGCCTCTGAATTTCAAGAATATTCAATGCTTCCTTCCCACATGCTATAGTCAAATTTTCATTAATAATTGAGCCAACTTCTCCATTACCTTCCACTACTTCAGCGCTAAATACTTTGAAGCGCTCTTTTTTATATTCAAACCAGGCGCCTGGTTTAGGCGCTAAACCCCTTACTCTAGCCTCTAAGGCAGAGGCTTGGCTATTAAAGTCTAACTTTGCATCCAATTTTTTAATCTTGGGGGCGTAACTAACAAACTTTTCATTTTGTAAAATTTTCTCATTTGCATTAATGTTATCCAATGTTTTCAAAAGATTTTTCGCTCCGAGTTCGCTCAAAACTCGATGCAACGACCCAAAAGTTTCCGTTTGATCAAGCATTACTTTCTCTTGACGCAATATAGGCCCGGCATCTAGTTCTTCACTCATTTTGATTATCGTTACTCCAGTATAGGGATCTTTATTAAAAATCGCATGATTTATAGGGGCTGCTCCCCTCCAAAAAGGCAAAAAAGAGCCATGGACATTTATTGAAAATTTTTTTGGAATTTCTAACACTTTCCTAGGTAAAATAAGTCCATATGCTACCACTACTAGAAAATCAGGATTGTAACTCTCTAAGACAGCTAATACATCTGGATCATTAAATGTCTGTGGTTGCTCTACCTTTAAACCTTGAGAGAATGCAAACTCTGCTAGTGGAACCTCCTTAAACCGCTTACCCCGACCTGCTTTTCGTGGGGGTTGGCTATATACTGCTTTCACATCATATTGAGCTTGTTTTAAAGTCCGAAGTGATGGAATTGCAAATGTCGACGAACCCATGAATACAATCTTCATTTTCTATTCCTTTTTTTCTTTTTTATAAGATTTCTTTATTTTATTCTTCACCAGGATCTTTTTCATGGGACGAAGATGATCTATAAAGAGCTTCCCATTTAAATGATCTAATTCATGCTGAAAACAAGTTGACCACAGATCGTCATATGTATTTCTTTTCAAAAGCCCGTTAATATCTTGATACAACACCTTAATAACTTTCGGCCTTGCTATTTCCTCTGTGATTCCAGGGATAGACAGGCATCCCTCCTTATATGAGCCCATCTCCTCAGATTGATACTCTATTTGTGGATTAATCACAATTCTACAATCTTTTCCTTCATCTTCTCGAGAGCAATCCATTACAAATATTCTTTTATTTATGCCTATTTGCGGAGCAGCCAACCCCACACCGTCTGCATCATACATAGTATCGATTAGATCTCTAGAAAGGCTTACTAGGCTTTCATCAAATTTTTCTATTTTAGTACTTTCTTGAAGCAAAAGAGGGTTTGGGTAAATTAATATTTTTTTAATTGCCATTTTGAATTTAAAACGAGTATTAGTACTAGACTATATTTAAATAAATTCTTATACATGACCCGTTGACCAAATGATAGTTAATTTTGACAAATATATAGATAATAGACACGCAAACCTGTCAAAGTTTGACGGGCTAAAAAGTTTGTACGGAACGAGTAAAGACACTTGCATATCCATGTGGGTTGCTGACATGGATTTTAATCCTCCAAAGTCTGTCATCAAAGCACTTGAGAAAGAAGTATCGCACGGCGTTTTTGGATACTATGGCAACAAAAAGTCTTTCTTGAACTCAATAAAAACGTGGATGAAAATTAGGCATGATTGGGATATTTCTGAAGAATGGTGTTCGATAGTGCACGGCGTCAACTCCGGAATTGGCATGGGCTTGCGAGCGTTCTCGAAAGCTGGCGATGAAATATTACTTTTTTCCCCTATTTATTACTCTTTTTTTAATACAATCAAAAACAATGGACGAGTAGCAAAAGAAATTCCTTTGAAAATAGTCGAAGGTCAATATGAAGTAGATTTTAATGAGCTAGACAAAAGCTTATCCGGTAAAGAAAAAATTATCATTTTTTGTAGCCCACATAATCCTGGAGGAAAAATCTGGAGTACGGAAACGCTATCCACTTTAGCGGAGTTTTGTAGGAACAATAACATCCTCATCTTTATGGATGAAATTCATCACGATTTAACCTACTCAGATAAACCCCACACCACTTTTCTGAAGGCAGTTCCTGAAGCGGAAGAAATAAGCCTGATATTTACAGCAGCTACTAAGACATTTAACATTGCGGGGTGCCATACTGGAACAACTATAATTCCAAACCCCAAGCTTCGCTCAATCTATGATAGAGAACATGCAGCCTTCGGTAAAACACCAAATAGGTTCGGTATGATAATGACGGAAGCCGCTTATAGCGGAGGACAAGAGTGGCTGAATCAACTTATGCATTACTTAGAAAAAAACAAAAGTCTTTTTACTAACGCTCTGAAATCGCTTAATAACGTGAAAGTCTTTGATCTGGAGTCTACTTATCTTGCGTGGGTGGATTTTAGTCAATTAGATATTACTGAGTTAGAATTAAAAGATATGCTTATAAAAGAGGCCGGAGTGGCCCCCAGTTTTGGGAGTGGTTTCGGCAAAAATTCTGGGAAATTTGCAAGGTTTAATATAGCTTGTAGGACCGAAATATTGGATTTAGCTATCAACAGATTAACTAAAACTTTTTTATGAGTTTTTGATTTACTTGTTAAGATTTATTATATAAGAAACCATGAAAAGTTAAAAAAAAAGAAGGGTTTAAAATGAGTTTTTTAATACAGCCACCTATTCCTGAAAGATTAAATAGATGCCAGCTTTTTGGCCCGGGCTCGAGACCAGAACTTTTCGAAAAGATGGCCTCCTCTCAGGCTGATGTTATTAATCTTGATCTAGAAGATAGTGTGGCACCTCCTAGCAAGGTTGAAGCGAGACAAAATATTTCAAAGGCTATAAGTAATATAGATTGGGCCGACAAGACCCTGTCGGTTCGGATAAATGGATTGGATACGGAGTATTGGGTGGATGATATTTTGTCGTTAGTTGATAATTCAAACGAAAGGTTAGACTGTATTATGATACCCAAGGTGGGTAATTCCAGTGATATATATACGGTAGATGCGCTTGTTACTGCTTTGGAAAAGAAAAATAAGCGAAAGAAAAGCCTGAAATTCGAAATAATTATTGAAACTGCAGCTGGAATTGAGAACATCAATGAAATCGCATTGGCCAGTGACCGTCTAGTAGCAATGAGTTTTGGCGTTGCGGATTATGCAGCTTCAATGGGAATGCAAACTACTAATATTGGCGGAACTCAAGAAGGTTATTATACGAACTCCGAAAAAGGTGAAAAACTTTTAATGGACCCATGGCATCATCCTATGGTTGCTATGATAGCAGCTTGTAGGGCTAATGGGATTCTGCCAGTAGATGGCCCTTTTGGAGATATTTCTGATAAAGAAAATTATATTGCTCAAGCTAAAAGGTCTGCTACTCTTGGTATGGCTGGGAAATGGGCTATTCACCCTTCACAGGTTGAACTTGCAAATCAAGTGTTTACTCCCTCTGAGAAAGCAATAGAGAATGCAAAAGGCATCATCAGTGCAATGGAAGCTGCAGAGGCTAAAGGTGCTGGAGCTGCTGTTTTTAATGGAAAATTGATTGATATAGCCTCAATTAAACAAGCTAAGGTGTTAATTGATCAACATAATAAAATAAAAAATACAAGTTAATGACAATTTATCTGGATTTTGAAAAAGATCTTGCAGAAATTCAAAGCAAGATATCAGACCTGGAGGGTTTACCAGATAGCTCGAGTAGCAAAAATATAAAAAATGAGATAAAGCTTCTAAAGAGTAAAACCGTGGATATACTCGGTGATCTTTATGCTGACATGAGTCCTTGGCGCAAGTGTCAAGTAGCTAGACATCCTGAGAGACCACACACCACAGACTACATCAACTACATAATAAGTGAATATACTCCTTTAAGCGGTGACCGAAATTTTGCAGAGGATCTTGCAATAGTTGGAGGTCTAGGTCGATTAGGAGATACACCAGTAGTTGTAATAGGACATGAGAAAGGTAATTCTACAGAGAGCAGATTGAAGAGAAATTTTGGGATGGCTAGACCTGAAGGATATAGAAAGGCAGCTCGTCTTATGAAACTAGCTGACAAGTTCGGTCTCCCAATAATAACATTTATTGATACTCCAGGCGCATATCCTGGTAAAGGTGCTGAGGAAAGAGGCCAAGCCGAAGCTATAGCTAGGTCCACTCAAACCTGCTTAGAGGTATCTGTTCCAATAATTTCAATTATTATAGGTGAGGGGGGTTCCGGTGGTGCAATAGCGATGGCGTCCGCAAATACATTAATAATGTTGGAGCACTCTATTTATTCTGTAATTTCTCCAGAAGGGTGCGCTTCTATTCTTTGGAAAAATTCCGATAAAATGAGAGAGGCTGCAGAGGCGCTAAAGTTAACTGCACAACACCTTGAAAAAATAGGCGTTGTAGACAAAGTGATTAAGGAACCCTTAGGTGGTGCGCACAGGGACAAAAACAAAGCTTTAGAGGAAGTTAAAAAAACCCTCTTGGAAGAAATTATTGCTTTCCAGAAAATAGATAGACAAAAAATCAAAAGACAACGATCAGATAAATATATAAATATGGGCTCTTTATCTAACCTTTAGCGACTTCTTCGTCATAAAGTTTTTGAGAGTCTTCCTCTATCTTGCTCTTTATATAATTTAAATTATGATCTCCTTTTTTTGAATAATTTATCTTCTCTATAAAGTTTATCGACGCATCAGAATTCTCTTTGAATTTGCCTTTTTTTGACCACGCGATGCCTGCATTCGTTGAAACTAAATATAGAGGACGATTAAGGCTAGAGAATAAGACCAAAACACCCTTCTTATATTCTACTTTTTGTCCAGGTATAGTTCTTGTACCCTCAGGATAAATTACTAACTGACCCGATTCATTTCGAGCCTCCTTTGTAATAGCTTGTTTTAAAGCATGCCAACTTCTTGACTTATCGTTTCTTTTAACATTTACACATCCAATTTTTCTTGCATATGTAGAAAGAATTGGAACCCAAGATAGCTCTGATTTCATTATAAATTTTGGCTCAGGTAAGACGTTTAACAAAATCAAAACATCTAAAAAAGATTGGTGTTTTGAACAAACTATTGAAGCTTTATTATCTGGCAATACACCTTTTACCAAAATTTCTATATTATAAACTTTTTTTAAAATCCAAAAAACTACTCGACAATATAATTTGATTACCTTCAAAGCATTTTCTTTAGAGGTGCTGGCATAAGGTAATAAAAATACTCCCATCACTCCCAGAAGAGTATAAATAATTAATCCAGTGCTGATATCTTTTAGTTTACCCTTCATTTATTGAACTTTCTTACTAATAATTCAGAATTTTATTTCAAAATTTATACTTTCACTTTATTATCACAGACTGTTGACAAGGGAAAATATATTAATTTATGCACGTTTTCTGCCCTGATTGTAATGCTGAATACAAAGTTAATGAGAGATCGTCTCTAACTAAGACGGTTAAGTTTGTTTGTATAGAATGTGGAAGCTCCTGGATCGACAGGTTTGAAAAGCTTGAAAAAACAAAAACGCTAGCAACTGACTCAGTGGCATCTAAAGGTGATGATGTAATTGAGAACACAAACACAGAAGCGGGAAAAATGGAGCTGAACTCGTTAGCTCTTGAGGAAGTTCAAAATAGTTTTGGTAATCTTACAAATAAAATTGGCGAAAAAAATAATACTAAGGCTGACCATATTTTCCAATTTGAGACAAGTGAGGAAAGTGATGAGATTGGGGAAGAGGGCCCTTCTAAAACATTTCCAAAAATTAGAAGTAACCAAGAGAGCCCAACTAACGAGGAAATTGAAGAACGAGATATCAAGGAAATAGAGATCGAGAGAAGGCTCAAAGAGTCAACTGAACTTTTAAAGAAAGCTAAGCAACCAACCCTCGAAAATAAAGAGACGGTACGAAAAGAAAATAATTCAAAGAAGCGGAGATTATTAGTAACTTTATCAATCGTGCTTATAGTTGGTTTTTTTACCTATAACCTAACTATTTTGTTTCTAGAGGATATACTTAGAGAAGTACCTTTCGCGCCTGAGATTTTGTCACAAATAAGCTTTTATACTACCATTTTCAAAGATATCATTTTAATTACTATTGAGAAGATACTTGATTTCATTCCCAATTTGGCATAGCTTCTCTGTCAAATATTTCTTCATACGTTGGTCTAGACCTAACGAGTTCATAACGTCTATTATAAACCATAATTTCCGGGACTAATGGTCTGGTGTTGTACTCAGAAGACAGAACTGCCCCATATGCGCCAACATCCAAGAAAGCTAAATAGTCGCCTGCTTCTGCTCCTTCTACAAAATGGTTTTTTAGAAAAGTATCAGTTGATTCACAGACAGGTCCTACAACGTCAAATACTCCGGTCTTTCCGCTCTTTTTTTTAGATAATGGTATTAACTTGTGAGCTGCACCATATAATGCAGTTCGAGCAAAGTCATTCATACCCGCGTCAGTAATAAGAAAATTTTTGTTTTGAGATGTTTTCTCATAAAGGACTTTAGTTACTAGAATACCACAATTCCCTACTATATATCTGCCTGGCTCAAAAATAATTCTACAATTTAAATTTCCTAATATATTCTTTACCAAGGCACTATATTCTTGCAGGTCAGGTTCTAAATCATCATCTGTATATTTGATGCCCAAGCCACCACCAATATCGATATTTTCTATATGAATATTAATATCTTTAAGCTCGCAAATGAGCTTTGCTAAGTGTTCAAATGTTTGACGAAATGCATTTAAGTTACTTATTTGGCTCCCTATGTGTACATCAATACCCACAATCTTTATTTTTTCAAGTTTGTTCGCATACTGGTAAACCTCTATGGCCTTGTCAATTGGAATACCAAATTTATTATCAGCTTTACCTGTTGAAATATTTTCATGTGTGCCCGCATCTATGTCTGGATTGACCCTAAAAGCAATTGGTGCCTGTTTATTGAGGCTAATCGCTATTTTATTTATCGACTCCAATTCAGACACACTTTCAATATTAAACTGTAACAAAGACGATTTTAGTGCTTCAGCAATTTCAAAATCCTGTTTTCCTACTCCAGAAAATACAATTCTTTTTTGGTCGATACCTGCTCTTAATGCCCTGTGGTACTCTCCGAGTGAAACAACATCAGCGCCACCACCAAGTTTGGCAATAGTTTCTAAAACCGAAAGGTTTGAATTGGCTTTTACTGAGTAACAAATTACACTATCCAAATCTTTTAATGATCTCGTAAATCGATCAAAGTTATCCTTTATACCTGTACGTGAATAAACATAGAATGGGGTTCTTAAACTACCCGCTATCTCGCTTACAGGTACCTCTTCTACAAATAGCTGATCCATTTTGTAAGAAATATGTTTATTCATCTTTAAAAAGGTTGGTTTTTTTATTCAAAAATGGTGACGATTTTACACCACAGCCAGAAACGTTAAGGCAAAATACTATTATTACAAGATAAAATATCCACTTACCCATTTAATCTTCTCTTCCAATATCTAATTTGTCTATTTATTTCTCTCGATGCAGTTCCACCAAAACTATTTCTGGACTCAATAGAGCTTTCAGGAGATAGAATTTTAAAAACATTTTTGTTTATCTTTGGATCAACCTTTTTAAGCTCATCCAAGCTTAATTCACTTAATTTGATATTTTTTTCAGAAGCTACTTCCACAAATTTTCCAGTCAACGCATGCGCCTCCCTAAATGGCATACCTAAATCTCTCACAAGCCAATCAGCCAAATCAGTCGCAGTAGAAAATCCTCTTGATGCTGCTTCATACATGTTTGTTTTCTTAACTTCCATTTTCTCTATGAGCTCTTGAGTTATTTTTATTACAAGTATTAAAGTATCAAAAGTATCAAAAACGGCCTCTTTATCTTCTTGCATATCTTTGGCATAAGCCAAGGGTAGACCTTTCATAACTGTTAGAAGAGATAGTAGCGCTGCATTAACTCGACCAGTCTTAGCGCGAATAAGTTCCGCGGCATCAGGATTTTTCTTCTGTGGCATTATTGAAGAGCCCGTGACGAGAGAATCAGGTAGCGAAATAAAGTCAAACTCTATAGATCCCCAAAGAATAAGCTCTTCTGCTAATCTACTAAAATGTACCATGGTAATAGCAGCATCAGATAAAAATTCCAAAACAAAGTCCCTATCGGAAACTGCATCCATGCTATTTCTCATTGGAGCACTAAACCCAAGCGTTTTTGCTGTATAAAACCTATCAATTGGAAAAGAAGTTCCAGCTAAAGCAGCTGCGCCCAGAGGACATTCATTCAATCTTTCTTTAGTTTGCTTAAATCTTTCTAAATCTCTCCCAAACATTTCTAAATAGGCAAGTAAGTGATGACTGAATCTTACGGGTTGGGCAACTTGCAGATGAGTGTAACCTGGGAAAATTATTTCTATATTTTGCTCTGCCTTTTTGAGGATGCTTATCTGAAGTTTGGATAGTTCAAACTCTATCTCTTCTATAGCTTTTCGTATCCACAGTCTAAAGTCAGTGACGACTTGATCATTTCTAGACCTTGCAGTGTGTATATGCCCTGCCTCTGAGCCTATTATTTCTCCTAACCTTGATTCTATATTCATGTGAATGTCTTCTAACAAGTTATCAAAAACGAAATCACCTTCAATTAACTCCTTCTCTATTTTTTTTAACCCGCTCAATATATTTGTTTTAGTCTTTTTACTTATGATACTCATTTTAGCGAGCATCTTAACATGGGCTTGTGAACCTAAAATATCCTCAAAAGCTAGTCGTTTATCAATATCTATTGAAGAGTTTATTTTCGTAAGAAGATCAGTAGACTTCTCAGAAAACCTCCCTCCCCACATTTCATTTGATTTTTTGCTATTAGACATTTTGAACTCCACCACTACATCATAGATCATGAAAACGATTTTATTGCTAAAACTAGGGCCTTTAATACTTATCGTAAATCTTTTTTTTTCAATTTCAGCTATTGCTGAAATTAAATATAACGAAAAAACTAAAGATATTATAAGGGGGGAGCTAAGAAAATTTATTTTTTCAGAAAACACGGAGATACTACCAAATCCCTTAATCTTGGATGCCAATGAAAATATGGTTGAGATCGGGTACGACGAAGATATTTTAATAATAAACTTCTGGGCTACTTGGTGCGCGCCATGTAAAAAAGAGATGCCATCACTTAACAGTCTCGCTCAAACTATGGAATATGAAGATATCCAAATAATAACCATAGCATCAGGAAGAAACTCGAAGGAAGCTATTGATGGTTTTTTTGAAGATAATAACTTGGTTAACCTCAAAAAATATCGAGACCCAAAAGGAAAAATTGCGATAAAATATGGTGTTACTGCCCTTCCAACGACAGTTGTACTTAATCCTACAGGTATAGAAATTGGCCGCATTATAGGAGATATTGATTGGGATACAGCAGATGTTCGCTTATTTTTTAAAAAGTTGTTAGAAACAAAATGACGCATTTAATTGATTTAAATAAAAATAGTATACTCATTTAGCGTAAAAACTTATTAGATAAAGGGTGTTTGTGTTGACTAATAAAACATTTAAATTTAGACGAAATAAACTTATGATATTCACATTAATGGGAGTTTTAATATGAGAGTGGCGCTCGTAACTGGTGGTACTAGAGGAATAGGTGCTGCCATTTCGATCAAACTTAAAGAATCTGGTTACAAGGTTGCAGCAATTTATGCGGGTAATGATGAGGTAGCCACCAAATTCTCTAAAGAAAATAAGATAGCTATATTCAAATGGTCTATCGCTAATTATGAAGAATGTGTTGCCGGAATAAAAAGTGTTGAAGATGAACTGGGGGCAATAGATATTCTGGTTAATAACGCAGGTATTACAAGGGATGGTATGTTCCATAAAATGTCACAAGAACAGTGGCGCGATGTAATCAATGTAAATCTTAACGGTCTCTTTAACATGACCCACCCTCTTTGGGATAGGATGAGAGCTAGAGGATTTGGAAGGATCGTAAATATTTCCTCAATAAACGGACAGAAGGGACAATTGGGACAAGCAAATTATTCCGCAGCAAAAGCTGGAGAACTCGGTTTCACAAAATCACTTGCCCTTGAAGGAGCGAGGAAAGGAATTACTGTAAATGCTATTTGCCCGGGATATATAAATACAGATATGGTTAAAGCGATGAGTGAGAAAGCTATTGAAGCAACTGAAAGTCAAATCCCAGTAGGGCACTTGGGAGAGCCTGATGATATTGCTCGTTGTGTAAAGTTTCTTGTTGCTGACGAATCTAGTTTTATTACAGGTTCTACAATTTCAGCTAATGGTGGACACTATTTAATTTAATTGAAGAGGATGCCCATATCGAAGGATTCTTTTAAACTCGTCTTCGTAAACCACCTTGCCTGATCTTCTATCCCTTCGATGTACTATTTTTGGAGCTAGCAGTTTGAAGGCGGCGCCACTACTCTTAGTCGCTTGAACAATTACCGTTTTCGGACTGGTATCTTTAAAGGAACTTATCGGCTGAACGGTTACTTGACCAAAGTAACCGTTTAAGCATTTTATTATATCGGGAAGCCTCTCCACTCTTTGAATAATCGTAATTTTACCATTTGGTTTACACCTATTCTTCGCTACTGAAAACCATGCATCTAGCGGCATGCTTTCAACTTTAGCCTGATGAGAACTTAATGTATGAGACTTCTTAACTGCATTTTGTTTAAAATATGGAGGATTCATGAAAACATGATCAAATGATACAGATTTCAACTCTCTAATCGTGTTCGCTATATTAATATTGAAAATCGTAGCTTTAAACTTATTTAGATCGACATTTCGTTTACAAAGGTCGGCTGCTCTTTTATCCATTTCAACCCCAAAGACTTCCAGTCCACTTACTCTATACAATAGGCAGCACAACGCTACTCCATTTCCACAACCCAGCTCTAATACTTTTTGACCATTTTCCGCGGCAACTGATGCTGCTACTAAAACGGAGTCCATATTCCCTCGATAGCCCTTAGAAAATTGAAGTATTTCTAATTTGTTGCCCAAAAACTTATTTTTTGTTAATTCTTTGTCACTATAATTCATAAAAAAATTTTTATAATTTATCTTTTCAATTGCCAATAGTTTTTATAAACACACATTCTATTAGTTAAAATACCAACCGGAAAATATAATTTGACAACCTCTATATCAAAACTGTCCGATTTACTGGCTCAAAAAGTTAGAGTTACAAACCAAGTGATTGAGGAAAATCTTAGCTCAAAAGAGACTACAATTATTGGGAATATTGCTTCTCATCTAATTAATTCTGGTGGGAAGAGAATTCGACCACTGTTAACTTTGACTGTCGCCAAACTTTTTGACTATCAGGGTGACAAGGATACACTCTTAGCAGCTGCTATTGAATACATACATTCGGCTACCCTTCTCCACGATGACGTCATTGATCGTAGTGAAAAAAGAAGAGGTTTAAAGACAGCAAATATAATCTGGACAAACAAGTATTCTGTTTTAGTTGGAGATTATCTATTTTCAAGGGCATTTCAACTCATGGTTAGAACTGAGTCTTTGAGAATAATGAAAACATTGTCAGACGCCTCTTCTATTATTTCCCAGGGCGAAATTCTACAAGTTGGTATTGAAAAAAAGCTTGATGCGTCAAAAGAAGATTACTTAAAAGTAATTAAAGGTAAGACATCGGCCCTTTTTTCAGCGGCATGTCAGGCGGGAGCAGAAATAACTAATGCGCGCGACTCCCACATAGACGCTCTTCAGGAGTATGGGGAATGTATTGGAACCAGTTTTCAACTCATAGATGATCTCTTAGATTACTTGGGTAATGAGAATAAGATGGGGAAAAATAAGGGAAACGATTTCTTCGAAAAAAAAATAACGCTCCCAATAATTCATGCATATGAAAGGTCTTCCAAAGCTGAAAAAAAATTTATAAAAGAGCTTTTTGAAAAGCCTTTACCAAATCATGGTGATCTCAATGATCTTCTGGAAATCTTGGAAAGCAGCAAATCTCTACTTTATACAAAAAACCAGGCTCTAATATGGACTGAAAGATCCATAAACGCTTTGCAGATAATAGAAAACTCAGAAATTAAGACCTTGATGGTAGAGCTCGCTGAAGAAATTTTGGATAGAGTGTCTTAATTTACTTTAGAAAGTTTAATCCACCATTTATTACTTTTTTTACTTATATACCTTACCGCTTTTTTTGCCATATCTTGATTTCTGTAAAGACCAAAACAAGTGGATCCTGACCCGGACATTCTAGAAAGCAAAACATCCTCCGTTTTCTCAATGGTAGCGAGTACGTTGTTGATTTCCGGATGTTTTTTTATTGCGATAGTTTGTAGGTCATTTCTCTGCCTCTGAAGATAGTCTATAAACTGATCTGTGCTACTTAAATCTATAAAGGACTCTAATGGTTGATTATATTTTTCGGTAACCTCTTCAAATATACTGCCTGTCGATACGAATATGTCTGGGTTTACTAAAACAACCCATAAATTAATTTCTGACATATCTAAAGGTCGAACAATCTCCCCAATTCCTCCTACTCTTGATGCTACACTTAATACACAAGCTGGGATGTCTGCTCCAATTTTTGATAAAGCCTCAGAAGAGGGCATTAGGTGCTTGCTGTTATTTGTTATAAATCTTATTACAGCTGCAGCGTCTGCTGAGCCACCACCCAAACCAGCACCTATTGGCAGATTTTTTTCAAGATTAATAGAAAAACGATCTGTGAGTCCATTTCCAAATAGTTTTAATGCTTGTAATATTGAGTTTTCTCGAACATTTATCGACTTAGAAAATTCGCCTGTCAACGTCACCACATTTTCCAACGAACGTTTAAAAAATAGCCGGTCGAATACATCGGTAAAAACGACTATACTATCAAGAGAATGGTAACCGTCTGCCTGAATTCCTGTAACATGAAGAGCAAGATTGATCTTGGCGTATCCCTTTTCCTCATTAGTAATATCTTTTACCAATTCCAATCTTCTTTATCTTGTGTTTAGTCCGAACTTTAATTTATCTTCTGTATTTTTTTGATCCACAGATTCAGGATTGAACGAAAGTGACTTTTTCCATTGAAATTTAGCCTCCCTTTTTCTACCCAACATCCATAAGACGTCTCCTAGATGATCGTTTACTATTGGATCTGTAGATTCAATTTCCATTGCCTTTTCTAAATATAACAAAGCTTTTCCAAAATCCCCTTTTTTGTAGTATGCCCAACCTAGAGAGTCAATTATATGATAGCTACCTGGAGACTTCTCAGCTGCCAGTATAATCATTTTCAAAGCTTGGTCTAATTTCTCTTTCCGTTCTAGTAAGCTATACCCCATATAATTAAGTACCTGTGGTTGATCTGGGCTCAGTTCTAGAGCACTGAGAAAGTCAGCTTCAGCTAAAGCCCAATTCTTTGACCTTTCGAATGATATCCCTCTCAAGAATAAAATTGGCCAAATAGGCTCAGTATACGTTTCTCTTTTTGCGACTTCTATTGCTCTGGTATAGGACTTGATGGCTTCCTGAAACAAGCTCATACTCCGTTGCAGGCTACCATAAGTTTTCAATAAACTGGCATTTTCGTATCCATCAATTATAAATTTCTGAATATATTCTAATGCTAACCCATTACTATCCAGTTGCTCGATAGCAAATGAGTTTTCAATAATGCTATCAATAAAGAAAAGATCATCATTTGAAAAGTTATCTAAAATTTCTTTTGATAGCCCATAGTTCCCAGAATCGCTAAGTATGGTAGCTAGATTAAATTTCAAGAATGAACTAGTCGGATCTGCGAAATTTGCAAGGGATAAGTAAAACGACTTGTTGATAATGTTTTCCTCTCCTCGCCGGATAGATTGTGACCATCTAAAGAATACCTCAGATATCTGCTTGTAAGGGGTTATTCTAATAGCATCACTAACCCCACCATTAGAAAGCTTGTTTTTGAGGGCTTTTATGTAATACGCGTTATCGCTAGCAGACCGAGCCTTGCTTATTATACTTTCAGACACACCGCTTTCTTTATATTTATGAAAATATTGAACTAAAGCTAAAGCAGACTCGGAGTCAAAAAGAAAATTACTGAATTCCATATTTTCATAAAGTGTTTTTGCTTGCTCATATTCATCGAAATACACATATGCTAATAGTTGATTATAGTTAATAATCTGAAGTTGAGCTTCGTTGTTAATACTTATTGAATTGATCAAGCGAAAAGCTTCGTCTTTTTTGTTATCAATAATCAAGATCCAAAATTCTGTAACTATCTTAAAAATCTCAGGAAAATTTTTCTTGTGTCGTTCGAACGCTCTTAATATTTCTGACTTTTCTCTCTTCTTTACAGCTTCGGCAAATATAATTAAATTTGCGACGGGGTAACTAAGTTGTAGGTCATCAATTTTTCGCGATATTGCTGTTGCAATTTCGAAATTTCCAGCTAGGGCTGCGTAGATAATACTTCTTGTGATAATTTCTCTTTCAGAGTCTCCTCTAGAAATGAGATCTATATAATAGTAGGAAGCATTTTTGAAATCTCTTTCTTTCTCAGCAAATTGCCCAGCAATATATGAACCTGAGTTAGCTAGAACAATGGTGACCGAAAAATGCCAAAGTATAAAAAAAGTCACAATTAAAGATTTAAGCAGTGGCATTCCAATTAACCTACATATTTGGATAATTTGGTCCATCTCCCCCTTGAGGTGTTTTCCACGTTATATTTTCGCTTGGATCCTTAATATCACATGTTTTGCAGTGCACACAATTTTGTGAGTTTATTTGAAACGTAAAAGAATTCTTACGTTTTTCAAGCACTTCATAGACACCTGCTGGACAATACCTTTGAGCAGGCTCAGCAAATAATGGGAGATTTTTTTTGATCGGAATACTTTTGTTTTTTAAAAACAAATGACAGGGCTGGTTTTCCTCATGGTTTGTTCCAGAATAGCTCACGTTTGTTAGTCTATCAAAACTAATCTTTCCATCAGGCTTTGGATACTCGATTTCTTTAAAGCTTTTTGCTGGCTTGGTGCTTTTTGCGTCACTTTTACCATGTTTCAAAGTGCCAAAAATATTTATTCCGCTTAAGTTTGCTATCCACATGTCTATTCCGCCAATTATCAATGACGCTAATAAACCAAAACGAGACCAGATGGGCTTAACGTTCTTTACAGGCTTTAAATCCGAACCAACCTTTCCAGTCTTTATCTTTTTATCATATTCATTTAGTTCAGTATTTTTGAAGCCGTCTTTTATAGCTTTGCATGCTATCTCTGCTGCAGTGATCCCAGACAGCATTGCATTGTGGTTTCCCTTTATTCGTGGAACATTTACCAGACCTGCAGAACACCCTAGTATTAAACCACCAGGGAAAGCAAGCTTCGGAATTGACTGATATCCTCCTTCGGTTATAGCCCTTGCTCCGTAGGATATCCTTTTACCTCCCTCAAGCATTCCCTTAATCATAGGATGATGCTTAAATTTCTGAAACTCCATATATGGAAAGACATGGGGGTTCTCGTAGTTCAAGTGAACGACAAACCCTAGATAAATTTGGTTGTTTTCCGCATGATAGCAGAAAGATCCACCTCCTGCATTGCCTCCTAATGGCCATCCCATGGAGTGAAGCACTTTTCCCTCTTTATGAAATTTAGGGTCTATTTCCCAAATCTCTTTCATTCCGAGCCCGTATTTTTGTGGTTGGCTTTGTGCATCTAATTTATATCGTTCAATAAGAATTTTAGTTAAAGAGCCTCTTACTCCTTCGCTGAGTAGAACATACTTACCTAAGACTTCCATGCCAGGCTCATATCCCTCTGTTTTATTTCCGTCTTTGTCTAAGCCAAATTCGCCAGCTATAACTCCAATAACTTCTTCACTTTTACCAAATACCAAATCGCTGCAGGCCATACCCGGAAATATATCAACGCCCAAGCTCTCTGCTTGCCCTGCTAACCACCGACACACATTTCCCATAGATACGATATAATTTCCATGGTTATTCATGAGTGGGGGAAGTAAAAAATTAGGAATTTTTACCTGCCCAGCTGGGCCAAAAAGGTAAAAGTGATCTTCACTAACTTTTGTACGAATGGGGATATCGGTTTCTTTCCAGTCTGGTATCAGCAAATCTATGCCTGATGAGTCCAAAACTGCTCCTGATAAAATATGCGATCCTATTTCTGCTCCCTTTTCTAGAACAACAACACTAAGTTCGGGATCAATTTGTTTAGCTTTAATTGCAGCTGACAAACCGGCTGGCCCCCCCCCCGACGATAACCAAATCATAGTCAATTTTCTCTCTCATATCTTACCTTTTAACCTCAGAATACTTTCACGATGTTATCAACTAAATAACATATAGTTTTTTCTTAATAAAGGTGTAAAAAAACAAATAAAAATGTTATTATTTATTTTTTAGCGTGAAAAAAAATATGGAAAAAATTCCCTTAACCAAAAACGGCTTCAGTAGGCTCGAAGAAGAACTGCGTAAACTAAAAGCAGATGACAGGCCAAATATTATTAAAGCTATCTCTGAGGCCAGGGAATTAGGTGATTTATCTGAGAATGCCGAGTACCATTCGGCAAGAGAAAAACAATCATTCATTGAGGGTAGAATAAAGGAGTTGGAGGCAATAATATCGCTAGCAGAAGTAATTGATGTTTCTAAGCTTAATGGTCCTATAAAATTTGGAGCTAAGACAACTCTTTTTCTAGAAGAAACTGAAAGAGAGATTACATATCAAATCGTGGGAGAGTCTGAAGCAGATTTAGAAAAAGGCCTGCTAAACATAAACTCACCACTTGCTAGAGCACTAATCGGCAAAGATGAGGGAGATGAAGTAGAGGTAAATACGCCAGGAGGGGTCAAACACTATGAAATTATTAAGGTCGAATATAACTAGTTCCGTAGACTATGATTTTAAAAGTCCACCAACTTTTTCACTGACTCCACTAATTATATCCTTACACATTTGCTCTATCTCAGAGTCATTAAGAGTTTTCTCTAAAGGCTGAAATCTAACCCTTATTGAGAGAGACTTTTTTCTCTCTTCTTTTTCCATTTCCCCTTGAAATACATCTACAATATTTATTTTGTCGATCAAAGGATTTTTCAAGGAAATGATAGTTTTCTTTACTGCTCCATATTCAGTCTTTTCATCAATCAGGAAAGAAAAGTCCCTTTCAATAGGTTGCAAATTACTTAAAATAAGAGAATCTCTCGCAATCTTTTTTTTCTTTGGGAAGGGTATATTATCTAGATAGATAGTGAAGCAATTTACTCGTTCTCTAATAGTGTAATTTTTTGCAATCAGTGGGCTAACTTCGCCAAATATTGCTACGCTCTTATTTCCAAGCATAACCTTGGCTGACCTTTTTGGATGAAGGAATTCTGGAGCATCTCTTTCAAGTTTAAGGCTGTCTACTTTTAAGTTAAAATATCCTAATAAGTTAAATAGATCTTTTTTTATATCAAAAATATCAAAAGGTCTAGTTTCCTTGTAAAGATTGAAATTACTTTTACTACCTGACAAGATTGCAGAAATTTGGTAGGTTTCATCACCAACTTTATTGCTCTCAAAACAATAACCTTGTTCGAATATTGCGAGACTTTTAATACCTTTAGCCTGATTTTTCTCTACTATTTTTATTAAGCCTGGTAAGAGCGACTGTCGCATGTGCGTCATTTCACTGCTAATTGGATTTATAAGTTTAATTTCCTTTGTTGACTTGCTACTAAAGCGTTCAATGGACTTCTTGTCGATAAAGCTATATGACAAGCACTCCATATAACCTAAAGAAGTACAAACCCTTCTAGCTAGATTTTGCCTGCTTTGACTGTCTGTTAAAAGGGGTTTTAATACTCCCTCTTTCCTGGTCATCGGAATACTGGGCAAATTTGCTAATGAATTTATCCTTGCGACCTCCTCTATTATATCTACCTCACCGTGTACATCTGGTCTCCAGGGGGGGACTGTTATTTCAATTTTGTTTTCCACTTCCTTTACTGAAAAACCAAGGGACTTAAGTATTTCAAATTGTCTTGCCCTATTTACTTCTATTCCTATCAATTGACTTACTTTTTTAGGATCGAAGATAATTTTTTTCTCGAAAGATGGCACTGACCCTGCGATAATAATGTCTGAGGCTTCGCCTCCACATAAATCTAAAATCATCCTTGTTGCAATATGTGATCCAGATAAAGTAAAGCTCGGATCAACACCCCTTTCAAACCGATATCTTGCGTCTGAATTTATCTGAAGTTTTCGACCTGTTGCTGCTATTGATATTGGATCAAAATAAGCAGCCTCTAACAACACATTTTTTGTTTCGTCCGACACAGCACTTTTCATACCTCCTATAATGCCTCCCAGAGATACGATTTCCTTTTCATCTGTTATTACAATCATTCCGTCATTTAACTCATATATTTTATCATCAAGAGCATGAAATTTCTCTCCCTCAACGGATCTTCTAACCGTTAAACCACCAGAGAGTTTATCAGCGTCGAAGACGTGTAGAGGTCTTGCTCTATCAAATGTAAGATAATTTGTGATATCAACTAATGCTGAGATTGGATTTAGCCCAATACTTATTAAACGATCCTTGAGCCACTGTGGAGACTCCCTATTTTGTACACTTCGTAAATATCGGCCTACAAAAAGGGGACATTCTCTTGAAGAAACCGCTTGGTCCAAATTAATATTTAAATTTGGCTTAAAAATTCCTTCAACCTCGGGTATTTTACTGACACGTAATTTTCCGATACCACTAGCCGAGAGATCTCTGGCTATTCCATAAATACCTAGTGCGTCAGGTCTATTTGGGGTAATTGCAATTTCGAAAATTATTTTTTCATCTTCAACTAATTCGGAAAACAGCGTCCCCACTTTAGTTTCAGAGGGTAGCTCTATAATTCCATCGTGTTCATCTGAAATTTCTAATTCCTTTTCTGAACACATCATTCCCTCACTTTTAACATCTCTGATCTTTGAGGCTTTTAGGTTGATATTTAATCCAGGTATAAAATCACCTGGCTTAGCAACCACTACTTTCATGCCGTTCTTAACATTTGGTGCTCCACAAACTATTTTTAATATTCCAGTACTTGAATCAACCTCACATACTTTCAATTTGTCGGCATTTGGGTGTTTTTCAACTTTTAGTATTTCTCCTACAGACAATTGCCCCAAACGCTTTCTTGGGTCTATAAGGGACTCAACCTCTAATCCTGTGTCGGTAAGAACGTCCCCTACTTCATCAGCAGACAAATTTGTCTCCAGGTAATCCTTAAGCCATGAAAAAGAAAACTTCATATTAAAACTTCCACTCTAATGTTTATCCACTAAGTTTATCATAGAGATTGGAACTTTTTTCTGTCGCAAAGCCATAGTGTTTTAACCATCTCAAATCATTATCAAAAAATGATCTTAGATCTGGCATACCATACTTTAGCATCGCGAGCCTATCTATACCCATTCCAAAAGCAAAGCCCTGGAACTTTTTACTATCAACGTTAGCTGCCTCCAAGACATTAGGGTGTACCATTCCGCTACCTAATATTTCCATCCAGTCATCTCCTTCGCCAACAACTAAAGAGTTTTCAACCCAGGAACACCTTATATCAACTTCCGCAGAAGGCTCCGTGAAGGGGAAATGACTGGCGCGAAATCTTAGTTTAATACTATCTAGCTCAAAAAAAGCCTTGCAAAACTCAACCAAAACCCATTTTAAGTTTGACATAGAGATATCTTCACCTACCGCTAAACCTTCAATCTGATGAAACATTGGTGTATGGGTGAGATCGTAATCCGATCTATATACCCGTCCAGGTGCGATAATTCTACAAGGTGCTCCGTGTTTTTCCATAAACCTTACTTGTACTGGGCTAGTATGCGTTCTCAGTACGTTAGGTGAACCATTTTCTGTAGTGCTCTCATCTCCAGGATCAATATAAAAAGTATCAAACTCCTGACGAGCTGGATGATCAGGAGGAATATTAAGTGAATCAAAATTGTACCAGTCGCTTTCAATCTGGGGTCCTTCAGCTACAGAAAATCCTAAGTCTGAGAAAATTGATATGATTTCTTCTGTAACTCTGCTTACCGGGTGAATCAAGCCTGAATTCACCTCTCTCGGGTCTTGCGAAACATCAAGCCATTCCGCATCCATTCTGCCTTCAATCTCCTTATTAAGTAGAATTTCCCTTCTCTCCTTGATAGCCTCCTCCAGAGATTGCTTGAGATTGTTATACTGTGGAGATTTTATTTGTCGCTCTTTAGCTTCCATCTGACCCAATGATCTCAACAGGTTAGAAATCTCTCCCTTTTTACCAAGAAGCTTTATCCTGACCTGTTCGAGATCATTAACAGACTGGGCATTCTTAACAAGCTCTAAATACTTAATATTTTCTGGTGAAGTCTCCATGGATAGATCTAAGATTTATCATAAGAACATTTTATACCGAATGAAATCGGTCATGTTACTAGTTTAGCGCGCCTTGCGCACGAGATACTATCTGTCCAAAAGCTTTTGGGTCATGTACCGCAATGTCTGCTAAAACTTTTCTATCGAGATTTATGCCAGCTTTATCCAGTCCATGTATGAACTTTGAATAATTGAGATTGCCGTCAATTTGTCTTACAGCCGCGTTTAACCTTTGTATCCAGAGTGCTCTAAAAACACGCTTTCTAACCTTACGATCTCTGGTCGCATACTGCATGGCTCTGTCTACAGCTTGTTTAGCCGTTCTAAAGTTCCTACTCCTTGCGCCATAGTAACCTTTGGCCGCCTTTACCACCTTTCGATGTCTTGCGTGCGTCACTACTCCTGATTTAACTCTAGTCAACTATTGATCCTCCTACCTAGAATAAGGCATATAAGATTTAACGATATTTTCATCTGCCTTGCACAAAGTTGTTGTGCCTCTCGCGTTCCGTATAAATTTGCTTGACCTCTTTATCATACCGTGCCTTTTCCCTGCCTGCGCAGACTTCACACGCCCGGACGCCGTCACTTTAAAACGCTTTTTAGCACCTGATTTTGTTTTCATCTTAGGCATTTAGATTTCTCAACACACTTTCCAGAGTGTTTATAGGGATATTCTAATAACTATACAAGCATTTCTTTATATTTTTCTCAAAAATCATCAAAGTTTTCTTCTAAAGACACCACCCTTAATATGTTTGTTGATCCAGGTGTATTAAATGGCACTCCTGCAATAACAATGATTAAATCTTTCCCTGAAGCAAAATCGAATAACTTAGCGGCTTTAACAGCATTCATTACTGCCCTCTTAAATCGATCTACAGGTGTGGTAACCACACAATGCAACCCCCAAAAAAGGGTTAGTTTCCTTGCTGTTTCTGTATATGGAGTTAGTGCAATTATTGGTGCTCGAGGTCTTTCCCGAGATGCAAGTTCAGCTGTTGTTCCACCATGAGTAAAGCAACAAATAACCTTTACGTTTATGTTATCAGCTACCTCTCTCGCAGCAACTGTTATTGCATTTGAAACTCCTTCTTTCGAAACTGATCTCGAGGTTTCCAAATTTCGGAAATACAACGGGTCTTTTTCGGTTTCAACGGCGATTTTATCTACTGCTTTTATAACTTTATCTGGATGAGCGCCTATTGCTGTTTCGGCGGACAGCATTACTGCGTCTACGCCGTCATATATTGCCTGCGCGACATCCGAAACTTCAGCTCGGGTTGGTGTAGTCGAATTAATCATACTTTCCATCATCTGTGTTGCTACGATTACAGGCTTTCCCATTTGACGTGATTTCATAACCAGTCTTTTTTGAATAGGTGGGACCGCTTCAATTGGCAATTCAACACCAAGATCTCCTCGTGCCACCATAATTCCGTCAGCAGAATCAATAATCGAGTCAAAAACTTTTACTGCAGCCGGTTTCTCAATTTTTGCGATAATGCCTGCCCTTCCCTTCAATAACTTTTTTACATTGTCTACATCTTTCGCTCTCTGTACAAAAGATAAGCCGATCCAGTCTACACCAAGACCACAAACAAACTCCAAGTCTTGTTTATCTTTTTCTGTTAAAGGAGCGAGATCTAAAATACTATCTGGGCAATTAACCCCTTTTTTGTCTGAAATAATTCCATCATTCAAAACAGTGCACTCTATTTTCTTTTCTGATGCTTTACTTACTTGCATAGCAATTTTACCATCATCAATCAGTAGCTTATCACCCTTTTTTACTGACTGGAATATCTTGGGATGCGGTAGACAAACTCGTTCTTTATTTCCCAACCTTTCTATTAGATCAAAACAAAACTTTTGTCCCGCCTCTAAACTTGACTTTGCATCCTTAAAATCACCACATCTCAGCTTTGGACCCTGTAGATCGGCCAGAATACATATTGGTCTCGAAAATTCTTTCTCTAAATCTCTTAAAATATTATGTCTTCTTTCCACAGCTGAATGATCACCGTGGGACATATTTAATCTAAAAATATCTGCCCCTGCTAAAAACATTTTTCTAATCTCCAATTTAGTGTCTGACGCAGGACCCAGAGTAGCTACTATTTTTACTTTGCGATTTCTATGAAGTTGCTTTTTCATTTATATGCTCGAAATTTTTAATTTTTCTGTAGAATAGAGAATAATAAAAAATAAAAAACTTTTTTTTAATTTATGAGCGAGACAAATGAATGTTAAAAACTTAGAAAAAATTGAAAGCCAAACTTTCAGAAGATTAATCTCTCATTTGCAGAGTAGAACTGATGTACAAAATATAGACATTATGAACTTAACAGGGTTTTGTAGAAATTGTTTATACAAATGGATGCATGAGGCAGCTAGCGAATCGGATGAAGCCTTATCAGTCGAGGAGGCTCAAGAGTATGTTTATGGTATGCCTTATGATGACTGGAAAAAAAAGTTCCAGAAGTAACCTGATCTATAAAAGTCTAGGAAAGTTTCGCTTTAATCTGATCTATATATATATGCTGGATTTTTTTAACCATATCTCCAACTATTCCTTTTCCCACACATCTTCCATTTACTTCAATAACGGGCAGCACGAAACCAGTTGCTGAGGTAAGAAAAACCTCTTGTGCATTCATCAAATCGTCAATGTTGATACTTTGCTCCTTGATTTCGATGTTATTTATTTGACAAAATTTTATTACAGAAGACCTAGTAATACCTCCCAAGATATCATTTGACAAACTTGGTGTAATAATTCTTTCGTCTTTAAAAATGAATACATTACTTGATGAGCCCTCATTTATAAAGTCACCTTGAACAAGTAGGCTATCATCCACACCTTCTTGGACCGCATGAGTTTTTGCTAATGATTGCGCAAGAAGTTGAGTAGTCTTTATATCTCTTCTTCGCCACCTATCGTCAGGCACTGTTATGATTTTTATGCCCAATTTACTAGCTGCATTATTTAAAATTTTTTTTTCTTGTGTGAATATTACTACGGTAGGTAATAATGGCTTTTTTGCAAAATTAAAGTCTCTCTCTGCAACGCCCCTTGTGACTTGAACGTAACAAAGCCCTTCTTTAAGTCGATTTTCATTTATCAATTTTTTTTGAATTCGATAAAAGTCTTCCTCTTGAAAATTATTTTCCAGGTTCAAATGACCCAGTGATCTAATAAGTCGGGCAAAATGCTCTTTCCAGTCTACTAAATTACCGTCAAGGACAGCGGTTACTTCGTAAACCGAGTCAGAGAATAAAAAACCTCTGTCAAATACTGAGATACTAGCTTCTTTTTTTGAAAAGAATTCCCCATTCACATATACCCTTTGATTGTTTTTTTCTAGCAATGTAAGCTTTAAGTCCTCTCAGCCTTTACACATACCTTGCAATACGTAGTCGGAGGGTTGCGTAGTCTTTGAGTGAGTATACCTTTTATATTCATACTTGGTGATATACTCATTGCTTTCCATCATTACCAATAAACCCTGAGCAAAAAATTTATCGAGCTTGTAGATATCCACTAATCCCCGCAACTTTGGAACAATACTTGTTTCAACTTCTAAAAAATTCTCATCAAAAAAAGAAATAGGGTATTTTTTCCCTTCGAATTTGATGAAAAAATGTACTTGCTCTTTGGTTCGTGCCAAGCCTTTTTTCATAGGATAGTTGTTTATCAATTTTACTAAATAATCATCCATGTTCTTTGATCCATAATTATAGATATTAATCCGATTTTAAAAATTTTGTAACTATTTCTAAAAATTTTATGGGTTTTTCAACATGAACCCAGTGCCCAGCTTCAGCTACAGGAGCAAACTCGCTTAATGGGAAACTTTCTTTTATTGTATCTTTATGATCTGTTACACCATATTCTGATAATTCACCATATAAGAAAAGAGCCTCGGTATAAGAGACACCATTTATAGCTGGAAACTCACTAATGGCGATGGCATTCCTAATTAAAGATGTTAAATTAACACGCCAATAGAAACTTTTTTTTTCGTCCATCTTTAAGTTTTGCATAAGAAAAGACCTAAAACTGACTTCCTCGAAATTTTCAGAAAGCTTTTTGTCAATTTCAGGTCTCGTATTGAACCTGCCAAGATCAAGCGAAGATAAAGTTTTTAAATAATTTTCAAAATTTGGTGCATAGGCTACTGGTGCTATATCTACTATAACTAACTTTGATATAAAACCCTGATAGAGTTTGTCTAAAACCATCGCGGCCTTGCCACCCATTGAATGCCCTATCAGGTAGCTATCAACTACTCCCTGTTCTTCAAGAAGTTTTTTAACGTCCTCTGCCAAATCGAAATAAGTATGCTTATCACTCCATTCTGACTCACCGTGGTTTCTTAGATCAATAAGCCAGACGTGGAACCCAAGATCTGCAAGAGATTTTCCAATACCAAACCAATTTCTTTTCGACCCTAAAAGTCCATGCAGAATAACGACATTGCTCTTGTTACCCTCTCCAAAACGGCTGTATGCTAATCGCATCAATCTTACCAAATCGAGTGATATATGTCGTAAGCATCTTGTTCGGTAACCTCTCTGGGGTTATTTACCAACAATCTGGTTTGCTTCATAGCGTCTTTGGCCATTGACGCGCAGGCTTCCTCCGGAATTGAAACATCTCGCAATTTCTGGGGTAGTCCCAACTCTTTAGATAAATCACTCAGTTTTTCGATAAACAAGGATGCATTCGTTTGGTTATTATTCCCCATCTCTTCGCTTGGAAAAAGAAAAGGATAAAGCTCTGCATATTTTTTAGCTGCCCACACATCTACTGCATTGAACCGTAGCACTCCTGGAAGTACAAGTGCATTCGATAATCCATGGGTTATATGAAAACTCCCCCCAAGTGGATAAGCTAGAGCATGTACTGCGGCTACAGGAGAATTTGCAAAAGCCATTCCGGCTAACATTGATCCAAGTAGCATTTTTCCTCTCGCTTCTAAGTTTTTTGGATCCGAGACAGCCGTTTTTATTGAGTTTCCCAAGAGCACCAATGCCTCCTTTGCAAGGATGCCAGACATCGGATTGTTATTTTTATTTTTTGATGCATAGGCTTCGATTGCATGCACCATTGCATCAATTCCGGTGGCGGCAGTAGTTGCTGCCGGCAATCCTAAGGTTAGAACAGGGTCTAATACTGCGAAGTCTGGAAGGATAATCGGCGAAGAAACCCCCCTTTTTTCATCACCATCTACGGTGATAATTGAAACAGGAGTAACCTCGGACCCAGTTCCAGCAGTGGTTGGAATTAAACATAGCGGTAATCTCGGGCCTGTAGCGTTCCCTACCCCCCATGCATTTTCTAAATTTTCTCCTGACCCCAAAACTAAAGCCGTTAGCTTGGCAACATCCATTGAAGAACCTCCACCAAATCCAATAACCCCAGTACAATCTATTTCTCTTCCAAAATTTATTGCTTTTTCCAAAGTTTTTAATGATGGATCCGCCTCTACGTCATCAAATACCGTTACTTTTGCATCATACTTTGCAAGATTTTTAAGCAAATCCTCATAAAGTCCTAACTTGGTTAACCCTTTATCAGTTACGAGAAGAATTCTATTACCTATTAATTTAGAAAATGGATCCGCGTCTTTTGCCACGTTAGGACCGTAAATAATTCTAGGCGTGGTATTAAAATTAAATGAGGTAATTTCTTCAATCATGGTAAACCTTTCTAATCTTGTTTATAATATTTTACACAATTTAAAAACTGTGTTCTAAGTTTGGATAGTTAGACAAACACTGTCAATGACAGAAATTGTTGCAAGGAAAGGACGCCATACATGGCACAAAAGAAAAGAGTAGTTCTTGCTTTCTCTGGCGGGCTTGACACCTCAGTTATATTGAAGTGGCTACAAACTGAGTTAGACTATGAGGTAGTTTGTTTTACTGCTGATCTTGGGCAAGGCGAGGAACTAGAGGCTGCTCGAGATAAAGCTCTCTTACTCGGAATTAAACCAGAACACATTTTTATTGAAGATCTCACTGAGGAATTCGTTAAAGATTATGTTTTCCCGATGTTTAGATGCAATACAGTTTACGAAGGTCAATACTTGCTGGGAACATCAATTGCAAGGCCGCTCATTTCAAAGAGGTTGATAGAGATTGCTGATATTGTCGGTGCAGAATCAATAAGTCACGGAGCTACAGGAAAAGGAAATGATCAGGTACGATTTGAATTAGCAGCATACTCTCTTAATCCAGATATAAAAATTATTGCACCCTGGAGACAATGGGACCTAAATAGCAGGACAAAATTAATCAACTTTGCCGAAAAGCACCAGATTCCTATTGCTGCAAACAAAGTAGGGGAACCTCCTTTTTCAGTGGATTCTAATATATTACACACATCGTCAGAAGGTTTAATTTTAGAAAATCCAGAGGATGAAGCTCCAGAGTATGTGTATCAGAGGACAAATGATCCAGAAAAGGCTCCTGATAAACCCGATTACATAAGAATCAGATTTAGGAATGGAGATCCAATAAAAATTGATGACAAAGAATACTCACCTGCAAACCTACTCAAGAGACTTAATGATTTTGGTAGACTGCATGGAATAGGGAGGCTCGATTTAGTTGAGAATAGATTTGTGGGCATGAAATCGCGGGGTGTTTATGAAACACCAGGAGGAACCATACTCTTACAAGCTCACAGAGCAATTGAAAGCCTGACGCTAGATGGTGGGTCTGCACATCTGAAAGACGACATAATGCCAAGATACGCCGAATTAATTTATAATGGTCTTTGGTTTACCCCCGAAAGAGACCTCTTACAGACCCTAATTGATAAAAGCCAGGATTGTGTTGAAGGAACTGTAAAAATGAAATTGTATAAGGGAAGCGCTCAAGTTGTAAGCAGATCATCATCACAGAGTTTATACTCCAAACAATTAGTAACTTTTGAGGACGACGAAGGTTACTATAATCAAGGTGATGCAGAAGGATTCATAAAGCTTAAGGCACTTCGCCTACGCGAACTGGCGCGAAGGAATAAAAAAGACTAATAGAAGTTTCCAATGTTATTTCTTATAATTATTTGTAGTGCCAAAATGGCTATAAAAACAATCAAAGGAGCAAAGTCTATGGCGCCAGTGTAGGGCATGCGACGTCTTATCGGACCATACAATGGCTCTAAAACTTGGTTTATGCCACGCCAAATCTGATTAATGAGTGGCTGATGAATGTTAAGAATATTGAAGTTTATGAGCCAACTTAAAACAATTTGGGCTATAATGATGTACTTCAAGACATCGAGTAACATGTGAACAATTTGAAGTAATGATACCAAAAACAAACTCCCATAAAAATTGTATTACATTGTAAAGATAGTTAATAATTTATAAAATAAAAGCACAAAAATATAAACGAATTGCAGGCCATAAATGAAAAATAAGCTAAAGGTATACTCATGGATGCTGTACGATTGGGCTTGCCAACCTATACATACTTTGATTGCCACTTTTATATTTGGTCCGTATTTTGTGCAGGCGGTGGCAGAAAACCCTGTTGAGGGCCAAGCATTAATTGGGATGGCCGTAACAGTTTCTGGAATAATTGTTGCTATCTTTTCGCCTATTTTAGGAGCGCTAGCGGATCAAACTCAGAAAAGAAAGCCGTGGATCCTATTATTTTCTGTCTTTTTTGTAATTTCCACTTTTTCTTTGTGGTATGCCGAGCCAAACCTCGAGAATACATTCTGGGTTTTATTTGCATATACTGTTGGTTTTATTGCAGCCGATTTTTCGACAGTTTTCACCAATGCTATGATGCCAAGTCTTGAGAAACCAGATAAGCTTGGCAAGCTATCAGGAGCAGGATGGGGACTAGGTTACTTAGGTGGATTAGTATCTCTTGTCATAATGTTGGGCCTATTCGTTGAACAGGAAAATGGGTTGACATTACTAGGTGGCAATCCAGCACTGGGACTAGACGCTGCTGACCGAGAGGGTACCAGAGTTGTGGGGCCATTGACAGCTTTTTGGTATGTTTTATTTATGATTCCATTTTTTGTGTTCGTACCCGACGTAAAGATGACAATACCATCTCAACTAAATGTAAAAAAAGCGATTAAACACCTATTTTTAAATATTGTTAACTTAAGAAATCAACCTTCTTTAGGTTGGTTTTTAGTGGCTTCAATGTTTTACAGGGATGCTATGAATGGAATTTTTTTCTTTGGTGGAATCTATGCAGCGGGCGTATTAGAGATGAATACCGTGCAACTCGGTATTTTTGGAATTTTAGCTGCAGCAACTGGTACAATTGGGGCGTATTGGGGCGGAGCTTTGGACAGCAAGTATGGCTCTAAATTTTGCGTAAGTATTATGCTTGGAGGACTTCTAATTGTTACACTTGTAATATTCGGGTTAAGCAGATCAGAATTCTACGGATTACCTTTGGACCCCAAGTCGAATACTCCAGATATAATATTTTATATAGCCGGAGGCTTACTTGGGTTTGTAAGTGGACCTATACAATCTGCGTCCCGCACATTATTAATTTTCTTAGTTGACGAAAAACAGATAACCGAAACGTTTGGGCTGTACGCCCTTGTAGGAAGAGCAACGGCATTTTTAGCTCCGGCTCTGATTACTTGGTTCACTTTAGCGAGTGGGTCACAGCAAATCGGTTTAGTGCCGATTATTATTTTATTGTTTATAGGGTGGTATTTACTTCGTTTTGTAAATGTTAAGAATTTAGTGTAATGAAATACATTGTTTTTATCCTAATCATTCTTTTTGGGGCGATACCCACACTTAAAGCTGATGTTAAGAAATGGAAGTTAGAACAAGCCGGTTTCTTAAATATTGATAGAAACGAAAAAGATTATGGTGGGTTTTCTGGCCTTTTAATAAATAATGCGGGAACCGAAGCTTTAGTTGTCACTGATAAGTCATTTTTTTTTGTTCTGGAATTGCGTCGTGACGATAATGACATTCTAACCGGATATTCAGCAATCAAAAAGGGCCGAATATTGTCTAGCAAGGGCGAACATTTAAATGGTCGCAATACAGACAGCGAGTCAATCGCTATGGATGCAAACAATAATTATTATATTTCATTTGAGTCAAATCACAGAATAATGATGCATGCAGAGATTGAGGGCAAAGGTATTTTTGTTCCTAAACACCCTATGTTCAGAAAATTATCTGTGAATAAGGGAATAGAGGCTCTGGCAATTGATAATGAAAATCGCTTGATAGCCATACCAGAAAAACCCCCATCAGGCATTTCCGATATTCCGATTTTCAGATTACAAAATAATAAGTGGGAAATTATCAAATATGTAAAAATAGAGGACAACTTTCTAGTTACCGACGCAGAGATTTTACCTATGGGGCTTTTATTGATACTGGAACGCAAATTCTCATGGACCCAAGGGTTTAAAACGAGATTTAGGTTAATTTCTTTAGATAAGTTTGATAATACAGAACCAATAATTGTTTTTACCTCAACGGCTAATCAGTTTGACAATTTGGAGGGCATGACCTTTTGGAAAGATAAAAAAGGTGAAATGCGTATTTTAACGGTATCTGATGATAATTTTCATCCTTTGCAGCAAAGTGAAATAAGAGAATTTTTTTTAAAATATGAATAATAATTGAAGGAAATACTATGGAGAATAAAGAACTTGAAAACGTAATCGAAACCTCATGGGAGAGCAGAGACGAAATAAATGAAAAAACAGGTGGGATAACTAAAGAGGCCGTAGAAAAAACTCTAAATCTACTGGGGAACGGTACTTTGAGAGTGGCGGAAAAAAAAGCCTCAGGTAAATGGGTGGTGAATCAATGGACTAAAAAAGCAGTTCTATTAAGTTTTAGGCTAAGAGAAATGGAATTACAAACAGGTGGGCCACAAAATTCAACGTGGTGGGATAAAGTAGATAGCAAGTTTAAAGACTGGGGTGAAACTGAGTGGAAAAAGAAGAATTTTCGAGCTGTTCCTAACACAGTAGTTAGAGAATCAGCCTTCATTGGTGAAAATGTTGTTCTAATGCCTTCATTTGTAAATCTTGGCGCGTATGTCGATAGTGGAACAATGGTCGATACTTGGGCAACAGTTGGATCTTGTGCTCAGATAGGAAAAAATGTGCACCTTTCAGGTGGAGTAGGAATAGGAGGTGTATTGGAGCCTATGCAAGCATCACCTACTATTATCGAGGATAATTGCTTTATTGGAGCAAGATCAGAAATTGTAGAAGGCTGCATTGTAAGAGAGGGAGCTGTAGTAGGCATGGGTGTATTTATTGGAAAATCTACAAAAATATTTAATAGAGAAACTGGTGAAACAACATATGGAGAAATACCTCCTTACTCCGTGGTTGTCGCAGGCTCTGTTCCGTCTAAAGGAGGAGTAAACCTTTATTGCGCAGTGATAGTCAAACAGGTCGATGAAAAAACAAGAAGTAAAACTTCTATAAATGACTTATTAAGGGACTAATAATGACCAAATTGATAGATGATCCAATAGTATTGACAAAAAAACTTATTGGTTTTAGGTCAATTACTCCAGACGACGCTGGGTCTCTAGAATTTATTTCTTCATTTATTAAGCAACTAGGTTTCCAAACAAAAGTTTCATCCACCCAAGGTGTAACAAACCTTTTTGCGCGATGGTCTCCAAAGTCAGGCTTCAAAAGAACCTTGGCCTTTAATGGTCATGTAGATGTAGTACCACCAGGAGAGGAACATTTATGGGATAGCGATCCATTCAGTGGTAATATTATAAACTCTCGAATTTTTGGTAGGGGCTCAGTAGATATGAAATCTTCTGTTGCAGCCTTTCTTATTGCTCTTAAAGAAATAATTGAGGAAGAAGAGCTTAGTTGCTCTTTCGTGCTTTTAATCACGAGTGATGAGGAAGGTAACGCTGAATACGGTACAAAAGAACTTTTGAAGTGGGCTTACAAAAATAACGAAATTATTGACCACTGTCTCGTTGGTGAGCCTACCTCCTCTAAGTTGGTGGGCGATACTGTAAAAATTGGCAGACGTGGTTCGTTAAGCGGATTTATAGTTTGTAAAGGTAAGCAGGGTCATATAGCTTATCCTGACAAAGCAGTTAACCCAGTCGAAGCACTAATTCACTTTCTCAGCGAATTAAAATCTCTTAAGCTAGACGATGGCAGTAATTTTTTTGAACCCTCTAGCTTGAACATCTCAACCATAGATACAAATAATGTAGCATTAAACATAATTCCAGAGAATTCTTATGCTAACTTTAACGTGCGTTTTAATGATCAGCATTCATGTCTATCCCTAACAAAAAAAATAGACTCGCTTATCACCAAGCATAATGAAGAAACAAATGCGACTCTGGAAATTAAGTATAAATGTTCTGGTGAAAGCTTTTTGACTGAGCCAGGTCACCTTTCAGATCTTTTAACTACTTCAATAAAAGAAATAGCAGGTGTAGATTGTAAACTTTCCACTGGAGGCGGTACATCAGATGCTCGATTTGTGCGGGAATACTGCCCAGTTATAGAATTTGGTTTAGTTGGCGATACTATGCACCAAATTAATGAAAATACTAAGGTCGATGATATTGTTTTGCTGAAAGATATCTATAAAAATTTTTTGAAAAACTACAATAAGAAAGTATAAAAATGATTGGAAAACTGAACCACATTGCCATAGCAACGCCCAAGTTAGACGAGGCTGTAAAAACCTATAAAAATATACTAGGAGTAAAAATAAGCTCTCCCATCGATCAAATAGATCATGGCGTTAAGGTAGTATTTATTGAATTACCAAATACCAAGATAGAACTGCTAGAACCACTGGGAGAAAAGAGCCCAATAGAAAACTTTCTGGAGAAAAATAAAAAAGGTGGGATACACCACATTTGTTTTGAAGTAGAGGACATAAATCGTGCTATTTTGAGCCTAGAAAAAGATGGAGCAACTGTATTAGGCAATGGAGAAGCTAAAATTGGTGCGCATGGTAATCCAGTAATTTTTCTGCACCCGAAGGATTTTAATGGCACTCTCATCGAGTTAGAGGAAGTCAAACAATGACAATAACATCTTCAATAGTATTATTATCAGTTTACTGGTTTATTATTTTATTTATCATCTTACCAATAAATGTTACCACCCAAAATGATGAGAGAAATATCATTGAAGGGACCGCACCTTCATCTCCAGTAAATCCTAATCTTAAACGCAAGTTTTCTATTACCACGATAGTATCTATTATTCTTTGGATACCGACCTGTTTGATAATCAATCTATTCTATTAAATAAATTTATAGATCGTGATCGATTATTTTTAATTTGAGTTCATCTAACTGTTCTGTGGTTGGATTTCTGGGGGATCCAAGCATAGGGTCCTCTGCTTTTTGGTTCATAGGAAACATTATAACTTCCCTTATATTATCTTCCTTAGCCAAAAGCATTACTATCCTATCAATGCCAGCAGCACATCCTCCATGAGGAGGGGCACCATATTTTAAAGCATTTACTAAACCTGAAAACTGACTCTCAACCTCCTCTTTTTTATAGCCCGCAATTTCAAACGCCTTAAACAAGTTCTCTAGTTTATGATTTCTAATCGCACCAGACAAAATCTCATACCCATTACAAGACAGATCATACTGCATCCCCAATACACTCAAAGGATCAATATCTTCATTCAATAAATCGGTTTTGGGCATTGAGAAAGGGTTATGTGAAAACTCAATTTTTCCAGTCTCTGTATCTCTTTCATACATTGGAAAGTCAGTGATCCAACAAAACTCATAGGAATTTGAATTTGTAATTTTTAGTTCAATACCAACGATGTCCCTAGCCTTGCTAGCAATATCATTAAAATGGGCAGGTACACCTCCCAAGAAAAAGGCTGCATCTCCTTTATCAAGACCGAGAAAATCTCTCAATTTTTCTGTCTTTTTCTCGCCTAAGTTTTTTGCTATTGGTCCCGCTGCTTCTAAATTACCTCTATCATCTGATCGCCAAAAAATATAGCCCATACCAGGTAGTCCTTGCTCTTGCGCAAACTTGTTCATTCTATCACAAAATTTCCTACTGCCTCCACCTTTTGCTGGTATTGCCTTAATCTGTGTTCCATCTTTAGTCAAAATATCGGCAAAGATTTTAAATCCTGAAGAAACAAAAAACTCGGATACATCCATCATTTTTATTGGATTTCTTAAATCTGGTTTATCAGTACCATACCACTCCATAGATTGGCCAAAACTAATAATAGGAAAGTTATTATTAACTGCATAGGAGTCCGAAAAATTTTCAAAGAGTTTGACAAACACTTTTTCTACCAGCTGAAATACATCATGTTCTTCGACAAAAGACATCTCTATATCTAGCTGATAAAAATCAGTTGGAGATCTATCCGATCTAGGATCTTCATCTCGAAAGCATGGTGCAATCTGGAAATATTTATCAAACCCACCAACCATTATCAGCTGCTTGTAGATTTGAGGAGCTTGCGGTAGCGCATAAAACTTTCCAGGATGTAATCGTGAGGGAATTAAAAAATCTCGTGCTCCTTCCGGAGAAGATGATGATATTATTGGCGTTTGAAATTCATTGAATCCGTTTCCCCACATCTCTTTTCGTATAAACTCGATTATCTTTGATCTCAATATTATATTCTGGTGTATTCCGTCTCTCCTTAAATCAAGGAAGCGATACTTTAGTCTTGTTTCTTCTGGATATGGAAGATCCCCAAAGACAGGTAAAGGAAGTTCCTCCGAAGCCCCTAAAATATTTATTTTTGCTATGAAAACCTCAATCTCCCCTGTGGGCAATTTTTCATTTATTAGAGAACTATCTCTCTTTCTCACAGTTCCTTCTATTGATATGCACCACTCTGCTCTCACATTCTCTACATCTTTAAAAACGGGACTATCAGGATCAGCTAAAACTTGGGTAAGACCAAAATGATCTCTTAGGTCAATGAAAAGCACGCCTCCATGATCACGTACTCTATGCACCCAACCAGAGAGCTTTACGAGCTCCCCATCGTTCCCTGCTCGTAATTCATTACAGTTATGTGATCTGTACAAATGCATCTATTCTACCTATTCACTAACCAAAAACTTATTGATTTTATTAGTGACAGTTTTAAAAAGGGTTATGTTTATGAATCCTTGTACACTTATAGCTTCACGAATTAAAGAAAAAATTTAAATGCCAAAACGAATTGATATTAAGTCAGTTTTAATTATCGGTGCAGGACCCATAGTTATAGGACAGGCTTGCGAATTCGATTACAGCGGTGCTCAAGCATGTAAGGCACTCAAAGAAGAAGGTCTTACAGTTATTCTAGTTAATTCAAATCCCGCCACAATTATGACAGATCCAGAACTTGCCGATGTTACCTATATAGAACCAATAAATTCAGAAGTAATAGAGAAAATTATTAAGATAGAAAAACCAGATGCTATTTTACCAACAATGGGTGGACAAACAGCACTTAATATTGCGATCGAGTTGGATAAGGCAGGAACGCTAAAGAATTATAATGTTGCGCTTATCGGAGCTAATAGGGATGCAATAGAGAAAGCGGAAGATCGAAAACTCTTCAAACAGTCAATGGAAAGAATTGGAATAAAGAGTCCAAAATCTGAAATTGCTACTTCATTGGATGAAGCTGTAAAAGCATTAGATATAATTGGCTTGCCCGCAGTTATTCGCCCCGGTTTTACTTTGGGAGGCAAAGGTGGCGGAGTTGCCTATAACGAAAATGACTTCCGAGAAATTTGTATGAATGGTTTAGACGCATCCCCGGCTAATCAAATTCTTATCGATCAAAGCCTTCTAGGTTGGAAAGAATTTGAGATGGAGGTAATAAGAGATAAAAATGACAATGCCATTATAGTCTGCTCTATTGAAAACTTTGACCCTATGGGAGTCCATACAGGTGATAGCATAACCATAGCACCGGCGATGACACTTACCGATAAAGAGTTTCAGAAAATGCGTGACAACTCTTTAGAAGTTTTAAAAGAGATCGGTGTTGAAACCGGCGGGTCTAACGTTCAATGGGCAGTAAATCCACGAAATGGAGAAATGCTAATTATTGAAATGAACCCCCGAGTTTCTAGATCATCTGCCCTTGCATCGAAAGCAACAGGATTCCCAATAGCTAAAGTTGCCGCGAAACTAGCCATTGGCTACACACTTGATGAGTTGCAGAATGATATAACAAAAACTACCCCCGCGAGCTTCGAGCCAACGATCGATTATGTTGTTACAAAAATACCTCGTTTCGCATTTGAAAAATTTCCGTCGATATCAAATGAACTTGGCACTTCGATGAAATCGGTTGGCGAGGTTATGGCCATCGGAACAACATTCCAGGAAAGTCTACAAAAAGCTTTGAACTCTCTTGAAAATAAAACTTCTGGGCTTGCAATTATTTTTAGCAATATGGATAAACCTGCACTTTACAAAAAATTATCCAAAAATACTCCTGACAAAATATTTCTTATTGGGCAGGCTTTCAGAATTGGTTTCACTACCGACGAAATCTACGAAATAACAAGAATCGACAAATGGTTTTTAAATCAAATCAAAGAACTTATTTTATTTGAAAAAAGTATTTCAAACTCTGGCTCAGATATTACTCAGGAGATCTTGGGCGAGGCAAAGTCTAGAGGGTTTAGCGATGAAAGAATAGCTGAATTGTTGTCTTCTTCTTTGGATAAAATTCAAGATAAGAGACGAAAGTACGGTATATTTCCAGTCTATAAGCGAATTGATACCTGTGGTGGCGAGTTTCAGTCCGAAGCCGCATATCTATACTCTACCTATGACTCATCCACTTTTACTACCCAAATATGTGAAGCTCAACCCTCCGATAAAGACAAAGTTATAATTCTTGGTAGTGGCCCCAACAGAATAGGTCAAGGCATTGAGTTCGATTACTGTTGCTGTCATGCTTGTTTCTCGCTTAGTGAAGAAGGCGTTGAAACGATTATGATTAATTGTAATCCTGAAACTGTCTCCACCGACTTCGATACCTCGGACAAACTTTACTTCGAACCTTTAAACTTTGAGTCAGTATTTAATATAATTGAAAAAGAAAAGAAAAAGGGCAATTTGATTGGAGTAATTGTGCAGTATGGAGGGCAGACACCGCTCAAAATAGCCGATGATCTTGATAGAAGAGATATTAATATTTTAGGAACAACATCCAAATCCATAAATATTTCAGAAGATCGAAAACTCTTCAAAGAAGTCATTGAAAAGTTAAAACTGAAACAACCTGAAAATACTACGGTTAGTAAAAAATCAAATGCCATAAAAGCTGCTGAGTCGCTCAGTTATCCAATAATTGCTAGACCCTCTTTTGTCTTAGGGGGTAGCTCAATGGAAATAATTCATGACCCAATGCAATTAAATAAATATTTAGAGTCAAAGATCGAAATTAGCAGTAAAGCTCCGCTTTTGTTGGATAGCTATTTGGGTGCTGCGATTGAGGTTGATGTAGACTTAATCAGCGATGGAGAAGATTGTTTTGTTGCAGGGATTTTGGAGCATATAGAAGAGGCAGGTGTTCATTCTGGAGACAGTGCCTGCTCTCTACCACCACACTCTCTTGGAAAGGACATAATTGAGAAAATAAAATATCAATCTTCTCTTCTCGCCAAAGAATTGGACGTAATAGGGTTAATGAATATTCAATTTGCCGTAAAAGAAAGTGAAATATTTGTATTGGAGGTAAATCCACGGGCAAGCAGAACAATTCCGTTTATATCTAAAACGACTGGAATACCGCTAGCTAATTTAGCAGCAAAATTGATGATAGGTTTAAAATTGTCCAATTTATCTTTCCATAGAAAAGATTTGAATTATGTGGCTGTCAAAGAAGCCGTTTTACCCTTTGATAGGCTACCCGGTAGCGATACCGTTTTAACCCCTGAAATGCGTTCAACTGGAGAAGTCATGGGTATTGCGGACAGCTTCGAGGGAGCTTTCTTCAAATCACAGATTGCCGCAGGTATGCAGTTTCCTAAATCTGGCACTGTATTTTTATCAATTAGAAATGAAGATAAAACTGTAGAGATGGGTGACGCTTGTAAAATTCTTAAGAAGATCGGTTTTAAAATTATTGCAACAAAGGGAACAAAAACATTTTTAGATAGGGAGGGAGTTGACAGCACACCTGTAAAGAAGGTCTATGAGGGGCGACCAAATATCTCGGATTTATTGAAAGATAAAAAGATAGATATTGTTATGAACACTACTGAGGGCAAACAATCGCTGGAAGATAGCAAAGACATTCGATATTTAGCATTAAATAATAAGATCCCTTACTACACTACATCTCGTGGAATTATTGCTACAATTCACAGCCTGAAAGAAAATAGCGGGGGTAAGGTCTCGGTAAGAGCTATACAAAAATATCATTCACAGCTTATAACTGATTGATAACCTGTTTTTCATTGAAAAATGCAATTAAATTTTTAACTGCCAGCATTCCCATTTGTGTTCTTGTTTCATGTGTGGCCGATCCTATATGAGGGTACAACGTAACATTTGATAATCGTCTCAGTCTTAGAGGAACATTTGGTTCATTAAGAAAGACATCCAGTCCAGCACCGGCAAGCTTTTTCTTTTCTAGCAAATCTATAAGTGCCATTTGATCAATAACATCTCCCCTTGATGTATTAATTAAAAATGAAGAGGGTTTTATTTTCTTCATTCTGCTCTTAGAAATAAAGTTCTTATTTCCCTTGTCGCTTGACAAATGCAAAGAAATTACATCACTTTCTTCCAGCAAAGCATCTAGGTCAAAACGAACACTTGCCTCAAATTTAAGATCTGTAACCGGGGAACGATTATAGTAAAGGACTTTCATTCCAAATACCTCATGTGCTCGCTTTCCAAAAGCTTTGCCAATTCTTCCCATTCCTACAAGTCCAAGAGTTTTTCCACGAACACCGACTCCAAGATTTTCTGTTAACGAAAACCCTTTCCATTCACCCTGACGCAACATTGTTTCCATTTGAAATGCATTTCGTGTAACAGATAGAAGTAAAAGTGTAGCTATATCAACAGTAGCTTCCGTTAATACGTCGGGTGTATTTGTGATAATAACATTATTTTGTTTGGCTGATTGTAAATCTATATGGTCCACACCCACGCCAATATTTGCGATGATTTTCACTTTCTTATTGGGAAGAGTAAGAAGCTCATCTGTAATACTATCTGTTACAGTACAAACTATTCCATCGGCATTTTCCATTGCTTTTCTTAATATATCGTTACTAAACGCTTTATCTTTACGATTGAATGAAACTTGAAAATACTGTTTTAACTTTGACTCTACTTCATCAGGTATATCTCTAGTGACAATTATTTTTGGTTTCATTTAATTGGTCCCTCTTAATGAACCCTATTACCAATGACAGCTTTATATTCAGGTGCTATTAAAATAATATCACCAACATTTTTGCCATCGACACCAAGTACAAGGACTTCCGAAATAAATGGTCCAATTTGTTTAGGCTCCAGATTTGTTACAGCTATTACCAGCTTTCCTATAAGAATTTGAGTTGTATAGAGAGACGTAATCTGAGCAGATGAAGTCTTAATCCCGATTTCTTCCCCAAAATTTATCCATAGCTTGTATGCTGGTTTTTTAGCTTCCCTAAAAATTTCAGCTTTAACGATCTCTCCCACTCTTAATTCTGTATCAAAAAAATCTGCCATCTCTAAAAGTATCAAAATTTTAGATTCAAAGCATTAATTAAAAGCTTAAACTTTACTCAGTTCTTTTGATCTTTGTGCTGCAGCTTTTATTGCTGCTGAGAAAATCTTTGGCAGACCATTGTCCTTATTCATCATTACGGCCAATGCTTCATGGGTCGTTCCACCAGGACTGGTCACGTTTTCCCTTAATTTTTGGGGCTTCAATGATGAATTGACTATTAAGCTTCCGGCGCCATCGATTGTATGCTTTACCAATTTAAATGCTTCATCATAAGAAAGACCCAAATTAATACCAACCTCTGTCATCAACTCAGCAATCAGAAAAATGTAGGCTGGACCGGAACCTGAAATTGCCGTGACAGCATCAAATTTTCTCTCCTCAACAAATTTTACTGTTTCCCCAAAAGCCTCTAATAATAGAGCCAAATTCTTTGACTGTTTTGGTTCAACCCTTTTATTCTCTTTAACTGCTGTAACACCTTTTAGTATCTCTGCGGGTAAGTTAGGCATTATCCTTACAATCGACTCATCTTTTCCAATTATATCCTCAAGTCTATTTATCTTAATCCCAGCAAGCATTGAAACAAAAGTAACTTTTTTTTTAGAAAGCATTTTTAGCTTGAGTTTGATCTCATCTAGAGACTGCGGTTTTACTCCTATAAAGCAATAATCAAATGATACATCTGCTTTCGTATTTATATTCAGCCCATATTTCTTTTTTTCAAGTAGCCACTCAGAGGGTTTCGGATCATCCACGTAAATATCTTGGGGCGATATTGACTTTTTTAACCACGCATCTAAGATTGCAGACGCCATCTTGCCACAACCAATAATTTTAATTCGTTTATTAATTTTCGTTTCTTCAGTCACTTATATTTACCTAAGCGTGACCTGCTATCTTTCCAAACGCTGCCGACATAGCATCTTTTGGCATTACTTCTCCCCAACAGCTCTTTTGGAAGGTCGGATAAAATTTTTCCGCTGTTTCAACAGAAGATTTTATCCAATCCCTTAGCTCTGTATTGGAGATAATTAATTCGTCGGAAAATAATATGTTAGTATTGTAATTCATTAATTGTTCTACATTATCGTAGGTGAAGCTACCATCAACATCACTGCCATTAACTAAATTGATAGTTTCATAGAGCTTTACCAGTTTTTTTCTTGGCGGGATCATTTCAAATGTACAAATCGTTTTAAAGAGGTTTCGCGATACATTCCAGCTAGCACTGATAGTATACTTTTTCCAACCTCCGTCTATCCTAACGATTATTTCATTATCATCGTCTCTAGCGAATTCCCAACTTTCTTCATGCGCTATAAGTTCCAAGGCATCTATAGGATGCGTTTCATCTAAAAATATAATTGACGTTGCTCGTGTCATGGGGTTACTGCTCCTCTTTTTCTGTCAGTATACCCACAAAATTTAGAAATCTCTACTACAATTAGGTATTCTAGCTTCATCTCCACTATATCTTGTAATTACTAGCTTTTTGAATTTTTCTTTCTTTTTGTAGATGGCTTAGTTTTACTCCTTAATTCTTCCACACTTAGCTTAAGTGCTTCAAACTCTTCTCTTGTAACAAAATCTCTGTCAGCCAACCAACCATCTAACCAGGTCTTGAAAACATTCTCTGCTTCGTTTTTGGCCGAATGTGCTGCTCCAAAGGCATCCGCCATAACTTTAGAAAGATTATCAATAAATGGGTTTTTAAATTGCATCGATTCTCCTTTAAATTTTTATATTTTAACGTTAAACAAAAATATAATTGGAAATTTATTTTTTTGGAGGAAAAAATCTTTCAATATCCAAATATAAGTGAGACTGCCTTTTCTTTGAATTTGTTAGGGTTCCAGCTTAACGTGCAATGGTATGGTTTATCGTATATAGCCGGTATACTTTTAGCATGGTTTTTTATGGCAAAGCTTGTACTAAACAAAGACCTGTGGTTCGCCGATAAGAGTATTATTAAAAGATCTGAAGTAGACGATCTAATAACCTACATGATTTTGGGAATCATTGTAGGGGGTCGGTTGGGGTATTGTCTCTTTTACGCACCTGCATATTTTTTTGATAATCCCATTAAAACTTTGTATATATGGGAAGGAGGGATGTCATTTCACGGAGGCTTTTTAGGAGTGTTAATATCTGGCACTCTATTTGGCATGAGGAAAAAAATTAGCTTGTTGTCTTTAGGTGATTTGATAGCATTTGCTTCCCCTCCTGGATTATTTTTTGGCAGAATTGCAAATTTTATTAATGGAGAGCTCTGGGGTAAACCAACAACCTCAACCTTTGGAATCCAGTTTACAAAAGGTCAGGGGAAATTTTGTCCAAGCTCAAATGAAATACCCTGTTTCAGGCATCCATCGCAATTGTATGAAGCGTTCTTTGAAGGTCTCGTTTTATTGCTTATTTTTTATTATCTTGTTTTTTTCTGCAAAGCGCTTAAAAAACCAGGCATCATTTTTGGTTCTTTTTTGCTAGGATATGGTGTTATAAGGTTTTCAATTGAATTTCTAAGAGAGCCTGACGCTTTTTTCATAACAAATAAAAATCCCTATGGATATGTAGTTGAGCTTCTCCCAGGTATAGGAATTTCAATGGGACAACTTCTTACAATTCCAATGATTATTTTTGGACTTTTAATGATTCTTTTGGTCACTAAGCGAAGTCTTGATGCAAATTGAAAAAAAGATAAAAGATTTAATTAATAAAAATGGCCCAATAAGCCTATCACAATATATGCAAATATGCTTGTGGGATGATAAAAATGGGTACTACAACTCCAATCAAGTATTAGGGGGAAATGGTGACTTCATTACATCTCCAGAGATCTCTCAAACGTATGGTGAGCTTATAGGGCTATGGGCATTGAGTTTTTACCAAGAATTCATAAATAAAAAACGCCTATGTATAACAGAGCTCGGGGCTGGGAGAGGAACACTGCTAAAGGACGCCATTAGAACTATTTATAAGGTTACCAATAATCAAATTAACCTTGATATAACAATTTTGGAAAAATCTGAGAGATTAATAACTCTGCAGAAAGAAAATCTCAAAAATAAATATGTAAAGTGGATATCAGATATCAAAGGCTTGAGTTTAGAGCCACAAATAATTATCGCGAATGAATTTTTTGATGCCCTTCCTATAAACCAGTATGTGAGAAGTAACGAAGGCTGGCACGAAAAAAAAATAACAATAAAAAATGGTAAACTTTGTTTCACCTTAGATAAACAAATCTGGGTGCCTAGTGACAGTATTTTTTCAGATTTTAAAATAGGGGATACGCTTGAATATTCTGAACAGACTATCTCGATTTTTTCAAATATTTGCGATCATTTAATTCAATATGATGGTGTTTTGCTACTGGTCGATTATGGAAACATTTCAGGTATTGGGGACACCCTTCAAGCCGTAACCAAGCATAAATTTAAAGGTGTTTTGGAAAATCCAGGTCAAAGTGACTTAAGTTCACACGTTAATTTCAGGCTCCTTACAGAAATAGCTATTAAAAAAAATTTGTATGTTTCGCCGGTTAAAGAACAACGAAATTTTCTGCTCGAACTTGGAATAACGGAACGCTTAAAAAGCCTAACCAAAAATGTAAGCACATCAATAGCAGAAACAGTCAACTCCGAAATAAAGAGACTAATTGATCCTGACAAAATGGGTTCCCTTTTTAAAGTTATTGCGATAACAAAAACTAAAAGAAATCTAGAAGGCCTGAACTGATATGGTTAAAATGTTCAAAAGCAAAAACTTGCAATATGTTAAGCATGGTTTTTTTGGTAGAACCGGTGGAGTTTCTACAGGCATGTATTCGAGTTTGAACCTGTCAGAAAATACCACCGATAGCAAAGCCAATATTTATGCAAACAGGGCGTCGGTTTTGGATGCGCTTGATATTTCAAGTCAAAAAGTTTTCTTTCCAAACCAACAGCATACAAAAAACGTGTTATTTATTGATAAAAAAGCTGACTTTGACAAATTAAGTTACGAGCCAGTGGATGCTGTCATAACCAATTTGAAGGGTTTTGGTATCGGAATACTAACTGCCGATTGCTCTCCTATCTTGGCTCATGAAAGTGAAAGCGGATTCATCTTGGCTATTCACGCAGGTTGGAAAGGTGCTCTTGCGGGAGTCTGTGAAAATGCGCTAAATTCTCTTAAAGATCTCGGTGTAGATATTAAGAAAATTTCCGTTGCAATTGGTCCAACTATTTCTAAAAAATGCTATGAAGTAAAATTAGATTTTGTTGAGAGCTTTATAAAGACTGATCCATGTTTCGAAAATTTTTTTATCAAAGAAGATGGTAATTATTTCTTTGATCTTACGTTATTTATTGAAAGTAGATTTAATCTGCTTGGAGTTTATGATATACATAATATTGGTTTGTGTACTTACGAAAATTCTGAATTATTTTTTTCAAATAGAAGGGCCTATCATAAATCTGAGAGAGACTTCGGCCGCATGGCTTCAATAATTTGTTTGTAACCTATGAAAAAAATTTGAGGGTAATATGTCTCCAAAAAAAACTAAACTTTTAATAATCGGTTCAGGTCCAGCAGGCTATACAGCTGCTGTATACGCTTCACGCGCTATGTTATCACCAATCCTCTTTCAGGGAATACAGCCAGGTGGACAGCTTACTATAACCACCGAGGTTGAGAATTGGCCCGGAGAGAAAGAAATACTCGGACCAGACTTAATGAAAAATATGGAAGATCATGCTCGTAATCTGGGATGCGAAATTATTTCCGAACATGTTTCAAAAGTAAATCTTACTGATCGACCCTTCTTTGTTGAAACAGATAGTGGTTCACAATATTTGACGGAGTCTGTAATTTTAGCGACAGGAGCTCAAGCAAATTGGCTAGGACTCGATAATGAAGAAAAATATAAAGGGTTTGGTGTTTCGGCGTGTGCAACATGTGACGGTTTTTTCTATAGAGACAAAATAGTTGCTGTAATAGGAGGAGGAAATATGGCTGTTGAAGAGGCAATTTTCTTAACAAAATTTGCTTCCAAAGTTTATTTAATCCATAGAAGAGATGAGTTACGAGCCGAAAAAATATTACAAAAACGTCTTTTTGAGAATAAAAATATTGAAATCATATGGAATAAGCAAGTAACTGACATATTAGGAGAAGATCATCCTTTAGGCGTAACTGGAATTCAGATAAGAGATACTTTAAGCAAGGAATTATCTGAAATCACTTGCTCAGGTGTCTTTGTAGCAATAGGACATTCCCCTGCTTCAAATCTTATTAAAGATCAACTCAAGACTTTTGATAGTGGCTATGTGTCTACTGTTCCTGGAACTACAAAAACTTCTATTCCTGGAGTTTTTGCCGCTGGGGATTTAGTGGATAATGTCTATAGGCAAGCAGTAACGTCCGCTGCAATGGGATGCATGGCCGCTTTAGATGCAGAGAAATATCTAAGCGAGATTAATAATGGAAATTGAAAAAAATATACAAGTATCCGTGGTAATGGGAAGTCAATCAGATTGGGAAATCATGCAAGTGGCATGCGATTTATTGGAAAAGCTTGATGTCTCTTATGAAAAAAAAATTGTATCTGCACACAGAACTCCGGACAGGTTGTACGAGTACGCTAATTCGCTAAGAAAGCGAAAAATAAAAGTTGTGATCGCTGGAGCGGGAGGTGCAGCACATTTACCGGGAATGATTGCTTCAAAAACCGATATCCCAGTAATTGGAGTACCTATAAACGCGACGGATCTAGGAGGAGTTGACAGTCTTTATTCAATAGTACAAATGCCGAGAGGTTATCCTGTTGCGACCATGGCAATTGGTTCACCAGGTGCTTTCAATGCCGCTATCTTTGCTATACAGGTTTTAGCAGTTACAGATAAAGTCATTGGTCAGAAAATTCAAGATTGGCGCGCTGATACAACAAACCGAGTAAAAAATGAGCCCGAATAAGACTATCGGAATTCTCGGTGGAGGGCAATTAGCAAAAATGCTTTCTACTGCTGCAGCCGACTTAGGTTTTAATGTAAATATATATTGCCCTAATACAGACTGTCCTGCGGCACAAGTAGCTAACAAAATAGTATTTGGTAACTATGAGGACAATGAGAACCTGATTGCTTTTGCAAAAAATGTAGACGTTCTAACCTATGAATTTGAAAACATAGACATAAAAGCATTAGAGGAATTAGACC
>CACGMO010000011.1 GCA_902574225.1 uncultured Alphaproteobacteria bacterium
CGGAAGGCCAATTATATTTTGGGGCATTGGCAACAACATTGTTTGGTACTGGATTAGTTGTTCTACCAAGTATACTAATGATCCCCTTCTTGTTTATTATGGGAGCGCTTGCTGGTGGGTTACTCCTTTTACCTTTGGTTCTTTTGAAACTTTATTATAAAGTTGACGAGGTCGTAACGACTTTACTTTTGAACTTTGTTGTGGTTTTGCTTGTAAGCTATTTATTAGAAGGTCCCTGGAAAGACCCCATGTCATTGGGTTGGCCTCAGGGAAAATCAGTAATTGACGAAGGAGTGTTGCCCCAAATTCTTTCCAAAACCAGACTCCACCTTGGTTTTATTATTTCTATCTTTTTTGCTTTCTCTGTTTGGTTTATTTTGAGTAAAACTGTGATCGGGTATCGAATAAAGTCAGTTGGTTTAAATGCGGCAGCTGCGTCGCATGCAGGGGTGCCAATTTTTAAAACAGTATTTATTGTAGCACTTCTGAGCGGTGGGATGGCGGGAATGGCAGGGGTGACTGAAACAGCGGGGTTGAAAGGTTATCTTACTTTAGATCTATCCCCTGGCTTTGGGTACGCAGGAATAGCTGTTGCAATGCTAGCAAATCTCAATCCTATCGGGGTGATATTTTCAGGTGTCTTTCTAGCATCAATTTATGTCGGGGCAGATGCAATGAGTAGAGCGATGAACGTACCTACTTATTTGGCAGATGTTATAGTTGCATTAACTGTTCTGTGCATACTATTAAGTCTTGTATTCGTGCACTACAAAATATTGTTTTTCGGGGCAAAAAAGGATGATTGAATTTATTGAGATTATTTTTACCGCCGGCTTTTGGGCGGCAACCATAAGAATAGCCTGCCCTTTAATATTAGCCACAATAGGAGAGGTATTATGTGAACGTGCCGGAGTTTTGAATCTGGGCATAGAGGGAATCATGTCAATAGGAGCAATGGTTGGATGGATGACAGTGTTTCTTGGAGCAGACCTTTATACTGGAATATTGGCTGCTCTTATTATTGGAGGTATTTTCGGCCTTCTTCATGCTATATTTACCGTCTATTTGGGTGCTTCCCAGCATGTTACAGGGATTGGAATAACAATGTTGGCATCCTCACTAGGATTTTTTTGCTTCAAGCTAATTTTGCCTACGTCTACCACGCCCCCAAAAATCAAACCATTCCAACCCATTGATATTCCTTTTTTGTCAGAACTACCATTTTTAGGTCCAGCATTTTTTCAGCATACGCCATTTACTTATTTAGCAATTTTAGTAGTAATATTTGCGTTTTGGTTAATGAACTCCACACCACTAGGCCTTTCAATAAAAATGGCGGGGGAAAATCCTATGGCACTTGAAGCTCAGGGAATTGATGTGTTTTTAGTTAGAACGATTGCCGTTGTACTCGGCAGCGCCTTAATGGCAGTTGGTGGAGCTTACTTAACATTATCTGCATTTGATGCTTTTTATTTTGGAATGATAAATGGAAGAGGATGGATTGCTATTGCTTTAGTAATATTTGCATCTTGGAAACCTGAACGAGCTCTTTTAGGAGCACTTCTTTTTGCTGGACTGGATGCTTATCAAGTTAGAGCTCAACAACTGGCCGGAGCTGTTATTCCTTATCAATTTTTTCTAATGCTTCCTTTTTTGTTGAGTATTGTTGCAATGGTAATTGCAGCCAAAAGAACAAGGTATCCAAAGGCACTCTTGATCCCATTCCGACGTGGTGAAAGACATTAAAAAAGGGAGGAATTACATGACTGATTTATTAGTAAAAAACTGCTTATTATCAAAAAACAAAGACCCTCAAGACATTTTAATTAAGGGTGGGATTATTAGGGACATAGCATCAAAAATTATAGCAGATAATATTCCCATCATAGACGCTGATTTTCACTTTGTTACTCCCCCATTTGTTGACAGTCACTTTCATATGGATGCAACTTTAAGCTATGGCCTTCCCCGCGTGAATAAAAGTGGCACCTTACTTGAAGGCATCAAATTGTGGGGAGAATTGAAACCAAATCTCACTGCTGATGCTATAAAGGAACGAGCCTTGAAGTTCTGCAAGTGGGCGGTAGCTAGAGGAACCTTGGCAATTCGAAGTCATGTCGATGTCTCTGGACAAAACCTTTTGGGTGTTGAAGCACTCCTAGATGTCAGAGAAACAATGAAAGATTTTATTGATATACAACTGGTTGCTTTTCCACAAGACGGATTACTCAGAGCCAATTGTTTGGACAATTTGAATACAGCGCTCGATATGGGAGTTGATGTCGTTGGTGGAATTCCTCACTTTGAAAGAACAATGGAGGAGGGCCATGAGTCCATTTCTATACTGTGTGAGATTGCCGAAAAGCGTGGACTTCTTACAGATTTGCATTGTGATGAAACAGATGACCCAATGTCAAGGCATGTTGAGAAGCTTGCATTGGAAACTACTAGACTTGGTCTAAAGGGACGTGTAGCAGGCTCTCACCTCACCTCTATGCATTCAATAGATAATTACTATTTCACAAAACTTATCTCGTTGCTAGTTGAGGCTGATCTAAATATTATAGCCAACCCGTTGATTAATATAACGATACAAGGAAGGCAAGATAATTATCCTAAGAGAAGAGGATTAACTAGAATACCAGAACAACTCAATGCAGGGCTTAAGGTTGCATTTGGTCATGATTGCGTTATGGATCCATGGTATCCACTAGGCTCCCATGATATGCTGGAGGTAGCACACATGGCCTTACACTGCTGTCATATGACTGGCGTTGATGAGATAAAATCATGCTTTAATGCAGTGACGGATAATGCGGCCTCCATACTTCATTTAGATAATTATGGTATACATAATGGAGCAAATGGAGATTTAGTAGTTTTGCAATGTAAAGACCCCATAGAAGCCATAAGACTTAAGCCTGCAAGGCTTTTTGTTGTTAGACGTGGGAAAATTATAAGCTCTACCAGTCCAGTACACTATGAGCTCAACTTAAGCTCAATCACAGAGAGCGAAGATTTGCTTTTTAAAGGCTAATCTCCTTTTTGTTCAATGAATATCAGTATTCTATTTGAGATTTGGCAAACTAAGGCCTTTACAATTTTGTTTCTCGCAGGTTTCCTTACAAGCGTTGCCCGATGGTTCGAAGTATTTTTGTTTTCAGTAATTGCATGGAAACTCACCGGGAACGCATCAATAGCGGCACTTTTAATAATGCTAAGGTTGCTCGGTGTCGCAGCAACTGGAGTAATTTTTAGCCTTGCTGGCGCATTTGTAGTAAGAAAGAAAGTTGTTTTGGGTGCAAGTTTACTCTGTTCTTTATTCTCATTGTTTGTTTTTGTCTATTCACAAACAGGCTCAAACATAAATGTTTTTTTATTGGGGCTACTATCGACTGTGAGTGGCGCGCTGTGGAGCATCGATTTTTCATTTCGAAGGCCTATGCTTGCTGATGCCCTCCCCGAAGATTTAATTTCAGCGGGGGTTTCTCTAGATGTTTTATCTAGTCACGCGACAAGAATATTGGGACCTTTATTTGGTGGTATTTTTTTAACTTATTTTGATCTCAATGTAGGTGTTTTTTTCCTATTTCTTCTATATGCCCTATCTTTTTTTTTAGTCTCTACCCAAAAAGAAGATACTGTAACAAATGATACGACTAGCTATACTCAGTCACTTCTAAAAGTTATTCGACAGACGAGAGATAATGTTAATTTATTATCCGTAGTATCTCTAACTTTCGTTTTCAATATTTTTGCCCTCCCATTCATTGCATTAATAAGTCTATTGCTTATTGAAAAATTTAATCCAAACGAGTTATATATAGGATTGTTTACATCCTTGGAAGGAATTGGAGCTCTATTAGGAGGAACAGCTATAACAATTATTGCGATCAATAAAAAGTTGATTAGCTTTATATCCTTTCTCGCAATTATTTTGCTATGTATTTCTCTATCTGCGTCAAGTAGCTCAATTTACATGTATCTTTTGTTTATATTTATTTTTGGAATGGCTACGGCTTGTTATTCAGCATTACAAAGTACTATAATCTACATGAATTCCACTCCAGAGCTTCGTTCCTCAACTTTCAGTTTGCTTACAATAGCTATTGGCTGTGGCGCACTCGGTTCGTTAAACATTTATTTAATGTCAGCTTTCTTCACAACTGAAGAGATTTCTAACATTATGGCAATAGAAGGAATACTAGTGGGTTTGTTTTTTATAATTATAGCCTTAGTGCGGTTCCCATCTTCCAAATTTTTTGAAAAGTAAGTATAGAAAAATTTTTATTATGTAATTAGTTGAAAAATGCTGTATTGCATTCTATTTTGCTGTAACTTTAGTTTATGGACGTAAAGGATAAGCACACAAAATATAAGCCATCAGACCCAATATCTTTGGATAAAAGAACTTGGCCGAGTAAAGCTATTAAAAGGCCTCCAATTTGGTGTAGTGTTGACCTAAGAGATGGGAACCAAGCCTTGGTAGAACCAATGGACACATCCCGCAAGCTTCGGATGTTCAAAACCTTAGTATCTATGGGCTTTAAGGAGATTGAGATCGGGTTCCCATCTGCTTCTGACACCGACTTTCAATTTTGTCGACACTTAATAGATAATAAAGTTATACCAGATGATGTAACGGTACAGGTACTTACACAAGCTAGAGAACACCTAATTGATAAGACCTTTGAAGCTTTAAAGGGTTGCAAGTCGGCAATTTTACATCTTTATAACTCAGTATCGACTTTACAGCGTAAGGTTGTTTTCAAACAAGATAAAGAGGGAGTTAAGAAAATTGCAGAAGATGGTGCGGTAATGGTATTTGAGAGATTAAAGCATTTGCCGGATACTGCACTAACCCTTCAATATTCTCCAGAAAGTTTCACGGGAACTGAACTAGATTACGCACTCGATGTTTGTGAGAGTGTATTAGATTGCTGGAAGGCATCAAAACAAAACAAAGTAATAATCAATTTGCCAGCAACGGTAGAGATGTCTACTCCTAATATTTACGCAGACCAGATTGAATGGATGAGCAATAATTTCACAGATAGAGATAGGGTTATATTATCGTTACATCCCCATAACGATAGAGGAACGGGAGTTGCTGCAACTGAGCTTGGTTTAATGGCGGGAGCCGATAGAGTTGAAGGAACACTGTTTGGAAATGGGGAGAGAACAGGAAATGTAGATATAGTAACCTTGGGACTAAACATGTTTACCCAAGGTATTAATCCAGAGCTGGATTTTTCTGATATCAACAATCTTATTGAGACGGCGGAGTTTTGCAATCAACTACCCGTACATCAACGGCATCCTTATGCCGGCCTTTTAGTCCATACCGCGTTTTCGGGAAGTCATCAGGACGCGATTAGAAAGGGGATGGAAGCAATTTCAAAATCGAATGAACCTCATTGGGAAGTTCCATATTTACCTATTGATCCCAGCGATATTGGTAGAACTTATGAGGCAATCATTAGGGTAAATTCCCAGTCAGGAAAAGCAGGCTCTGCTTGGTTATTAGAACAAGAGCATAATATTAATATACCTAGGGGAGCTCAAATTCAATTTAGTGAGGCAGTTCAGAGTATCGCTGATAAGACGGGTAAGGAAATAACTCCAGATATGATTTGGGAAATCTTTGAGCAAGAATTTTTGAGAAAAGGTAAGTTTTCTCTTATCAAATTTAAAAGCAAGAAAATTTCAAAAGACGATAATGCTGAATTTGTGGAAGCGACCATAGATCACAACGGGGATAAAATAAAAATTTCGTCTACAGGCAATGGTCCGATAAGTGCTTTCGTAAATGCTATAAGAGATACTTTTAAGCTTAACTTTATGCTTAATGATTTTGGCCAAAATACAAGAAGCTCTGGATCTACTGCCGAAGCAGCTGCTTACATAGAAATCAAAGTTCCAGATGAAAATGGTAGAAGTGTGTTTGGAGTGGGAATAGATACTTCCATTACTCTTGCCCCAATCAAGGCTGTAATAAGCGCTATAAACAGAATATAATTTGAGCTAGAGCACTTAACAAACATAGTATTAATTGCAATTTAATAATGTTTCTCTCATTATCTTGAAATGAAAAAATATAGCCTTTTATTTTTTATACTTTTTTTCTGTTTCCTCAACCCGAGGATTAGTGTAGCTGAACCTGGTTTTTTTTTTCAAACTCTCACCAACAGTTTTGTAGATTGGGTTTTTGGTAGATTAGACAGTTATATCCAGGATAAACCAGATGAAAGTGCCGAAACAAAAGATGAAAAAATTCTCCCAAAAGCTGGAGAGCCTTCTGAGAAGAAAGTTTCAATTCAGATGGATGAAATTGTCAAAAGAGACGATACTTTTTACAGAAAGTTTTCTAATATCCCTTTTTCTGGACATATTGAATCCTATCACCCCAACGGTCAGCTGAAAATTATTGGAGACTTGTCGGATGGGAAAAAAGTGGGCAACTGGATCGAATATTATTTAAGTGGAATAAAGAAATCTGAGGGTGAGTTTGCTAACGGAAAAAAGGACGGACCTTGGGTATATTATTTTTTAAATGCAACTATTAAAGAGAAACAATTCTTTATCGACGGTCATAAAGACGGTTTATGGGAAAAGTTTGACGTGCATGGGACTGTAGTCCAAACCGAGTCTTATCAGAATGGAAAGTGGATTATTACTACAATTAATTGAAATCATCTTATAAACTTAAGTATATGAGCATCGAATCTTTTGACCTTTACAACCCTCCGAGCGACTTTATTAAAAACGTTTATAAGTACTATAATTTACTCCGAGAAAAATCACCTATTCATAAAAACTCTGATGGGTCTTATATTTTAACAAGGTACAAAGATCTTGTAGGAGTCTATAGAAATTTTAAAGTTTGGAGCTCCGACAAAAGAACCGAATTTGGGGCAAAATTTGGTTCATCACCTCTTTTTGAACACCATACAACCTCCGTCGTTTTTGTTGATCCTCCGGATCACACAAGAATACGAAAAATTTTCCAGCAGGCTTTTACTCCCAAATCAATGCATGGTTTAGAGAGGAATATTAATAAACTGGTAGATAGTTACTTAGTCATGATGCACGCGAAAAAAAAGTTTGATTTTGTTTCTGATTTTTCTTTTCGACTGCCTGTAGATGTTGTTTGTAGCGTTTTGGGGGTACCAAGCGAGGATCGGCATTTGATTAGAGACTGGGCACACAAGATACTTGGAGCTTTGGAACCAAAACTTACACATAAACAATTCAATGAGGGTTCATCTGCTGTTATAAACTTCAAGCAATATCTAAAGGATCAAATAAAATTTCGAAAAACTCACAAAGATATTAACAAAGCTGACGAAGTTCTTTCACTTTTGATTGAAGCTGAAGGTCTAGAATTATCTGAGACAGAGTTGCTTCATCAATGCATTTTTATGCTGAATGCAGGACATGAAACTTCAACGAATATGCTATCCCACGGCCTGAATGAGCTTATTAACCATAAGGATCAATATAAATTGTTGCAAAAAGAACCTAAAAGAATTGATACAGCCATTGATGAAATTCTGCGGTTCCAACCACCAATTCAAATTAATAATCGGCGATGTTTGGAAAAAACAAAGCTTGGAGATGTAATAGTTCCGGAGGGAACATCAGTTCACATGATTATTGCTGGAGCAAACCGAGACCCTTTGCAATTTTTTAAACCGGAAACCTTTGATATATCGAGATCGCCAAATAGGCATTTATCTTTTGGACTAGGTATCCATATCTGTGCGGGTATTAATCTTGCTCGTGTGGAAGCAAAAGTTGCGTTTCAAAGCCTAATGTCTTCATTTAGAGAAATAAATCTTTTAAAAAAACCGAAGGTTGCTAATCGCATTCGATTCAGAGAAATAAAAGAGATGCAAATTGAGATTTCTTCCTTTTGATGCGTTTTTCTAAATATATCATTTGCTAAAAAAGGCCGCGTCCCCCTGCAGCCTAGTTAGGGAGGAAAGTACAAAGGTTACTGCTCATTTTTATAACCACAAAGGATTTGTTTTGCGAACCTTTGGCCAAACATCGTACCAAAAAAGTTCTATTTTGTAAACAAATGCTGAAGGTACCCTTGGCACGGAATAGGCTTGGTAATTAGAAAAACGACAGTAATGAAAGTACCATCAGAATAATAATGATTGTATAGCCAATAAACTGAACTGCTCCTTTGGCTTTTGCGTTAAGCTTGTGATTGAGAACATTTAAAAAGAAATAAGCAAATATGTGAAAAATTAAATACATTACTATGCTTAAAGGAATAAGTATCCACCAATCTAGAAAGCTAATCTGATTTATGTTTTTCATTTTCATAATATAAGTTTATTTTTTCTGATCTAAAAAACCGTATCAAATTTAAGTGTACCTTTTAAATCACTTTATAGCTGAACTTTTATTTTGTACTCTAATTTCTGATAATTTTTTTTAGGATTTTATATGCGATTAAGACAATTGGTCATTGCCACAAGCGAAATAGACCCCCTAGCAGATAGCATTTGTGACCTTTTCGAACTTAGAAGAACATTCAGTGACCCAGAGTTAATTGTATTTGGCTTAAAAAATGTTCTTATTCCTCTGGGAGATACATTTTTAGAGCTAGTGACCCCAGTAAAAGATAATACAGCGGCAGAGCGCTTTCTCAAAAAAAGAGGTGGTGACGGAGGCTATATGGTTATTGTTGATTCACTAGATCTAGATAAAGAACGAAAAAGGCTAAAAAGTCTAGAATTGGATATTGTTTGGCACGAAAATCGTAAGACTGACGGTATTCAAGGACAAGCGCTTCATCTGCATCCAAAACAAGTTGGTGGCGCTATTTTGTCGATAGATAATATGAAGCCTGCATCTTCTTGGCTCTGGGCTGGAAGGGAATGGGAGAAAGACATAAACAAATCACTGGTGAGTCACCTTTCTGGCGTTAATATCTGCAGTCCAGATCCAGATAATTTATTATGCAATTGGGAAAGAGCCCTAGGTAGGAAAAGAGAAGCAGATGGAACTTCAATCGATTTATCAGGATCAAGTATAAATTTTGTTATAAATACCCAGTCACAATCTGAACATATATCTGCCTTTCAAATTCATACAGCAAAAAGGTTGGAAATAGAAAAAAGAGCGGCAAGCAGAGGTGTCTTTATAAACAATAATATTCGTTTAGGTGGAGTAGACTTTCTACTAGTTGAATGAAAAGCTGCCCTTCAGGATATAGCTAAGTTTGCTATCCATAAATTAATTGACAAACGATCTATTGACGTTCATGTATCTTACCCTATCTCAACGTCAGGAGTAAGCGGATGATAACAGTATTTTACGATGGAAAGTGTGGGCTCTGTAGCAGGGAGATAGGTTACTATATGAAGATCAGCCCTCCCACAACCTTTATTTGGCGTGACATAGCAAATGAGCCAGAGCATTTGAAGAAGATCAATGTGTCTCAAAGTGATGCGCTAAGAAGGTTGCATGTTTCTGACCAAACAGGAACCATCTATGTTGGAATTGACGCGTTTATAGCTATTTGGAGAAAACTTCCAAGGTGGCGCCTGTTAGCTTTAATATGTGCTACACCAGGGGCTCGATTAATACTTAATTTTATTTATAATAAATTTGCAGATTGGAAGTTTTCGCGATCCGCTCATTGCCAAATGTCAATTTAAAATAGATCAATGAAAAACGATTTTATAAAAGCGGTATTAGTGAAATCGCTCTTATTCTTAATAATAGTTTTATGGGGTGGTTATAATTCCACTGCAATGAGCACAAGCGGAGATACAGAGTATTTTACCGATGTTGGAAATATATTATTCCTTGTTTTTTCCATAATTTATATGTTTAATGCATTTCTTCTTATAAAGCTTAAAAACATGGGTAGATTGACCTATTTACCATTGATCCTACTTTTTGTTTTTCTAGGATTTATAAGCGAGCTATTTAATCCAATGCAAATAAAACAAGATTATTTTTACATCTTTACTTTTTATATTATTTCCCCTCTATTTTTTATTATGCAGGGGGTAGTACTCACTATGCTGATGTCAAAAAGTGTTCAGGAAAACTTCCACTAGCCTTAAACCGTTAATCAATGATCTTTTCATTACTCTACAAAATGGGGTAATTAGGTCGTTACTTATATATGATTAGATGGAGCTTATAAATGAGAAAATGGGAATACTTAGTATTGGTTGAGAACGTAAGAAGCTTAAAAAGCTTACAGGATCTGGCAAAAGACGATGAATTATATGCCGATCAATTGCGAAAAGGAAATTATGCGCCCCCTTTGAATGAATACGGCGACCAAGGTTGGGAATTAGTAAGTGCTAGTCGCGTCGGCGGAGGAAGAGCTTTGACCGAATATGTCTTTAAGCGTCCGAAAGAATAATAAGATAAAAAGAAGTTGATTTAGTTTTTGTATAGGCTGATAATTTTCGCATGAACCTCTTCCAAGGGCATAAAGCAATCGCGGTTCCTCAAAACGTTACAGCATGGGATATTGACCCTTATTCAAAGGAAGTCTTACTAAATCCAGAACCATTTTTTAGCGCTCTGCGTGAAAAAGGACCGTTTGTCTACCTTAATAAATATAAAATGCTAGCATGTGGGCGGTATAAAGAAACAAAGGAAGTCTTCTCGGACCACAAGAGGTTTGTTTCTTCAAGGGGAGTCGGAATTCAAGATTTCAAACTAGAGAAGCCATGGCGACCACCCTCTCTGGTATTAGAAGTTGACCCCCCTGAGCATACAAAAAATAGGCGTTTTCTTACTCGAGCGCTCTCGCCAAATAAAATATCTCAACTTAAAGATTTTTTTAAAAATTGTGCTGACAAATTGGTACTTGAACTTTTGGAAAAAAAAAAGATAGATGGCATCTCTGATTTAGCAGAAATATTTCCAACTAGGGTATTCCCAGAAGCTGTAGGCTTAAAAAAAATCGATAAGGAAACTTTGTTGGGGTATGGGGCTATGGTTTTCAATGCGCTTGGCCCTGACAACGAGTTTCGTAAAGATGCAATGGCTAAAGGACTATCCGTCCTTGAAAAAATAAATAAACAATGCCTTGAGGAAAATATTGATACCAAAGGTCTTGCAAAAGAGATTTACAGGAGTATAGCGGAAAACTCAGAAGAGGATCAATTAGCGGGAATGTTAGTAAGATCATTATTATCAGCAGGCATCGATACCACGGTGAGTGCAATTGGAAATCTATTATGGTGCTTTGCAGACAACCCAGAACAGTTTCAATTAGTAAAAAACGATAAATCATTAGTAGGTAATGCGGTAGAAGAATCTTTACGACTAACAAGCCCTGTTAAGGCTTTTTGCCGTACATCTGCTACCGACACCGAAGTATCTGGTGTAACTATAGAAGAGGGAACAAAAATACTCTGCGTATTAGGATCAGCGAACACTGATCCTGAAGTGTGGGGAAACCCCTTTAAATATGATGTTACACGACGAACTATAGGGCACTTGGCTCTTGGTATAGGGGTTCACAATTGTGTAGGCCAAACTTTGGCAAGAGCTGAGATAACAGCTCTCACAAGCTCATTAACAGAACTTGTAAAAGTAATAAAGCCCAAGGGAGTAGCCACCTGGAAACCAAATAATGCAATGAGATCGCTTGAAAGCCTTCCAATTATTCTTGAGAGTTAACGTCTAAATCACTCCAAACTTCGTATCCCCTATACCCAGAAGCTTTTGCAATGAACTGACCACCTACTTTTCCCCATTGACCATGAAATTTTTGGCATTTTTCATATGCATCAAAATCTCTGTACGTCCATATGATTGTTATTCTTATAACGTCATCACCCTGGACCCTAGAAGCACGCTGTGAAATTTGTCCATTGTCGTGAAGAAACTCCATTGCTTTCTTGTTGTAAAACGTTCTAAATTTCATGAGCCAATTCTCATACTGGACCTCCGAGGGAAAGGTAACCAAAACTACACTAGTGAAAACATCTCTCATGATAAGATTATCTTAGGAATAATGGAAAAAGACAATAGTAAGACCGAGAAATTTAAACTAATTTAATTAGTGGATGTTTGAATTAATTTCAATTGATACACTGCGTAAGCACACTATCTTCTGTAACAGAAGTGATTTAATGAAAAAAATGTAAGATCTTTGAATAGACGAAGTATGCCTCAAACCAACAGAAAATTAGAGATTAAACTAATTCCTCCTACTGCAGTTTTTTTGGGCATGCTAATGATTTTACCCACAAATATATGCCTTTCTGAGCCGAAAACGTGGGAGAATTTAGTCGAGCGTAAGCAACAGTTTTTCGAAAAATTCAAGAATACCCCATTCAATGGAAAAATTGAGGTTTACTGGCCGAATGGTCATCTCAAAGAAACTGGAATGATTAAAAATGGAAAGAAGGATAATCTTTGGGAATATTATCATGAGAATGGAAAAACGAAAGAGATTGAGTTTTTTACTCTTGGAAAATTAAATGGCACAAGAGAGCAGTATGGTAGTGGTGGTCAGCTTTACATAAAAGCAACTTATAAGGATGGTAAGTTGGACGGGCCATGGATTTACATAGATCCATATGACGGTTGGCTCTATAAAAAGGGTCAATATAAACTCGGAAAGAAAACTGGTACTTGGACATATTATACAATTCTTGGAGATATTGAAAAAACAGAAATATGGAAAAATGGGGTTAAAATCTTTGACTCGACTGATGCAGAGAGTTCTTAGAGTTAGATCTTTTTAAAAATGAAAATTCCTAGCGACTTTCCAGACTGGAAAGAAGAGCATTCAGCCTCTCAGGTATTCCGTTACCCTCAAAGGATTCCAAAATGCATTCAGATTTTGATAAGAAAGTTAGCTTTTCCTCACTCCAAATTTCAACTTTTGGTGCTAGTTCACTGGTATTATCAAAGCAGCCTAAGGGAATGCTTACCATGCCTTCCATTACTTCAGGAGCTGGCTTATTATAAACACGTACATTGCATATTGAGCAAAAATAGGCTTTGTTGATAAATCCACTGCCGCCTGCAAATTCATAGACATTTGTTTCACCTTCAAAATCGATTTCTGTATCTGCATAAAGACATCCAATGTTTATTGAGCCTGTAAGCCGTCTACAACTCTTGCAGTTACACTGAACGACTAACATTGGGTCAACATCAGTTTTAAAACTAACTTGTTTGCAGTGACAGCCTCCCTGATGTTTCATTAATAATAGCTCCCTTGATATTTAAACAAAGTACAAAATAACATTCTTCCGATACATGGTAGTGGTCAGATAGTATATCTCCAAGCAAAACTTGATTTTTAGCCAAATTAAATTAATTTCCAGTAAGGAACAGTCAATGGAAGCATTATTACAATCCCAAGGAATCCATCACATCACTCTAAATGGCGCGGATAGAAAAACTTCTATAGTTTTCTGGCAAGACATTTTGGGCATGAAGCTTATTTTTGAGCAGCCAAATCTAGATGATGAAACTGAAAACCACCTATATTTTGATTGTGGTGATGGGCGAACGGTGACCGTTTTCACTAACGAATTCCGAGTAGGAACAAAAGAGCCATTAGATACCTCTGTAGGGTCTGTACACCATATAGCATTCTGGGTAAGTCAAAGCACTATAAGGGTTGCAGAAAAAAAATTAAAGGAAAGGGATATTGGTAGTTCTGGTATTAAGGATAGAGGGTTTATGGAATCAATATATTTCCGAGACCCGCTAGGTTTATTGATTGAACTAGCAAGTTATAAATTTGAACCCCCTCTCGGCTATACTCATGGACAGGTTTTAGAAAACGCCCATAAACTGCGGCTCTCAAGGGGAGCCAAGAATATAGAGGATGAAGATATATCAAATGCCCTTATAAGTCTGAGTAAAAGAGGTAATTCATGAAACGCTCTCATTTTACTAAAAATTCAAAGATATTACGGCTCAAGATATGAAGCCAGCCGACTGGATCAATCATAAACAAAAAGCTGAGGGACCTCCTCCTTCTAATACACTTAGTTTTTTCCACTGGGCTCTAAAAGGAAGTTTTTCCGTATTATTTTTATCTGGTATTGTTTCTATTTTGACTGGTTTTATTGAGGTATCTGCTGTGGTCTTATTAGGACTTCTTATAGATGCGGCGTTAGCTTCTTCATCCAACAACCCAATAAGTAGCCAGATCTTACTTCTAGCATCAGGTTTGCTGTTTTTTTTAGTAATTAGACCAATAATATTCGGAGCTTTTTCATATACACAAACCGTCATTGTGTCACCAAACATATTTAATTTAATTTTATCAAGGCTCCATCGATGGACACTCGGTCAATCCGTCACCTTTTTTGAAAATGACTTCGCTGGAAGGATTGCGCAAAAAGAAATGCAAACTGCTCGAGCCGCAACAGACGTAGTGATAGAAATCATTCATACTGTACTGTTAGCTTTGGCTTCAGTGGTAGGGGCGGCTCTTATGCTTACAACTGTTAATATAACACTTTCAATAGCTCTATTCGCTTGGTTGGTTGGATATATTTTTCTCATTCGATATTTCATGCCCAAGATTAGAAAAAGATCGCGAGAGAAAGCTGGTGCAAGGGCTCTGGTGACTGGACAAATTGTCGATACGGTTACCAATATAAAAACGGTAAAGTTATTTGCTCATGACAAGAAAGAAGATGATGCGGCAATTGATGCAATGGATAATTTTAGAGACTTTTCCATCCATTATGGTGTGATTGCTGCCTGGTTTAGGTTCTGTTTAAACGGGCTCTCGGGGGTCTTACCTATAATGTTAGTTGGTGGAAGCCTTTATTATTGGAGCGTAGGCAATGTTTCAGCAGGCGATATTGCTGCCGCTGGGGCAATATCATTCAGACTATCACAGATGACTGGATGGGTAAGTTTTACTCTGATGACTTTATATGCAAACCTGGGAGAAGTTGAAGATGGAGTAAAAACTTTGTCTACGTCATATAAATTAGGTGATAAAGATAATGCGCCAGACCTTTTGGTATCAAAAGGATCTATAGATTTTAAAAATGTTAGCTTTACCTATGGCCAGAATTTAGCTGCTGTAAAAAATATTTCTTTGTCTATTCAAGCAGGAGAAAAAATTGGACTTGTGGGAGCTTCTGGAGCCGGCAAATCTACTTTAGTATCACTCTTACTAAGGCTCTATGAACCGCAAAAGGGAGCCGTATTGATTGATTCCATCAATATAAACGATATAACTCAATCAAGTTTGAGAAAGCAAATAGCAATGGTGACCCAGGAAACTGCCCTCTTTAATAGGTCTGCACGCGACAACATAATGTATGGAAATCCCAATGCAACAGAAAAAGATCTAATTCGATCCAGTAGGCAAGCAGAGGCGCATGCGTTCATTCAAGATCTAGAGGATTACAGGGGAAGAAAAGGTTATGACGCACATTTAGGCGAACAAGGTGTAAAACTATCTGGGGGCCAAAGACAAAGAATTGCTCTTGCACGGGCAATATTAAAAGACTCGCCTGTCCTTGTTTTAGATGAGGCTACTAGCGCCTTGGATAGCGAAGTTGAGAACTCAATACAAAATGCTCTTGAATTAGTCATGGAGAATAAAACTGTTTTAGCTATTGCACACCGCTTATCTACTTTGGCAAAAATGGATAGAATAATTGTTCTTTCGGATGGACAGATAGTTGAGGAAGGTACACATAAAAAGCTTCTGAAGATTAATGGCTTATATAGACAATACTGGGATAAACAGTCAGGAGGTTTTATCACGACGGAACAGGCTGCTGAGTAATCAAAAATTCATAGGAGTAATTTTTGCATTTTTAGTTTGGTACCGAATTACAGTTAAGTGTGAAAGTGATGTTATCAAAAATTAATTAAAAATGGTGAAAGTGATGGATGAGAAAAGATTGAGAGAGATTTACGGCCCGGCTAAAGAAAAAGCTGCAGCTAAAATTTTGGACAAATTAGATAAACACTGTGTAAGTTTTATTGAGAACTCATCCTTCGTTATTATTGGAACACTAAATAATCAAAGCATTGACCTGTCGCCAAAAGGAGATCCCTATGGTTTTGTAAAGGTTATAGGTGACCATCTTTTGGAAATTCCAGATAGGCCGGGCAACAACCGCATAGATGGATTATTAAATATCGTGAGAAATAATTTTATTTCTCTTTTGTTTTTAATCCCCAGCGTAAACGAAACATTGAGGGTGCAAGGCGAAGCTTCAATAAGTGAAGATATGGATACTAGAGAAAGACACAGATTAAAAACTAATGTTCCCAAAACAGTTCTGCAGGTGAAAGTTACGCAAGCCCACTTACACTGCGGAAAATCAATTTTAAGAGGAGGCTTATGGGATCCGGGAAAGTGGCCTGGAATACGCCCAATACCAACACTTTTTGAAATGATAGAGGATCAGACCGGTATTGATTGCGAAATCAAGGATGAGCAGAAGATATTAGCTCAGTATAAAAAAGAGCTGTACTGAAGGTTAAATTCAGACTTTTGTTTAATCAATGTAAATTGTTATATTATTGCTCTTTGTGATCAACCGTGTCATAATTTAGTTTATATCTTTGGGGGGAAAATGACGAGTCTATCAACTCATCTTAACGACAGAGAATTGTGGAAAATAGATAAGGATGAAGTCGCCTACTACAGACATATGGTCCTTAATAGTTCTTTAGAAAAACTTATAGATGCCGCATCGAGTAAGCGAGACAAACATTGGGGTAATGTAATTAGTTACTCCAGAAAAATTTTTGTCCCCTTAACAAATATGTGCAGAGACACTTGCAGTTACTGCACTTTTGTAAAACATCCAGATGATCCAGATGCAAAAATAATGTCCCCCCAGGAGGTTCTGTTATCTGCTCGCGAAGGAGAGAAAAAGGGGTGTAAGGAGTTGTTATTTAGTTTGGGAGAAAAACCTGAAAAAAAGTATGCCAAACCAAAGCGTGCCCTAGAAACTCTAGGCTATGAAGCAATGACAGACTATCTAACTGACATGTGTAAATTAGTAATAGAAAAAACATCACTTCTGCCTCATGTAAATGCAGGAACACTTAACGAGTATGAAATTGTAAAGCTTAAAAATGTATGTGCATCAATGGGAATGATGCTTGAAACCACCAGTAAAAGATTAACCCAAAAAGGAGGTCCTCATTATGCTTGTCCCGATAAAGTTCCAATCCAAAGAATAAGAACTTTGATTTCGGCTGGTTATTGTCAGGTGCCGTTTACTACAGGTATTCTTATAGGCATAGGGGAAACGCTTGAAGAAAGGATTGAGGCTCTTCTATTGATAGAAAAAATCAATAACAGGTATGGACATATTCAAGAGGTAATTATCCAAAATTTCCAAACGAAACCTAACATCGAAATGTCAAAGCACCCAGAACCCAAATTAGAAGAAATGCTACAAACTATTGCTTTGGCCAGAGTTATTTTAAATCCTACTATCAGCATACAAGCACCCCCAAATTTAGAGAAAAAGCACTTAGAGTATGTATATGCAGGAATAAATGATTGGGGTGGGATTTCTCCGGTTACTAGAGACTTTATTAACCCTCAACACCCTTGGCCTAATATTAATTTGCTGGAGACCATGATGAATGAAATAGGATTTCGTTTAATGGAACGGCTTACTGTTTATCCAAAATTTGATACACAAAATTTCTTATCCACCACTATTAGAAGCCATATGTCAAAACATTCTGCTTACCTTCATCCTGACAATAAGCTTAAGGAATTAGAAACAGTATGAAAGATTTGCAAATAATTTGTCACTCAAAGCGTATTGAAGATACTCTTTCGGACGCTTCAATAGAGACTCGGATAATATTGGAAAATTGTCTAAAAAACCAACAACCCTCTTTAAATGATATCGAGAAGCTGTTCTTAACAAAAGGCAAAGATAAGCAGGTTGTTTTGAATTTTGCTGACTTTTTACAAAAAAAGGTAAACGGTAATAACGTCACCTTTGTAATTAATAGGAACATTAATTTTACCAATGTATGTTACATGGGCTGCAAATTCTGTGGGTTTGCAAAGCGATCAAATGACCTCAGTGCTGAATGGTTGAATTTGGATGAAGTAGTGAGAAGAGCCAAGGAAGCTTCAAAAAGAGGAGCTACTGAAGTTTGCATACAAGGGGGGCTTCACCCAAAACTTCCTGGCACCTATTATCGAGAGATCCTAATTGCTATAAAGAAAGTGCTGCCTAAAATGCATATTCATGCATTTTCACCTTTTGAGATTTGGTATGGTGCAAAAAAGAGTAGAATGAGCTATGCAGATTTTCTTGAAGATTTAAAAGAGTGTGGATTAGGCTCAATGCCAGGTACAGCAGCTGAAATACTTGATACAGAAATCCGAAAAAAGCTGACAAAGAATAAGTTAACCGCAGATCAATGGATTGAAATCATTAAGACTGCGCACCGCTCAGGCATTCCATCTACAGCTACAATAATGTACGGCCATATAGATTCTCCTAAAGAATGGGCTGTCCACCTGGATACCCTTCGTCGCATTCAAGTTGAGACTGGGGGTTTTACAGAATTTGTCCCATTATCTTTTGTCCATTATGACTCACCACTGTATCTGGAAAGCCCTTCACTTGTACGAGCAGGTGCAACTGATAATGAAATAGAGCTTATGCATGCTGTTGCTCGAATTGTGTTGCATGGATTTATAGATAATATACAGGTGTCTTGGACGAAATTGGGAGCTGAGAAAGCAAGAAATCTACTGTCCATGGGCGCTAACGACTTGGGAGGTACTTTGATGAATGAAAGTATTTCGCGAGCAGCAGGATCAAAAAACGGGCAAGAAATTACAGAGACGGAAATGGTTGAGATAATTCGGTCAGCTTCAAAGATACCAATTAAAAGAGACACGTTATATAGAAAACTTAAAACCTATGACTTGGAGGTCTCTGTAGCTGGTCACGATCCATTAGTATCAAGAAATGGATCTAACCCACTTAGTTTTTTAAATTAATAGAGGCTCTGTTTGCATGAGCTTAGGATATCAGAAAAGTAAAACCTCAATCTTAATTCCAATGAGATCACTAAGCGAAGGTAAAACACGGTTATCCAATTTACTTTCTTCAAACAAGAGAGAAAAACTTATTAAACTTTTGTTCACGCAACTTTTGAAAAAGCTTAAATCATTGAAAAATCAATTTCCTCTAATCTTTTCCGATATACTGGTGATAACCCCCTGTGAGGAGGTAGAAAAAATATCAAAGGATTTTCATGTGCACGTTCTTAAAGAACAAAACTTAAATGGATTGAACTCAGCTGTAAACAAGGGTATGTGCTGGTCTTCAGAAAACCTTTATGATTCATGTCTTATACTTCCGGGTGATATAATTGATCCAGAAACTGAGGACATTAAAAAAATCTTGGAGATGGGGAAAAAATCAACAGACTCAATGGTAATATGTCCTTCGACTGATTTCGGTACAAACGCTTTGTTCTTATCTCTGCCAACAAGATTAAATTTTAAATTTGGTCCAAACTCATTTTATGAACATCAGAAGGAAGCAAAAAAGAGTTCCATAAGATCAATAATAGCTCCAGTAGATAGTCTTAAGGATGACTTGGATACAGGCAAAGACTTAGAAAAATTTAAAATCATACAACCTAAATTTTTTCAATCAATTTGATGTTATCGTCAGCCTAATTCAAAGAGTTGAGTTTATGTTTACGTTAACGTCACGTTATGCTTGAACTATCTTCTATTTAATGTAGGGTAAAGTTATTCACAACGTGAATTTATCCTCCCCTAATTGGGCTAACATGCTAATGTTAGCCCTTTTTCTCAAAGAAAACCATCCCGTGTATTTTTCTTGTTTCTTATTTATAAAGACACAAGAGCCCTCCCCCAACTGGCAAACAATTTAGGAATGGCTTTCTTGAGATTAAAAAGTATGGCATGGAAAAAAAAGTTGTCAAATAGTGTTTGCAGTACTGTGACAAAATTACTTTTTTATATTTCTTGATGACCAATACAAATAAGTAACAAAGCAAAAAATCAAAAATACCTTAATCAACATAAATATATCCATTAGTTCCATTTGTAAAGACGGCCCCTCTCTATGCCTATGCCCAAATCTGATGCGCAGCTTTGACTACAGTTGCATGACGATAGGCAAGCTCGCGATTGTCATCAGAGTATCCACCTCCCATCACTGTTGCGATAGGGATATCCCTTTTCTTAAAAAAGTTCAATACTGTCATTTCTCTCTCAAAAAGACCTTCATCGTCGATACTCAACCTACCCAACTTATCGTTAGCATGTATGTCCACTCCTGCAACATATAGAACCAAATCTGGAGAAAATCGTTCTATGCATTTATTCAATCCCTCCAGCAAGTGCTTTTTATAGCCAAACCAAGACATGTTATCCTCCAAACCGATATCAAGATCACTATTAGCCTTTCTAGTAGGAAAGTTTTTTGATGAATGTATTGAACACGTGAATGTTCTATCATTATTCTCTAATATTCTAGCTGTCCCATCTCCTTGATGCACATCACAATCGAATATCAGAATATTTTTGGCTTCTTTTGTTTTAGTCAAGGTTAATGCAGTAAAAGCTAGATCATTAAAGACACAAAACCCTGACCCAAAATCAAAATGAGAGTGATGAGTACCCCCTGCCAAATGGCATGAAACGCCGTATTGCAAAGCAGATCTTGCAGCTAACAAGGATCCATTTACAGCAATAAAGGATCTCTTTGCCAATACTGGACTCCAACGTAACCCTAACCTTCTTTGTTCTTTTTCATCTAATGACCCATTCGCTATCTTCTCAACATATTCGCTACAATGAGCGATGGCAACTTGTTCTGCGTTCGCCTTTTCCGGAACTAGAATAGTCGCAGTTTCTATATATTCAGAATTTCTTAATAATTCGAAGAGATCTGAAAACTTTGTTGAGGTAAATCTATGGCCCTGAGGCAATGGAATATCATATTCGGGATGTGTAATCCAAGTGATCATTCAGAAACCCTACAAACATTAAGCAGCGCTAAGATCGCTGTTGTTACGAGAATATATAATATTTTGAACCCTCCTAATAAATTTTTTAATTCTGAAATTAGATAACTATCTTTTATGAATATCTTCTTAATTATCATATTCTTTTTATTAACTATTTCCACTAAGCTAAAAAGCAAAAATTAAATAGGGAGCTTATCATGACCGATCAAGTTTGTGTTGTTGTTGGTGGAGGCAGGGGAATGGGCGCAGCGATTGCGCGTGAAATGAAAAAAAGAAACTACAGGCTTTCATTGATGTCTCCATCAGAAAGTTGTGAAAACCTTGCTGATGAGCTTAACGGCATTGCATATCGTGGTAGGGCCGAAAACTCTAGAGATACCGATAACCTTATAAAATATACGATGGAGAAATTTGGTAGAATAGATAGCCTTTTAATTCATGCAGGTGGCCCACCTAAGGGCGATCTTCTAGAAATATCAGAGGATGATTGGAAAACAGCTAATGAAATGGTGTTAATGCCGGTAATCCGGTTATCCAAGTTAATAACCCCTATTATGCAATCTCAAGGAGGTGGCTCAATCGTAAACATAACAACATTTTCAGTCTTTGAACCTAGCTTAATGTTTCCAACATCAAGCGTTTATCGAGTAGGCGTATCATCCTACACCAAACTTTACTCTGATCGGTATGGGCCAGAAAATATTAGAATGAATTGCTTATTACCCGGATTTACAGACAGTCTGGATTTGCCAGAAGAACTATCTCAAATGTCTGTATTCAAAAGGTTTGCTAGAGCAGAGGAGCAGGCAAAAACGGCTGCTTTCTTACTTTCACATGACAGCAGCTATATAACCGGGCAAAGTATAAGGGTTGATGGAGGTGTTACAAGACATATCTAATGAACTATTTAAGAAAATGTTCTTTTAATTGCCGGAATGATAGCACTGATATGTTGGACCTTTTCGGCAATCATTCCCTCGACAAATAAATTTCTAAATCTTCTCTCCGAAGCATCAATGCCGATAATCGGTTTTCCCTGTGCAAACGTATACCCTATTTCGGCAGAAGTCCCTGAGTCTATGTCCCAACCCGTTATTAATGCAACTGTTAGATCCGACTCTCTAAGAGCGGTTAAATCTGCAACAAATATTTTGTCCTTGGTCTCCTGGGTCATAGATGTTGTCTTTAATTCAGACTGTTCTATACCCGTTAAATCTCGATGTGGGAGAAAACATTTGAAGCCTTCTTTTTCAAGACAGAGTGCTATGGCTTCTAAAAAATCTCTCTCATGATCATTGAATAGAGGTCCCGCGATATAAACCTTCTTTTTCATCATATTATCCACAAATTGTTGTTCAGTATTTTACATCTAATGTATATTTAATACTCCTACAAGTTTTCCTTTGTTCAGAGGTTATTATCCTGAAATTCTTTGGCTAGTTCAGTTGTTTTCATTTCTGAGTGAAATTACTTATGGCATTTTTTTATGGAGTTAGAACTTTTTTCTCTTTTAAAAAAAATAAATTTTTGCAAAATTACTAAAGAGCACTATTTCCTGGAAAATATACAATGTTCGGAAGATCCTATTGAAGATGAAAACGCTTATCCTTTATGAAGAGGAACCATACTTTAGTAATGCTCTGAACTCAATGGCAAAAAAAAATTGGGTCTTAGTGTCTACAAAACGCTTGCAAGAGGATTTCTCCTTTAAAACAATAGTTGAATGCACCTTTAGCAAGAAAAACGTCTCGCATTGGAAATCGGAGTATGAAATTGATTACAGTATCAATTCGGTTTGTAATGGAAAAATTGTTAATGAGAATAGTATGTGGATAGTAGAAGCATGTTCCTTAGATGAGGCCAGGTCAATAGCAACTAAACATTTTGCTAACGTGTCTGGATTTAATATTAGAAATATCAAGAAAGTTTGGTCTTACTAGCCCTATCCAGAGCGTGACATATCGAGAAGTTTTATAAAGGAATTCTAATTCCATCTCTGCCTAAGATAGTCTTTCCAGACCAATGCCTTCTAACAGCCTTCAACCAATCTTCGTCATTAAACTCTGCAAATCCATCGGGAACAAAATGATTTAAAGCTAAGCATTTTACTTTGGCGCACTTGGCAATTAATCCTGCATTCTCAGCTAGCGTGTGGCTTTGTAGGAGATGGTTTCTAAGCTTATCATCTTCATGCCCTAAACGAATCATTATTAAGTCAATTCCTTCCGATAACATCACCTCATGTATTAAGAGATCGGCTTGATCAGCAAAATCTATCATCTCTGGCATGTAAGCTGTGTCACCGGACAACACAATTGAATAATGTCCCCACTCAAACCGAAGTGCAAAACTATCCCGTATCGGGGGATGTAGATTGCGCATAACTCGGATATTGATATCGGATAATGATAAGGACTGTCTATTTTCAAAACTATAAAATGCCGGTAGTTTCTCTAAATCAATTCGTCCCTCATCCTCTATTCTAAGCGCAATATCATCAACCATTGACTCGAGAAAAGCTTTCCAATAATGCTTTAGCCGTTTAGGACCATAGATGGGTATAGGTTTTACGCGGCCTGACACCCATGCTGTGTGGATCAAAGGTCCGAGCTCAAGGTAGTGATCTGAATGCATATGCGTAATAAAAATAGCGTCTATTTCATGAAGTTCGACACCCTGATCACATATAGATCGTGAGACCCCTAAACCTGTATCTACTAGCAAATTTTTTCCGTTGATATGAATTAAAGTAGAGGTAGGCATATTCGACCCGGGTCTGATAGCCGGGCCACCTTTTACGCCCAAAAGGGAAACAAAATCTACCATTTGATCCAACTCATTTCCTTTATTAATTAAAAATTAATTTGCAGTTTAAAGGAAGAACATCATTCAGCAAAATCTATATTTATAAAGTCCTGCAGTTTAGGCTACCGTTGGACAGTCCCACAAGTGGTAATTTTTTAATTAAATTTAAAGAGCATAAAAGAAATCAATTATTAATTTTGCGCTTGCTACTAAGATCAAAGTATAAATTGCATTGTAAAAAACACTTTCTTTTATTACGTTTAAAAGCCTGTACCCAACAAATATACCGAATACAGACAAAGGTAAGAGCGCTAGCGAATAGATTAAAGAACTAGAATTGACCATTGATAGATGAATATAAAAAGGTAGCTTTACCAAATTTATACACGTAAAAAACATTATTCTGGTTCCAACATAAATCTCTTTTCGTAATCTTAATGGAAGCAAATATATGCTGGTAGGTGTACCTCCCGAGTGAGCACAAAAAGAGGTGAAACCAGCAATGGAAGAGCAAATCGCGCCTTTTATAAAATTTTCTTTTGCTGGTTTATCAGCATCTTTTTTTAAAAAAAAATAATGAAATGAGAATAAAAAACCCATTATACCTAAGATTAATTTGAGATAATCCTCAGAAAAAAATGAGAACGTAGATGCCCCAATAATTGCTCCAATCGCAGCGAAGGGAACCATCAACTTTAGTGTATTGAGATCAAATTCCTTACGAAATCTAAAGGCTGAAATGAAGTCAGAAAAAATCAATATAGGTAAAAGGATTGCCAGAGCCTGATTTAATGGCATCATAAAAGTCATCAGAGGAATAGATATCAACGAGACAGACCCGCCAAGGCCAGATTTTGCAATGCCAAATAAAAGAATTGCAGGTACTACAGTAAATAGAAATAGTAGATTTATTTCCAAAATTTAACTCGTTCTTAAAATTTAAATGGACATAGCTATTCAGTGATCGTGCTTATGATTATGCGCGTGTCCATGTTTGTGTTTGTGCGCTTTTTGGTTTTTCTTTGCACTTTTAAGTTTAAGATCAATATCTAATGACCCCTGCTCCTCAAAAACCAAGGTTACAGGATATTTGCGGCTTTCATCAAACTGAATCGAAATATTCATAAACATTATGTGGGTTCCCCCAGGCTCAAGTTTCAACAAACCATTACCTGGAACGGCTATACTTTTTAAATGCTTCATTTTAGCGACACCTTTTTTATCGACATCGGTCTTATGCAACATAGCCTTTCCAAAATCAGCTGTAACTTTTTTTAAAATTACAGGATCAGAATTTTTGTTTGAAATAACAAAATAGGCCGCCCCTGATTTAGCATTTTTTCCAAAAACTACCATGTGTGGATTGCTAACTGTTATTCCCTTCAATTCAAACTCAGAAGCATATGCTGGTACAAGGCATACTGGAAAGAGTGCTAGTAAAACCCAAAAAATGCATTTCTTTAATAGAAAGCGACCAATTGCATGGCTCGTCAAAAACTTATTGAACATAGATAACTTATCTATTTATTTACTGGACTTGGCAAGAATATTCTATTTTTTAACACAATTGTAAAACAACGCAATTGAATTACTATCGAGTGTGCTTGCAGTTAGAAAAATAGAGTAATGATACACAATGAAATTTACACATTAAGGCGGGCAACTATCGATGATGCATCAGCATGTGCATTAATAGTTGATGACTGGATTGAAAAAATGGTAGAGATGCCACGTCTTTTTGACAAACACAAGCTTACCGAAATGATTAGAAATGCAATTCTACTGAGAGAAGTATGGGTAATTGGTCAGCCAATTAATGGGTATATTTCTTATAATCCTGACTTATTACAAATTTCCGCATTATATGTGAACAAAAAAGGCGAAGGCATTGGGAAGATACTTCTTGACCGAACAAAATCTGACCACAAACATTTATATCTGTGGAGTCATGAATTTAATAATTCGGCACATAAGTTTTATAAAAGAGAAGGATTTCAGTTGAAAAATAGTAAAGACGGCGGTTCAGATGGCGTGCCAGAATTATAATTCGAGTGGATTGGAAAGTAAGTAATGAGCAATAAACAAATAATAGGTTTCGACGCCGATGATACCCTTTGGGAAAATGAAGTATTTTTTCACAAAGCACAGATGAAATTTATCGAACTACACCCCCATATCAAAGATCCTGAAGAAGTTATATTTCAAATTGAAAAAAAAAATATTAAGTTTTATGGCTATGGAATAAAAGGGTTTATACTTTCATTATTAGAAGCATCAGTAAGATTTTCCAATAACAAAACCGATTTCCAGAATATAGATAAAATAATAAAAATCGGAAAAGATATGCTTGCACAGACTATTCAGCTTTTACCTGAAGTTGAAGAAACACTTCGACATCTTTCAGAGCACTATATGCTTATAATGATAACAAAAGGAGATTTACTTGATCAGCAGAGAAAAGTAGAAAAATCTGGGCTTTTAAAATACTTCAGCTCAACAGAAATCGTCTCAGAGAAAGATGAGCAAACATATTTAGAAATTTTGGAAAAGAATAATATTTCACCGAAGGACTTTTTAATGGTTGGAAATTCATTAAAATCTGACGTTCTACCTGTAAGAAATATTGGGGGAACAGGAATTTATATTCCCCATAAATTGACATGGAAGCATGAGGAAGTTGACAGGACTTTTGATTTAGAGAGGGTTGTCGAACTTAAAACGATATCGGCTTTAAAGGTATGGTTAAAAAACCAAATTTAAAGTAATTTCTATACTTTCAGCTAATGCTTTTCAAAGCAAATAATACAACGGAGATTTCTATGACTGTTTGGTATTCACTTATATTGATTATAAACCTTACCCCGAACGTTGGGATTACTCCAAATGCGAATTTTCAGTCTCATATTATACAAAATAACTTACCTAAAAATGAATGTATGAGACAAGCATATGAACTTAAAAAAGACCCACGGTTCTATATAAAAAACAATGGGGAGGTCGTGGAGAATTTTCAGAATTCGGATGAAGTGCTCGGTGACCACCGGTACTATTGCTATCCAACTCGCAGCAATTGATAAGTACAGTTTTTATTTTGATTAAATCTTTGAGAATTAATTGCGCTATTTTTTTAATAATTTTCACCGTTGAAAGTCATATCATATAGTAGTTAAATAAAGCATGTTCAAAACAACAATCATAAATACTTTTTCTTCTGAAGATGAATGTGAAATGTTTATTATGGTATTGAAACAGCAGTGGCCAAAATATAAAGACTCAGTTCCCGAAAGTACTCTGGAAATCGTTAAAGATATAGATATGCCAAATAGAATGTTGGCGCTCTGGAGCTTTAAACAAAAGGCAGACCAAAAAGTTATTATGAAAATAGGAGAGCAAATAATCATACCTTTTAGAGATCGACTAGCACCAAAAACAATTACGTATAATTGGGAGGTTGACCAAGTTCTATCCCTTGGAAGGTAAAAGCTACTGGGGAAATATGTATTGCTGAATATGTAATAAACAAAAATTAAGATTTAATAAAATACCTTTTGGGGAGCTAATCAATAAAATTTATTATGAGTGTGAGACAGGAATTTAGAGGTGCTAATGAACAAATGGAATACAATTAAAAGCCTGATTGAGAATAAAGACTTTGAGGGACTTCAGGATATTTTACATGATGAATATTTATATCTAAGAGAAACTACATTGATTTCCAAAGATGAGATGGTCTCGTTCATAAAAAAAAGATTTGAGGACGGTTTAACTTTTGAAAAGCTTGAGCTTATAATTGAAAACAAAGATCTATTGGCATGGAGAGACGTGTTGATAGAGCACGGAGGTAAAAAATGGGAAACTACCAATGTGCAATTATGGAAAGATAATAAAGTTTGGAGAGATGTTGTCAGCGTTCGTGATTTGGAGAAGGTAGATCGCATCTAGGAATTAGATGAAACAAATTTCCCACATAAATAAAAAAGTGCCTGTAGCTAGGACTAATATTATAAACTTTTTTTCGGAAGAAGATTTCGATAAATATTTTGCTCTTCATAAAGAGTTTGCAAGTTCTTTGGATGAGTGTGGTCTTCTTGAAGCTACCTACGTAAAAGCAAGTGCAACTTCACTTCTATATTTTTCTGTTGTTGAAACCGAAGAAGGAGCTCAAGAGATTTTAAGAAGGGCAAATGAATGGCGTAAAAAGTACGATTTTAAAGTTGACGTAATTACCTTTGATGGAGAAATTCTTTATGAATATGGTAAGATGAAAAATTAGTATTGTTATCTAATTAAGTCGAAGGAAGTATGTGCGCATTATGAGTGTTGGTAGGGTTGGTATGTTTAACTTTTTCACAGAGGCAGACTGTGAGAAATTTATTGCCATGCACACTACCAAAGTTCCTGAACTCTTAGAACGTGGTTTATTAGAAATCACTTGGGTTCGAGCTAGTCCAGAGTCCGTTTTGATGTTTGTTATTTTTGAAACTAAGGAAAAAGGTGATTTGCTTTTCAAAGAAATGTCAGAATGGAGGGAACAATACGATTTTAAAATCACAGATACCATCGTATTTGACGGTGATGTTATTCAACAACTAAGGAAACAATAATTATTTGATAGTTAGCTTACGAGAGGCAATAAAATGACTGAAACCAATCTCATGTCGTACAATACCTTTACATTTAAAACGGAGGCTCAAATGCTTCTGCACATAAGGTTATGGGAAGAAAATGGAAAGCTCCTTTTTGCAAAGCTCAAACAAAAAGGATGTACAAGATTCTGCTATAATCAAATTTGGAATAAAAAGGGTACTTATAAGACATCAACACTTTTTGAATATAATAGTCCACAAGCATATAAGGATTGTCAAAAAGCCATTGATAATTTTCGGCAAAGCATAATGAAAGAACTTGAAGCTATTAGTCCGGTTATCGAGTCCAGTAGAAACGTTATTCTTCAAGATCTGTACTGAGTGGAAATTATTTACTTCTCAAATTTTGTGCAAAAATTTTACGTTTCATTTTCCAAGGCATCACAAAAAGATCCAACGTATTTGAATAGAAAAATTTTTAATTTTTTATAAGCTTGATCTTCATATCGCAACTATAGTGCTTAATTATCCCCATGTACTTAATTGTCATAATATATAAATGTCCATCATAGAAAATACGATAAAAATTTGTATCATTCACGGGCATAAAATTTCCTTTTTCAAGAACTTCTAGACATTCGCCAGAAGTTACTTTGCTATCCTGCATTTTTTGCTCAGATACCGATCCAGTATATGCGGGCTTAACTATCAAGAGTATTATTGATATTATATAAAGTCTTGGAATAATACCAAAAGACGCCTTGACTTTCTCAAGTATGTGCTTCCTTTCTAAAGGAGCAGCTTTTTCATTATCCAACCTTGAGAATTCTATCATCCTTCAACTTTCTTTGCCAGACATATAACAAAGTCTCTTAGTTAATTTCTATGCGTGGGCAAGATGAATCGAAAATTACTGGCCCATCAATCATTGCATGTAGCCAAAGACGATAGTAGCTGATCAGTCCGTCTTTCAGTGTAAAGAAACTAAATACATCCGCTGAAACTTCTTTCCCTGTTGCCTCACGCCTTAACCAGGGCCCCCTATGGATCCCAGTAAAAAACCAATGTGCCATGACTTCATTTTCATTTCCTACAATCTGTTTAATCTCAAGCTTTAACTGACCTATTTGACTACGAAACGTCTTAACGTGAGCTATAAGCCCGTCTCGCCCAACTGGTCCACCAAACGCTCTATTTGCTTCATCAATCATATCTGGTTGTGCAATAGTCTTAATTAAATCTAATCGGCCATTTTGACCAACTTCCATCAAATAAGTTTCCATTAGTGTTTTTGAATCCATAAACTTAGTGAAATCCTTTAGTCAAAGTCTTAGTAAGACGAGCTACCCGATATGCTTCATATGTCATACAAATAATCATTTTTATTAGACAAGCTAATTAGATATCAGTTTTTTGGGAGTTCGAGTGTCTTTAGCTGAGACTGGTATGAATTGGACGAAAGACATTATTTAATTTTTCCCATCAAAGCGGTCATTTTATCTAAATCAATTTTAGGTACACCCACTTCAGTAGCCATTGTTATCATATATTGATCAGCTCCAGCTTCAGATAATGCCTCAATAATCGCACTCTCGCTTTCGGCGTACCAGTGGCAAAAGAAAAAATCTGCCTTTCCAATAAACAATTGATGTAGTTGCGCATTCTCCCTTTTTGGTACATTCTCGAACCACTCAGCATTTTTTTTTCGATGCTTAACAAACTTCAAATATTCCTTTTTAACTTTGTCTGAATGAAATGTGTGAGTCGCAATGAAATGTTTGAGTCTCATTTTTTAACCTTATTAAATTAATAATATAATAGCTTGTTATTTTATTTATAAATATTGAAAAATTGCAAACGCATTTACTAACAATAGCCTTTTTATTTACTTAGTTATAAAAATTAATTTTTCTTGATAGATGCAATGACCTTTCCTTAGCTTTGCTGTTGCTTTTAAATTTGTCTCGAAAAAATGACTTTTCGTTGTCTCGGTTAGTAAGCCTTATTGTTGGAAAGACATTTTTTGCTGAAGTATTAACATCACATTTTTTTGGGTAAGAATGTATCGTCAATCTTGCCTGCCTCTACTTATTATGTCAGTAAAGGGTGTAAAGGTAGTGTGTAATTTAAGTGTGCAGCAGATGGGGTGTGTTTTACACAAAAGCTAACTTAATTTCTTTGACAAATAGTGAAACGAACTTAATTGCTCTGCATGTAAAAGAAAAAGGGTTTTAAATGGAAGAAAATAATGAAGGCTTCGGTATAGCATTCGTAACGATAATATTCGTCGCATTTATATTACCTTCGATCGTACTTTTGTCGGTTGGAGACTCATGGGACCGATTTATCGATAAGTATGGTTCTGCTGCCACAACCGAATGTTGGGAAAATAGTAAGCATGAAAGGGTTTGTCGAAGTGACAAAAAGTGTAAATTTGGGCGTTTATTTTGTATAGAAGAAGGTTTCAGATGGCAAGCCGATTAGCATCTGTTTCGAAAAATATATTTGGGAAGGCATTTTATTCTAATCTTTGGATTGCCATTTCCTTTGGATTAATCTCCCAAGTAATTGGTTATACAAAATACGAGGGATATTTTAATCTTTATTGGATAATTATGAAGGATGGTTATCTTTACTTTAATCTATATCCTAGCTTTGATGAGCTGAGTGCTATTCTATTCATTAGGGTATTTCTAGCTGTTTTTGTCTTTCTAACCGTTAAAGATAAACTAAAAGGTAACTAAAATTACATAAGAATTCTCAGGAGATGTAATGGAGTACATTAAATACAAATTAACCGGAGCCTTAATAGTGGCTTTTCTATTTTTATCAGCATGTAATGGTGGAGATGGAAGTGGGTACTGACAAAGCTATCGAGATTATAGATATATACACTCACAAGGTGTAGAAGAGATTAGATAGACTAGGAACTTACTTAGTCTTTATCGCAACAACTTTATTATTAATATTACTATGCAACTTGGAGCTTTGATTATTTATCCGTTTTCCCGGAACTAGAGACTAAGAAAAAAAATTTCTTTTCTATATTTCACTCGTTTACAGCTAATGAATTAGCACTAACAATTATTTTTGGTCTGCATCTATGGCATTGCTTATTTCTCTCCAGACCTTTCCATCTTTATAAAGTTGGATTTGAGTAACTCTATATTTTTTACCATTTTTTTGAATAACCAAATGCTTGAAAGCCATCATATCTTCATCTTCATGTAGTAATTCAGGTTCGTTTATAGCAGCTTTTTCTGTAAACTGTTTCTTTAATGTTTCAACATGTTCTAAGCGATCTGATAAAGCTGTTTCTTTTATATACATAAAATCTTCGTGTAGCCATTCTTTCATCTCTTCCCAGTTTCGTTCCTCTAATAGCCTAAGCACCTTTATGTACTTTTCCAAATTTAGTCTCCAAAAATAATTGCAATTAATACTTGATGTACCATCGTGCTCTTAAAATGAAAATTTCTCGTTTTTTTCTTTTGCACAAACAGAATTAACTACAACTAACTAGTTCTAAACGCCAAACTGGGTCCAAATTATGGTGCGGCTGAGAAGACTTGAACTTCCACGGGTTTTACCCCACAGCGACCTCAACGCTGCGCGTCTACCGATTCCGCCACAGCCGCCTATTCAATACCATTTTCAATCTGGAGTTAGATATGATATTTTCCCCAAAAAAGCAACACGTTAATACTAATGGCACAAATGATAGAATGGAAGCACGATAAAAATCTTGTAGATTACAAAATTGCTGAGGATATGATGTCTAAACGAGTTGAAGATATAATTTCAAACCAAAAGACAGAGCTTATCTGGTTTTTAGAGCATGACAGCCTTTTCACTCTTGGCACGTCTGCGAAAATGAGCGATTTTAAGAATCATGTCAATATTCCGATGTATCAAACAAAAAGGGGTGGGCAGACAACCTATCATGGTCCTGGTCAACGAATTGTCTATCTGATGCTCGATTTGAGAAACGGAAACAAAGATATAAAAAAATTAGTATGGAATATTGAAGAATGGCTTATTTTGGTCCTTAAAGACCTAGGCATTTTAGGGTATAGAATTCCCGGAATGGTTGGGGTTTGGGTTAAGGATCCTGGTCGTGTTAATATAGATGGAACCCGTGATAAGAAAATAGCAGCACTCGGACTGAGGGTAAAGAAATGGGTCACATTCCATGGCTTAGCATTAAACGTAAATCCCAACCTTAACTTTTTCACTAACATTAATCCTTGCGGTATATCTGGGAAAGGAGTGACATCTTTACACGAGCTAGGAGTTAAAATAAAAACGGCTGATGTTGATAAGATATTTAAGCAAACTTTTTCAAAAATTTTTACAAAATGAGCAATCTCTAATGTGCGTCGAACGGTCTCTAAATTTTGGGTGGAAAACTTAATAAGGATGTACTATATATATATAGATTAATCAATTTACTGTCAGTGCTAAAGGGGGCGTCTTTTAATGGTTGATGTTACAGATCAAATTTCACATGAACACGAAAAGAAAAATTTCTTCACTCGTTGGTTTATGTCAACAAATCATAAGGATATAGGTATTTTATATATATTTACCGCGGCCCTTTTGGGTTTTATCGCGGTCGCATTTACCGTCTATATGAGACTAGAGCTTATGGAACCAGGGGTCCAGTATATGACCAATGCCGACGGTGAGCCAAATGGGCATATGTGGAATGTTTTAATTACTGGCCATGGTGTATTAATGATGTTTTTCGTTGTCATTCCAGCTCTCTTCGGTGGTTTTGGTAACTACTTCATGCCGTTAATGATTGGGGCACCTGACATGGCGTTCCCAAGAATGAATAACTTGTCTTATTGGTTATATGTCGCAGGTTCATCACTTGCAGTGTGTAGCTTGTTAGCACCGGGAGGAAATGGTCAATTAGGATCTGGTGTTGGATGGGTATTGTACGCTCCTTTGTCAACCTCTGAGCAGGGGATGTCGATGGATTTAGCAATATTCGCTATTCATTTATCTGGAGCTTCGTCAATACTAAGTGCCATAAACATGATTACAACATTTTTAAACATGCGTGCACCAGGTATGACACTTCACAAAACACCTCTTTTCCCTTGGTCAATAGTAGTTACGGCTTTCCTAATACTTTTGTCACTACCTGTATTAGCCGGTGCGATTACAATGCTGCTAACTGACAGAAATTTTGGTACGACATTTTTTGATCCTGCAGGAGGTGGCGATCCAGTACTTTATCAGCATCTATTATGGTTTTTTGGCCACCCAGAAGTCTATATGATTGTTATTCCTGGGTTTGGAATAGTAAGTCATGTTATTTCAACATTTTCTAAGAAACCAGTATTTGGATATCTACCAATGGTGTACGCCATGATAGCAATTGGTGCCTTGGGTTTTGTTGTCTGGGCTCATCACATGTATACAGTTGGTATGTCTGTTACGCAACAAGCTTATTTTATGCTAGCGACAATGGTCATAGCGGTTCCTACCGGGATAAAGATTTTCTCATGGATCGCCACAATGTGGGGAGGATCAGTTGAGTTTAAAACACCTATGTTATGGTCAATAGGATTTCTATTTCTTTTCACTGTAGGTGGAGTGACAGGTATAGTTTTAAGCCAAGCAGGGATCGATAGAGCATATCACGATACTTATTATGTTGTAGCTCATTTTCACTATGTTATGTCTTTGGGCGCCGTCTTTTGCATCTTTGCTGGGATATATTATTGGATAGGGAAAATGTCTGGTCGTCAATATCCTGAATGGGCTGGAAAATTACACTTCTGGACCATGTTTATTGGATCAAACATTACATTTTTCCCACAACATTTTCTTGGAAGACAAGGTATGCCTCGACGGTATATAGATTATCCAGAGCAATTTGCGTTGTGGAACTATGTATCATCTATAGGGGCTTTTATATCCTTTGCATCTTTTATATTTTTCTTCGGCATAATCTTTTATACATTAAGGTGGGGCAGACGTATCACAGAGGAAGCTTATTGGGGGAAACATGCGGATACATTAGAGTGGACATTACCAAATCCGCCACCCGAGCATACCTTTGAAACATTACCTACAAAAGATATGTGGGAGTCCAAGTCAACTAGCCACTAGTTTGAGTTACTATGTTGAAAATATTGGATAATTGGGGCGCTGCAAGTGAAGCGCCCTCTATCAAGATAAGTTTGGCTCCAAATAGATCCCTAGATGCACACGGGACTAAAGTGGTTTTTGCTGTAGTAGCATGTGGTTTTTTGCTCCCTATAATACCATTCATTGGCAGCCCAATAGGAACAACACTAACTATTTTCTCAGGTTTGACATTCTATCTTTTTCTAACTCTACTTCAAAGAAATTTTCAGCAGGGTAGCACTTTTGAAGAGATCTTAATTTCAAAAAATAAAATCATTGTAGTGCATCAAGAAAAAAATAAAGAGCAAATGACTTGGGAATGTAATCCTTATTGGACAAAGGTACATCTCGACATCAACAATCCAAAATTAAAAAATTACTTAACCTTGGCCGGAAAGGGAAGGCATATTGAATTGGGGGCATTTTTGAGCCCTGAGGAACGCCTTGAGTTACGAGATAAAATTCAAAATGCGCTAGCTAAAGCTAATAGTACATGATATATCAATCGTAATTGATATTCTTGAAGTCATATGAAAATAATTGCTGATGAAACTTCTGGATTCCGGTTCAAGCGTTATGCATTACTTGGTATGTCTGGGCTGGGGAAGACATTTATCTCTCGTAAACTTGAGAACAAAGACAGATGGTCACACTATTCAGTCGATTATGAGATAGGTAAGCTCCTTTTTAAAAACCAACATAAACACTTACTTGATGGGTTTGAAATAGGTAATTTAACAAATCTATCTAATTTTCTTGGCAAACCTGGCTCTCGATCGAAAGGGGGAATATTATTTTCAGAGTATTTAAAACGTCAACAACTTCACCGTGATGCAGAAATTAAGGCAACTCTCAATGCAAGTTCACTAGTAGAACGCTCACCAGAGTTGTCGCACTTTATGTGCGATACATCTGGTTCTATTTGTGAACTGGTAAATCCACAAGACGAAAATGATAAAATACTATCATCGTTGTCCAAAAACTTTCTTATAATATGTCTTGAAGCACCTGACACTATGTATCAAGTATTAATTGACAGATTTTTAGCCAAACCTAAACCCATGTATTATGAAGAAAATTTCTTACACTCTCTATGGAAAAGTTTTAGAGATGATACTTTGACCACTTTTGATGAAATAAATCCTGATGACTTCATGATTTATGGATTTAAAGCACTTATTAAGAGAAGAAAAGCGATATTCGATACAATTTCTAAAAATTGGGGTATATCATTAAACTTCGAGCAATTACGTGATGTGAGATGTGCCGCCGATTTAATAGGTGCTGTAGAGCGCGCGATCAGAGTAAAATAAAGGGCCAATAATGCCGATAAAAATTCCTAAAAATTTACCAGCCTTTGATATTCTTCAAAACGAAGGCGTTATGGTGATGTCTAGTCAATTAGCGGAAAAGCAAGATATCCGTCCTCTACAGATAGTATTACTTAATTTAATGCCAGAAAAAATAAAAACGGAAACCCAATTTGCGCGACTCATAGGAGCAACACCCCTTCAAATAGAGTTTACGTTACTAAGAGTATCATCACATGTTTCAAAAAATACATCTAAAGAGCACCTTGAAAATTTTTATAAGACTTTTGATAATGTGCGTGATAACAAATATGATGGGCTGATTATTACAGGTGCACCAATAGAGCACCTTCCATTCGAGGCAGTTGATTATTGGGGAGAATTGAAAGAAATTTTAGAATGGGCAAAAGCGTCTGTACACTCCGTATTTGGTGTTTGTTGGGGTGCTATGGCTATGCTTTATTATTTTTACTCAATAGAAAAACTTATGCTGCAAAGAAAAGCTTTAGGCCTATTTCGGCATAAGAACAGAAGAGTTAACTCGCATTTTCTAAGAGGTTTTTCAGACGACTTGATCGTGCCCGTGAGTCGCTGGACAGAAATATCTAGAGATGAAATTGTTGAGAAAAAAAATCTAGAAATTCTTCTGGATTCTGATGAAGTTGGACCTTGTCTTATAGAAGATAAGGAAAAAAAATTTTTATTTTTACTTAATCATTTGGAGTATGACAGCAATACCCTTAATGATGAATATTTGAGAGATAAAGATACTGAAAAAAAATTTCAGGTTCCCAGAAACTATTTTCCTAATGATGACCCGAAACAAGATCCTATAAATAGGTGGCGCAGTCATGCACATCTTTTATACGGCAACTGGATAAACGAGATCTATCAAACAACTCCTTTTGAGATAGAAAAGATTGGCTTGAAATAACCACAAATTTAAGGTTATTCTTAGCTATGCGACACACTCTGCCTCAAAATCCTCAATTTTATGTTACGGCCCCTCAAGATTGTCCTTATTTAGATAATCAAGTCGAAAGAAAGCTATTCACAGCTTTATATGGAACAAATACTAGACGCCTAAATAATTCTTTGTCAAAACAGGGGTTTAGAAGATCACAAAATGTTCTATATAGACCTTCTTGTGCAAACTGCAACGCTTGTATGTCAGCTAGAATATCAAGTAGAGATTTCGAACCTTCAAAGTCACAAAAGAGAATACTTTCAAAAAACTCAGATATTTTAAGAGCTGTAAATCCTGCACTGGCAACCGATGCCCAATATGATCTTTTCAAAAAATATATAACCGCAAGACATCCCAATGGGGGAATGTCGGATATGGATGCGGACGACTTTACAGCAATGATTGAAGAAACAAATGTTGAATCAAAGTTGATTGAATACTACGCAAAAAAAAGTGGAGAGTTAGAACTTATTAGTTTTTCATTAGTTGATATTTTGGATGACGGTATCTCTATGGTCTATTCAGTATTTAACCCAGATTTCAAAGAGAAAAGCCTTGGTACTTACATGATCCTAGATCATAATATGCTGGCGATAGAAATGAATCTCCAATATGTTTACTTAGGCTATTGGGTCAAGGGTAGTTCTAAAATGGACTATAAAAAACGCTTTAGTTCTCTTGAAGTCTTTACAAACGACAAATGGGTCTGTGTAAGCAAATCTAAAATCACTAACGTTAATACCCACAAACTAGATCAACAGAAACATGGTATGCCAATCTATTTGCCATCTGAAGAATAGTTGGATCTAAAAATTAAGTGACAAATCTCTGTGGTTCGCATTACAACGGGCTAGATATAAAGCGAGATCTTTGTTAAACCTACTCTGTGCTCGTATACCTAAAGATCCCTTTGTCTTTTCTAGGTATGTATTCAAACTTTCTTCGAGAGGTTCTTTAGATGCACTTACCCAATCGTTAAGATCAGTTATTACTGTTAAAGCAGCATCAAGATTCTTATTTACTTTTTCTTCCTTAACATTCTTTTTCTTTAACTCTCTTATCGCTTTTGATAACTTACTTTTAAAATCGCTTGTTCCGTTTACCTGGCTCACTTTCTTTGAAAAATCATTAAATATTTTTATTCTTTCCTCCTTGGGTAAGTCAGCACTTTTTTGAAGGATTGTTTTATACTCCGCCTCCAATTGAGATATTTCCTTATTTGAAGCAAGAACTAATGATAATTCTTTGACGGCCTTGAAAGAGTTTTCGCCTGCTCGCCTATACATGTTTCTTTGCTTCTGCTCCTCTTTCATTAGGCTTTTGAATTCTTCATAGATCTGATCCCAATTCTCTGGCTTCTGTTGATCTATTTCATCAATCTCTTTTTGAACTTCTTTTATCTCACTCGCAATATCTTCTACTGCACTATCATTTTTTAAAGTTTTTTGAAGAACTTGTTCCTTCTTCAGCTCCTTTATTTCAAGCTTTTTCTGATTTACTCGGCTTTCCAATCTTCTAACCTTGTTCAAAATTGGTCGATACTCTATCGCTTCCTTTTCAATTATACTTTCTTGTTCTATAGCGTTTTTTAGCGAAGCTAAAGCGAGTTCCGCATCTCCCACAGCATTAGTCAAGTTAGCCTTTACTTTTTTTGGTAGCATGCTCATATCAACCCCACCAAGTTCTCTAACTGCATCTTGTACAAAGTTGTCATTAGAAAAAAGCACATTTGCACTATATTGCTCAATACAATATTGGAGCCGGGGGTTTTTCGGAGGTGGAGAGTTTTCCGATAAGAAACTAGTTCTGTTTGGAAGATAATTTACTAGTGCAGGATAATAGCCAACAATAAAAAGAGCTAGTATTTGGAGCATAATAAATGGCACTACGCCTTTATACATCTGAACCGTTTTAACAATAGCTGGCGCTACCCCTCTTAGATAAAATAGTGCAAACCCAAATGGAGGCGTGAGAAAGGATGTTTGTATATTAAGACCTATCATAACGCCAAGCCATACTGCGGTTATATTTGCAGATGGATCAGCTAACAATATAGGCGCAACTATCGGAACTACAACAACAGCAATTTCAATAAAATCGAGGAAAAATCCTAGAATAAAGATAACAGCCATAACAATTATAAATTTCGCCCAAAATCCTCCTGGCAGTGAGTTCAAGAATTCGCGCACAAGGTCCTCTCCCCCAAACGCTCTGAAAGCGGCCGTAAGTACAGCAGCTCCTAAAAGAATAATAAATACGAGTGAGGTGGTTTTTGCGGTCTCTAACATTACGTCATTTAAAGTACCCTCGATCTTATAGAGCCTGAGAGAACTCCAGACAAGCGATACAATAAACAAAGTAGCTCCTATAATACCGATGAATATTCCCGTCAAATCTCTTACATCCTGAATGAGTAAAATATTCATATCAAAGTTAGATAGGGCAAATGCCATTATAAGAATAGAAATCAACAAAATAATAGCGGGCAGATATGCAGTGTAATCTTGTTTTGGGTTCAACCTATAACCGGCCATCACTAGAGCGCCTGCTGCGCCGATCGCTCCAGCCTGATTAACAGTTGCTATTCCAGTAATGATCGAACCCAACACTAAGACAATAAGTGTAAGTGGTGGTATTAAAATAAAGCCAACCCTAAACCAGAAACTAGCATCCATTTTTCCGTTATATGGAACGGATGGGGCCAAACGCGGAAAGAACAGGGCTAGAACAAGAATAAATACCATATATAACAACACCAAAACAACTCCAGGCACAAATGCACCTAAAAACATTTCCCCGGCACTCGTCGAGGTAACATCCATTACCGAAGGCATTGAAAGGTCTCCTGTCGCCTCTTTATGTAAGGACTTTCGTATTGAGCTCGCTTGATCTGCTGCAGACCCAAGTTGATCAGCTAAAATTATTAGTACAATTGAAGGTGGGATGATCTGACCTAATGTTCCTGATGCTGCTATTGTTCCAGTGGCAAGAGCGGGAGAATACTTGTTGCGTAACATAACAGGCAAAGAAATCAAGCCCATTGCTACCACTGTTGCTCCGACAATCCCTGTTGTAGCAGCTAACAGAGCTCCAACAAACACGACAGATATTCCAAGCCCTCCAGGCACTGGACCAAAGAGATTAGCCATTGTAACGAGTAAATCTTCAGCTATCTTGGACTTTTGAAGCATTATCCCCATAAATATAAATAAAGGAATCGCAATCAAAGTATCTCTTTCTACATCCCAATAGACGAACCTCAGATTGGTAACTCCTGCTGATAGCCATTGATATGGACTACCACTATGGAAATAAGCGGCTGAGTCGCTCTCAATCAAATAACCAAATAAAGCAGCCAACACTATAGAAAAAATTGCCGCCCCCGGCAGTGAAAATGCCACTGGATAGCCAGATCCTAACGCGAAAGCCATGGTTAAAAATAAAACGGCCAGAAAAAATAGTTCCATCTAGTGGCCTAACTGTATTGATGTATCACGTTTACCTGGTTCTCCATTTATGTCAGCAATGCTGTCAAAAAATTGGACTATAAATTGTACCATCATTGTAACACCGAATATTCCTAAAAACATGGCCATCTGATATTTTATAAACATTCCGTTTATGCCTTGGTTCGTAATCTCGAACACTAATAAGGGGGAATTTATAATTGATGTCTTTCCGTTAAATCCAATAAGTACAATTACAACCATTGTTACGACGCCCAACAGATATGAACCCCACGCATTCACATATGCTTTAACCTTTTCACTAAGACCTGCATACACAACGTCCACTCTAACATGACCCTCATCGTATAAAGTATAGGCAGACGCGAATAAAAATAGTGCCGCATACCAGTATCTGACTAAATCTGCCATAAAAGACTGTTCGTACGAAAAAAGATACCTAGAGATAACGATCACAAGCTCAGCGAATACAATTAAGAGAGCTAACCATGTCCACCCTAATGTCTTCGTGAAGTTTGCAACTATAAAACCTAACACTATCAGGGGTATATGGATATATGGGCCTACGACATTTCCAAGTCCTAATGCTCTGGATGTTGATTCACCAACCATAAATTTCAATACATCTATAGATCTCAACAAAGCTAGTAAAAAATCGATACAACCTATGAATAAAACTGCAAAGAAGCATCCTCTCAAAAAGTATACATTAAAACCATGCAATTTTCTTGCTTGGTCTCTGTAACTCTCGTTGACTGAACTATTTACATACCACATTCCCAATGCAATGAAAGCAATATAGATAAATAAGGTGATGCTACCGGTGTAGCTAAATCCTGTGAACAAGGATGATAATCTCTCAAAACCAAAATAGATGTTAAGAAAGTTGTTAATTAAGAATGCAACCAACAAAGAAACAGTAGTCCATCCTAGGTATCTCTTCCATACCCTATCTACTGCTTGTCCGTTCATAGCACTATCAGTCATAAATTATTCCGTTTTGTGGTTGGCGAGCACAAAGCGCGCCAACCAACAATAATACGTCTTAAGCTTCTATGCCCAACACTCTGTTTCTTTGGTTAACAAAAGTACCTTCAAACTGCGCCATTGTACCACCAATTTCCCTAAGAGCCTTTTGGAAAGCGTCATCAATCTTTTTAGCCAACGCGCTGTGATCTCTCACTTCTTCATAGACCTCAGCAGAGGCATCACCAAAAGAGTCCCAAACCTCATCACTAAAGGCTTTCACTACTACGCCCTGCTCATTAACGAGTTTGCCAAGATACTCACCATTCTTAGCTATACCTTCTTCATACTGAGCAGCCTGTTCTTCAAAGGCAGCAGCGGTTATAATGGCCTTTTCCCACTCTGTCATGCTACCCCAAAGGCTCGCGTTGAATGCAAAAGAAAGTCCTCCTCCTGGCTCGTGCATTCCACCGGTGTAGTAGAATTTTGCCGCTTCATAAAACTTCATAAAGTAGTCATTGTAAGGACCAACCCACTCGGTCGCATCTATTGAACCAGATACAAGGTTCTCGTAAATTTGACCGCCTGGAAGTGTAACGGTTGTGCCACCAAGTTTAGATATAACTTGTCCACCTAACCCTGGGATACGCATTTTTAGACCCTTAAGGTCATCAGCACTGTTGATTTCTTTGTTGAACCATCCGCCGGCCTGCGTACCTGTTGAACCACAAGTGATGGCCTTAAGACCAAACTCTCCGGACACTTCGTCCCACAGAGCCTGGCCACCGCCAAATTTTACCCATGCACACCACTCAGGACAAGTCATGCCGAAGGGAACCGATGTCCAGTAAGCGAAACCTGGGTGTTTCCCCGTAAAATAATAGTCAGCCGAGATGTAGCATGATGAGTTACCAGAGGCTACTTCATCAAAAACATCAAGACCACCCACTTTTTCTCCAGAAGCAAAATACTCCATGGTAATCCGACCTTCTGAAAGCTGCGTTATTCTTTCCATTAACCTTTGAGCAGAAGTTCCTAGACCTGGAAAGTCCCTTGGCCAACTTGATACACATGTCAGCACTTTTCTCTCTTGAGCTACAGCTGGTGCTGCTAGTGCTGCTCCAGCTACTGCGGCAGTTCCAATACCTGCCTTTGTAATAAAATCACGTCGTTTCATATTTCCTCCAACTAAGTTTATTTAAATACTATTCAACTACATAAATAACCTCCTTATATAGCCTAGTTACTTGTCAATATCAAGCACATAAAAAATATAAAATTCAAACACATTAAAACCCACCCTTTACAACCTTTAAGCAAGGCAGTAGTACTTTCGTACTTTAGATAGGCTCAAAATCAAAATTTAAATAAACTCTTTAAAAAAAAGAATGATTGCCTTACAGTCATAGTCTAAACAACGTTTTTTAATCAAAGAGACTTTAATATGACACAGGCAAATAAAATTACTGGTGCAGAGATAGTGATAAAAGCTTTGATTGATCAGGGTGTGGATACAGTCTTTGGGTATCCTGGGGGGGGCGATTCTGCCAATTTATGACGAGCTATTTCAGCAAAAGAAAATCAAACATATTCTTGTTCGACACGAGCAAGCCGCTACTCATGCTGCTGAAGGATATGCAAGATCTACTGGAAAAATTGGTGTAGTTTTCGTCACCTCTGGACCTGGCGCAACAAACTCAGTCACGGGGCTTACAGATGCATTAATGGACAGTGTCCCAATAGTAGTTATAAGTGGTCAAGTGCCTACTTTTATGATAGGAAATGACGCCTTTCAGGAAGCGGATACCGTGGGTATCACTAGACCCTGTACGAAACATAATTGGCTTGTAAAAGACACAAACAAGCTAGCCGAAACGATACACAAAGCCTTTGAAGTTGCTGGTAGTGGTAGGCCTGGGCCCGTTTTGGTAGATGTTCCAAAAGATGTTCAGTTTGCTTCTGGTTGCTACACTAAGAAAAACGAAATTAAAAAGAACTTTATTAAAAAAGATCCCTCTATTGATCTCAATATGTTGGATGAAGCAATAAGTAGATTAGAACTAGCAGAGAGGCCTATAATTTATAGTGGAGGCGGCGTTATAAATTCCGGTCAATCAGCAGTAAACTCGCTCAGGAATTTGGTCGCTGGTACAAATTTTCCAATAACTTCTACTCTAATGGGGTTGGGTAGTTATCCTGCTTCAGGGAAAAACTGGTTAGGAATGTTAGGTATGCATGGCACTTATGAAGCCAATATGTCTATGCACGACTGTGACTTTATGCTTTGTATTGGCGCTCGCTTTGACGACCGGATAACAGGACGCATTGACGCTTTTAGTCCAAACTCTTACAAAGTTCACTTAGACATTGACCCTTCTTCAATAAATAAAAACATAACTGTAGATGCGCCTTTAATTGGGGATGTTTCGCAGATACTAAGCGTGCTAATAGCTAGGTGGAAGGAAAGAGGTTCTAAAGTAAATAAGAAAAAATTAAGCGCTTGGTGGAAATCCATAAATAATTGGAAAGGAATTCAATCACTTGGCTATGAGAATTCTTCCAGTGTTATCAAGCCCCAATATGCCGTTCAAAGATTAGAAGAGCTGACTAAGTCTTACAACAGATTTGTATCGACTGAGGTTGGTCAACACCAAATGTGGGCTGCACAATTTATGGGATTTGAAGAACCGAATAGGTGGATGACGTCCGGAGGATTAGGGACAATGGGGTATGGTTTTCCAGCATCCATTGGAATCCAAATCGCCCACCCCACCTCTCTTGTAATCAATGTAGCTGGAGAGGCGAGCTGGCTAATGAACATGCAAGAATTAGGGACCGCAGTACAATACCAATTACCCGTAAAGCAGTTTATTTTAAATAATGAAAGACTTGGCATGGTAAGACAATGGCAGGAATTATTACACGGAGAACGGTATTCTCACAGCTGGTCTGATGCTTTACCTGATTTTGTTAAGCTAGCGGAGGCATATGGGATAAAGGGCATAAGGTGTGAAGATCCTGCTATGCTGGATGATAGTATCAGAGAAATGATTGACTATCCTGGCCCAGTAATATTCGATTGTTTGGTCGAAAAACATGAAAATTGTTTTCCTATGATCCCATCTGGTAAAGCCCATAACGAAATGATTCTCGGGGAACAAACTGAAGAAAACAGTATCTCAGATGAGGGTGCGGTTTTGGTCTAACTAATACGGAAAGAGCTAAGAAAAATGTCTTTAAAATTGAAAAAAGGGGTAAATAAACAAAGCGCTTACAATCTCAGGGACCCTAATCTTGATTATGAAGCTGCACATACTCTTTCTATTATTGTTGATAACGAATCTGGTGTTTTGGCAAGAGTTATTGGCTTATTTTCTGGCAGAGGTTACAACATTGACAGCTTAACGGTTGCAGAGGTGGATCCCGATGGACACAGGTCTAGAATTACAATAGTTACGACTGGAACCCCAAAGGTAATAAACCAAATTAAAGCACAACTCAACAGAATGATTCCTGTTCACGAAGTAATAGATCTCACTCTTAAAGGTAAGGCTGTGCAGCGAGAGCTCGCAATATTCAAGGTTGTTGCGAATGGCAACCAGCGAGTGGAGTCTTTGAGGCTCGCAGATGTATTTAGGGCAAAAGTCGTGGACAGCACTCTGAAAAGCTTTACATTCGAGCTCACAGGTACGTCAGAGAAGTTAGATGCATTTGCTGAGTTAATGGCTCCTTTGGGCCTTAAAGAAATAGCGAGAACGGGAATTGTCGCATTACTTAGAGGCGACAATTCTAGCTAGCGTTTTAACTGCAGCCAGAGGTACTCCCGCACGTGTTGCATTTTAAACAAGTTCCATTTCTCACCAATGTGAAATTACCACATTCATTGCAAGGGTCGCCTTCATATCCTTGCATCTTTGCTTTCGTTATTTGATCTGAAACTTGTAGAGATCCTCTTACATTAGCACCTGTTAAATTGCCAGCAGTTACCACCTTCTCTTGAGGTTTATCGCTCACCGTTGGAAATCTTTTTCTTAGATAGCCCGAGCTGGAAAGCTCTTTAATCATTTCGAGAGACTCCTCTGCTTTCCCTATACCATCGTTTTTTGAGACTTTACTATCGTCCACTTTTTCGCCTAAAGTGTCGAGATTATCTTCAGGTATAGAATGAGCCAGATCTGTTCTATCTAAGTAAGATATAGCCAACTCTCTAAAAATATAATCCAAAATTGAAGTAGCATTTCTGATTGTATCATTACCTTGCACAAGCCCAGCAGGTTCAAATCTTGTGAACGTAAAAGCCTCTACAAACTCATCGAGAGGCACACCATATTGTAACCCTACCGAGACTGCAATAGCGAAGTTGTTCATCATAGCTCTAAAAGCAGCGCCTTCTTTATGCATGTCTATGAATATCTCCCCAAGCTTTCCATCACCATACTCTCCAGTACGAAGGTAAACTTTATGGCCTCCTACAACTGCTTTTTGTGTATACCCCTTTCGTCTTTCAGGAAGCTTTGACCGACCTTTCACTATTTCTTTATAAACAATCTGTTCCAACACCTTTTGAGCGTTGGATTCTTGGATTGTATTTTCTTCGAACTCATCAGCTTCATCTTCGATTAATGCTGATGACAGTGGTTGAGAAAGCTTTGAACCATCTCTATAAAGCGCATTTGCCTTAACCCCCAGGGACCAGCTCAATTCATATGCATCTTTACAATCCTTAATAGATGAATCTGCTGGCATATTTATTGTTTTTGAAATAGCCCCAGAAATGAATGATTGTGCGGCAGCCATCATGTATATGTGACTCTCAACCGAGAGATATCGTTTCCCTTTCTTTCCACAAGGGTTGGCACAATCAAAAACCGGCAGGTGTTCTTCGTCTAAGAATGGAGCACCTTCTAAAGTCATTGTTCCACAAACATAATCATTAGCTTGAGATATATCTTCGTTACTAAAGCCTAAGTGTGCTAGCAAACTAAAGCTTGGGTCATTAAGCTTATCCATCGGTACTCCCAGTGTATCCCGACAAAATTCTTGCCCCAATGTCCATTGATTGAAAACAAACTTGATATCAAAAGCAGTTGGCAGAGCTTTTTCAATTTTTTCAATTTCTTTCAACGAGAACCCGTGCCCTAATAAGGATGTCGAGTTTATTTTTGGGCAGTTTTCTAAAGTGCCATTGCCCACAGCATAGTTAACTATGGATTCGATTTTTTCTTGGTCGTACCCGAGTACTTTTAGCGCGCTAGGAACCGATTGGTTTATTATTTTGAAATATCCTCCTCCTGCAAGCTTTTTGAACTTAACAAGCGCAAAGTCGGGTTCAATTCCTGTTGTATCACAATCCATTATCAGCCCAATCGTGCCAGTAGGCGCAATCACAGAAACCTGAGCATTTCTAAACCCAAACTTTTCTCCAAGAGACAATGCTTGTGTCCACTCGTCTTGGGCAACAGCCACAAGACTTGGGTCTGGGCAATTCTTTGTATCTAGCGGCACTGGATTGACATTTACCTTATCGTAGCCACTATCCTTGCCAAACGCTGCCCTCTTATGATTTTTCATAACTCTCAGCATATGTTTTTTATTTTTTGTGAACCTTTTGAACGATCCCACCTCTCCAGCAAGTTTTGCTGATGTTTTATAGGAGGTGCCTGTCATTAAAGCCGTTATTGCTCCGCAGATAGCCCTGCCCCCTTTACTGTCATATGATAGCCCCATATTCATGAGTAACCCCCCAAGATTAGCATAGCCTAATCCTAGAGTTCTATAATCAAAAGATCCCTCTGCTATCTCCTTGCTGGGAAATTGCGCCATCATAACGGAAATCTCTAAACTCAGTGTCCATAGTTCGACCGAATGCATGAAACTATCATGGTCAAATTTTCCTTCTTTCAAGTACTTGAGAAGATTAATTGATGCCAAATTGCAGGCTGTGTCATCAAGAAACATATATTCGGAACACGGATTGGAAGCTCGTATATTTCCATCTTCTGGGCAAGTATGCCATGCATTGATGGTATCGTGATATTGGATACCCGGATCTGCACAGGACCATGCTGCGTGTGATATCTGATCCCATAGTTCTCGCGCTTTGACCTTTTTAAGAGCTTTGCCATCTGTTCTTTTTAAAAGTTCCCAATCTTTATTTTCTTTTACAGCTTTTAAAAATCTGTCTGTTACTCTCACTGAATTATTTGAATTTTGGCCCGATACAGTCAAATATGCTTCAGAGTCCCAATCGGTGTCATAGGTTGGAAAAGATATCTCTTTATACCCTTGTCTTGCATATTCCAATATTCTATTTATGTAGGTATCCGGTATCATACTTTGACGTGCTTCTCTAATTGCTTTGTTAAGCTCCTTGTTCAGCTTCGGGTTTGTGCTGTTTTTTATATCGACACCTTCAGAATCCACAGCTGCGAAGATCTTGTTAAGCATTTTTTCGTGTAACTTTGACCCTGCAACCAAAGCAGCTACTTTTTGCTCTTCAATTACTTTCCAGTTTATAAATTCCTCAATATCTGGGTGATCTACGTCGCATATTACCATTTTTGCAGCTCGCCTAGTGGTTCCCCCCGATTTAATCGCGCCTGCAGATCGGTCACCTATTTTTAAGAAAGACATTAGTCCCGAGGACTTTCCACCGCCCGTTAAACCTTCGGTGCTTCCCCTCAATGTCGAGAAGTTTGTTCCCGTCCCTGAGCCGTACTTAAATAGTCTTGCCTCTCTTTTCCATAGATCCATTATTCCGCCTTCGTTTACTAAGTCGTCTTTGATTGACTGAATAAAACATGCGTGGGGCTGGGGGTGCTCATATGCAGATTTAGACATCGTTAATTTGTGTGTCTTATAATCGACATAAAAATGGCCCTGGCTCGGGCCATCTATCCCATAGGCCCAATGCAAACCAGTGTTAAACCACTGAGGAGAGTTAGGTGCTCCCATTTGATTGGCAAGGATATGCCTCATCTCATCGTAATAGATTCTTGCATCTCTTTCACTGTCAAAATAGTTTCCCTTCCAACCCCAATATGCCCAAGCACCCGCCAAACGATCGAAAACCTGTCTCGCCGTTGTTTCGCCAGAATACCTTTGGTCGGGGTCTAATTTCTCCGACGCACCTTTGTCTTCAACGCTTCGTTGAAGAAAAATCGGTACTCCTTCCTCGTAAACTTTTTTTAGTATTTTTGGCACACCTGCTTTTCTGAAATATTTTTGCGCTAACACATCAGCGGCAACTTGACTCCAAGCAGCCGGAATTTCTATATTCTTTGCACTAAAAACGATTGACCCGTCTGGGTTTCTAATTTCTGAGTCAGTTGTTTTGAAATCCATGTTCTCGTAGACTTCTTTGTCCTCAATAGTGTTTTTTCGTTCGAATTTCATAATGCTCGTCCCCAATTTTTTTCTACAATGGTTTTTTGACCGAACAACAGATTGGTAATCTGGTATAACTATCACGCTGTTATCTCAGATACTACATCTTGATGTTTTTCACGCCTGACATACAACTTGCGCGATAAAGCACCACCTGGTCAACAAAAATTTTTTAAAAAAATAAAAATTTTTTTGTTGACATCAATTCTCAGAAAAAAGCTGTTAGTTTTGTTGGACTTAAACCAAGTCTCTAATTGCTCTCACCATTTGAGGTGGTCGGGGCGGCGAGATTCGAACTCACGACCTACGGTACCCAAAACCGTCGCGCTACCAGGCTGCGCCACGCCCCGCGAATCATCGAAAAACAAGCAAATTGCGTGAACCATTGTTGGACCAAAATTAGCTATCTTTCAAGAAATATTATCCCAAGAGTGCACTGCTCCGGCCATTTTTCCTCTTGGGCCGTCAACTACCTGCAGTACTACGGCTTCTCCAGCTTGCAAATCAGAAAAACCGAAATGCCTGAGGATCTCCATGTGGAGAAAGATGTCTTCATGCGACTTATAAACGTTTGCGAAGCCAAACCCCTTTGATTTATCAAACCATTTAACACGTGCTGGGACCATGGCAACTCCAGACACATCTGGTATACCAAATTCCTCGTTTTCTTCGAAACCCTCAATAGTATCATTAGGAACATTCAGGCTATGAATAATTGATACCTGTCTACCCTTGTCAGTGTCCTGAACTTCAAACTCCACTGTTGAACCTTCAACAACCGACCCTCGTCCAAAATTTCTTAGTACATTAGCATGCAGAAGGACGTCGCCCTTGCCATCGTCAACAAGTAGAAAACCAAAACCTTTTGTAGTGTCAAACCACTTTACTATTCCCTTCAATTTAACACTCAATAAACCACTCCTACGCTACAAGGACAATGAGAAGCAGTATACCAGAATTTTAAAAAAAAACAGTAAAAGAATTAAGGGTACAACCTACGGACACTCCAAGACTTTTCTCCAAGCTCTCTTTCCCAAAGAAACCTATCATGCAGTCTATATTGTCCATCAGCCCAAAATTCAATCTGAGTTGGTTTTACACGTATACCTCCCCAGAAATCTGGCCTTCCTACATTTTTCTCAAATTGATTTTTATAAGATTGCCATCTATCAATGAGTTCTTGTCTATCAGTTAATGTCTCGCTTTGTTTGGAGGCCCAAGCGGCAGTTTGAGAACCAACCTCCCTCTCGGAGAAATATTTATCTGCGATCATTCCATCTTCCTTCTCAACATGGCCTCTAACTCTTATCTGCCTTCTTAATGACTTCCAATGTATATTGAAAGCTACTTTATTAGTTAAAAACGCTTCTTGCGCTTTTTTCGAACCATAATTAGTGAAAAAAATAAAGGCATCATCCTCAATGATTCGAAGCAATACCATTCTCACGTTAGGCAAACCTTCTTTATCAACGGTAGCTAACGCAATCGCATCAGGGTCATTAACCTCTGTCGCTTTTGCTTCTTCTAACCATCTACGGAAGATCGTAACAGGTTCCTCTCCCACAAATAACTTTTCATCAAACTTACTTTCCATTTTATTCCCAGTTTTTTATCTCAGTTATGGCATTTAAAAAAAAAATCACTATCCTTTATATAATCTATTTCAACAGATTTACAGGGAGTATCAACAAATGGGTCTGCTATCTGGTAAAAAAGGCTTAATCATGGGCGTGGCAAATGAAAGGTCAATAGCGTGGGGTATAGCAAAATCATGTAGCTCCCAGGGGGCAAAATTAGCTTTCACTTATCAAGGTGAAGCTCTAAAAAAAAGAATAATACCACTAGCCGAAAGTGTTGGGTCTAATTTCACCCTAGAGTGTGATGTTGCGGATCAGAGCACGATAAAAGAAACTTTTGCAAAAATAAAAGATGAATGGAACGATATCGATTTTCTGGTTCACGCTATTGGCTTTTCAGATAAGAATGAATTGAGAGGAAGATATGTAGATACGTCAAAACAGAATTTCTTATCCACAATGGACATTTCTGTATACTCTTTCACTGCCGTGACTCAGGAGGCAGAAAAAATAATGCCACAAGGAGGCTCTATAATAACATTGACATACTATGGTTCTGAGAAGGTATTACCTCACTATAACGTTATGGGTGTTGCAAAAGCCGCGTTAGAAGCATCCGTACGATACATGGCGATGGATTTAGGTAAAAAAAATATTAGAGTAAACGCGATAAGTGCAGGGACAGTGAAGACATTAGCTGCCTCTGGGATTGGGGACTTTAGATATATAATGAAATGGAATGAATTAAATTCGCCTTTGAGACGAAATGTTACTCAGGATGAAGTGGGGAACGCTTCGCTTTTTCTTTTATCAGACCTGTCTTCTGGAATTACCGGTGAAAATTTGCATGTCGATGCCGGATATAATATCGTTGGAATGAAGGCGGAAGATGCCCCTGATATAGATGTCGTTACCGGCAGAAAAGAGTAAAAAATATGGAAACGTTACCTCACGAAAAAGGATTTCATATATCTTGGGAGCAAATCCATAGAGACTCCAGGGCGCTTGCGTGGCGCTTGGAGAAAATATCGCCGCAAAAGGGCAGTTGGAAAGCTATAGTAGCTGTTACGAGGGGCGGTATGGTGCCCGCAATGGTTGTAGCGAGAGAGCTAGACTTAAGAGTTGTGGAAACAATAAGTGTTAAATCTTATGACCATCAAGTGCAGTCTGAAGCGGAAATTCTAAAGAGCCCTGCAGAAGTTTATATAGGGAACGGAGATGGAATACTCATTGTTGATGACTTGGTCGATACGGGAAAAACCTTTCATACCATAAGAAGCTTATATCCAAAAGCACACTACGCAGCGGTTTATGCCAAACCATTGGGCAAAGATTCGCTAGACACCTTTATAACAGAAGTCAGCCAAGATACTTGGATATTTTTCCCTTGGGATATGGCCCTACAGTATGTGGCCCCTTACAAGGGAGAAGGGTAGATAACAGGATAAATATTTACATGGATAAACCAAGAAATGACAAAGTCTACAACCGTAATATTGGAATACAAAGACTAGAGTCATTAGTTGAGAGGCTGAGAGATCCTATATCTGGGTGCCCTTGGGATATTGAGCAAGATAACAAAAGCATAGCACATTATTGTATCGAAGAAGCACACGAACTCCAGCAGGCCATTTCTTTAAACAAAAAGGACGCAATAAGAAGCGAGCTCGGAGATCTTTTATTTCAGATAGCATTTCATTGCCATATCGCTGAGAAAGATTATGGCTTTACCTTCGATGATGTAGTCCAAGATGTTTGTGACAAAATGATTTTCAGGCATCCTCACGTATTCAACAAAGAAAAACGAGATGGAAGCAGTATTTCCACAAAAGAAGTGAAAGATAATTGGGAAAAAATTAAATCTCTGGAAAAAAATAATACAAAAAATCCAAGGAGATTTTTTGAAGACGTTCCCCTATCACTTCCTGCACTGGCTCATGCCGCAAAGGTTCAAAAAAAAGCCTCACAACTAAATTTTGATTGGAGCAATTCTTCGGAAATTCTCAGTAAGATAAACGAGGAAGTGGAAGAACTTTGGGATGCTTGTAAAACTAATAATAAAATTCACATAGAGGAAGAGTTTGGAGATGTCCTGTTTTCTATTGTTAATCTGAGCCGAAAACTTGATGTAGACGCAGAGAAATGCTTAGGTATTTCAATCAAAAAATTTAAAAAAAGAATAATTGAGTCAATTAAGTTAATCAAGGCTGAGAAACTATCTGATAAACACCTGACAGATAAAAAATTACATGAAATATGGGAGCATGCTAAAGACTTGCTCAAAAAAAATGATGTTTGAAACTATATCTTCCAGATGTAAAAAAGTTGGCATCAGAATGACTGGGCAGAGGCGATTAATCATTAAGGTGCTAGAGGACTCTGACGATCATCCGGATGTTGAAACTTTATTCGAAAGAGCAAACAAAATTGACAGTAAAGTATCAATAGCAACGGTGTATAGGACGGTTAAAACTTTAAAGAATGCTGGTATTCTTGAGAAATTAGAATTTAACGACGGTCGATCGAGATTTGAAGATGCAGTGAGAAAACATCATGATCATTTAATCGATCTAGATACTGGTAAAGTCATAGAGTTTATTGACGAAGAAATTGAGCATATGCAAAAGAAAATAGCTAAGAGGCTAGGCTATGAGCTAATCGGACATAAACTTGAGCTATATGGAAAAAAAAATGACAAGAGCCATTGATCAAATAATAGCACGTGAGATAATTGATAGTAGAGGGAACCCTACCATTGAAGTTGATGTATCTCTGATAAATGGTTCTTTTGGTAGAGCTTCAGTTCCCTCTGGAGCCTCTACTGGCAGCCACGAAGCCCTAGAGTTGCGAGATAATAACTCTACACGATATTTGGGGAAAGGGGTAAGAACAGCTGTTAACAATATTAATGAAAAAATAAATCCGCACTTAAAAGGCCATGATCCATTAAACCAAAAGAATATCGACGAGATGTTAATTCAATTGGACGGCACATCAAATAAGTCAAATTTAGGGGGTAACGCTATGTTGGGAGTTTCTCTAGCAACAGCTAGAGCAGCATCTAATTCGAAAAATCAGTCACTCTTTAAGTACCTAGGATCCGTTGAGGAGTATAAACTCCCAGTGCCGTTAATGAATATAATTAACGGGGGCAGTCACGCGGATAACACCATCGATTTCCAAGAGTTTATGATTATGCCTATCGGGGCAAAAACGTTCAGCAAAGCCATACAGATGTCATGCGAAGTTTTTCAAACTCTTAAAAATAATCTAAAGACAGATGGATTTAGTACAAATATAGGAGATGAAGGGGGTTTTGCCCCTGCTTTGGAAAGTACAGAGAGAGCTCTAGATGCAGTTGTGAAGGCAATCAAATCTTGTGGATATACTTTAGAGAAAGATTTTTATTTAGCTCTTGATTGTGCATCAACAGAATATTATGACGGCAAGAAGTATAACCTGGATGGCGATAATAAATCGTTAACAGCCAACGAGAATGCTGAAAATCTAGAAATTCTATGTAGAAAGTATCCGATTTTTTCTATTGAAGATGGAATGGCTGAGGATGATTGGGAAGGTTGGAAACTACTCACTGAAACCCTAAGTGCAAAAGTGCAATTAGTGGGAGATGACTTGTTTGTTACCAACAAAATCCGTCTCAGAGAAGGGATAGAAAGAGGTGCAGGGAATGCAATCCTGATAAAACCAAATCAAATAGGCACATTAAGCGAAACTATAGAGACAATTTCACTAGCTCAGGAAAATAATTACTCCTGTATAATGTCTCACAGATCTGGAGAAACAGAGGATACGTTTATAGCTGATCTAGCAGTGGCTACTGGGTGCACTCAAATAAAGACTGGATCGTTATCGAGAAGTGACAGGTTGGCAAAATATAATCAACTATTACGCATAGAGGAAGAAATTGGGCAAAATGCTCAGTATATTGGTACTGATATCCTAAAATGAGTTTTCTGGGCTCACTAAACCGTTCTTAACCGCTTTGTAACAAGCGAAACTTAAATGCTTTCGATCACCGCATGTGTTGAATTCAATTGGCTTATGGAATACCAAGCGGACCCTACCGTGGCGTGCTTTCTTGATGATTTTTTTGATGTTTTCAAAGATTGTATCCTCTTCTCTCCAAAAACTATAAAAACCAGGGTCATTTTCTATTGGTGACTTGTAGATAATGGTTAAAGGCTGAACGGATCCTAAAATCTTTTCTTTAAACGTTTCACCATAACAAACTTCAAATAGGGATGATTTAAATTGCTTAATGATTGACCCATCGGTACTTGTGCCTTCTGGAAAGAAGAATATGCTTTTGCCTTTTTTTAAACATTCTTCCACAGCCGACTTGTGCGAAAGTGCATTTAAAGATTTTCTTTCTATAAATATTGTTTGTCCTAGAGTGGCAAGGACACCCAAACCTGGCCAAGATCTAACCTCCTTTTTTGCAATAAAGACCACATCTAGAATGCAATTTATAGCCAAGATATCGATCCAAGAAATGTGGTTGGAGACAAAAACATGAGCGTCACTCTTCAGCCCTACTAGTTCCCATTCTATTCCAATTATCTTCATAACAGCTCTAGACCAAAACTTTTTGATAAGTAAAATAGCAATCCTTTGTCCGAATAAAAAATCTAAAGCTAACCCAAGCAGATACATAGGCATTAGCGTTATTGTCAAAGCTAAAACAACTGAAACTCTCAATATAGCAATTAAACTCATCTAACCTTCCAGTTGCTTATAATTTAATTGCTTTCATGTCTAAGTTGAAACGTCTCATGTTTTGTTGGTACCATTGCGCAGACTTCGTGATCCCCTTAATCTCTTTTTCTGTTAATTGCCTAACGACCTTTGCTGGAGATCCCATGATGAGAGAGTTTTCTGGGAACGTTTTACCCTCAGTTACCAGGGAGCAGGCACCTACTAAACAATTTTTTGCTATTCGAGCACCATTTAATATTGTCGACCCCATACCAATAAGAGTGTTATCTTCAATAATGCATCCATGAAGCATCGCTTTATGGCCTATTGTGCAGTTTTTCCCTATCTCAATAGGGAATCCTAAGTCTGTATGGAGAATTGTGTTTTCTTGTATATTGGTGCCATCCATTATTGTTACTGTTTCGTTATCCCCTCTTATAGTTGTTCCAAACCAAACAGATGTTCCTTCTTTCATAATCACATTACCTATGACAAATGCACTCGGAGCAATCCAAAAATCATTATTTTCTGGCAGCGTAGGTTTCATATTTCCAAGCTCATAAATAGTGGTCATGACTTCAATTCCTTAAATTCGTATGTAAGTGTTTCAACAAAATCCTCCAATTGACTATTTCTAACGCGTCGCAACTTTTCAGATGTAATTATCGATTTTACTTCATGAAGGGTTTGCTCAAAATTATTGTTTACAATAACATAATCATATTCTTTCCAGTGCATTATTTCACCAATAGATTTTGTCATTCTATCTTTGACAGTTTCTGAAGAGTCTTGAGCTCGCTTCATCAGTCTCTCTTGTAGCGCTTTGATCGATGGAGGTAAAATAAATATGGAAATAACAAATTTACTTAGAGATGAACTACGAATTTGCTTGCCTCCTTGCCAGTCAACATCAAAAATCAAATCTTTACCATCATTAATGGACTCCATTACAGGCTCTAAAGGGGTCCCATATAAATTTCCAAAAACTTTGGCGTGCTCTAAAAATTGACCGTCATTAATTCTTTCTCTGAATTCGTCAACGGATAAAAAATGGTACTCTCTGCCATTTACTTCACCCGGTCTAGATTTTCTAGTAGTAGACGAAACGGAAAATAAAAAGTTTTTATTTTCTTCAACCAAAGCACGCGCAATGCTCGTCTTACCTGCTCCAGATGGAGAAGACAAAATCACTAATACGCCTTTTTCTGACAAGCTCAATTTCTCCACAAATTAGATTTAATAAACAAACTGCTCTTCTCTTAGTCCAAGTAAGAATAGGATAGCCGATATATCTGAATTTTTTAACACATGTTTTGCAGAAAGATTAAGATGATCACTGCCCTTAAACGAAATACCCACTCCAGATTCTGAAATCATTCTTACATCATTGTTCCCATCACCTACCGCCACAACTCTAGAGTTGTTTTTCCCTTGCCTAGCAATTAATTGCTTCATCAATTCAAGCTTTTTCTCTGCGTTTATTATTGTTCCTAATGCTTTTCCGGTCAAGCAACCCTCTTTATATTCTAAAACATTTGCAAATGAGAAGTCTGCTTCCAATTCTTTCTGAATATGATCAGAAAAATAAGTAAATCCTCCAGAAAGAATAGCAGTTTTTCCAAAATGTTTTTTAAACGTTTTAAAAAGAGTTACAGCACCAGGCCTGACATTAATTTTTTTGGACAAACAATGCTCTAGAACTTCTAATTCGGTGCCTTTTAGCAAAGCTAATCTTTTTCGCAAAGATTCGTCAAAATCCAACCCCTCTTTCATTGCTTGTGCCGTAATCCTCCTAACTTCCGACCCTTTTCCTACAAGATCAGCAATCTCATCAATGCATTCTTCTTCTAAAATAGTTCCATCCATATCGGAAGCTAATAGATGAACACTTCGTTCATCCTCAGTAATAAAATTTATGTCAATTTTTTTAATTTCTTCTAACTTAAGCTCCTCAGTGATATTTTCTGGATCCACTTGAAACTGAACTCCACAGGACCCTAGCACATCCACTTTTTTGGCGTTCAAATGGTTCTTCAATAAAGCTATTTCAGAAGATGGTATTTCTTTATGCGATGTTACTACACAAAAATTTAGCATTACAAAAGTAAGTATTCGCCTTGTTTTATTTTTCCAATTGTTCCGCTATTAAAAATGCTAGCTCAAGGGATTGAGAAGCATTCAATCTGGGGTCACAGGCAGTGTGATACCGCAAGGAAAGGTCTTCATCATCAATTAATTGAAGTCCACCAGTACACTCGGTTACATCTTTTCCTGTCATTTCAAAATGTACACCGCCAAGATAAGTCCCTTCTGATCGATGAGCTGTGAACGAATTTTGCACCTCAGCCAATACATGATCAAATGGTCTAGTCTTGAATCCACTGGTTGACTTAACAGTGTTTCCATGCATGGGATCACAGCACCAAACAACATTTAGCCCTTCTGATTGAACAATCTTTATCAGTCCCGGTAGATAATCCAAAACTTTGTTATGACCGAATCTAGTTATTAAAGTGAGCCTACCCATTTCATTTTTTGGATTGAGCTTTTGAACCAGTCTCACCAAATCGTCTTTGGATAGACTTGGTCCACACTTAAGTCCTATTGGATTCTCTACACCACTACAAAAGTCGACATGAGCCCCATCTGGATCTCTGGTTCTATCCCCAATCCAAAGCATATGGCCTGAACCTGCAATTGGATAACCTGTGAGGCTGTCAATTCTGCAAAGTGCCTCTTCATATTCCAAAAGCAATGCCTCGTGGCTTGTATAGAAATCAACTTTTCTAAGCGTCTGAGTATTGTTGGGAGAGACACCAGCCGCTTCCATGAAGTCAAGAGCCTCAGAAATTCTCTCAGCAAGCTCTGAAAACTGTGTGTATCTGCTTCCTGTACTAGTGTTCTCTAGGGTCCAAGAGTGAACTTGACGTATATCAGCAAAGCCTCCTTGAGAAAATGCTCTCAATAGGTTTACGGAGGCTGCTGATTGCGTGTATGCTTGAAGCATTCTCTTTGGATCAGGCTCTCTACTTTTCAAGTCCGGCGCAATATCATTGATAATATCTCCTCGGTATGATGGTAGTTTTTGATCATTAATTGTTTCATAGTCTGCAGACCGAGGTTTAGCAAACTGTCCTGCCATACGACCAATTTTTACCACTGGCTTTTTTGAGCCAAAGGTAAGCACAACGGCCATTTGGAGCATTACTTTGAACGTATCTCTTATTAAGTTTGCCGAAAATTCTGAAAAGCTTTCAGCGCAATCTCCTCCCTGAAGTAAAAAAGCTTCGCCAGTGCCTACTTTAGCAAGCTGTTCCCTTAAATTTCTCACCTCTCCAGCGAAAACTAACGGTGGCAATGCTTCTAGGCTACTCTCTACAGATGCTAACTCATCTAAATTACCATAAGTAGGCATCTGAACTCTTGGTTTCCCACGCCAACCTTTTTTATCCCAGTCCATCCACATTCCTTTGTGACTAAAATTATTGCAAAGGTAGGTCTTACACTTATTGAGCCTAAAAAACAACCTGAACAATACTAAAAAAAGCAAAAAAGTCGTTTGTTCTTATTGACTACTGAATATTCAATACATAAATAAGATCAATCAAGTCAATAATGAAGGAAATTTCTCAATGAAAAAGGCTTTTGAAGCAGATACTGGTCGCGTTCTTAACATTGTAATTAATTCACTCTACTCGGAAAAAGAGATCTTTCTTAGAGAATTGATTTCTAATAGCAGTGATGCGCTTGATAAGCGCCGTTTTCTTTCTCTGACTGACAAAAATGATAACGTTGGGACAGACGATCTTAAAATTGAGATCCGAGCAAGTAAAAAGGATAGCACGCTGATAATAAAAGATAATGGTGTCGGTATGAGCAAAGAAGAATTAGAAAATTCTTTAGGAACCATTGCTAAATCCGGAACCACAGAATTCTTGGCACAGCTTGAAAAAAACGCAGGAAAAGACAAGAAGAAAAAAGACGTTAATCTTATAGGCCAGTTTGGTGTGGGTTTTTATTCCGCTTTTATGGTTGCTGACAAAGTTGAAGTTGTAAGCAAGGGTGTTGGGCAAACACAAGCAAACAAATGGGAATCAGATGGTATTTCAGGATACGAAATTTCTGAAGCTAATAAAGAGGAGGTCGGAACAGAAATCACCCTCCATATAAAAAAGAGCGAAAAGGAATATCTTGATAAAGAAAGGATAGGTTTTGTAACTCGAAAGTATTCAGATCATTTAATGTATTCTGTAAATTTTATTGAAGAAAAGAATGAACCTGAATTGCTTAATAAAGCTTCAGCTATTTGGACAAGAGAGAAGAAAGATATTTCTGCCGAACAATATGAAGAGTTTTACAAACAAATAGGTGCTGGATTTAATAAACCTTTACTCACCTTACACAATAAAGTTGAAGGAACATTGAGCTATATAAATCTTCTCTTTATACCGGATTCAAGACCATTTGATTTGTTTCAAATGGATGTAAAATCTAAGATAAAACTTTATTCAAACCGGGTCCTAATAACCGATGACTCTGAAAGCATTTTACCAAGATGGCTTAGGTTCGTTAAAGGTATAGTCGACACCTCAGACGTTGACCTTAATGTTAGTAGAGAAATGCTACAACATAATGTCACCTTGAACAAAATCTCTAAGGCATTAAAGAAGAGGGTCATTAACGAACTGAAAAAGATGAAAGATAAAGACCAAGAAACATATTCGTCTTTTTGGAATGAATTTGGCATCGTTCTTAAAGAAGGAATTTATGAGGATTTTGACCTAAAGACAGAACTTCTGGAATTATCAAAGTTCCAGTCCATGAGAGAGAACAAGCTTGTGTTTTTATCAGACTATATCGAAAAAATGAACACTGAACAGAAAGATATATACTATTTGGCAGCAGAGAATAAAGAGATGGCAGAAGGCAGCCCGCATCTTGAAGTATTCAAGAAAAAGAAGCTTGACGTCTTATTTCTAACGGACCCGATCGATACATTTTGGTTATCTATGGCAGGTGAATTTCAAGACCGAAAGTTTGTTTCTATTACCAAAGGTGATATAGACCTAACAGCTTTTTCAGACGATAAAAAAGAGAAAGAGAAGAAGCCACCGGCAGGCATGAAGGGCCTTGTCGAAAAAATAAAAGAAATACTAGGTGAAAACGTACAGGATGTTAAAGTGTCTACAAAACTGGTTGACAGCGCATGCTGTCTAGTAGCACCTGATACTGGGATGGATGTTCAAATGGAAAGAATAATGAAGATTCAAAATAAAGATTTCAAGGGTATGCCCAGAATATTAGAGATAAATCCTGACCATAATATTATTAAGAAACTAAATAAGATTAAGGATACAGACAAAGATGCTTTAAATGATGCCTCTTTTCTACTGTTTGATCAGGCAAAGATGGTGGAAGGAGAGCTCCCTAACGACATAGCAAAATTTAACCAAAGAATGTCAAAATTCTTGGGTATAGCTCTAAGCTGATCAAATTATGTGCTTTGGTAAAGCGTAGTTACACACGCCCCGCCCAAGCCAAGATTATGCTGTAGAGCTGTTTTAGCGCCATCAACTTGCTTTTCGCCTGCGTTCCCACGAAGTTGCTGGGTCAACTCAAAACACTGTGCTAATCCAGTTGCCCCCAATGGATGTCCCTTTGAAAGTAATCCTCCGGAAGGATTGGTTACAAACTTGCCCCCGAAAGTATTATCTCCATCTTGAACAAACTTTTGCGCCTCGCCTTCTTCACATAAGCCAAGAGCTTCATAAGTTATAAGCTCATTGTGGGCAAAACAATCGTGTAGTTCCACTACATCCACATCTTTAACATCAATCCCGGTTTGCTGATATACATTTTTTGCCGCCTCCTTAGTCATGTCGTAGCCTACTAATTGCATCATATCCTTCTCTGAAAAAGTAGACTCGTAATCAGTTGTCATCGCTTGCGCTAAAATCTTCACACTAGAATCGATATTATGTTTATTCGCAAACTTTTCAGAAACTAAGACAGCAGCAGCCCCACCACAGGTTGGTGGGCAAGCCATTAATCTGGTCATAACACCTGGCCACATAATTGGAGACTCCATTACTTCTTCCTCACTGACCTCTTTTTTGAATAGGGCTAACGGATTTTTAGCGGCATGTCTGCTTGCCTTAGCTCTAATTTTTGCAAAATCTTTCATAGTGGTCCCATATTTATCCATATGTGATTTTCCAGCACCTCCAAAGTAACGTAACGCTAATGGAATTTCTGCATTCCCTACTAACTGTTCGCAGGTTTCATTAAATTCACCAAAAGGACTTGGCCTGTCAGTGTAGATATCACCTAGCGCTCCAGGTCGCATTTGCTCAAAGCCCAGAGCCAGAACACAATCACTAGAACCACTTTCTATCGCTTGCCTTGCCAAATAGAGTGCTGTGGAACCTGTGGAACAGTTATTGTTTACATTTATAATTGGAATACCTGTCATGCCAACATGATACAAAGCCCGCTGACCTGATGTGGAATCTCCAAATACATATCCAACAAAGGCACTTTGGATATTTTTATAGTCTACACCACTGTCTCGGAGCGCTAACTTAGCTGCTTTTGCACCCATAATATCATAGGTCTCTGAAGCTCCAGGCTTAGCAAAAGGAATCATTCCAACTCCCGCTACTATTACTTTATTTCCAGTTGATTTATTTGTCATTTTGGGCTCCGTCATTTCTAAACACCTGTTAGTCTATAATTTACACTTAAAGAGGTCAACTTTCCGTTTATAAACCAAGAAAATAAATAATCTAATATTTGGCCAGTAAGCTCATAAGGATGATCTATAGCCATATGTGTAAATTTTGTTCCTGGGTATAAAAGTCATTTACAATTTTGCTTTTCGGAGAGTAAACTTACTATGTGGTAAATATTGTTTTTAAATTTTTTATAGCCATTTCTTGTTTGCTGATATTTCGGGGACTATTAGCAGAACCGTTGCTTGATGGAGCTGACTTTGATTATGGTGAATATTTATCAGGACAATGTTTAACATGTCATCAAAACTCATCTGATGAAGGTATTCCTGCCATAAATGGTGCCGAAGCCCTTTATATAGCTAAGAAGCTAATATTATATAAAAATAAAGAGCTGGGGAACGAAGTAATGCAATTGGTTGCTGGTGCTCTAGACAAAGAGCAAATAGCGTCTTTAGCGATTTATTTTAATAGCTTGGAAAAATAAACTGAACTTAATCAAAAATATGTAAAGAAACAATTAACACTTGTTCAATTTTATTTTCAAAAAATAAATAATCCTGTTACACTTAAAAAAATAATATAGGGAGGACACTATGAATAATCTATCTAGACGTTCCTTTGTATCTTTTGCTCTTGCTTCAACATCTTTGTTAGCTATGCCTGCTATTTCTACAGGATCAGCTCGACCTAAGGTCGTTGTTGTTGGCGGTGGTGCAGGTGGAGCGACGGCTGCAAGATACATTGCAAAAGATTCGAAAGGCGCGATTGATGTGACTTTAATTGAAGCATCAAAACATTATTACACATGTTTTTACTCGAACCTTTATTTAGGGGGTTTTCGAGACTATGATTCAATTGGTCATTCATACAATAATTTAAGCGCTAATCATGGGGTTAATGTAGTACATGATTGGGCTATATCTGTAGACTCGTCTGCACGCAAAGTGAGATTAGGCTCCGGGGCCACTGTCAGTTATGATAGGTTGGTATTATCACCAGGGATCGATATAAAATATGACAGTATTGACGGGTACTCGGTCGAAGCACAAACAAAAATGCCTCATGCTTGGAAGTCTGGAACTCAAGTTAAGGTTTTGAGAGATCAAGTCTTAAATATGCCTAAGGGTGGTACCTTTGCTATGGTTCCTCCACCAAACCCATACAGATGTCCTCCGGGGCCTTACGAGCGTATTTCTATGGTTGCTCATATACTTAAAGAAAAAAATCCCACTGCGAAAATTGTTGTTATAGATCCCAAAAATAAGTTTTCTAAACAAGGTCTATTTATGGCCGGCTGGGAAAAGCACTATCCTGGAATGGTTGAGTGGATTGATAACGATACTCACGGTGGCATTAAAAACGTAAACCCAGAAACAATGGAAATTGAGACTGATCTTGATACATTTAAAGCGGACGTTGCTTGTGTGGTACCAGCCCAGAGGGCGGGTGCTATAGCAATGAATGCCGGTGTAACAGATGGAGATTGGAGCCCAATAGTTCCAGCATCTATGCAAACCAAGGCAGATAGTAATATTTACGTTCTGGGGGATGCATCAGTTGCGTCTGCAATGCCAAAATCTGGTTTCTCTGCAAATAGCCAAGCAAAGGTTGCAGCAAATCATATAAGGGGCGAACTAACTGATAGCAGAGTGTTTCCTGCAAAATTCTCAAATACATGTTGGTCCTTGGTAGCAACTAATGACGGAATAAAGGTTGGAGCGAATTATAAAGCTGGAGAAGAAAAGATCGAAGTAGTAGATAAGTTCGTCTCTAAAACAGATGAGGGCAACGCTAAGCGTAAGAAGACCTACGAAGAGTCTATAGGGTGGTACAACGGTATAACTACCGATATGTTCTCATAGTTTTTGTTGAGGAAGGCAGTCTTTAAACTGCCTTCCCATCTACATTCCAATGACCCTTACTGGTGAGGGCTTTTCTGGTTTTATTTCCTGTTTATCAACGATGTAGTTTTCTAGTACATCATATATAGGAGGACCTGCTACGTTTTCATTTACAGATCCCCAGCCAGACACTACATACTCTTTGGTTTTCTCAATATGTTTACCATTTCGTATTAATTTTAAATTTTTTATGCGATGCCCCATCTTTTCTTTTGGGTAGCACTCATATGTCATGCCACCCACTCTGACCATATCTCCACCTTGCTGAAAAAACGGATCAGGATTAAAAATATTATCGCAAACATCTTCAAGTAATTCTTTGATTGCTTTCCCGGTCATTTTAATTCTGTAGACTTCCGGATAGTTTATAGCGGTTTGACTGTAAATATCCTCAATAGTTATTTTTTGGTCGGGTAAAAGGGTCGTTCCCCATCGAAAACCTGGACTTAATGAAATTTCACTATCTCTTTGTTCAATTATTGAGTCACAAATCACATCATCCCAGGTTCCGTTAAAATTACCCCTCCTGTACAATAGTGTTCCCGTTCGGCCAATGACTTTCTGAGAAACCATTTCGAAAGGAGCTCTTACCTCATTTATCTTCTCCATCATCTCTTGGTCTGACTTTAATATTTCAGAAAAAACTGGAATTAATGATGATGTGCTATCAACAACTTTTCCGTTACTAACTTTTAAATCTATTCGCCCCAAGTACTTTCCATGAGACCCCGAAGATAACAAGAGAGTATTGTTTAATCTAATTGCATGTGGTATGGCATCATGAGTATGGCCTGTCAAAATGACATCTATACCACTAATAATTCTGGCAAGTTTTTGATCTACATCGAACCCATTATGC
>CACGMO010000012.1 GCA_902574225.1 uncultured Alphaproteobacteria bacterium
TCCCTTCGACTGCAAAATAATACAGACCCCTGAAGTTTTAATTGGTCATTCAAGCAGAGCCTTTAATGATGCTGGGGACCTTACTGATGAAAAATCTAATGAGTTGCTAGATAAATTATTAGAAAAATTTCTTGCACAATCCTCAATATAATGTTTCTGAAATGCCGATAGGCAATCTCATTTTGGCCAAATAATATGCTCACACAAGAAGATATTAGAAAAAATTTAGAGAAACAAAAAGTCATTAAAGATAAAGTTGATATAGCGAGATCACGCGTTGCTAAGGACTTTTTCCAAGTAAATGAACTTGAATTAAAGTTGGGCGAACCACTCCCTAAGTACTGGCATTGGTTTTTCTGTTGGGAGACTGCTGAAGATAAGCTTCTCGGGTTGGATGGCCACATTAAACCAGGAAACAACATAATTCCAGATACTGGCTTCCCTAGAAGAATGTGGGGAGGAAGTGAAATTAACTTTTTTGAACCACTCTTGATTGGAATGGAAATAACAAGGGTTATTACGCTTGAAAGTATAAATTACAAAAAAGGTACCTCAGGTGACTTCTGTGTAATTGAAATAAAAAATGAATTGAAAAATAACGACACGACACTTCTAATCGAACGGCAAAGCATTGTATATCTTCCCGTCCGTTTAGGATTTGATCAGAGAGTGCACAAGCCACACAACAAACCCTCTGAAGCTTGTTTGAATAGGAAGTATACAGAAAATCAACTTTTTAAATATTCTGCATTAACCATGAATAGTCATAGAATTCACTATGATGTGGATTATTGCAAAACTGTTGAATACTACCCTTCACTAGTCGTTCATGGCCCATTACTAGCGCAAAATTTAATTGATGCTGCGGATCAGAGGTTTCAGGGAAGATTACAGTATTTTAAATATAGAGCACTAAACCCAATATTTGTGTCCGATGAATTTTCCATTAACACTTCAGATACTGGAGAGTTTTGGATTACCGATATGTCTGGGGTTTTGTCCATGTCTGCAGTGGCATCATAATTGAACGGTCAGAGCGTTAGATTAGGCATAGCTTTGATGCTTATTGCCACTCTAGTCTTTGCTACACAAGATGGCCTCTCAAGATATCTCGCTGAAAAATACTCTGTTACGTTGACGATTATACTAAGATTTTGGGCATTAGCTGCAGGAATTTCGTTATACTTTTTTTTATTTAAGAAATCGCGCTCCCTTGTATTTAGCAAAAGGCCACTCTTGCAGATTTTAAGAAGTAGTATTTTAGTAGCCGAAATATTTGTCACCGTCTACTCCTTTACTATAGTGGGCTTAGTTGCTACATCAGCAATTTTTTCAAGTTATCCTTTATTAGTCGTAATCTTCTCATACTTTATATTAAAAGAAGATCTTACAAAGCTGAAATTTGCGATAGTACTGGTAGGATTCTTAGGGATATTGATAATTGTCAAACCCGATGGTGATGTATTTCAAATACATTCAATTATTCCATTCATTGGAGCGGTCCTATTTGCCCTCTATGGAGTTTTAACAAGGATGGCAAGTTTTAGTGACAGTAGTTATACAAGTTTAATTTGGACAGGATTGATCGGAGCTTTCTTCTCAACACTTATAGCTCCATTTTATATTATACCTATTGAAAAATCAGATATTCTCTTAATGTCAATATTATGTATTTTGGGTATCGTTGGTCATTTCGCACTTATCAAAGCATTCGAGTTCGCTGAAGCTGCCGTTATTCAACCATTTGCTTATTTCCACTTGGTTTTTGCTGGCATTATTGGAGTTCTAATATTTAATGAAAGTATAACATGGCCTATCATACTAGGCTCTTCGATCGTTATAATTGCGGGTATTATGTCATACTTACTCGACAACACTGCAAAAAATCTAAAAAACTGAAAATTTTTCATATAAACGTTTGCCAACTTGGTTTTTATTCAAATTTAAAAACGATGGCCAAAATATTTTTTTGCCAAGTTTGGCTTTTCAACTAACCCGGAAATCTTACTATCATATATCCAAATGGCCTCCAATACACGCTTTATATAATTTCTTGTTTCTGGGTATGGTATCAATTCAATCCATACTAGGGGGTCAATACCCTTTTTTCTTGGATCTCCCATATTAGATAACCATTTTTTCAAATTTGCAGGACCAGCATTATAGGCAGCTAAGGTAAGAACTTTACTACCTTCGTACCTTTTTAATAAATACTTCAAATAATATGACCCTAAGCGAATATTATAATTCTCATCAGTTATGAGCTTTGACTTTTGATATTTAATTTTAAGTTTTCTAGCCACTTCTTTTGCCGTGTTAGGCATTAATTGCATTAAACCAAGCGCTCCCGTTCTAGACTTTGCAGCTCTAAAAAACTCGCTTTCTTGCCTTATAACCGATAAAACCAGTGACTTATCGACATTCTGGTCAAATGCAAAATCTTTATTGGTTGGGAACAATTCACTATGTAGGGGGGTTCCTTTTTCTGCTGACTTTTTCGCTACTGTCAACGAGCCCTTTATAAATCCAGCGTCGTGAAGTATATGACAAAGCCTATATCTTTCTTGCTCTGATAGGTACTTAGCCAGATGTCCAAATATATAATCAGACAAAACTCCCCTTTCCGCGAAATATAAACTGGCGGCTACTTCAACTAGGCCTTTTTGATTATTTATCTTAAAACTTTTACTATCTTTTCTTTTCACATAACGTAGGCTAGGCTTTATCTTCAACCTCTCGAGAGAAAGCTGACCATAAAAGGAGTAATCATAGTTCGCCGATAAGGTAAAAAATTCCTGAGCACTCTTTTTGTCGCCCAATTGTATAAGGGTTTTTCCAAGCCAATAACCAATTCTAGCGCTAGCGATATCAAGTGAAATTATATCTTTCTGATAACCAATTTCATTTAGATAGTTGGATTTTTCTTCCCACTCTTTTAGCAATGTAAAGAAATTTAAGAAATGTTTTTTCGCTAATTTAGGGTCATTGAAGAATTCTAAAGCAATAAAACCTGCCAACCATTCAAGATAAAGAAAATCGCTAAGAGAGTTTGGATTGTCGGAAAAGTTATATTTGGTGTTTGCTATTTCATAAGCTCTGTTAGCGTATCCTCCTCTAAGCGCTCTTAGAGAGTAAATTTGTTTAATTTGAAGCCATCTTTCATCTTCAATAATTTCAAAATGCCTTGATGAATTTTTCCTAATGAGCTTTTGAGCCAAATCAAATTGGCCAGATCTCCTCAAAAGAGAGATGTAATCATATGCCACCCCTACGTCATTGAAGTCTTTGGCTTTATACGTGAAATTTTTAGACAGTTTCTTTATTTTTTTATACTCTTTTACCTTCTTTAAAATTTTCAATTCCTTTTCATCTAAAAAAATTGAAATTCTATCCAACTCATTTAGGTCAGATTTTTTCTTAAAGTGTTTAAATCGCTGGGTAGCCATCTCAGCTAATTTACTTTTGTGATAGGTATTCAGATAGTTCCATTGTTTATCTGTCACTATTTGTCTTACCACTAGCTTTTCCAAAACCTCATTAAAAAATTCAGTATTGGTATTTGCGTTTAGTATCTGCAAGAGAGCTATCGAGCCTTGGGCTGTCTGGGGAAGGCAGTCGTCTTCATATAAACGAGATGAAACCTCTTTTAGTTTTTTGCAATCTGCACCAACTTTGAAAAATGTTTGTATGTCTTCTTTTTTAACATTTTCGTCAATAGACAGCTCTCCAAACTTTTTTAATAAACGCTGCTGTGGCCAATGTTCATGATATTTCAAAAACTCGGAATATTCGGAAAAACTGCCTTTACCCTCCCGTAATTTTAGCCATTTGATAAACAACAGTAAATTTTCATTATTGGTGTCTTTTATTTCATTTTTTGCCTCATCAAACATACTTGCATCAGAATACTTAAGTGCTTCTACTAAAACTTCTACATGCCCTTTATTTATGTAATCTTCCAAATCCTCAGCCATGCTTGCTTTAAAAAGAACAAGAATTAAAGTGAAAATTAGCAAAAATAATTTTGTCATAATAAGGATTTTACCTATCTTGATTTGGTTATCTGAAAAAAAAGCAGAAATGTAAACTCAGAGTTTTGTGAACGAGATTATGAATCTTGCGAATTTTTGTTTCCTATATATTATGTTACAATTGTAATTATTGAAAAGGTTTAAAATAATGTTTAAAGGTTCGATCCCTGCACTGATTACTCCGTTTAAAAATGGAGAGGTTGACTTTTCTGCACTTGAGAATTTAGTTGAGTGGCATATCAGCGAGGGTAGTTCTGCAATAGTGGCCGTTGGAACAACTGGTGAATCTCCGACACTGAGTCATCAAGAACATAAGGAAGTTGTGGAAGCGATAATAAACTTCTCAGGAAAGAGGATACCAATAATAGCTGGTGCAGGCTCCAATAGTACTGCCGAGTCTATAGAACTTATGGAATTTTCTGAAAAAGTAGGAGCTGATGCTGCGTTAGTAGTTACTCCATACTACAACAAACCAAATCAAAAAGGTCTTCTTAATCATTACACAAGACTGCATGATAACTCAAATCTGCCTATTATAATTTATAATATTCCAGGTCGATCAATCATTGATATGAACCCTGATACTATGGGTCAGTTATCTAAATTACCACGAATTATTGGGGTAAAAGATGCAACTGGTGATGTCTCTAGGGTTTCTGATACCAGAGAAACGTGTGGAACGAATTTTCTCCAATTATCTGGCGAGGATGCCACCGCGCTAGGGTTTAATGCGCATGGTGGTGTCGGTTGCATTTCGGTAATTGCAAATATTGCTCCAAAAATTTCAGCACTCTTTCAAGATGCGATGCTGGCTGGTAATTATAAAGAAGCGCTTGAATATCAGGATAAACTACTACCCCTTCACCGTGCCGCCTTCGCAGAGCCAAGCCCAGCGCCGACTAAATACGCTCTAAGCCTACTAAGCAAATGTGAAAATGAAGTGAGAGCACCTCTGTGTACAATATCTACAGAGACAGAGAGCCAGATAAAATCAGCTATGCATACCGCAGGTTTAATCTCAGCTTCCGATGAGTAAAAAAAAAGTATCATCCAAATCACTCGCCGAAAATCGTAAAGCTAGATACAACTATGAGATTGGTGAGACACTTGAGTGTGGTCTGGTCTTGGTGGGTTCAGAAGTGAAGTCTCTGAGAGATAGCGGGGGTCTCATTGCTGAAAGTTATGCAAGTATCGAGGAAGGAGAGTTGTGGCTGATTAACTGTTACATACCTCTTCACTCGAATTCAAAAACATTTGGTCATGAAGAAAGAAGAAGGCGCAAACTACTTATCAATAAAAAGCAACTGAAGAAACTGTGGGTAAATTTAACTAGGGAAAGAATGACTCTTATTCCTCTAAAACTTTACTTAAACGAAAAAGGAAAAGTTAAACTTTTAATTGGTATTGCCAAAGGAAAGAAGGCCGTCGATAAGAGACAAACCGAGAAAAAGAGAGATTGGCAAAGGGAAAAATCAAGACTATTGAAGCAAAGTTAATATCATATATTTATTTGGCGAGCTGATAAAACTATCCTTCTAAATGGGATCAAGAATAAGGATGCCAGAACTAATTTTACCATGAAATCAGCTACAGCCATACTTACCCAAAAAGGTGTGTCTATGGGAAAAAAGTTCAACAGCGCTGATGCCTCGTTCGCCCACGCTACATCATTTTGTGGTTCAATAAATACGAATGTTGCTGAAAACGCTATAGAGAAGAATATCAACGTATCGAGAGCCGAGCCTATTGTTGATGATACCAAAGGCGGAACCCACCATCTTAATTTTCTAAAAAAATGAAATATATAAGTGTCGCTAAAATGTGCTATCAAGAATGCAAGACCTGAGCCTACAGCAATCCTTAAGGTAACCAAAGGACCAAACTCGCCTTCAATTTGACTACCAATTAAAGAACATATAACGCCGACGACAAAACCCCAAAAAATTACCTGCCTTGCTCTTCTGGGACCCTCTAATTTATTCACAACGTCATTAATCAGAAAAGCTATAGGATAGGTAAACGCTCCATAAGTTAAAAAAGCACCTAGATAAAACTGGACCAATACATTGGAAAGAATAACCACTGAGGCCATCATAATAATTGCTATAAACGTGGTCTTATTATCTATTGCTCGCTCTTCCATTTTTTCTCAATATCCTCCCAAATTGTTTGCGCATAATTCTTGTTTTCGAAGCGCTCTAGTTCTTGTAAGCCCGTAGGCGAAGTCACATTTATTTCCGTCAAATGCTGACCAATTACATCTATTCCCACAAAAAATAAATTTTTCTTTTTCAACACCGGTGAGAGCCTTTTACATATTTCAGTATCTCTTTCAGTCAAGTGTGACTTTGCAGGTGTACCACCAACATGCATATTTGATCGAATATCGTCCTCAGGGGGAATACGGTTGATTGCACCGATCGGCTCTCCATCAACTAAAATAATTCTCTTATCTCCATTAGACACATCTGGTAAAAATTGCTGAACGATGATTGGCTCTCTTGAGGTAGTTACAAATGTTTCAAAGAAAACATTTAAATTTTTGTCGCCTTCGACCAATCTAAATACACCTGTCCCTCCATTTCCATATAGAGGCTTAAGAATTACATCTTTGTATCTTTTTCGAAAATCAATAATTGACCTTAGACTTCTTGTAATAACTGTTGGTGGCATTAAGTCTTTGAAGTCGAGAACTAAAAGTTTTTCTGGAGAGTTTCTCACCCAATATGGGTCATTGAGAACTAAAGTTTTACCTTTGAGCCTTTCTAACAAGAAAGTTGTAGTTATATAAAGCATATCGAAAGGAGGATCTTGTCTTAAGAAGACTATATCTACTTCCCCTGACAAATCTATTTTATGCTCTTTTTGCAGAGAGATAACAGGTTTTCCTTCCCGGTCTATATCTACTTTCTGGCCATACGCAATAATGTTCCCACTTTCATAGACTAAGCTTTCAGGATTAAAATAGTATATTTGATGACCCCTTTTTTGGCCTTCCTCTGCCAATCTAAATGAAGTATCTCCGTTAATGTCGACATCAGATATTGGATCCATCTGAAATGCTATCTTGAGTTTCATAAATACATACCAATCTAGGTTAATTGTTATCTTTAAATATCGTCAGGGCTTTTTTATATATAATTTTTTTTTGGATATTTAGCTTCTCAGCTAGAAAATCCACTGAATCTTTCATACTCATCGATTTTTTTATTTTTCTAAGCTGTTCATCCAGGTTTTTCAAGTCAAAATCTCGAGGCTCATTTTTTCCTACTACAATTACAAACTCTCCTTTTAAGGATCTCATTTTTTTTGTTACCTTTATACCTTCTTGTGCTTTAAACCTGATTACCTCTTCATTTAATTTCGTTAACTCCCTACAGATACATATTTCAGTAGATGGTCTGCATGTTTCTGCTAACAGTTCCAACGTTTTTTGCAGTCGCTTGCCACTCTCAAAAATAATCAAAGAAGAGCCAAGATTTAAATACCTTTCTAATAGTTTCTTCTTCTTGCTTTTGGTATTAGGTAAAAACCCCAAAAAACTAAACGTATCCGTTGGCAAGCCTGATACTGTTAATGCCGCAATAACAGAGGAGGGTCCAGGAACGCTAAAAACCTCAAAACCCTCTTCAATTGTAGTCTTTACCAGTTTATAGCCAGGATCTGAAATCAATGGTGTGCCCGCGTCACTGACCAAAGCCACACTTTTGCCTTGTTTAATTAATTCTATTATTTTCCCTCTTGTATAAGCTGAGCTATGATCATGATATGAAATTATAGACTTTATTGATTTGCTAATTTTCAATAATTTAAACAGTGATCTTACACTTCGAGTATCTTCGCCAGCTACGTAATCAGAATTACTCAACATATGTAGTGCTCTAAAACTGATATCACTTAGACAGCCCACTGGAAGTGAAACAAGATATAAGCCGGACTTAATTTCTGGATATACAAATTCGTTCATACTATTCATTAAAAATTATAATTTTATATAACTTCTCAGCCTTAAGCTTTCCAGACTTTTTAAAAAATTTTTAATAATTCTCTCGTGTAGTCTAACTAAATATAATATTACTCTAGTTTATGCAGACAGCAAAGAAGACCATAATCGAAATGGATAGTTACGGAGAAAAGTTAAATAAGGAACTTTCAGATTTAGCTATTCCCAATAATCCAGATGTAAAGACAAGAGCAGAGATAACATCTATTCTTAGAACTTCTAATGAGCTCATGACCCAAGTCGCTTTTGATTTTCTAAACAAATGCCCTTTTTTAGGCAACGAAGCGAAAAGCCTTTTTTGTAAAAAAACAGATATATTGGTTACTACTGTTTTTAATATAGTTCATAAAAAATTCCATCCGTTTACTAACCCTTCTGAAAGTCAAAGCTTATCGTTAGTTGCTATAGGAGGTTTCGGAAGGGGTGAAATGGCTCCTTATTCCGACATAGATTTATTATTCCTGTCCAATAAGCGTCAGACAGGTTGGGCTAAGAGTGTAGTAGAGTCTGTATTGTATTTACTTTGGGATTTAAAATTTAAAGTAGGTCACTCATCTAGAACTATATCTGATTGCGTTCAACTAGGTTTGGATGACTTAACAATACGAACCTCAATGCTGGAGAAGAGATACCTTTGTGGAAGTAGAGACTTATTTCAAGAATTAGAGACTACGCTAAAGAAAAAAGTTTTTTCAAAAAAAGCATCTAATTTTGTAGAAGGAAAGCTTTCGGAGAGAGCAGAGAGACACCTTAAGCATGCTAATGCGCGGTATATGCTTGAGCCAAATATTAAAGAAGGTAAGGGAGGACTACGAGACCTCCATACCTTATACTGGATATCAAAGTATATTTATAGAACCGATAACATCCAATCCCTTATAGAGAAAAAGATCTTTAAGAGGAGAGAGCTAGAAATATTTACAGAAGCGGAAAATTTTCTTTGGTTTATAAGGTGTAAAATTCACCAAATATCAGGTTACGCTAATGAGAAATTATATTTTAACATTCAAGCTGATTTAGCAAAAAGCTTAAATATTGAAGATGATAACTCGAGAAGAGGCGTAGAGATATTTATGCAAAAATATTTTTTACAGGCAAAAAATGTTGGAGATCTTACGAGAATATTCTTAACTGCAATAGAAGAGAATTATTTGGCAAAGAAAAAAGGGTTTAAGAGAAACCTGTCAGAACTGCTAGGGCTTTCCGGAAGATCATTGAAGCCATTACAAGCAGGGTTAATTATTGAAAAAGGCAGACTCAATATCAGAGATAAAAATTTTTTAACAGAAAAGCCCATAAATATTTTAAAGCTATTCATTTGTGCCCTCGACTCCAAAATTCTTATTCATCCACAGGCATTACGACTAGTTTCACAAAATTTAGATTTGGTAGACTCTGAGCTCAAAAATAGTTTTGAGGCAAATGACCTGTTTTTAAGTTTATTGATTGATTACGGCAATCCCGAAAGAGTTCTGAGAAGAATGAACGAAGTTGGGTTTTTAGGGGCATTTATACCTGACTTTGGCAGAATTGTAGCCTTAATGCAGTTTAATATGTACCACTGGTTCACTGTCGACGAACATACAATTCAATGCTTAAAGGTTTTATCCGAGATTGAAAAATTACCAAAAAACTATGGCACAGCTGTTGAGGAAATATTTTCGAGAAAATCTCTTAATAGAAAAGTCCTGTATCTCTCAATACTCTTTCATGATATTGGAAAGGGGCTAGAAAATGACCACTCTATTGAGGGTGAGAAAATTGCCACCAAATTATGCAAAAGGTTTTCTCTGAAAGATAGTGAGCGTAAGAAAATTTGTTGGTTAGTGAGAAATCATTTAATGATGTCTGATTTTGCTCAAAAACGAGATTTATCAGACCAAAAAACAATTATAGATTTTCAAGAGTATGTCACAGATAGAGAAACACTAGATCTACTATTTATACTTACTGTATGTGATATAAAAGGGGTATCTTCTGATGCATGGAACAATTGGAAAAAGTCTCTACTTGAGAGCCTTTACTTTCAAACACTTAAATTGGTTTCAAAAGATATCAAGGTGGAAACAAGGTCAGAGCGAATAGATACAGCAAAGGCAAAGCTTAAGGGATATCTCCAAGGGTTTAACAATGAAGATATCAAAAAGGAAACTTTGCGCCATTTTGATGCTTATTGGCTAGTTTTAGATACGCCAACCCAAAAGCTTATAGCCGAAATGATCATTAGGCTTGAGCAAGGTCCATTGCAGGTTGAACCGGCATATGACAACGAGCGTGATATAACAAAGATAATTTTTGTCATGGAAGACCATCCTGGCATTTTTTCAAGATTGGCAGGAGCACTAGCAATTGCGTCTGCTAACGTTATTGATGCAAAAACATTTACAACAAAAGACGGAATAGCAAATTTTATTTTTTGGATACAAGACAATCTTGGAAAAAAATATGATGAAAGAAAAACTAAAAAGCTGTTAGAAACAGTTAAGAAAACTCTCTCAGGGGAGATTATCACAAAATCAATGCTAGAGAAACAAGACAAAATAAAAGACCGTGAGAAGTACTTTGAGGTTCCGACAAAGATTTCTTTTGATAATAAAGGGTCGCATAAACAAACTATGATTGAAGTTGACACTCGAGATAGATTAGGCCTTCTATATGACATAACGAATACACTATTTCGGAACCAAATTACGATTAGGTCTGCGGTAATTGCTACATATGGAGAGCAAGCTGTAGACACATTTTATGTAAATGATTTATTTGGCGAAAAAATTACATCCTCACAAAAGCTAGAGCAAGTGAGGAAGGAGCTTTTGTTTTATCTTGATAAACATTTTAAGAAGGCGCTAAAAAATTAATGACAAAGAAATCCTCTCTTATTAATAACTTCTCAATTGTTGGTCTTTGGACACTCTTTAGCCGAATATTAGGATTTTTGCGTGATATTTTTCTTGCTCTTTTTCTTGGTTCAGGTCCTGTGGCTCAAGCTTTTTTACTCGCATTTACTGTTCCGAATATGCTTAGGCAAATATTTGCTGAGGGCTCATTTAATAAAGTGTTTATACCGATTTTTATAGGTGTCAAAGGTAGAAAAAAAAACGCTAACGAGCTTGTTACAATTGTGTTTTTTTCTCTTTTTATAATCTTAGCTTTGATTTCAATACTAGGAGTGATTTTTATGCCTGCTTTAATAAAAGCACTTGCGTTTGGTTTTTTATATGACGAAAGGTTCGAATTGGCAGTACTGTATGGAAGGATAATGTTTCCGTACATTCTTCTCATCTCACTGGTACAATTATTCAATTCAGTACTTAACGCTCTCAACCTATATCACATCAGTACCGCTACGCAGGGTGTTTTAAACTTATTTCTTATTGGTTCATTAATTTTTTCTGCCCTTTACTCTGGTGATTTTGGTTATAATCTTTGCGTAGCTGTATTGGCTTCTGGCTTTGTCAACTTAGTAATGGTTTTCATAGCATGTAGGTTGAATGGAATTTCCCTTACTTCAGTGAATTTATCAGCCTTAAATCCGAATTTAAGTATCTCAAAAGAAATATTTTTAAAATCAATGCCCGTTAGTTTAGCAAGTGGCGTTTCACAAATAAATCTCGTAGTGGGCAGACAAATATCATCTCTTTTTGATGGTGCTATGGTATGGCTTATTTATGCTGATAGGCTCGCACAGCTTCCAATTGCGCTTATTGGGGTTGCTTTAAATGTTGTTACTCTACCAAAACTTAGTTCACTAAAAAAAAGTGGTCGAAAAGTTGAGGGCAACTCATATCTAAACCGGTCTATGCTACTGTCCCTTATTTTTGCACTGCCTGCCTCTGTGGGTTTAATATATCTAAATTTCGAGATCATATCGTCTCTATTTCAAAGAGGCAATTTTTTAGTGAATGATGCTATTCAAACTAGTAAAGCTTTATCAATCTACAGCTTAAGTATCATACCAATAAGCTTACAAATGCTATTACTCAACTTTTATTATGCAGAGAAAAATATCAGAATACCTTTTTATTACTCGCTAGCATCTGTTTTCTTAAACGTAAGTCTTGCTTATACCCTACTAGATACATTGGAGTTTTTAGCGCCTCCAATAGCATACGCAATCACAAATTGGTTGGTATTTATTTCATTAGTCTATCATACCTACAAATTTGGTTTTTATTTTACTAGTGCTTTTAAACGGGGCCTACCAAGAATTGTCCTTAGCAGTTGTGTTATGCTCATTTTGTTAATATTGACGAAATCTTTTACGCTTCAGTATTTTTCTACGCAAATCCTCACAATCCTATGGTTAAGTATGGTCATACCCCTATCAGGAATTAGTTATTTTGCATGCCTAAAGTTTTTGGGTATATTGGATAAGAATTTTTGGGTCAATGACTTTGGTAAGTAATATAAGAGACGTTTTTGATGGATAGTAAATTAGTTTTTTCTGGTGTGCAGCCCACGGGAAACCTCCACTTAGGAAATTATCTCGGAGCCGTTAAACGATTTGTTGAGCTTCAAGATACAAATGCTATGTGCATTTATTGCCTGGTAGATCTTCATGCAATAACCAATTGGCAAGATCCAAAAGAATTACGCCAAAATACTATCGAGGTAACAGCCGCTTTTCTAGCCTGTGGTTTACGGCAAGAAAATTCAATTATATTCAACCAAAGCCAAGTCTCGACACATACAGAGCTAGCATGGATATTCAATTGTGTAGCAAGAATTGGGTGGCTGAATCGTATGACACAATTTAAAGAGAAGGCTGGGAAAAATAGAGAAAATGCTTCTCTTGGACTTTATTGTTACCCAACTCTAATGGCGGCAGACATTCTTGCTTATCACGCCACTCATGTACCGGTGGGTGAAGACCAAAAACAACATCTCGAATTAACTCGCGATATAGCTATGAAATTTAATAATGACTTCGACGCGCCAGGCTTTTTCCCAATACCAGAACCAATTATAGAAGGAACAGCCACAAGAATAATGTCTTTGAGAGATGGAACCAAGAAAATGTCTAAGTCAGAAGCATCAGAGATGTCTCGCATAAACCTAACCGATGATAGCGATTCGATTAGAAAAAAAATTCAAAAGGCAAAGACGGACCCCTATGAAATACCGAGCGAAAAAGAGGAACTTGCGAACCGTCCAGAAGCAGAAAATTTGCTCGGTATCTATGCAACTCTAGCAGATCAATCTATTGAAAAAACACTGGAGCAATTTTCAGGATCGGATTTTAAAAAATTGAAAGATGAGCTATCAGATATCCTTATTTCTGAACTTGACCCAATAAATAAAGAGATAAAAAAGCTCCTTAATGAAGAAACATATATTGTAGAAATTTTGCAAAAAGGAACTGAAAAAGCTAGTGATATTTCTCAACCAATATTACAAAAGACACGTGAGATAGTTGGGTTCTTGAAATAAAAATATAAGATTTATTAGATTTTTAGGATACACTAGTTCATCGTTTTTATATGAGGAATTGTGAGAAAATTTTTAGTAATAATGGATAATAGTCCCGAGTTCTTAAATGCGCTTCACTATGCGGCCACCAGAGCCGCTAAGACCGGTGGTGGTGTAGAAGTACTAGCGATTATCACACCTCAAGATCAAACGCACTGGCTTGGCGTTGCCGAAAAAATGAGAGAAGAAGCAAGGGAAACGATTGAAGAAAATTTTCAGATTTATTCAAACTGGATGAAAGAGGAGTTAAAGCTCGAGGCTGAATTAGTTATTCGAGAGGGAGAAAAAGCTACTGAGGTACTGAACCAAATCTCGGAAGATAAAGAAGTTGGGGTACTTGTTTTAGGGGCAAACAATTCGAGTGAAGGTCCTGGGCCATTAATAAGCCAATTAGTTTCACGAGATGGTGGCAACTTGCCCATACCTGTTACTATCGTGCCAGGTTCAATGACAAAGGAAAGAATTGAAGCTGTATCTTAGCCTTGAAAAATGCTAAAGTACTAACTATCTAAGTTTCATAGAATAATACTGGAGAAAAATTATGTTTATCCAAACAGAAGAGACACCCAACCCTGCAACACTGAAGTTCTTACCTGGTCAGACCGTTTTGGGTACAGGAACCGCCAACTTTAGTGAGGGCGATCATACTGAAAGTTCACCTTTAGCAAAAAAACTGTTTGGTGTAGATGGCGTAGCTGGGGTCTTTCTGGGAAGCGACTTTATCACAATTACTAAGAAAGAAGATTTCTTATGGGAACATATAAAGCCAGCTTTACTGGGAACGATTATGGACTTTTTACAATCTGGTGAGGAAATATTAAAGGAGAAGTTTGGAGACTCATTGCACGAAATTCATGATGGACCTGACAGTGAAATAGTAAAAAAAATAACAGACCTTTTAGATACCAGGGTTAGACCGGCTGTTGCCCAAGATGGTGGAGATATCACTTTTCAGAGTTTTGAGGAAGGAGTAGTATACTTGCATATGCAAGGGGCTTGCGCTGGATGTCCTTCATCAACTATGACATTAAAAATGGGTATTGAAAATCTACTTAAGCACTACATCCCTGAAGTGACTGAAGTTAGACCTGTAGCTTGATAAAAAGGATTATGAACACGCTCGCTGTAGACCTTACCACCTCAGATATAAAGATGGGTCTCGATATTAACGGCGTATTTTCTGAATACAAAAATGTAGACCAACCAAATTTTGATAAAATTTTTTTTTTCTTTCAGACTTTCTAAAGAAAAATAAGACAGAAATACGCGAGATTAATAGAATTGTGGTTTGTACTGGACCCGGAAATTTTAACGGGATTAGGGCATCACTATCTGCTATGAAGGGTATTTGTTGTTCTTTACCTATTCAACTAATAGGTATAAATAAGTTTCAAGCGCTATCAAAAATATATAAGTCCGCTTTAATTTCTCTCAAATATAGAGGGAATAAAATATACTGGTGCATATTAAAAGATGAAGAGCTTATTTTTATGTCCTCTTCAGAAATAGAGGATATTAAAACCTCCGATTATCACTCTGATTTAGTAGTTGTTGGGTATAAAGCAAAAGAAATAGCAACAAGTATTAAAGTAAAAAAATTTATCGAACAAAATGAGATATCTATCCGAGATTTACTCAATTTCTCAAGAAAAGTAGTAAGTTCCAGAAAGTTTTTACCAAAGCCTTTATACATATCACCTGGTCAGTCTTTATTCGCCAAATATAAAGGACCGAAAATACTTGATAAACCATTAGATGTTAGCTGAGGAATATTTTAGTCTCTATAAAAAATGTGTAGACATTGAGTCAATTCAGTTCTCTTTGGAGGATTTCAAACGATTTCAGAAGTCTAGAAATATCAAGATCGAAAAGGAAGAAAATTGTATAGCTATACTAAGTCTCACTGATCGCGAAGTAGAGATATACTTTATTGGCGTTGCAGAAAGTCTCAGAGGAAGGGGATTAGGGAAAAAATTCTTTAAGAATATCATAAACTTTTCCAAATATTATGGAGCAGACTTTATAACTCTTGAAGTAGGAATTAGTAACATCCCAGCAAAAAATATGTATTCCTCGTTTAATTTTATAGAGTGCGGCATTCGAAAAAACTATTACAGAAATAGTTCAGGTAGTCGAGAAGATGCAATAATAATGAAGCTTAATTTAAATTAACCTTCTTTGCTGTAGGGGACGCCTATGGCTCCTGGTGCCCTTGCTTTTCCGATAAAGCCTGCTAGCAAAACTACAGTGAGAACATATGGTAATGCCTGCATTACTTGCACTGGAACTTCTCCGATCCATATTAACTCGACCCCCTCCAGCCTTACCCCTAATGCCTCTAAAAATCCGAATAAAAGGCACGCAAATAGAGTTGGAATTGGGTTCCATTTACCAAATATCATTGCTGCTAAAGCGATATAACCTTTACCAGCAGACATCTCTCTTCCAAATCCCGCACCATGAGCAATTGATAGATAAGCTCCTGCAAGTCCGCATAACATTCCAGCGATTAAAATAGATTGATATCGCATTTTTATTACCGAAATTCCAGCAGTATCAACTGCTTCAGGTTTCTCCCCCACAGCCCTTAGTCGAAGACCAAACCTAGTTTTAAAAATTACATAGTAAGTGAAAAAAACAGCTAAAACTGAAAGATAAACTAGAATATTATGACCTGAAATTACTTCAACAAATAATTCTCCAAAGACTGGAACAAAACTCAACTGATCCAGAAAAGGAAAATCAATAGGCATAAATCGTTGTTCTGATGCTAAAGGCGGCGTTTGACCACCTCTAGAAAATAGAGCTATCCCTAAAGTTATTGTCAAGCCTGATGCCAAAATATTTATAGCCAAACCACTTATAACTTGGTCTCCCTTATTTGTAATACAGGCGAACCCATGGATTAAAGACGCACTGCATGACGCTAAAATAGCAGCAAATAATCCAAAAACTGGAGACCCTGTCAGGAATGTCGCTGTTGCAGCTACAAAAGCAGATAGCAGCATCTTACCCTCTAATCCAATATCTATGATACCGCTTCTCTCAGAAAAAATACCAGCCATCGCACAAAATATTAGTGGAGTTGCAATCCTAATAGTTGAGTCGAGTAAGGAGATTATAATTTGAAAACTTTCAAGCATTATTATAATTCCCGTAATACTTGATGTAAATTCTCTCCACCAAAGGGTTTAACATATAAGCTAGCGCTCCAGAAAAAAGTATTATTAAACCTTGAATGAGCAAGACCATTTCCCTGGTTATCGATGAAAACTCGAAGTCTAATTCCGTTCCACCTTGGTATAAAGCTCCAAATAAAAGACTAGCCAGAAATATACCAACAGGATGATTTCTTCCCATCAAGGCAACTGCTATACCAGTAAAGCCATATCCCGCCGTAAAACCCAAAAGCAGTTTATTATGAACTCCTAAAAGTTCATTAATTGCAACCAGACCAGCAAGACCCCCAGAAATAGCCATAACAATTATGATTGTAGATGATACTTTAATGCCCGCGTATATGGCTGCTGTTTCCGAGTGACCAAGAGACCTCACTTCATAACCAAACTTCGTTCTCCACACTAAAAACCAAAAACCAACTGAGACAGTTAAAGCGACTATAAAAGAGAGATTTAAGGGGGACATTGCCATTTCTAATCCCAGATATTTCGCCAATATATGTATTTGCACTAATCCCACACCTGATGCAAAGTCTCTTGTCTCGGGAGACATCTGTCCGGGTTCTATTATTACATTAACCAATAAATACACCATCAGTGCTGCTGCTATAAAGTTGAACATAATTGTTGTTATCACAATATGACTACCTCTTTTCGCCTGAAGATATCCTGGAATTATACCCCAAATTGCCCCAAAAATTACTGATCCCAAAATAGCTAATATCGTAACTAGGAAACCCACAACATGCTGATCAAAAATCAAACATACTAGACCCACCCCAAGTCCACCTACATATGCCTGTCCTTCCCCACCGATATTGAAGAGCCGAGCGTGGAATGCCAGGGCAACTGCTAGTCCAGTAAAAATAAAATTTGTTGTATAATAGAGCGTGTACCCTATAGCCCCAGGGTAATAGAAAGCACCTTTTATCATGACAAAGATTGCTCTAAACGGATTCTCTCCAATAAAAAAAATGAATAATCCAGACACACAAAATGCTAAAAACAAATTCATCAGTGGTATCACGCCTACCGAGAGCCATTTGGGAATAATATTACTATCACTCATTCTAACCCCTTAAACCTGTTCGAGACCTGACATCATTTTTCCAAGGTCTAACTCAGTTGCATTTGAGCTATTAGTTTCTCCAACGATAGTGCCTTGGTTCATCACTACGATTCTATCAGATAAAGACATGATTTCGTCCAGTTCAACTGAAACAAGCAAGATAGCTGTACCTTTACTTTTTAACTTCATTAAATCTTCATATATTCTTTCAATTGCTCCTATATCAACTCCTCTAGTCGGTTGGCCAACTAAAAGGATATTGGGATTGCTTTCTATCTCTCTCGCAAGTACCAACTTTTGCTGATTTCCACCAGATAACTTTCCTGAAGAAATTGAAGAGCTTCTAGGTCTTACATCAAAATTTTCAACAAGGTCATCCACAAAATTTAATATTTTCCTTTTATCCATCAAAAAGCCACTAGAATAATTCTCATTCCGGTGGTAACCCAATATGCTATTTTCATAATTATAAAATGGTAATACCAAACCTCGTTTGTGCCTATCCTCAGGCACATGAGCAACGCCAAACTCTCTTGCTTTTTTTGAATTCCAATCTTGAAATGGCAAAATTGTTTTATCATTAACAGTAATTTGCCCTATCTGAAGGGTTTCTATACCCGAAAGAATATCTAAAAGTTCCGATTGTCCATTACCAGCCACTCCTGCAATTCCTAATATTTCTCCTTCTTTTAGATCGAATGAAATATTTTTAAGCACAAGGACACCATCTTTGCTTTCGTGGCTCACGTTTTTTACTTCAAGAACTGGTTTCCCTACCTTTAAAGTAGGCTTTTCAATTGATAATAACACCTTTCTGCCAACCATATTTTCGGCCAATTCTTCAGGTGACGTTTTTTCTGTAGAAAAATTTGCGACAACCTTTCCCCCTCGCATCACTGATACCGTATCAGTAATACTCATGATCTCTTTAAGTTTATGTGTTATTAAAATTATGGTAACTCCCTGTTCCCTTAACGATCTGAGAATATCGAACAAACCAATAGTTTCTTGCGGAGTTAGAACACCCGTTGGTTCATCTAAAATTAGAATTTTAGCTCCTCTATTTAGAGCTTTCAGTATTTCTACTCGCTGCTGCATTCCGACCGGGGTATCTGAAATTATCGCTTCAAAGTCAACATCAAGACCATAATTATTTGATAAACCTTTCAATCTATCAAGAACAACCTCCTCCCCGCTTCTCAAAAGCATGCTTCCTTCATTACCAAGCATTGCATTTTCTAAAACAGTAAATGTTGGAACCAACATGAAATGCTGATGCACCATACCAATTCCTAGAGCTATTGATTTTTCTGGAGAGTTCACGTCAACTGCTTGACCATTTAAAAAAATCATCCCACTATCTGGCTTATACAAACCGAATAAAATGTTCATTAGAGTTGATTTTCCAGCACCATTTTCTCCAACAATTCCATGGATAGTACCTGTGCGGACTTTAAGGTTTACGTCACTGTTAGCTACAACATGACCAAATCTTTTAGTGATATTTTTAAGCTCAATTGCTGAATCAGTAGAGGGAGGCAATGAAGCGATTTCCTCATTGCCTCCCTTATTTTCACTATTTTTCATTAGAAGTTAATTCTATGATGGGCAGTTATTATCGCTCATATAGTCGTGAACTTTTATTGATCCACTCTTAACTTTGTCCGACAAACCATTTATTGTCGACTTCATTACATCAGTAATAAGGGGCTTGTTATATTCATCAAAAGCCCAACCAACTCCATCTTCAGCTAGTCCAAGAACCTTTACTCCACTTGTGAAGTTGCCTGACTTAACGTCCATAAAAGTTTCATAAGTGGCTAAATCAACCCTTTTTAGCATTGAAGTTAACATGGTGCCTGGATGCATATAGTTTTGATTACTATCAACACCTATTGCGAGTTTGCCTGAGTCTGCAGCAGCTTGATATACTCCTGCCCCAGTACCTCCAGCAGCAGCATAAACCACATCGGCTCCACGATCAAATTGAGATTTCGCAAGTTCTGATCCCTTTGCTGGATCATTCCATGCTGCAGGTGTTGTTCCCGTCATGTTTTGATATACTTCTACCTTGGAATTTACTGCCTTCGCTCCCTGAACATATCCACAAGCAAACTTTCTAATCAAAGGAATATCCATTCCTCCCACGAAACCAACTTTCCCAGTTTTAGACGCCATAGCAGCTAACGCACCTACCAAAAAAGAGCCCTCATGTTCTTTAAAAACATATTGGCGCATATTAGCGTTGTCTAACCAACCAACATCAATTATTGAAAATTTTGTGTTTGGAAACTCTTTTGCGACTTTATCACACGCATCAGCCTGCGCAAAACCAACACAAACAATAACGTTTGCTCCTCTCTGTGCCATTTTTCGCATACCTTGCTCACGCTGAGCCTCATTGGTAACTTCAAACTCCATAACTTTGATGCCGGTTTCTTTTGTGAAACGTTGAGCTCCGTTGTAAACACTTTCGTTAAACGATTTATCAAATTTTCCACCCATATCATATATTACTGCAGGCTTTATATCTGCAGAAAGTATAGAGGCAGAGAACGTAATAATCGCTATAGTAAACAGCTGAATAAATTTACGCATTTATTTCTCCCTAATAATTTTTTAAAAAAAGTAATGACTTGCATTAGAACTATAATATAACACTAACGGTATACCATTAACTTAAAGTTTTAAACCATAAATGTTAAATAAAACTACCATCGAAGTGATAAGCTAAAAAAGTTATTCTAATGCAGATTTTTCTACCAATAGCTGATGTGCCTGTAGATTTGTTTGTTCTTCTTGTACTTGGCGCAGCCGTCGGGTTTCTATCCGGTGTTTTTGGAATTGGAGGGGGATTTCTTATGACCCCACTCTTAATACTTCTTGGAATTCCCGCTGCCGTTGCTGTTGCAACCGAAGCGAACCAAATAGCGGCATCTTCTTTTTCTGGCGTCTTAGCGCATCTAAAAAGAAGAGCAGTGGATTTTAAGATGGGAAATATTCTGGTTGTCGGTGGTCTTCTTGGTTCCGCCGTTGGCGTTGAAGTTTTTAGAATAATCAAAAGTTATGGGCAAATAGAGCTGTTCGTTTCTCTTTGCTACATCTTATTTCTTGGTAGCATAGGAACTCTTATGTTTCTCGAGAGCTTATCGACGATTCAAAAAAGTCGAAAATCAGAAAACACTTTTAAGCAAAAGAAAAAACATAATTGGATTCATGGGCTACCATTTAAGACCAAATTTAAAAGTTCCAACTTATACATTAGCGCAATCCCCCCTGTTATTATTGGTTTCATTATAGGTATTTTAGCGTCAATAATGGGAGTAGGCGGAGGTTTCATACTGATACCTGCAATGATTTACATTTTAGGCATGCCTACCAAAGTCGTAATCGGCACCTCACTCTATCAGATAATGTTCATCACAGCCTTCACCACCTTCATGCATGCTACGCAAAATAAAACTGTCGATCTTTTACTCGCTTTGATTTTAATTGTTGGTGGTGTTTTAGGAGCACAATTAGGAGCAAGAGTTACCGTTAAACTAAAGGCTGAAGAAATTAGAATCCTATTGGCAATAATCGTTCTTTTGGTCTGTCTAAAGCTTGCCTTAGATTTAATGATAACTCCCAACGATTTATTTTCAATAACGTATGGTAGTGGGTCATGAGAGCACTGATTTTTGCAATAATTTTTATATTTTCAACGGCTCCGTTTTCCTTGAGTTCAGTCATATCTGATATCGATAAATCTAATATCGAGCTGTCAACACGTTTTGATGGAACAAGTATCTTAGTTTTTGGGGCTCTTTCACCGGAAAATGATAGTACATCTTTACTAATAGAAATTATTGGTCCTTCAACATCAGTCAATATAAGAAAAAAGGTTCAAATCTGGGGGATATGGGTTAACAAGAAAATTGCACGTTTTAAAGATATACCAAGTTTTTATCAAATAAGTATTTCTAATCCAGAACATCCAGTTTTGATAGAAATCGAAAACCAGAAATTGAAATCACTGTTTTATGACTTTCTGGAAGCAAACTCTACACCAGAAGATGTTAACGGAGTGGAGCAATATTACCTTGAGCTTACTAGATTAAAGAAAAAGCTTGGGAAGTTAAGTGTTTTCGAAGAACAAGTGAATATAATCGATAAAAAATTGTTCTCACACAAAGTCAACCTACCCAAAAAAATTCACCCGGGCATATATAAAATCAAAATGACGTTAATTGATCAACAAGGCATCGAATTAAGCAAGTCAGAGCAAAGCGTCAAAGTTTCAAAAGTGGGGGTACAAGAATTTTTATCACATAATTCAAAGAATAATCCAGTTTTTTACGGATTATTTTCAGTGATAATCGCTCTATTTCTGGGGTTTTCTGCAGCTCAATTATTTCGTTGGTTATATAGGTAGTTTTACTAGATGCTAATGCTAGCGTCCCTAGCATCCTCGATTGTCCTCAGACCTGTTTTTGGAGCACCAACCAAAACAGCCATATTTCCTGGTTTATGCAGATTATCCATCATTTTGGTATGCGCATGTGGTATCTTGTGCCAGGGGAACACTTCCGACATACAAGGGTCGATACGCCTATCTAGCATCAGTTGATTGGCTGCACTTGCTTGAAAAAGATTGGCAAAATGGCTACCCTGCACTCTTTTTTGATTCATCCACAAATATCTTGCATCAAAAGTAAGATTATAACCTGTAGTTCCAGCACATATCACAACTATACCCCCTTTTTTTACCACAAAAACAGATACAGGAAACGTACTTTCACCAGGATGTTCAAACACCATATCAACATTTACACCTTTGCCGAGAATATCCCAAATTGCTTTTCCAAACTTTCTGGCTTCTCCCATCCATGTACGGAATTCTGCGCTATTAACGGTCGGCATTTGACCCCAACAATTGAAATCTCTTCTATTAATCACTCCCTTTGCACCTAAACCCAATACAAAGTCTCTTTTATCCTCGTCGGATATAACCCCTATTGCATTAGCGCCCGCCGTATTTATCAATTGTATTGCATATGAACCTAAACCTCCAGACGCCCCCCAAACCAATACATTTTGACCAGGCCTTAACTCATGTGGCGCATGACCAAAAAGCATTCTATACGCTGTGGCAAGGGTTAGTGTATAGCAAGCCGCTTCCTCCCAAGTTAGATGCTTCGGCCGTAACATGAGTTGTTGCGATTGTACAGCTGTGAATTGACTAAATGATCCATCAGGAGTTTCATATCCCCAAATACGTTGGCTCGAAGAGTACATAGGGTCACCACCATTGCATTGCTCATCATCTCCATCATCCTGATTGCAATGAATTACTACTTCATCGCCAACCTTCCAGCGGTTTACTTTTTCACCTACCGCCCAAACTATCCCAGACGCATCTGATCCAGCAATATGATAATCGGCTTTATGGACATCAAAGGGAGAGATAGGTTCACCTAGACCAGCCCAAATTCCATTATAATTTACTCCAGCAGCCATAACGAAAACGAGCACCTCATTACTATCAACCTTGGGGGTATCTACCTGCTCAATTTGGAAACTTTTTTCTGGGACACCATGTCTTTCTCGTCTTATGGTCCATGCGTACATTTTTTCTGGTACTTGGCCTAGTTGGGGTATCTCACCCACTTCGTAAATATTTTTTGCTGTTACTTCAGACATTACATTATCCATCGTTCAGTTTTTATGAATGATTCTTAGTTCTATTTCAACTCAAATTTACTCAAAATTATTAGATCCTTACATTTTTAAAAACCAAGTATTAAATCTGACCAGTGTTTCTTATAAGGAAAATTTGACTTGAAAAAATGTTTTTCTTCAATAAAAGACTGTAGTATGAATTCTAAGCCTTGGATATTCAGAACTTATGCGGGTCACAGTTCCGCCTCAGCAAGTAATAAGCTTTTCAAAGATAATCTAAGTAAAGGTCAAACAGGCCTTTCAGTCGCTTTTGATCTACCAACTCAAACTGGTTATGATAGTGATCACCAACTAGCTAGAGGGGAAGTTGGAAAAGTTGGCGTCCCAATCAATCACCTGGGCGATATGCGAACGCTTTTTAAAGATATTCCTCTTGATAAAATGAATACTTCCATGACAATAAATGCGACGGCGCCGTGGCTTTTAGCGCTCTATGTAGCCTTAGCAGAGGAGCAAGACCTCAAAGTTAATGCATTGCAGGGCACCGTCCAAAATGACATTATTAAAGAATATTTGAGTAGAGGAACCTACATATTCCCCCCAGAGGATAGTTTAAATTTAATCGCCGATGTTACGGAATATTGCTACAGAAATATTCCGAAGTGGAACCCTATAAACATTTGCTCGTATCATCTCCAGGAAGCAGGCGCAACGATTGAAGAGGAAGTTGCCTTTGCAATTTCGACTGCAACCGCAGTATTGGATAAAATTCGCCTGCGAGTGTCTGCTAAAGAGTTTCCTTTCGTAGTAGGAAGGGTATCCTTTTTTGTAAATGCAGGAATAAAGTTCATTGGTGAAATCTGTAAAATGCGTGCCTTTGTGGAGATATGGAATGAAATCTGTCTCACCAAATATGGTGTGAAAGAAGAAAAGCTCAGACGATTTAGGTATGGTGTACAGGTGAACAGCTTGGGACTAACCGAACAACAACCTGAAAATAATGTTTACCGGATATTGCTTGAATTATTAGCTGTAACCCTCTCAAAAAATGCGAGAGCAAGAGCAATACAGCTTCCTGCATGGAATGAAGCGATGGGACTTCCTAGACCATGGGATCAGCAGTGGTCTCTAAGAATGCAGCAAGTCTTAGCCTATGAAACAGATCTATTAGAGTATGAAGATATATTTGACCAAAACCCAATTATAGATCAAAAAGTTAAAAAGATACTTGAAGAAGTTAATTTAAAGGTAGAAAAAATTGACAAAATGGGCGGGACGGTAGCGGCCTTAGATTACATGAAAAGGGCTCTAGTTTCATCTAATGCGAAAAGATTATCTAAAATTGAAAGTGGCGAAACTATTGTTGTTGGAGTAAATAAATTTACTACTTCTGAAGAAAGTGGCCTTTCTTCAGGAGACGGCGATAGTGTGCAAGTGGTTGATAAACAAATTGAGAAAATTCAAATTTCCTCTCTTATAGATTGGAGATCGAAAAGAAATAATAATTTGGTTGAAAAGGCCAAAGACAACCTAAAAGATGCAGCCAGAAAAAAAATAAATATAATGACAGCATCTATCGAAGCTGCGAAAGCGGGGGTCACGACTGGTGAATGGGCAGATACGATGAGAGAAGTTTTTGGTGAATTTAGAGCACCAACAGGGGTAACTGTTTCAAAATCTTCAGACAGCGAAAGCCTACCTACGCTACAAAAGAAAGTAAAAGAAGTAAGTAAAAAGCTTAAGAGAAATATTAAACTCCTTATAGGAAAACCTGGTCTTGATGGGCATTCAAATGGAGCTGAGCAAATTGCAATGAGGGCAAAGGAAGCTGGATTTGATGTTGTTTATCAAGGAATCCGACTTACACCAAACCAAATAGTCAACTCTGCTTTAGAAGAGTCCGTTCATATTATTGGGTTATCAATACTGTCAGGGAGCCATCTAGAAATTTTAGAAGATCTGACAAACTTATTGAAAACAAAAAATATGACAAAAATACCAGTAATAGTAGGAGGCATTATACCTGAGAAAGATTTCGAAATAATTCGAAAGATGGGTGTGAAAAAAGTCTACACGCCAAAAGATTATGATCTTAATACTATAATATCAGATATGTCGGATTTTGTTGAGCAGAGTGCTGCTTAGTTTACAATCTGTCTTAGCTATTCTGCAGCTGTAACTTTTTTATCTCTGCTATAGCTTTTGCAGGATTCAGGCCCTTTGGACATGCCTTTGCACAATTCATTATTGTATGGCACCTATACAGTTTAAAGGAGTCATTTAGTTCATCTAGCCTAGCTTTTCTATCCTGATCTCTGCTGTCGATAATCCATCGATATGCATGTAACAATGCAGCTGGGCCTAAATATTTATCACCATTCCACCAGTAGCTTGGGCAAGAAGTTGAACAGCAAGCGCACATTACACATTCGTATAATCCGTCGAGCTTTTTTCTGTCTGCCTCAGATTGTAGCCACTCCTCATTTGGCTCATCTGTAAAAGTCTCCAACCAAGGCTTTATACTTGCATGCTGCTTGTAAAACTGCTTTAAGTCTGGAACCAAATCTTTTATTACTGGCAGATGAGGTAAGGGGTAAATATTAATTGGCCCCTTGAATTCCTTAATTCCTTTAAGGCATGCAAGAGTATTAACGCCTCCAATATTCATTGAGCAAGACCCACATATACCTTCTCTACAGGAGCGCCTAAAAGTTAAAGTTGGATCTATCTCATTTTTTATTTTTATAAGCGCATCCAATATCATCGGCCCGCACTTATCTAGATCTACGAAAAAGGTATCTAAACGAGGGTTTTCGCTATCATCAGGATTATAGCGATAAATTCTGACTTCCTGCACATTTTCGGCATCTGACGGCTTTTCCCATGTAATGCCCTCCATTACTCTAGAGTTTTTAGGTAATCTTAATTCAACCATTTTTTAATAAACCCTTGCTTTTGGCTTTATCTTTGCTGTGTCTATCCCGCCGTCCTTTATGTCACTCAGAGGTTTAGTAATTACATCTCTATAACTAAGGCTCACGAATCCATTTTCCGATATCTTTGCCAGTGAGTGTACACGCCAATTTTCATCATCCCTTTCAGGATGATCTTCCTGTGCATGAGCTCCTCTACTTTCTTTACGGGCCTCAGCAGAAACAATCGTTGCCAGAGCATTTGGCATTAAATTTGTAAGTTCCAAAGTCTCCATTAAGTCCGTGTTCCAAATCATAGACTTATCGGTAACATTCACGTAGTCTATGCCGGCAGCTATATCAGCCATTTTTTCACAACCATCTGATAGAGTCTTGTCTGACCGGAAGACTGCTGCGTCAGACTGCATAGTTTTTTGCATTTTCAATCTCAACTCAGCTGTGGGAGTTGTCCCCTTGGAAAATCTAAGTCCATCTAACCTCCCAATCGCTTGGTCAACAGAGTTTTTATTTAAAGGTCTATTGCTTTCGTTCTTATCTACGACTTCAGCAGCCTTAATTGCGGCTGCTCTTCCAAAAACAACTAGGTCTATTAAGCTGTTTGATCCTAAGCGATTAGCTCCATGGACCGAAGCGCATCCCGCTTCACCAACAGCCATAAGCCCAGGCAATATTTTGTTCTGATCGTCTCCATCAGGACTTATTACTTCGCCCCAATAGTTTGTCGGAATACCGCCCATATTGTAATGCACGGTTGGTAGAACTGGTATAGGGTCTTTGTTTACATCGACTCCCGCAAAGACTCTTGCACTTTCTGATATACCTGGAAGTCTTTCTGCTAATGTTTCAGGAGGAAGATGGTTTAGGTGTAAGAAGATGTGATCCTTTTCCGACCCAACTCCACGACCATCTCTTATCTCCATTGTCATACATCTCGATACGACATCCCTGCTAGCCAAGTCCTTATAGGTTGGGGCATATCGCTCCATAAATCTTTCACCATCAGAGTTGGTAAGGTAACCTCCCTCACCTCTTGCACCCTCGGTTATAAGACATCCAGCTCCATAAATACCAGTTGGATGAAATTGTACGAATTCCATATCTTGAAGAGGTAACCCCTGCCTTGCAACCATCCCATTACCATCACCAGTGCAGGAATGCGCGGATGTTGCAGAAAAATAGGCTCTTCCATAACCCCCCGTTGCTAAAACTACCATCTTTGCGTTAAATCTATGCAGTGTTCCATCATCCAAATTCCACGCTATGATACCTTGACAAATACCATCTTCTGTCATTATTAAATCGATAGCAAAATACTCTATGAAAAACTCAGCATTGTTTTTAAGTGATTGCCCATAGAGCGTATGTAGAATTGCATGCCCTGTACGATCAGCTGCTGCACAAGTTCGTTGCACAGGAGGTCCTTCACCAAATTCTGTGGTGTGTCCACCAAAAGGTCTTTGATAAATCTTGCCTTCTTCCGTTCTCGAAAATGGCACCCCATAATGTTCTAGTTCATAAACAGCTTTTGGAGCCTCTTTTGCAAGATATTCCATTGCATCACTGTCTCCCAGCCAATCTGAACCTTTCACAGTGTCGTACATATGCCAATGCCAATGGTCAGGTCCCATATTTGATAATGATGCCGCAATTCCTCCCTGGGCAGCCACTGTGTGACTTCTAGTAGGAAATAACTTTGTAACGCAGGCGGTTTTTAGCCCTTGCTCAGCCATCCCAAGAGTTGCTCTCAACCCGGCACCGCCAGCTCCTACCACTACTACGTCATAGACGTGGTCTGTGATTTCATATGAATTCATAAAACACCTACCAATACCAATTTTCCGAGACTAATTATGCTCACAATAAAGAGTAAGCTACAAAATATTATATTTAAATTAATCCACAGTCTCTTATAAACATAGTCTTCAATAATAACTTGTAAACCCTGTTGAAGATGAAAAATTGTCGCTGTAATAAATGTAAACATCAGTATAGAATTAAAGGGTGTAGATAATGAACTAGCAACTTGCTCGAATGGCATTCCAAAATTTTTACTGAAAAATGCAACAAACCAGATTGTAAGCGGTATTAGTAGTATGGAGCTAACCCTCGAATATTTCCAATGTTTAATACCGTCCGACATTCAACTGATGAATAATAAAAGTGTTAGAAATGTAAGCACAAATGAGAAAATCACTGCTATCCATCCGCTGATTGTAACAGACTTTAAGCTGTACCCATAACCCATATCCCAATAAAGATGGCGTAGCCCCGTACAAAAATGATACCAAAGTGCCCATAGTGAGGAAACTAAAACCAATATAATAAATGGGTTATTTAAAAAAATGTTAAAACTTTTGAAAGTAAATTCACCCATAGCTAAAGATGCCAGCCAGAATACGACAAGTACTGTTGACACTGTTAGACCAGCACCAGTAATACGATGAAAGATTGATAACACAGACGTTATCTGTGGTTTGTACACCGTCAAGTGAGGAGATAGAGGTCTATTGTCCATGGTTTTAAATCCTAGCTATCAATTGGCTTCAATATATATCTAAAAAATTTTTGTGCAAGTGGGGTACCCAGTTACAGTTCTCTAGGAACTAATACCCAGTAATCAAAATCTAAAACTGTAGTTGGTAAATATCTCCCATCATCACTCTTTACTTTCATGCTATGGTTTTTTTCTTTTGTACCCACACTTCTTAGTCTTAGAGCTGCTATGTTCCGAACATTAAGATCGATCTTTTCCAGAACTTCTGACCAGCAATATATGGTATCCTCAGCAAATGCTGGATTAGCATGGGTACCACCGTTAATCCCCACGATCAATTGCGCATTTTCTAGGCCGTTAAAACTTAATGCTCTAACCAAAGATATTATGTGGCCTCCATAAATAAGTCTCTTTTTATCCTCACGAGCATTGATATCAAAATGCACTTTCGAATTATTTTGCCATAGTCGGGTTGCAAAAAGATGATCCGCTTCACATATGGTATTGCCATCAATGTGATCAATCAGTTCACCTACATGATAATCAATAAAGCTTTTTTTTGATCCTGCTGCATTTGAGTCATATTTTGTAAAATCAAGCTGCTCAGGAACATTTAGCTCGCTTCCATCTAATGAAGTATTCAGATGGGGTATATTCGAGGGAGTCTCTTCGACACCAACAAATCTCTTTTTTACCATGACCCATCTTTTGTATTCTAAAATGGTTTCTCCAGTTGAGTTTTGTCCTTTTGTCTTCACATAAACAATTCCTGTTTTTCCATTTGAGTTTTGCTTAAGACCGATGATCTCGGATGTAACTGATAAGGTATCTCCTGAAAAAACCATATTAGAAAATGTACCCTCTGCATACCCAAGATTAGCCACAGCATTTATAGATATGTCTGGTACCGTTTTGCCAAAGACAGTATGGAAAACGATTAAATCATCTAGAGGACGATCTTTTAATCCACAATTTCTTGCAAATTCTGCTGAGGACTGAAGGGCAAACCTTGTTGGATATATTGAAATATAAAGAGACGCATCTGCCTCGGTCAGAGTTCTGGGCGTTGCGTGCGTTATAATATCTCCTACAGCATAATCCTCAAAAAAACGGCCTAAATTATTATTATGATCACTCAAATTCAACTCATACTCTGGATCATTTTCATTTTACTTATTAATGCAAGTGACTGCTTTACATGTAATTCTTCAACTAGAACTCCCTCAACAGTTGTTACACCACTTTTTTCTTCTTTTGCTTTTTCGTAAGCCTCGATTATTTTATTAGCTAGATCAATTTCTTTTTCAGTGGGAGAAAAAACGGCATTTGTTATACCAATTTGATTTGGATGAATAAGTGTTTTACCATCATACCCCATATTTTTGCCTTCTTCAGCCTCAGAGCGCAAACCCTCTTCATCTGATATCCCATTAAAGACCCCATCCAACGTAATAACATTGTATGCCTTTGCTGTTAATATAATTGAGCCGAGAGCATACAACAGCCCTGCTCGACCGGTTTGTTTAGGAAGAACGAGCTCTTTTGCAAGGTCATTAGTTCCTACAACTATCCCACCGATGTTAGAAAATTCTTCCAAAATCTTACCCAAATTCAACACGCATTTTGGGGTTTCAGCCATTATCCAAATCTCAGGAGGCTTTTTAAAATTCAACTCTTCAAGTCTTTTCTGAATCAACAACATATCAGAAACCTCTGAAACTTTTGGGAATAAAATACCATCCGTCCCACTTTTTTGAAGACACTCCAAATCCATATTCGCCCAAACTGTATCCATTGAATTAATTCTGGTAAGAATCTTTTTTCCCCTGTAATCAGCTTTTTCGTTCGATAATACATTTAAAATCAAATCCCTCGCTCGCTCCTTATTATCAGGTGAAACAGCATCCTCCATATCAAATATAAAAAGGTCTGCCGGTAGAGACTTCGCCTTTTCAAGAGCTCTCTCGTTTGAGCCCGGCATATACAAGGCGGATCGATGTGGATAAAATTCTGACATAACTTTAGGCCCTCTCAAATATTTCAAAAATATATAATCTAATATTTCAATAAATAAGTTTGAAATTCATAAAAAATTATTTTACTTTTTGACTCAAGCTTTATCTACAAATATTTCGAAATAATTTTCCATTAGATCAAAGATAACTGCGTTACAAAGTGAAAGGTATAAACCACATGGCAAAAGCAAAGATATCACTTATAGGAGCAGGCCAAATTGGAGGTACATTAGCCCATTTAGTTGCTTTAAAAAACCTCGGTGATGTTGTCATATTTGATATCGCAGAGGGTACCCCTCAAGGGAAATCTTTGGATCTTGCAGAAAGTGGGCCTGTCGAGTCATTTAATATGCAACTAAAGGGAACAAACGATTATAGCGATATAGCTGGATCTGACGTATGCATTGTTACTGCCGGTGTCCCCAGAAAACCAGGTATGAGCAGAGATGATCTGCTTGGTATAAACTTAAAAGTAATGAAATCAGTAGCGGAGGGAATCTCAACCCACGCACCTAATGCGTTTGTAATTTGTATTACTAATCCTCTGGATGCAATGGTTTGGGCGCTAAAAGAATTCTCTGGTCTCCCTCATGAAAAAGTTGTTGGAATGGCTGGAGTGCTTGATAGCTCAAGATTTAGATATTTTATTTCCGAAGCAACGGGCGTATCAGTTCAAGATATATCGGCATTTGTTTTGGGAGGACACGGCGATACTATGGTTCCACTAGTAAGATATTCAACTGTTGGGGGTATCCCTCTTCCTGACATAGTGGAAATGGGGATTTTGTCTCAAGATGCTTTAGATAATATTGTGCAAAGGACAAGGGATGGTGGAGCGGAAATAGTAGGCCTTCTTAAAACTGGGTCAGCGTATTATGCCCCTGCATCCTCTGCAATACAGATGGCTGAGTCGTACTTATATGACTCGAAAAGATTACTACCCTGTGCCGCATTTGTTGACGGACAATATAATCTTAATGGCATATATGTTGGGGTACCAGTGGTGATAGGGAGTCAAGGAATAGAAAGAGTAATTGAGATTTCTCTCTCTAAGGAAGAGCAAATGGAATTTTCTAATTCAGTTGACTCGGTCAAAGGTCTAATTGACGCATGTATAAAAATTGATCCATCATTGGGAAGAAAATAGATTGTAAAGAAGGGGGGCAAATGAACATACACGAATTTCAGGGAAAATCATTGCTTAGTCAATTCGATATTCCAGTTCAGCCTGGAATTGTCTTAGATTTACAGAGCAATTTGACTTCTCTCAAAACACTTGCCGAACAAGCAGGTGAAGAACCTGTATTTGCGGTAAAAGCACAGATCCATGCTGGGGGGCGCGGAAAGGGGAAGTTTAAAGAAAATGATGCCGGTGATGGTGGGGGTGTTAGAATTTCAAAAAGTGCTAATGATGCGCTTGAACAAGCGTATAAAATGTTGGGTAAAACGCTAGTTACAAAACAAACTGGGCATGGTGGTAAGACTGTCAACAAAGTATACGTCGAACTAGGATGTAGTATAGTTAAAGAATTTTACCTGGCGCTTTTGGTTGATCGGTCTTCCAGTTCTGTGTCATTTGTATGCTCTAGGAAAGGCGGAATGGATATTGAAAAGGTAGCGGAGGAAAATCCTACTGATATTGTAACAATTATTGTTGATCCCGCCGAAGGATTTTCTGACCACCATGGAAGAAAAATAGCTTTTGCATTGGGCTTAAAGGATGCCGCTTATAAGCAATGCGTTAAAATGACACGAAACCTCTACAATCTTTTTATCGAGAAAAATTGCGATATGATTGAGATTAATCCTTTAATAACGACCAAAGATAATTCCTTAATCTGTCTCGATTGCAAAATGAGCTTCGATAGCAATGCTCTTTTCAAAAACAAGGATTTAGAAACTTTAAGGGACATTACTGAAGAAGATCCAAAAGAGTTAGAAGCATCAAAGTTTGATCTCAATTATATATCGTTAGATGGAGAGATTGGTTGCATGGTAAATGGTGCCGGATTAGCTATGGCGACAATGGATATAATTAAACTAAATGGTTCTGAGCCAGCGAACTTTCTAGATGTCGGTGGGGGAGCAACAAAGGAAAAGGTTACGGAAGCTTTTAAAATAATCACATCAGATAGGAATGTTAAAGGAATATTAGTTAACATCTTTGGTGGAATAATGCGTTGTGATGTGATTGCTGAAGGAGTGGTTCAAGCTACCAAAGAAGTAGGATTAAAAGTTCCACTGGTAGTAAGACTTGAAGGAACAAATGTCGATGAAGGAAAAGAAATTATTGAGCAAAGCGGCTTAAACGTAATCACTGCGGACAATTTAAATGATGCCGCGGCTAAAATAGTTGCGCATATAAAGTGAGCTAAATATGAGTATTTATATTAATTCAGATACTAAAGTTATTTGCCAAGGTCTTACAGGAAGCCAAGGTTCCTTCCATACAGAGCAGGCTATAAAATATGGGACAAAAATGGTAGGAGGTGTTACCCCTGGCAAAGGTGGAGGAACGCACCTCGACCTCCCCATTTATAATTCTGTGGAGGAAGCAAAGATAACAACCGGGGCGAACGCAAGCGCAATTTATGTACCACCGCCCTTCGCCGCTGACGCGATATTAGAAGCAGTTGATGCCGAAATCGATTTAATAGTTTGCATCACAGAGGGTATACCTATTTTAGACATGATGAGAGTAAAGGCTGTTTTATCACGATCAAAATCAATTCTAATAGGGCCAAATTGCCCAGGCGTTATAACACCGGGACAATGCAAGATTGGGATAATGCCGGGGCATATTCATAAAAAGGGAACAGTCGGTGTTGTCTCACGATCTGGAACACTAACTTATGAAGCTGTTGATCAAACAACAAAAATTGGATTAGGTCAATCGTCTTGTATTGGTATTGGAGGTGACCCTATAAAAGGCACAGAATTCATCGATGTGATTGATAAGTTTTTAAGCGATGATGAAACACAATCTATAATAATGATAGGAGAGATCGGTGGCAGCGCCGAGGAAGAAACTTGTGAATATTTAATAAAGGAGCGCAAAAAGGGGAGATCAAAACCGATTGCGGGTTTCATTGCTGGGAGAACAGCTCCGAAGGGAAGAAGAATGGGGCATGCCGGAGCTATAGTGGCGGGAGGTATGGGTGCCGCTGAAGATAAAATGGAAGCAATGAAAAAAGCTGGGGTTGTTGTTTCAGATAGTCCAGCCACATTAGGAGAAGCAGTACAAGAGGCAATTAAAAAAAATTAGCCAAACATTACTAGAAAATGACGATAAGTACTGTAATATTGGTAAATGAAAAATGTAGTAAATAACCATGAATAAAATGGACTCTGAAAACTCTAAAAAACCGAAAGACATCCTTAACGGAGGAAACTCAAGCTATCTTGAGTATCTACAAAATATGTATCTTAGAGACCCTAAATCGGTAGATCAATCATGGGCTTCTTTTTTTGAAACAAGCGATACTTCAGCTGAAAAAGCATCATGGTCCAGAAGTAATTGGCCTTTAAATCAAAAGCAAGATTTTGGAATACAAGATAATAGCTTTTGGAGTTCACAATCTACAGAAGCATTAGAAGAAAAAATTTTAGCCTATTCGGAAAAATCTGATTTCTTCAAAAGCACAGATAACTTGAAAGAAAAAGTGATAGATAGCTTAAGAGCCCTTATGATTATAAGAGCTTTCAGAATAAGAGGCCATTTAAAAGCAAAGCTTGACCCACTTGAAATCAATAGCCTGTCATATCATCCAGAACTGGATCCTAAAAACTATGGATTTGCTGAAGAAGATATGGAGCGAGAAATATATATTGATAATGTATTGGGATTGGAAGTTGCTTCAATGAACGAGATTATATCTCTACTTGAAAGAACCTACTGTGGAACCTTTGCCCTACAGTATATGCACATCTCGAATCCAGAACAGTCAGCTTGGCTTAAAGAGCGTATTGAAGGACTGGGCAAAGAAATACAATTCACAGAAGAGGGACGAAAAGCTATATTAAACAAACTCATAGAAGCTGAAGGCTTTGAAAAATTTCTTCACGTTAAATATACAGGAACAAAAAGGTTTGGCTTAGATGGAGGAGAATCTCTGATTCCTGCCATGGAGCAAATAATTAAGAGAGGAGGAAATTTAGGAGTTCAAGAGATTGTTATAGGTATGCCTCACAGAGGGAGATTATCAATACTAGCTAATGTGATGGGCAAACCTTTTAAAGCTATTTTCAACGAGTTCCAAGGTGGGAGCTATAAACCCGAAGATGTTGATGGCTCCGGTGATGTAAAATATCATTTGGGTGCTTCGTCTGACCGAGAGTTTGATAGCAACAAAGTGCATTTATCTCTAACGGCCAATCCTTCTCACTTAGAGGCTGTTAACCCCGTTGTGTTAGGAAAAGTAAGGGCGAAGCAAGAGCAGCTCAACGATAAAGAAAGAGAAAAGGTTCTACCTGTTTTACTCCATGGTGATGCAGCTTTTGCTGGCCAAGGTATCGTTGCTGAATGCTTTGGGCTTTCGGGTCTGAAAGGACATCGCACAGGCGGCACTATCCATATCGTCGTAAATAATCAAATTGGATTCACGACCGCACCTCTTTATTCACGGTCATCACCATACCCAACGGATATTGCGCTGATGGTGGAAGCACCAATTTTCCATGTTAATGGCGATGATCCGGAAGCGGTAGTTCACGCTGCAAAAGTGGCTACGGAGTTTAGACAAAAATTTAAGAAAGACGTTGTGATTGATATTTTTTGCTACCGACGTTTTGGGCATAATGAAGGTGATGAACCTATGTTTACCCAACCTATCATGTACAAAAAAATTAAAACGCATCCGACCGCTCTTGAATTATATTCCGGAAAACTGGAGGCAGAAGGAATACTAAGAGATGGTGAGTTGAACAAGCTAAAATCTAATTTTCAAAGCTTTTTGAATGATGAGTTCGAGGCAGGAAAAAACTACAAACCGAATAAGGCTGACTGGCTTGATGGAAAATGGTCTGGGCTCACTAAGCGACCGGACAACTACGAAAGGGGAAAAACCTCAATAAAAAAGGATGTGTTTAAAAAAATATCAAAGGTTCTGACAACCGTCCCAAATAATTTCAAGATACACAAAACAGTTTCCAGAATGATAGAAAATAAAAAGGATACCTTAAACAAGGGAGAAGGTATTGACTGGGCAACAGCTGAAGCGCTTGCATTTGGCTCTTTGTTGAATGAGGGGTTTTCGGTTAGGCTATCTGGCCAAGATTCGAAAAGAGGAACTTTTTCCCAGAGGCATTCCGCAATTATAGATCAGGAGACTGAAGAACGTTTCTATCCTCTTTACAATATAACACAAAATTCCATTGAGTTTGGTGTCTCTAAAATAGGTGGCAAATTGGATATTAGTCAAAAAACCCAATTTGAGGTAATTGACTCCATGTTATCCGAGTACGCTGTCTTGGGTTATGAGTATGGATACTCTCTTGCGGAACCGAATTGCTTAACCCTATGGGAAGCTCAATTCGGAGATTTCGTTAATGGGGCACAGATTATGATAGATCAATTTATATCCTCAGGAGAAAAAAAATGGTTGAGAATGTCTGGGCTGGTGATGCTACTTCCTCACGGTTATGAAGGTCAAGGGCCAGAGCACTCTTCTGCCCGATTAGAAAGATTTCTTCAGGCGTGTGCAGAAGAAAATTGGATAGTGGCTAATGTTTCGACTCCGGCGAACTATTTCCATATATTGAGACGACAAATGCTGAGGCATTTTCGAAAACCACTTGTCATAATGACACCAAAATCATTACTGAGAAATAAACTTGCTGTAAGTTCTTTGAAAGATTTTACAAATGGCTCAAGTTTCCACAGAATACTCAAAGATGACGCCGAAACATCGAATGACTTTAAGCTTTCAGACGACGGTAAAATAAAAAAAGTAGTTATTTGCTCGGGAAAGATTTATTACGAGCTTTTTATGGAAAGAAACAAGAGAAATCTAAAAGAAGTCTATATACTCAGACTTGAACAGTTGTATCCTTTTCCCTCGCAATCAATGATTAAGGAGTTATCACGTTTTAAAAACGCTAAGATAACTTGGTGCCAGGAAGAGCCACGGAACCAGGGAGGATGGTTTTTCGTAGAACCAATACTGGAGATGATTCTAGGCCACATAAACCATAGCTCTGGAAGGGCTGATTATGCTGGACGACAGTCCGCTGCATCGCCAGCAACCGGTTTAGCAAAGCAGCACATTGAACAGCAAGGAAAACTGATTGATCAAGCTTTAGAGGTTTAAGGCGTTACTTAAGGGGGGTATAATGATAGAGTTGAAAGTTCCTACATTAGGTGAAAGTGTGACCGAGGCAACTGTTGGCACTTGGTTTAAGAAGGCCGGCGACAACGTCGCAGTTGATGAAATGATATGCGAACTCGAAACAGACAAAGTCACTATCGAAGTACCAAGTACTATAGACGGTGTTGTGTCAAAAATTATAGTTAAGGAAGGAGAGACAGTAGAGTTAGATGCAATACTAGCTATATTAGAGGAAGGCGCAGCAGTGGCAGAGAAGAATGAAATGTCACATAATAAAACCGGCAAAAAAAATATTGCTGAAGAAACGAAAAGCGTAAAAAATGCTCCCTCTGCAGAAAAGATCATGAAGGAAAAAAATATTGATCCGAGCTCCTTGAAAGGCTCTGGCAGAGACGGTCGGATTATGAAAGAGGACGTCATGAGCTTGCCAATTAATCAAAATACAAAGACAAGCCTAACGCCTTCAATGGGATCGGAAGAAAAAGTAAAAATGACGAGATTAAGACAAACAATAGCTCGAAGGCTAAAAGAATCTCAAAATACGGCTGCGATGCTGACAACATACAATGAAGCGGATATGACAGCTATTCTAAGAATAAGAAGTGAATTTAAAGATCAATTCATGTCAAAACATGGGGTTAAATTAGGGTTTATGTCATTTTTTGTAAAAGCTTGCTGTAAGGCCCTAGAAGAAGTACCCGAGGTTAATGCCCAAATAGATGGGGACTACATAATATACAAACAATACGTCAATATGGGAGTAGCGGTGGGAACAGATAACGGTTTAGTTGTACCGGTTTTAAAAAATGCTGATGCCATGAGCTTCTCTGATATTGAAAAGGAAATTAATAAGATGGGCTTACTAGCAAGAGATGGTAAGCTATCTATGGCAGATATGACTGGAGGAACTTTCACTATATCTAACGGCGGTATATATGGATCTCTAATGTCTTCGCCTATTCTAAATTCACCTGAGTCAGGTATACTTGGAATGCATAAAATTCAAGAAAGACCGATGGCTATTGATGGAAAAATTGAGATACTGCCTATGATGTATCTTGCCCTTAGTTATGACCATCGTATTGTAGATGGAAAGGGTGCTGTTACATTTCTAGTCAGAGTAAAAGAAAACTTGGAAGATCCACGTCGATTGTTGATTGATCTATAAATTTTAAATTAAGGATTTCAAATGGAAAAATTCGATGCGATAGTTATTGGCAGTGGCCCTGGCGGATATGTGTGCGCAATAAAACTAGCGCAGCTCGGAATAAAAGTTGCTTGTGTTGAGGGGAATAGTTCACTTGGAGGTACCTGTTTAAATGTAGGGTGTATTCCATCAAAAGCACTACTTAATGCTTCCCACAACTATCACAACTCAATAGAAAATTTTTCTAAAATGGGAATAGAGGTAGATCCACCTGTTGTGAACTGGGGTAAAATGCTCAGCTACAAAGAGAGTATGATAAAGGATAATACTAAGGGGATAGAGTACCTATTTAAAAAAAATAAAATTACTTTAATAAATGGTTGGGCTAGCTTTATCGATCAAAATACAATCAGTGTTGATAATAAAAATTTTGAGGCAACCTATTTCGTTATTGCTACTGGCTCCGAGGCTTCTAGTCTTAAGAACATTGAATTTGACGAACAAGTGATCGTGTCTTCAACCGGCGCATTGGAATTAAAAAAAATCCCAGAAAAAATGATAATTGTTGGTGCAGGTGTTATTGGTTTGGAAATGGGTTCAATTTACAGTCGTCTTGGAACTGAAGTAACGGTTGTTGAATTCTTTGATAAAGTTTTAAATGGCATGGACCTTGATATATCAAAAAACTTTAAATCTATATTGCAAAAACAAGGTTTTAAGTTCCACTTGAATAGCTCTGTTTCGATGATAAAAAAAGAAAAAAAAGGCGTGAAAGTTACTTTTAAGCAAGTAAATTCCCATGATCAAAATGAATTATCTGCGGATGTTGTTTTAGTGGCTACGGGAAGAAAACCTTATACTAAAAACCTCAAACTCGAAAACATCGGAGTAACTTTGAACCCTAAAGGACAAATTGAAACTGATAACAATTGGAGAACAACTGCAACAAATATATTTGCTTTAGGTGATGTGACATCAGGACCAATGTTAGCCCACAAAGCAGAAGAAGAAGGTATAGCCGTTGCTGAAATAATCGCGGGACAAGCTGGTCATGTGAATTTTCAAGTAATTCCGAGCGTTGTTTATACTGATCCAGAGGTTGCTGCTGTTGGCAAAACAGAAAATGAATTAAAAGAAGAAGGTAGACAAATTAAAGTTGGAAAATTTTCATTTATGGGTAATGGTCGCGCAAAGACAGTTTTTTCTAGTAACGGTTTTGTAAAAATTATAGCCGACTCAAATAATGATAGAATTCTCGGAGCTCACATCATTGGGCCTGCTGCCGGTGATCTTATACATGAAGTATGCATGGCAATGGAATTTGGTGCGAGTACCGAAGATTTAGCAAGGACGTGCCATGCTCACCCAACTTTTTCAGAGGCGGTACGGGAGGCTGCACTTGCTTGCGGGTTGGGTGCAATTCACTCTTAATATTTTGAAACTCTGTATTTAATTTCTTGCAAATCATTTAACAAACATTTATCAACATCCAAGGCAATTAACAGCTAGGAGAGAAGGTAATGGCAAAAGAAGAATGGGGGACAAAAAGAATGTGTCCCGAGACTGGTAAACGCTTTTATGATCTTAATAATAGTCCTGTGATAAGCCCTTATACCGGCAAAGAACTTATACTTGATAAATCTTCATCTGAAAAAACCAAGGTAACGAGAAAAAGCGAAGAAAATATCAATGATGCAAAGTTTGAAGAGTCAGAAGAATTGTTGACTATTGAGGATGATCTCATATTAGGTGAGGGGGAAGATTCATCCGAATTAGATGATGAGCTTTTAGAAGATGACGATCAAGATACAGTTCCGTTAGAAGAGATTACCGATGTAGCGTCTACAGACGGCGAAGAAAACTAATTTTAAACTAATTGTTTTAGTGTTAAACTTCGACAAAAAGAAAAAGGGGCCATAGCTCAGCTGGGAGAGCGCTTGCATGGCATGCAAGAGGTCAGGGGTTCGATCCCCCTTGGCTCCACCAAGAAGAAAATGAAACAAGCGCGTTTTGAAAAAGTAGAGCTCAATCAAATTTTACAACTTTATGGTGTTATGGTATCACAGGGATTATGGAAAGATTATAGTATCTCTTTTTTGAAAGAATTTGTGGTTTTTTCTGTCTACAGAAAAAATTCTGATTGGGCCCTCTTCAGTATTAAGAAAACACCCAAAAATTCAAAATACGGAAGAATGTATTCCTTAGTAGCAATGGATGGAAGAATACTGAAGTGTTCCAATGATTTAAAATCCACTCTAAGAGTATTAAAACATAAAGAACTTAAGCTGAATTTAGTCTAGGAGTAAATGGCACATAATGCGAGACTTTCAAAAACCTGAACGCTCTGAAGTATTTTCATCAAATGGGATGATAGCTACTTCTCACCCCCTAGCTGCAAAAATAGGACTTGACGCCATGAGTAAAGGAGGAAACGCGATCGATGCCGCTGTTACTAGTGCCCTTATGCTGGTTTTATGTGAACCACAGTCTACTGGACTATTTGGAGATGCATTTGCAATTATTAAAACAAAAAAATCTAAAAACATCATTGGTTTAAATGGGTCTGGGAGGGCACCAATGAATTTGTCTAGTGACACTTTGCTGTCTGAAAACATGGAAAATATTCCTTTAAATAGCGCCCACTCTGTTACTGTTCCGGGTGCAGTATCTCTATTTGAAGAGGTTGCAAATAAATTTGGTAATTTAGGTTTAAAAGAACTATGTGCCCAACCAATAAAGTATGCTGAAGAAGGTGTAGTAGTCAGCCCCCGTGTTTCCTTTGACTGGGAAACACATAGAGAGAAGCTTATTGGATCCTCTGAGAAGTTTTATCTTAGTTCTGGGAGACCATATAGAGCTGGTTCTTTATTTAGAGCACCTATGCAGGCAGAAGTATTAAGACAAATAGCAGCTCAGGGCTCAAAGGGTTTTTATCAGTCAGATATTACAGTTGACCTTGTAAACTCTTTACGGGAGTTAGGCGGGGTACATACCCTTGCTGATTTCGAAGATGTTAGTGTTCAATATGTCGATCCAATATATGCAGAACTTAAAGACGGAAGTACATTAATCGAGTTGCCTCCAAATGGACAGGGTATAACTGCTATAATGATGAAAAAATTAATGGAATTATGTCATATTGAGCGAGTTAAAGCTGACTCCTTTGAAAGAGTTCACTTAGAGGCTGAAATAGCTAAAATAGCATATTCTGCGAGAAATAATTTTATTGGAGATCCAAATTTTTCAAAAATTAAACAAAATATATTTACAGATGAAACCTATTTAAAACAATTGTCGAAAGAGATCTCCTTAGGAGAATTATTAAGCGATAATCTCGAAGATGACTTTTTTGTGCGAAATAAAGATACTGTCTTAATATGTGCAGCTGATAACGAGGGAAATGCTATATCTCTCATTTTCTCGACTTTTCATGCGTTTGGATCAGGGCTATGTTCTAGAAAATATGGACTACTTTTTCATAATCGTGGCGCTGGCTTTACTTTAAAGAAAAATCACCCAAATGAATTATTAGGTGGCAAAAGACCTCTACACACAATAATCCCTGCTATTCTACAAGAAAAAAACGGCAGCATAATGCCATTTGGGGTTATGGGTGGTCAATACCAAGCTAATGGTCATGCAAGAGTTCTAAGTAATATAAAAGACTATGGCATGGAATTTCAAGAGGCCTTAAACTTTCCAAGAAGCTTTTATTTTGATGGTGTATTAAACTTGGAGAGGGGTTACCCAAAAGCTACAAAAGAAAAACTAGCCGATATGGGATATAAAGTTGTGGAGGCAACTATCCCCATAGGCGGTGCTCAATTGGTACGATTTGACTCTTCTGGCGTTCTTATAGGTGCATCGGACCCTAGGAAAGACGGCTGTGCGCTAGGGTATTAATTAGCTATCAATGCATTATATCAGATAAAAGATATCTTCCTTCGGACAAGCTACCGAATATTTGCTTCACCTCAGGGTGCCCAATTGGTTCTCCACTGTCATCGTAGAGTAAGTTTTGTTCAGACACGTAGGCGATATAATAGCTTGAATCGTTCTCAGCCAAAAGATGGTAAAATGGTTGATCCTTTTTAGGTCTATGATTTTCTGGGATAGAGTTCCACCATTCTTCCGTATTATCAAAAGTAGGATCTACATCAAATATAACTCCTCTAAAAGGGTGTATTCGATGTTTTACGACCTCGCCTATTGAAAATTTTGCATTTCTATTAAGCATTTTTTTTTTTACCTTTTAGACCAAAACCTTTGACTTTTAAATAATCGAATTTAAAAAAGTTACAAGTGACAAAATCAATAATAAATTAACTAGCAATCCAAATACAATAACTTTCTATGCTAAAAAAAACTTTTTTCATTTTTATTTTTTTAAATTATCTCATTATATCTGGCTGCATGAATGTTCCAAAAAATCAAGGGGACGCTTGCTCAATAATAAAGCAAAAGAAAAGCTGGAGATCTGCATTAAAAAAAACTGAAAGAAAATGGGGAGTCAGCCCAGGAATGCAACTTGCATTTATCAAAACAGAATCTAATTTTAGGCCGACTGCTCGCACTCAAAGGAAATATTTTCTCGGAGTCATTCCCTCAGGTAGGATTTCATCAGCCTACGGATATTCTCAAGCACTTGATGGAACGTGGAAAGAATATAAAAAAAGCACAGGACACAAATACCATAGAAGATCTAATTTCGCACACTCAACAAACTTTATCGGGTGGTATATAAACAAAACTAATAAATTGTTGGGAATATCAAAGAGTAATGCATATCTTCATTATCTTGCCTATCATCAAGGTCAGGCAGGATTTAAAACAGGAGCATACAAAACTAAAAAAGCTCTGTTAGAGGTGGCAAAAAAAACGGCACTTAGTAAAAAAATATTCGATAGGCAACTTAAAAAGTGTATGTAAATCTTAAATTAGGGTTGACTAGACTTACATGTGTTTATAACGTTCATTTAGTTAAAAACACGAAGAAACTTTACGATGAATGAATCCTCCAAAAAAGAGAATTTGGATCAATTGGATAAAAAAATAGAGGAATTTAAGTCTAAAAAAGAGGAAAATAGGCCCAAACGGCTGAAAGTTCAAAACGACGGCTGGAGAATGGTAATTGAGCTTGTAACAGGAATGGTTTTAGGGGTCAGCTTGGGAATGGCGCTCGATTATATCGTAGGGAGTGAACCCATATTTTTGATAGTATTTTCTCTACTTGGGTTTATGGCTGGCGTCAAAACAATGATGGCTACAGCAAAAAAAATGAATGAAACAAACAACTGATGATGCATAAATAAATGGAAAAACAGTCAGCTTTTAATATTCACCCGATGGATCAATTCATAATTGACCCTATTCTTACAGGAGACAGCTTGGAGTGGTATTCTTTTACAAACCAAGCGTTATGGATGTTAATAAGTCTGGTGTCGATCTCATTCGTTTTTATTTACGGATCACGAAAGCATCAGTTAGTTCCTGGTCGGCTACAGTCTATTGCTGAGCTACTGTATTTCTTCATTAGAGATATGATCATCGATATAGCAGGACAGGAAGGGCTGAGATATTTCCCCTACATATTTACACTTTTTATTCTAATATTGTTCGGGAACGTTCTGGGGCTATTACCTTACAGTTTTACCTATACCAGCCATATCGCTGTAACAGGATTTCTTGCCCTTTCCGTATTTATTGCGGTTACAATAATCGGCTTTGTGAAGAATGGGCTTGGATTTTTAAGTCTGTTTTGGATAAGTAGTGCCCCTTTAGCTTTAAGACCAATACTTCTAATAATAGAAGTGATATCATATTTTGTAAGACCAGTGAGCCACTCTATCAGACTCGCCGGTAACATGATGGCTGGACACGCAGTGATAAAGGTATTTGCAGGCTTTGCCGGGGCTTTGGGATTAGGCGCGATAGCACCTATATTCGCGATTACGGCAGTCTACGGTCTAGAAATGCTTGTTGTAGTAATACAGGCTTATGTGTTTACTATATTAACTTGTGTTTATTTGAATGATGCTTTGCATCCAGGTCACTAATTATAATTTTTAAAAGGAGCAATATTATGGTTGATGGAAACTTAGTAGAAATGGGAAAGCTTATAGGAGCAGGTCTCGCTTGTACAGGAATGGGCGGGGCAGCGATAGGAGTTGGCCACGTAGTAGGGAATTTCCTTTCGGGAGCACTAAGAAACCCGAGCGCTGCTTCTGGTCAGACTGCTACAATGTTTATCGGTATTGCTTTTGCAGAAGCTTTAGGAATTTTTAGCTTTTTGGTCGCATTACTGCTTATGTATGCAATGTAACTAAATCTAAATGGCTTCCAATTCAGATAGTAACGCGGTGGGGATGCCTCAACTGGATTTCTCCACCTTTCCTAACCAAATATTTTGGTTAGTTGTTTTTTGCGTAGTTTTGTTCGCTATTGTAAAATTCTTTATAATCCCACGGATGGAGGATATTTTTGCAAATCGAAGAAAAATTATTGATGGAAATATAGCGAAAGCTGAAGAAATTAGGCTAAGAGTGAGTGAGATAGAGAAACAGATTGAAGAGGAACTTCAAAAAGCCAAGTCTCAATGCGATGAAATTATGAACACTAGTGGAAACAATATTAAAGAACAAATGGCCTTAGCATTAGAGGATAGTAAAATCGCTACGACTCAACTTATAAATGAAGCAGAAGGAAGGTTGAAAGAGCTTAGAGATGGTTCCGAGGCTGCAATTGAAAGAATATCAGAAGAATTAGCATCCGAAATAATTAGTAAGATTTCCAGAGGGAAGTAGGTTAAAATGAAAATATACAGACATCTCAGATTGAACATTAAAGCTTTAAATATAATGCTACCAGCTTTTGCCCTTTCGTTTGGGGTAAGTTATGCTGCTGGCTCAAAAAAAATAATTAGTTTAGATAATACAGATTTTGTTGTTTTAATTTCCTTTTTGATATTTGTGGGAGTTTTGGTCTACTTCAAAGTTCCTTCCATTGTTGGAGCTTTCTTAGATAAGAGATCCAATGATATTCAGAATGAAATTGAGAAGGCTGGCGAAATATTGGAAGAAGCAAAGAAAATTCTTTCCTCGATTGAGGCCGATCATATTAGAACGAGTGAAACGATTGGACAAATGGTACAAACTGCTAAATCTCGAGCGGGAGATGAAGAAGAAAAGGCTAAAAAAAATATTGAGGAACTAATGAAAAATAAACTCATTTCTGCCGAAGGACAAGTAATATCAAATGAAAGAAAAATTCTGGAGGAGATAGAAGGTCGCGCAATAGACTTGAGCATCGAAAAAGTGAGAATGAAGTTATCCAAAAGCTTATCAAGTAGTGATTATGATAAACAGTTTGATGCATCGATCCAGTCAATAGAAAAAGGTTTAAAGAAAGTTTACAGTTAGAGCTTTTGGAATACCTACTAAATTTTATTCAAGTCGTTCATCCTTTAAAAAAGAAAATTAGAATCCCTAATGATAGACATTAAAAAATACAGCGTGACAGCGATAGGAAACGCAATGCTAGATCTCGTGTGTGAGGTACCCGATCAGTTTCTTAGCCAAGAACGAATTTCTAAAGGTGTTATGAATCTAGTCTCCAGGGAAAGATCAAATAATATTTTAAAATTAGTTCAACCAATCAAAGAGACTGCGGGAGGGTCTGCAGCCAATACAATTTCAACTCTGGCAAAGCTAGGTTTAAAAACCGGTTATATAGGAAAAATTGCTGATGATCCCAAAGGTAAGTTATTCAAAAAAGATTTGTTAGACAACTCAATATTTTATAACACTGAATTTCTGGATAAAGGCTATACCGAAACAACTGGCAAATGCATTGTTTTGATCACGCCTGATAAAGAAAGGACAATGAACACTTATCTTGGAGCTACAGAATTTCTCACGGATATTGATATAGATGAAGAGCTTATTGCCCAAAGTGATTGGTTGTATCTTGAAGGATATCGATTTGATGGGCAAAAAAGTAAAAAGGCTTTTTATAAAGCTATTGAAATTGCAAAAAAAAATAAAACAAAAATTGCAATTACTCTGTCTGATAGTTTTTGTGTTGATCGACATCGGTCTGATTTTATCTATCTCTTAAATGTGTCCGCAGACATGGTGTTTTGTAATGAGGATGAATTAAAATCGCTATACCAAATTGAAGATATTAAAAAGGCCAAGGAATTTATTGATAACTCCATAAGTTGTGTGGCCTGTACTTGTGCAGAAAGGGGTGCTTACTTATTTCATGGGTCATCTACAAGCGAAATTTCGACAAACAAAATAGCAGTAGTCGATACCACAGGAGCGGGGGATAGTTTTGCTGCAGGATTTTTATATGGACTTTCTAAAAATTTTACCTTTGAAAAGTGCGCTGCTTTTGGAAATGTTATTGCCGGTGAAGTTCTAAAAGTTTACGGCCCTAGGGTAGAAAAAAGTTTGACGAACTTGGTTGTGAGTTAGCAACTAGTTATTCTTTGTTAATAGTCTAAAAACATCAGCTAAATCGGCTTCCTCTGTTGAGAGATCCATTATTCTAATTCCCTGAGACCTTAAGCAATCAAGTAATTGATCTGTTTTAATTTCATTTCTGTCATAAGATATGGATAATTTTTGATTTTTATTTTCTTTTAAACTTGCTTTTTCAGGAAGGTTGATTTTCTTTAGATTTAAATTGCTGTATTTAATATTTATAACTTTTAGATTCACTTTAGCAAGCAAGTCACTTGTATCATTACAAGCAATTAATTCGCCCTTATTTAAGATCGCTATTTTTTCACAAAGAGCTTGAGCTTCTTCTAAATAATGGGTCGTCAAGATAATCGTTGTTCCATTTGCATTTAAATCCTTCATATAATCCCATAACATTTCTCTTAGCTCAATATCTACCCCGGCTGTGGGCTCATCCAAAATTACTACCTTTGGTGTGTGAACAAGAGCTTTACCAATAAGCAACCTCCTCCTCATTCCACCAGAAAGAGATCTCATATAAGCATTAGACTTTCCCTCTAAACCAAGTCTTTTTAATAGCTGGCTAATATTTCTTTCTGACTTTCTTACACCATAAAGACCTGCTTGAATATCTAGACTCTCATAGGGTGTTAAAAATGGATCAAAGTTTGTTTCTTGTGGAACTACCCCAATACTTCTCTTAAATTCTCTTACATTGATATCCTGATCGATATTTCTTATTTTTACTTTTCCAGATGTCTTAATTACTAGACCGGCTAATATATTTATCAGCGTTGACTTGCCCGCGCCATTCGGTCCTAAAAGGCCAAAGAAGGATCCTTTTTTTACTTGTAAGCTTAAATTTTTAAGGGCAATAACAGGCTCACTTCTATCATACCCTTTATATACCTTCCGTAAATTTTGAACCTCCAGACCAAGCTCCGTTAATTCTGTTCTCATGATATTTACTCTTCACTTTTATAGTAGTATTAGACATAAAATATGTTATTTATTTTGTCATGTCGAAAGAAGTTATAATTACGAATAAAATTGTTGTATCATGTAATGGTGATGATAGCAAAGGAAGCAATCACCCTAAAGTATGGCTAAAAATAAAAGAGACAGAGAATTTTATAGACTGCCCTTACTGCGAGCGGAGATTTTTATATCAACCACCAAAGGACTAGATTGTGAATAATCTTAACTTTGGGAAGCATCTTATTTTGGTAGATGGTTCAGGATTTATATTTAGAGCTTACCATGCTCTCCCTCCTCTTAAAAAGTCTGATGGAACACCTACAGGAGCTGTTTCAGGTTATTGTAATATGCTCTTTAAATTAATAAATGAGCTTAAGGAATTTAAAGCTACTCATATCGCAGTCGTATTTGACCATCAAGACAAGACATTTAGATCCAATATTTATCCAGATTACAAAGCAAATAGACCCCCTCCTCCCGATGACTTGGTACCACAGTTTCAGTTAATAAGAGATGCTACTGAAGCATTTGGTTTTTTAGCAATTGACAAGAAGGGGTATGAAGCTGACGACATAATTGCAACACTGGCTAAGAACGCAACTGACGAAGGTGCTATTGTAACGATCTTCTCATCAGACAAAGACTTGATGCAACTTGTTTCGGACGACATAAAAATGTACGACCCTATAAGAAATATTTTCATTGATATTGATAGAGTACAAGAAAAGTTTGGCGTTACGCCTGACAAGGTAATAGATGTACAAGCTCTTATTGGTGATAAAGTCGATAACATTCCGGGTGTGCCTGGTGTCGGCGTAAAGACTGCTTCTAGCTTGATTTCAGAGTTTCAAACCGTAGAAAACTTAGTAGAGAAATATGAGGCAATTGATAAGGATAGAATAAGAGGTCTGATTTCTGACAACATCGATAAAATAATCTTGTCAAAAAAGCTCGTCACCTTACTTAAAACAGTCGAAATTGATACAAATCTTCAAGATCTTGAGCTAACAACCTTAAATCTCAACAAATTGCTAGTTTTCACAAAACACATGGAACTAAATACATTATCAAAAAGAATATCGTCCCAATTAGAAGAGTTCAATTCATCAAATATATCCAAAGACGACCAAATAGAACTAATACCTTCAGAAAAATATGAAATAATATCAACTGAGGATGATCTCAATAGGTGGTGCGAAGAAATATTGAAACAAAAGTTTTTTGCGATTGATACTGAGACTACCTCCCTTGATACTCTTTCCGCTGAAATTGTAGGTATTTCTCTTTGTATTGGAATTGGTAAAGCGTGCTACATACCAGTAGCACATGAGACCGATCAACCTGAACATATAGACTTAAAAGAGAAACAACTAGATAGAGATATCGTCTTAAGAAGACTCCAGCCAATTCTGGCTGATGAAAGTATATTAAAAATCGGTCACAATATAAAATACGACATTAAGGTTTTGTACAAATATAGTTGCTACGTAAATTCTTTTGATGACACAATGCTAATGTCACACTGCATAAATGGTGGACGACAAAGACACAACTTAGACTCAATAGCCAAGGATCTTTTAAATCATGAAACAATAAAACTTAAAGATCTTATAGGATCGGGAAAGAAGGAACTTAACTTTAAGAATGTACCAATAAGTTTAGCAGCGGATTATGCCGCTGAGGATGCTGACATGACTTTTCGAGCATGGAAAATTTTAAAAAAAGAGCTTATCAAAAAATCAGTTTATAGTGTTTATCAAAATATTGATAAGCCTATGGTCCCGGTTTTAATAGATGCAGAGCTAAAAGGAATTACGGTTGACAAGGGGCAGCTGAGAAGATTATCGCAATTTTTTGAAAAAAAACTGCGTGAGTTAGAAACTAAAATATTTTTAATAGTAGGAGCTGAGTTCAATATTGCATCACCAAAACAGTTGGGTGAAGTTCTTTTTGAAAAGTTAAATTTACCAGGTGGGAAAAAAAATAAATCTGGTGGATTTCAAACTGGAGCAGATATACTGGAAGACTTGTCAGCGAAAGGTTTTGAAATTGCATCTTATCTCCTTGAATGGAGAAAGATGTCAAAATTGAAATCCACTTATTCTGACTCGCTGATGTTACATATAAATAATTTCACAGGTAGAGTGCATACGTCCTTTAATCTAGCTGGCACATCCACAGGTCGTCTGTCGTCCTCTGACCCAAATTTACAAAATATACCTATAAGAGATACAGAGGGCAAAAAAATAAGAGAAACCTTTATAGCCAAAGAGGGAGCTGAGCTCTTAAGCCTTGATTATAACCAAATAGAACTAAGATTATTAGCTCACATAGCTGACGTAAAAGGCCTTAAAGATGCATTTAAAAATAATATTGATATTCACGCAAGCACTGCATCTCAAATATTTAAGGTCGCTTTAGAAAAAGTGGACGCGTCTCTCAGGAGGAAAGCCAAGGCGATAAATTTTGGGATAATTTATGGAATTTCTGCATTTGGCCTATCAAGAAATCTTAAGATTGCTCGTACTGAAGCGCAAGAATTTATAGATGATTATTTCAAACAATTTCCTGAAATTAGAGACTACATGAACACTACGGTAGAAACTGCAAAGAAAACTGGCTTCGTAACCACCTTGTTCAATAGAAAAATACATTTACCAAACATTGGTACCAAGGGTCCAATTGGTGGCTTTGCTGAACGAGCTGCTATCAATGCACCAATCCAAGGTAGTGCATCAGATATAATTAAAAGAGCTATGATTAAAATACATGAGTTTCTGAAGAGCTCTGAAATAGATGCTCACCTTTTATTGCAAGTACATGACGAACTAATATTTGAAACCAATAAAGACACCATTAGTATAATTCAAAATAGAGCCTCTAAAATTATGGAACAGGCGACACTACCATATTTAGACTTGGACGTACCCCTCAAGGTTGAAGGAGGGCATGCAATTAATTGGTATTTGGCTCATTAAGATCTAATAAAATTTCATCAAAAATTTTATTTAGTAAAGTTATGTCAGTATGACTCAGAACTATTTCTACTCCAAATACTCCTGAATTGTTAAAAGGATACGACCCAATAGAGATGTCTTTGTATTTATTTGCATACTGCCAAAGTCTTTCTGAAATTTCGCTTTCCTTCTTAAATATTTTTATAGTCTTTGAAAGAATTGGTTCCATAGGCTCTAGATCTAAACTTATTTCTTGTACCATCGCTTCAAAGATCTGTGGGACACCTGCCATTACGAAAACGTTTTTAATTATGAAGCCAGGAGCTCCAGAGATTTTATTTTTAATAAGCTTGGCTCCTTCAGGAATTCTTGCCATCCTCAGTCTAGCGGCATTTAGATCTTTTTTCCCATTTTTATAATTCATTGCGAGCAGCTCAACGGCATCATCCCTAACAATCAAAGGAACATCAAAGCAACTTGCAACAGATTCAGCGGTTATATCATCGTGGGTTGGACCTATACCGCCACTAGTGAAGACATAATCTTTCAAAGAAGATTCTCTATTTATAACACTTTTTATAATATTGTGATCATCAGGAATAACCCTGACTTCCCGTAATGCAATGCCTTTTTTAACTAATATTTTTGCTAAATAATTGGAATTTGTATCTTTAGTCCTACCAGAAAGAATTTCATTTCCTATGATTATAATCGAAGCTGTTTTCATTTTAGTTCCAAATTTGTTGTGAATAATGAAGTTTCCTCTTTACTGGATAAAGATTGGATAATAATCATAAACTATATAAAAATTATTACTAAGAAAATGCATAAGAATAAAGACGGAATATACATATACAGTGAAGATGCATATAAGGGCATAAAAAAGGCTTGTAATCTTGCCTCAAAAACACTCGATATGATTGGTCAATTCATCGAACCAGGCGTGACAACTGAAGAATTAGACAAAAAGTGTCATGATTTTATTGTGGCTCACAATTCGGTTCCTGCAACATTAGGTTATCGAGGCTACCCAAAATCTTGTTGTATTTCTCTTAATCATGTAGTCTGCCACGGTATTCCTGGTAGAAAAAAACTTAAGAATGGTGATATTTTAAATATAGATGTCACCTGTATTCTTGAAGGTTGGTATGGGGACACTAGTAGAATGTTTACCGTTGGTGACATTAGTTTAAAATCAAAAAGGTTAATTGAAATAACTTATGACGCATTACAATTGGCAATAAAAAGCGTTGCACCTGGCAATACTTTTGGGGATATTGGAGCAGTAATACAAGAGTATGTAGAAAAGAATAAGATGTCAGTTGTCAGAGATTTCTGTGGGCATGGAATTGGAAGCGAATTTCATCAAGCACCAAATGTTCTTCATTATGGCAATTTCAGCTCTGGGCCCAGGCTGGAAAGTGGCATGTGCTTTACAATTGAACCAATGGTAAATATTGGTCGACCAGAAACAAAAATTCTAAGTGACAACTGGACAGCGGTTACAAGGGATAAGTCGTTGTCAGCACAATTTGAACATACGTTATTTGTTAGGAATGATGGATGTGAAGTCTTAACTCATTCCTTCAACAACACATACTTTCCCCAAGGAGCTAAATTGCACCGCAACAGTGCTTAAACTTTTTTCCAGAGCCACAGGGGCAGGGACTATTCCTCCTAACTTTCTTGTTTGGAAAGGAATTGATTTCTTCTGATATCGCTTCACTATTTTTAATTTCTGAACTAGCTTTCTCTTTGTCAAATGATTTTATATCTGTCTCTGAAACAAACTTTGCAAAAAATACTACTTTTATTGTTTCTCTCTTTATTTTTTCCAACAAACTCTCAAATAGTATAAACGCTTCTTGTTTATATTCATTCAAGGGATCTCGTTGAGCATATCCCCTAAAACCTATAACCGACCTCAAGTGATCTAAAGTCGAGAGATGTCGTGACCAACAGTGATCCACAACTTGAAGTAAGATTTGCTTTTGAATCATTTTAAATGATTGTTCCCCAACCTCAGCTTTTTTATGATCTAAATTATTTTGAACTTCCTTTAAGATAATATCTCTTATCTCTGTTTCTAATATTTTATCTTTTTTAACATAGCTACCCAATTGAATGGTTAAATTAAATTGCTCTTTGAGCTTTTCCTCTAAACCATTTACATCCCATTGATCTACGAATGATCCCTCCGGGATGCTTTCAACAATAATATCTTCTACTATATCCATGTAGATGTTTTCAAACATCTCTGAAACATCCGCTGTCTCCATTATATTTCTTCTTTGCGAAAAAACCTCTTTCCGTTGAACATTTACTACGTCATCATATTTAAGGATATTCTTTCTTAGGTCAAAATTTCTAGCTTCAACTTTTCCTTGAGCCCGCTCAAGCGCCTTACTCACCCATGGGTGTGCAATGCTCTCACCGTCTTTCAAGCCCAGCTTGGACAACATTCCATCAAGTTTATCTGACCCAAATATTCTTAACAAGTCGTCATCTAGACTTAGGAAAAAAGTAGTCTTTCCAGGATCACCCTGTCTACCAGATCGCCCTCTTAATTGATTATCTATTCTCCTACTTTCATGTCTCTCAGTAGCCAAAACATACAAACCTCCTGCTTCGACTACTTGCTCCTTGTTTTTTAGAACTTGCTGTTCAATTTTGGTCTTCTTCAAATCAAAATTTGGGTCATCAATGTCAACCTTGCCCTTTATTTGCATTTCAACATTACCACCAAGTTGTATATCTGTTCCTCTACCAGCCATATTTGTGGCTATTGTCACTGCTCCAGGAGTCCCAGCTAATGAGATTATCTCTGCCTCTTTTTCATGGTATCTAGCATTAAGCACGTTATGATTTATGCTTTCTTTTTTAAGTAATTTTGAAATTTCCTCTGACTTATCGATTGATGTAGTGCCAACCAATATAGGTTGTCCTTTAGCGTTAGATTTTTTAATCTCATTTATAACTGCTTTGTATTTCTCTTCCTTAGTTCTATACACTTGATCATCTTCATCTAATCTGGAAATAGGCATATTAGTAGGGACTTCAACAACACCTAAACCATATATTTCTGCAAACTCATCAGCCTCTGTGATTGCTGTACCGGTCATTCCGGCCAGCTTTTCATAAAGCCTAAAATAATTTTGAAAAGTGACGGACGCAAGAGTAGTATTTTCCGGCTTTACAATTAATTTTTCTTTTGCCTCAATTGCTTGATGTAAACCATTGGATAAGCGTCTACCAGCCATCATTCTTCCGGTGAATTCATCAATCAAAATAACCTCTCCACCTCTAACTATATAGTCACTCTCCTTTCTAAACAGCTTGTTAGCAATTAAAGCTTGATTTACATGATGAACTAAGTCGGTGTTCTCTGGATCATATAGGTCAGATGTTGCGGTAAGAAGTTCTTGTTCTCTGAGTAATGTTTCCATCAATTGGTTGCCACTATCAGTTAAACTTCCCGTCTTCGTTTTCTCATCTAATTCGAAGTCACGTTCATCAAGTTCTGGGATAAGAGAATTTACCCTTGTATACAGTTCTGACTTATCATTTGTTGGGCCAGAAATAATTAATGGTGTTCTTGCTTCATCAATTAGAATGCTATCAACCTCGTCTACGATAGCGTAGTTGGGATTTCTTTGACAAATCTCTGACAAGTCGGACTTCATGTTGTCGCGTAAATAATCAAAGCCGAGTTCATTATTAGTGGCATATGTAACATCAGCGGTGTAGGCTCGTCTTTTTTCGCTATCCTCCATATCTGGAACTATTACACCCACGCTTATATCAAGAGAAGAGAATACTTTTCCCATCCATTCAGCATCACGTCTTGCCAAATAATCGTTAACTGTCACAAGATGGGCCCCTAGACCTTGAAGAGAATTTAAATACAACGGCAGAGTGGCAGTCAGCGTTTTACCTTCTCCAGTTTTCATTTCGGCAATATATCCCTTATGAAGAAAATAACCTCCTACTAATTGCACATCAAATGGGCGCAAGCCAATTGCTCTTTCAGATACTTCTCTGACAACGGCAAACGCTTCAGGCAATATTAAGTCTAAATCTTGTCCATTCTCTATTCTCTGGCGAAACTCATTTGTTTTTTGCCTTAAAAGGTGGTCAGAACTGTTTTTCATCTCCTTCGACAGAGAATTAATTTGCTCAATAATGGGTTTTGCCGCTTTTAACAGCCTATCATTTGAATTCCCAAATATCTTTTTAAAAACTGAAATATTAATCATTTTTTTTCCATTTATCTAAAGAAGCCTTATATAGCTTTAATCCGAACTTGGAAAGTATTAGATTTACCGACTAAATATAAAATAAATAAAATTTACTATACTAATCTATATATTTTTTGTATCAAAAAGATCGTCGCCAGAATAGATTTAAGGAGAAGTTATGAAACAACCATATTGTCAATTTCTTGCTATCATCATAGCAATAACTTTTTTTATCCAGTCATCACAAGAGATCTATTCGCAGGAAACTTTGTCAGCGGATACTCCATTTATAGAAGTAAATGGGAAGATAATAAAATTTGGTAGCGCCATTATCGCCTTTTCAAAGCTTCAACAGAGAAATATGAATTTTGATAAGAACACAATTTTTTCTCAAATAGTTCAACAACTTGTTAATGAAGAATTATTGTCACAAAAAATTGATAAAGAAAATAAATTGACTTTATTGGCACTAGAACATGAAAAACGAAGTGCTAAAGCAGCTCAAATGGTATCAAAAATACTGAAAAACTTTCCAAATGATGAACTTGTTAAATCAGCATATCAAAATCTAACTAATGAATTCAAGGGATCGCTAGAATATAACGCGTCACACATACTTGTAAAAGAAGAGGATCAAGCGACAACTATTCGAAAAGAAATAAGCAATGGTAAAAATTTTGAGGCTTTAGCAAAAGAACATTCTATTGGTCCAACGGGAAAAAATGGGGGGAACCTTGACTGGTTTGACTTAGGTAGTATGGTACCTGAATTTTCAACTGCATTAATGGTCTTATCAGAGGGAGATATAAGCCAACCAGTGCAGACAAAGTTCGGTTGGCACCTAATAAAATTGAATAAAACAAGAGAAAAAAAGATACCAGAATTCAAGGAAATAGAAGCTCAACTAGTACAAAACCTGAGACAAAAGAAGATCAACGATTATTTAAAATCGTTAACTGAGAACTCTGAAATAAGTTTTGTTGGAAAAAATATCAACCCTGACGAGATTACTAATATCAAACTTTTAGAAATCCTGGATGAATAAGTCAAATAAACGATCTGATCAAGGTAGTAAATATTTTACTCCTGCAGGCTTAAAATTCGCGACTTGTTGCTCCGAAACAAAATATGAAAACAGAGATGATCTATTACTGATTGTACTGGATCCCGGAAGCCATATTTGTGCTTGTTTCACTACTTCAACGATGCCATCCGCACCCGTTATTTGGTCCAAAAAAAATAATAAAAAAGCTCAAAAAATTAAGCAGAAAATTGTCTTACTTATTAACGCAGGAAATGCCAACGCATTCACTGGTGAAGATGGATTGTTAGCTTGTGAGGAAAAGGCTACGAGTTTATCTAACATTTTTAAGTGTGAAAGAAAAAATATTTTCTTTGCTTCAACTGGAGTCATTGGAGAAAAACTTCCTCATAAAAAAATTATTCAGCATTTTAGTTACCTTCAAAAAAATTTATCTTCTTATAATTTTAAGAATGCATCTTATTCAATTTTGACAACAGATTTGAAGCCCAAGATTTATACAAGTAAATTCAAAATCTGTAATAAAATATTTACAATGTCAGGTTTCGCTAAAGGCTCCGGCATGATATACCCGAACATGGCCACAATGCTCGCTTTTTTATTTACTGACTTTGCAATTGATAAAGAGACACTATCAGTTTTTACACAAAAAGCTGTTGGACAAAGCTTCAATAGGATATCCGTTGACGGTGACACGTCGACTTCTGACACTGTCTACGTAGGAACTACGAATAAAGTACCTTTAAAGATTACTAAAGACCAAAAAGCGAAAGCTTTGAAAGCATTCTACGCAGAACTAAAAAAAGCAATGATAGATTTAGCGAAAAAGATCGTAATGGATGGAGAGGGGGCAAAGAAATTCATTGAAATTACAGTAATAAATGCAAAAACTGCTACTAGCGCTAAAACAATATGTTTTTCAATTGCCAATTCTCTTTTAGTTAAAACTGCAATAGCTGGGGAGGATGCTAACTGGGGACGACTTATAATGGCTATTGGGAAAACGAAGATAAATTTAAAAATTGAAAACATAAAAATTTATATTCAAAACTTTCTCTTATGTGAAAATGGTAAAGCAATTAATACTATTGATGACACCAAATTGTCCCTCGCATTGAAAAGAAAGACTGTAAACATTAAAGTTGATCTAGGGGAAGGTGATAAAGAGTTCACCGTTTGGACTTCAGACCTCACGGAAGATTACGTAAGAATAAATGCGGATTATAGATCATGAAAAGACGCCTTATCGCCTTACTTGCTTTGATCAATGAGAACAACGAGGTTTTAATTTCACTTAGGAAGAATAGAAAAGAGTATAACGACTATTGGGAATACCCGGGAGGAAAGGTTGAGAATTGTGAAACCCTAGAACAAGCACTAGTTAGAGAAATAAAAGAAGAATTAAATTTAGAGATTGCAAAAAGTTGTATCGCTCCTCTTACCTTTGCAGTAGATGAGCAAGAAAAGTATCAAAAGATACTTTTTCTCTATGTATGCAGAAAATGGGATGGGCCAATAAAAAGTTTGATTGATCAAAAAATTGAATGGGTCAAGCCTATTAATTTAGCTCAATACCAAATGCCTCACTCGAATCTTTTTCTGAATGCTATTCTTAGGGACTTTGTTTAGAGATTTAGATTGAAGCCTTAATTCTTTGATATGCCAATACGTATAGACCAAGAAGAAGGAAAAAAGCGATAGTGGCATTTTCAATGTCATTATAAAAAATCAGTGCCAGAAAGTTTGGTACTATAAAGAGCGGTAAGATCAGAAGAGTTGAAAAAGAATTTGCAAAGTTTGAGCTATTTTGAAAAAACCGCCATTTCCTGATTTTTTCAAAAACTAATTGATGAAAATGTTCTCTATCTGCTAATGAAGCTGACTTCTTTCTATAAACTCGCCTATATATTGAAAATATTGTCTCAACAACTGGCCAAAAAAATATCAAAAGTATGCACCAAGCGGTTATCTCTGGATTCCTAACCATCAAGAGAATAGCAATCCATGATAGGCAATGTCCTTGGAAATATGCTCCTCCATCTCCCAAAAATATTTTTCCCCATGGAAAGTTTAACAAAAACAAACCTAAGGTACTCAAAAAGAAAATTAAGCAGAGTAATACCACGAGTGCATCAGATGTTAACCAAGCAACTACTGTCAAAAAAAATGACGTAGAAAGAGATATCCCCAAGGACAATCCATTCAAGCCATCAATCAAATTGAAAGCATGAGTTACTCCAGTTGTTGCAATTACCGTGAAAAGAATAGCAAAAGGTGCAATATAAAATAGCCGATCAAAAAATACTACATCTACTCTGGTCATCCAAGTATCCAATAAAAAAATTGCAATAATGGAGGAAATTGAGGCACCTAATAGTCGATATATAGGCCTGACGCGAAAATATAAATCATCTAAAAGACCTAAAATTAATATGGGCATTCCAGAAATAACTATGTAACCGAGATACTTAGCCGAAAAATTTTCTATTCCGTACCAACCAAAAGCACAGCCTGCCAAGATTGCTAAACCACCTATTCTGGGGATAGAGCCTACATGAATTTTTTGAACCTCTAGGTGTTCTTTGCTTCTAGAAGAATATCGAAGATGTATTCTCCCAGAAACTATAATTAGTATAGATACGATAAAACTTGCAAAGAGCGCATTATCGTATCCTGATAATAATTGCGTGATGCTGGCTAGCTCCACAGTTCTCTCCTCAAATCATATCTCCTAAATAAATAGACATTTTTTTCTTTTTTTTTGCAAGTATTTGTTTGGGTTTACATAAAAATCACCATGGTTTAAATATCAGAGATGTTCATTTTTATGTAAGGATAAAGATTGCGAATTTTTCTTCTGGATATTTCAAGAGGCGTATGTGTGTTCGCAATGATATTATATCACTTTTATTGGGATTTAGGTTATTTTGGGTTCATTGATCTTCGAGTGGTAACACAGGGTTTGGGGCTATTTTTTGCCCAGCTCATAGGTTTAAGCTTTATTAGTATAGCCGGTATATCATCCAGACTACTAAGCCTATCAAACAACTGTAAATTAAAAATTGTGAAACGCATATTTAGGTTGATGACAATCTCTATTGCCATCTCAATACTGACTTTTATTTTAGATAAAAGTAGTTTTATATTCTTTGGAATTTTACACTTTCTTTCAGTCTGCTCCATAATCACCCTAATACTAATTAAGATAAAGTCTAACCTCCAACTATTTTTTATCTTTCTTGTTACAGGCTTGATTAGTATAAGTGAGATAACCTTTAACATACCTTTTATTTTTTCATGGATTGGGTTTAACAAACAGCTACCATTAACCAATGATTTTTATCCCATAATCCCTTGGATCACTTTCTACTTTTTTGGATTTTGGCTTGGAGGGATTATCAATAAAAAACCAAATAAAAAATACAAAAATCCTTCTAATAATGATCCCCAGCATAGTTTAGTTTTAAAACTTACTGAGTATGTGGGGCGAAAATCATTGATCATTTATATTTTACATCAGCCATTACTTTTTTCTTTATTCTTTATATATATTCAACTAATATCTTAAAAAATTTTTTGGGCAGATCGAGATGCATATCGGCTTTATTTTAGACGGCAATGGAAGATGGGCTTCTATCAGAGGTCTACCTAGAGCATTGGGGCATAAAAAGGGAGCAGAAAATGTAGAAATAATTTTAAGAGAATGTGTAAATTTAGACATAAAGTACGTAACTTTATACGCTTTCTCTACTGAAAACTGGCATAGACCAGTCTACGAAATTAAAGCGCTCATGAGCCTATTTAAATATTATTTAAATAAAAAACTTACACAGCTACACCAAGAAAATGTAAAGGTTTCCATCGTTGGTGATATAAGTCCGTTTCCAAAAATTATTCAAAAGTATATTAAGAATTTAGTTGATTTAACCAAAGATAACGAAGGAATGTCACTGACGTTAGCTTTAAATTATGGCGGAAGGGCTGAAATAGTGAGAGCCACTAGACGGATTGGATCACTGATTTCTCAAGGAAAAATATGTGCCGCAGAGATTGATGAAACCCTTTTTTCTTCTAATCTAGATGCCAGTAACGTACCGGACCCAGACTTAATAATTAGAACGGCAGGTGAGAGACGTTTGTCAAATTTCCTTTTATGGCAATCAGCATATAGTGAACTTTATTTTTCTGATAAGACATGGCCTGATTTTTCAAATTCAGACTTGAAACTAGCATTGGCTGACTATTATCGAAGAACTAGGAAGTTTGGTGGATTGCGTGAGGCAAAATCAGCGGAAAACTCAATCTAAAGTTTGGGGTAAATAAATTTTGTTTCTTAGGTATTTAGTATTATCAGGCCTAACTGTTGTATTATTTAGCTTCGAGTTAATGAAGCCCCTAGGGGCTAATGAGTTTGAAGATACTGCTTCCTTAAATATGTATGGTATGCCTGGGATGATCGAACTACCTTCAGCAACAAATTTACCAGACGGACAAATTTCGATATCTTCATCTGTTTTTGGAGGGACAATAAGAGTAAATCTATCTTTTCAAATTCTAGAAAATCTTACTGGGGCCTTTAGGTATGCCCGAATTCCAGGTGGAGACTTTAATGGATACACTTGGGACAGGAGTTTTGACCTTCATTATTTACTAAATAGAGAAAAATCTTTTCTTCCGGCTATTGCAATTGGCGTGAGAGACTTCATCGGTACGGGTATATACACTGGAGAATACTTAGTTGCGTCAAAATCGTTAGGATCAAAGCTAAATGTTTCTGCGGGTATAGGTTGGGGAAGGTTAGGAGAGGAAAATGGCTTCAATAATGTTTTTGGTTCCAAAACTCGGAAAAACATAAACTACGGGACAGGTGGCACTTTTAACTTTGGTCATTTATTTACAGGTAACAACTCTCCCTTTTTTTCTGTAAGTTATAAAATTAATAAAAAAATGAAATTTATTTCAGAGTTTTCGTCAGACAGCTATATAAGAGAAACGTCGTCCCCAAAAGGATTTACTCGCAGGAATGACATAAGCTTAGGCATAAAATACGAAGTAGATCCAACTTTTACACTAATCGCAACTTGGATGCACGGAGATGCATTAGGGCTCGCAGTGAACATGGGCATTAACCCCAGGAATAGCCCTTATTACAGCGGGACCGAGCCTGCACCTATGCCTATTCTTCAAGAAAAGTATCGTTCTAAAGCACAAAAGGTAGAGCGAGAAATTTTAGATGAAAGCCAAAGACTACTTGGACTTGATGGCATTGAACTCAAAACGATGACGCTCACTGGAGGCACAGCAAAGGTTGGTATTATCAACAGAAAGTACTTCAATATATCTCAAATGATTGGAAGGGTGGTGCGGATACTCTCACTTACAACACCGTCAGATATTGAAGAGTTTCAAATAAATATAATAGACTTTAAATCTAACTTGTTCCTATCTGAAATAGTTGTAAAGAGAGAAAATTTTGAACAAAACGAACTAAAATTTATTGGTCCGGAAAAGCTATGGGAAACCGTTTCAATGAGAAACTCCAAAGATACTTTTTTTTACGATGCAGAAGACAGCATTGAAAGGTTTTCCTTTTCTCTATATCCCTACATAGATACGAGTCTTTTTGATCCTGAAGATCCGATCAGATTCACAGTTGGAGCGGAATTATTGACAAAATATAAATTTCTGGCTTCAACCTCTATTTCTGGTTCTCTGAGGCAGCCGATAGCAGGAACGCTTGACGACATTAAGAGAGGCCCAAAAGCGGGGCTTCCTAACGTAAGGTCAGACTTCATGCATTACCATAGAGATATTTCATCTAATTTATTCTTAAATTATCTCACTTTAGATCAGTACTTAAAGCCTTCATCAAATTTGTATGCTTTGGTAAACATAGGTTTTTTAGAATTGATGCACGCTGGTGTGAGAGCGGAAGTAATTTGGAAAAATAATAGGAACCCTTATGGTTTTGGTCTTGATATTGCGCAAGTTCAAAAAAGAGGTACCGATGGAGGATTTAAATTAAAAAATGAGCACTTTAATACATATTTAGCTTCTTTATATTACGACTTACCAAATGATTGGATTATTAAAATTGATGGTGGAAGATACTTAGCTGGAGACTTTGGATCCACTATCTCTATCAGACGATCTTTTAATAATGGCTGGGAATTCGGAGCGTACGCTACATTGACTGACGTACCCTTCGAGACATGGGGGGAAGGATCATTCGACAAAGGTATCACTATCAAAGCTCCAATAAACTGGTTTACTGGTAAAAAATCTAGATCTTACGCAACTGCGACAATAAAACCAATAACAGGAGATGGGGGAGCAAAATTAAACTTGAGCGAACAAAATTACCTCTATTATAGGGTCAGTGAATATTCCAATAAAAATATTCTTGATAACTGGACGAGAGTTTTCAGATGAGGTCATTACCATTGACAATTCTATTTATAACCTTTTTAAGTGCATGTACCTCAGATGATGTGGTTAAATCAGAGAAAGAAGAGCTCTTGGGGATATTTAAAAATATTACAAGCAAATCTATTTCAAAAGACAAAAACATCACTCAATCTTTCGCTTTTCCTAATTCGAAAAAGTGGCTGGAACAATTTAAGCAGCCAATAATTTTAACTTCCTCAACCGACAAAAAAAATCAAGCAACACTAGTCTCTTTGGGGAATAATGAAGAACGTCTTACATGGGTTAGCTCTGATGGTATTAGCCTCTCCTATGATGACGGGGTATTGATTGCTACAAGGGGCTATTCTCAAGATTTACTATCACTGAGGTATGAAAAGCCAAAAAAAATATTCTCATTAAGCTATCTTGAATACAATAAAACGCATCGATATCTCAACGGAGAAAACAGATATAACGAAATCCATTTCGAATGTACTGGAAAAAAAATGGCGCCTCGATCCATAGAAATTATCGAGTATACCTTACTGGTGGATAGATATGTCGAAACCTGTGTCAGTGCAAAACATAAATATATAAATGAATATGACTTATTATCTGGCACGACAGTGGTAATGAAGTCCAAACAATGGATAAGCCCGATCAATCGTTATTTTTTGACTTATAATTTATATGCATTACAACAATTTTAATTGCTCGGTATTATATTAATGTTGCCCATTTAACACATAAGCAAACATTTTTAAAAAAAAAAAAATTATTTAAAAATTTATTTCAAATAGGATTAATTTGCTGTATAAAGGATCTAGCTAGCTAAACGTAGGAGTTAACTTAATGCGTATTTTAAAAATAATATCAACATTAGTGTTTGTAATGTCACTGGCGTTACCATCGTTCGCGCAGTCGCAGTCTTCATCATCATCATCCGCGGGAGCATCCAGCGGAAGTGCAGGCGCCGCAGGATCATCAGCAGCTGCCTCTGGTGCAGCAGCAGGAGCCGCGGCAGCAACAGCCACGACAGTAGCAATAGCAGCAGCCGCAGTGGCAGCCGTTGTAATTGCATTGCAGACTTCGAGTTCGTCAACAACTTCAACTTCATAACGAGTTGAATGACATTAAATCATTAGATTGAAAAAGGGGTCGTTTTCGTCCCCTTTTTTTTTTCTATATTACTAGTAAAAGTCGTCTAGCATGTAACGCTTTTCAAATATAGTGCCTCTCAGATAAGTAAAGCGTGAGCAAATTAAAATCCAGATTTTAGTTTGGCTCCGTACCTCGAGTGGAGTTATTTTTGTTATCACTTTTCATATTTCTTCACTAAAAAGATATTTTTCAAGACTTTGCTAACCGAATAGCCACAATTTTTTACCAAAACACGTGCTTAACTTTTTGTAAACTTATATGAAAGTTTTGATAAAGCTTATTTTCAACGTTTCCATACCAGGATTATACTCCCATATATCTCCACTTGACCTATGATCATAGCATAATGAGACCTTCCAATGGGAGTCTACGGTATATTCCAGCTCTAATCCTGACCGAAACATTAACCACCCTCCTAAATCTTCTTCATTGTTTTTTAAATATACTCCAGGAAAAAAGTCAAAGTTAAAATTAAAAGCATTACTTAACCTTACTTTCCTTATAAACCCATAGCCGACCCAGATACCTCCCTGATCGGTTACTGATATAGATTGCCCTCTTTGAAGAGGCCCA
>CACGMO010000013.1 GCA_902574225.1 uncultured Alphaproteobacteria bacterium
TACCTACTCAGATTTTGTGGTAGACTATAGCTCCTTTGTCAATAGACATCCTTCGCCTAGTTTAAAAATTCTCTTAGAAACTCCAAAACAAAAAAAGCAGGTCTATGAGGATTATTATACAAAACCTAATTTCTCTGTAATAAGCGAGTAAAGGGTTCCAATACCATTCCCGACCTGTTCGAAGATTAATTCTTGCGTGCCTTCCTGAGTAAATGAAAATATAGATGTAGTTTGCTGGCGACTTCCCAGCCCATCTATTACAAGGACTGCTGCTTCTTTGAATGGCGAGGGCCAAAAAGCTGTCAGTGCGTGCGCATAATGATGAGATTTTACAAATTTTATTTTGTCTTTTTTTATCCTCAGACGTGATCTAATGAAATCACCTATTAAAAGTCGATAGTTATTCGAGGTTTTAATTGGTCTTTCTTCATCCATAAAATCTAGCATCAAAACATCTATATCATCTATACTAATGTCGAAGTAATCTAAGCAATATTTCATTGATCTTATAGGAAAATGATAACTCTTTTTCTTTCTTGAGAGGAAACCCTCTTCGGCTGATATTAAATCAAGCTTGTTTCCTTCCAATCTAACGATGCAGCACGCTGGATCGTGGCTACAATAATTCATTATTCCCATTGAATAAATAGTTTTTGAAGACATATATTACTGCTTCTCTCAAAGTGATTGGTTCACAAATAACAAAGTGAACCAACTAATTTATCCATCCATTAGATCTTGAAAAACTCAATGTGTAAAGCCAATTATAGACTATAAAAACGGCAAAGTTTAGCGAGAGCAATTCGCTGGGATGGTAGGATTCGAACCTCCGGTACACGGTGTCAAAACCCGTGGATATTGTTATCAGGAGTTATCAGGTTTCCATAACTCTTTAAAATATTTCTTATCCTTCTCATGCTTCTTATAAGTTATCAGAAAATCATGAAAACTGGTTTCAAAAGTGTTATCAAAAATCTATGGAGTGGCATTTGTAAAAATTGGGTTATTCTCTAAAATAGGTTTTGTCGATTTCTTCGTCCTCAGGAAGTAGAGCTGAAGTGAAACGTTCTGTCTCTATCACCATTGAATTAAAAAAGCGGTCCATACCCCAAGCACCTAGCTGTTTATAGACATGATCTTCGCTAACTGCTTGGAAATGAGTACAATAAAAGTTGCTGTTACTACCTTGCCATACTTGAATTGCAGTGGCAAATTCACCAACAGTAGTTTTAGCCCATTCTCCGTGGGTTACTGTATCTGCATGCATTTCCCTAAAATATGATTTATATGCTTCTGCAGCTTCATCATCGTGAACGTCATGAATAACCATAAAATTTTTAATCATCAAATGGACCCTTGTTAAAGATTAGCTTCTTACACGATATATTAAACTAAACCATTCATAGCTTGAAGCTTACATTCCCTAAAATTAAAGTCAAAATCTCTCACTGAGAGTAATTGTTGTCAAAATCAGAAAATAAATCATAAGGCTTTACGAAAGTTAATGTAGTATCGAAAGTGAACTATTAAGGAAGATCCAGTGTCTCGAAAAGATATAGACCGTAAGATAGCTGTTATATTTGTTGCTGACGTTGTTGGATATTCGCAGCATATGAAAAAAGATGAGGATGAGACACTTCAAAGTTTCAGAGCCTGCAGAAAGATCTTGGAAAAATTATTTGATGAACATGATGGAAGAGTTTTTAATACTGCAGGGGACTCTATTTTGGCAGAGTTTTCAAGCGCTGTGTCGGCAGTTGTCTGTGCTTCAGAGTTTCAAAATCTCATAAAAGAAAGAAACGATAATACGAGTTCATCTATAAAAATAGAGTTCCGTATTGGAATAAACATGGGCGATGTTGTGAAAGAGGGTGATAATCTTTATGGTGATGGGGTAAACATTGCAGCCAGACTAGAGGCACTTTCGCAACCTAACGGAGTGTGTTTGTCAAAGACCGTTTTCGATTTGGTTAGTAACAAAACAAAGTTTGTATTTAATGATTTGGGTGAACAAAAAGTAAAGGATGAACAATTTCATGCTTTTGATGTTCTCATCGGCAATAATCAGAGACGTTCTGTAAAAGGCGCAAAGGGATTTAATGCACCTCTGTATATCTCGATAGCTGTTGTAATTGGGTTAGTGATTGGAGTATTTTTTTATAGTTATATTAATAGAGAAAAATTTATGTTTATTGCCTCGCAAAATGATCAAATAAAGGGGCAGGCAAGCGGTAGGTCTTTATTAATACTTCCTTTTATAAATAAAAGTGGCTTAGATGAATTCGACTATTTATCTGAAGGAATTACTGATCACCTGATATCATCTATATCTCCAACGACCATATTGAATATTTTGTCTACACAAAGAAGCTACTTAATTTCAAAAAAGGAATATTCCAATAAAAAATTAAGAGATGAGCTGGGCATTAATTTTCTCGTAAATGGGAGTATATTTACTTCAGATAAAAAATTTAGAGTGAATATCGAACTAGTAGATATTAAGAGAAATTCTAAGATATGGAGTTCAAATAAAGAGTATTTATTGACTGACTTGTTTTCTGCTCAAGATCAAATTGAGTCCTTGTTGAGGAGAGCTATTCAGACTCATTTGACAATGGGAAAAGTCTTTTCAAATTCCTTAGAAAAATATTTTGAAAATAAAGAGGACTACAAGGAGTTACTTTCGCTTAGGGCATTAACATTCCAAGAGGGTTTTGCAGTTACGGATGATTATGATCAACCATTTAAATTACTTGTCGAAAGAAACCCAGATAACTCAATGGCTGTATACTATTATGCTGATTCCTTATACCGAAAATTCCTAGCAAATAAACTAGACTTTAGAGATTATTCAAAAGCACATGAGGCTATTCTCAAAGCACAAGAATTAGATCCTGATAATTCATTAGTTTATCCTTTGCTTGGACCAATAGAAACGTGGGTAATGGGGATCAATCAAATGGGACTAGAGGATACGCTATTAAAAGGCTTAAAAAAAGGAAGTGAAAATTACCGAACACTCGTGTTAATTGGAAATAATTTGAATAGTATTTCAAAGTTTTCAGAGGGGATTAGATATTTGAAGAAGGCAGTTAAAATTGCACCATATGGTCCAATAACCACAGAAATTTTTCTGATGCGCGCTTACATAGAGACTAAGAGGTTTGATGAAGCTAAAGATCTTTGCCTCACAATGATAGAAGAGGGAGGAAAGCAAGGTGCTCTTTGGGGAACAAGTTTTCTGGCCTTTTCAGAGTTCGTTACTGGAGAAAAAGAAAAAGCGAAGACACACTTAAAAAATTTCATTGAAGAGAATAACTATACTTTAGATGAGCTAATACAAGATCTTAGAAATTCACCATTTTCAGCATCTGAATTGGATCAGTCTTTGGAAGATATGATTTACATCTTTTTATATATGTTTGAACCGGAAAAGATTACGCCATATCAAGAGGCTTTATTTAGAAAAGATCTTTATTCTCTCGAAGACTAAATTAATTTTATCTACAAAAATAATTTATTAGCTGGGGTGGTAGGATTCGAACCTACGGTACACGGGATCAAAACCCGTGGATATTGTTATCAGGAGTTATCAGTTTTCTCATAACCCTTTAAAATAGTTCTTATTTTTCTCATGTTTCTTATGCGTTATCAGGAAAATCACGAAAACTGTTGTCAAAATTGTTGTCAATATTCCTATCTTTTTCTAAAGTTACGCCTGGAATTTTGGTTGCTTCTTTTCTTTTTTTTTCGATCATTTTTCATTTGAACAATTTGTTCTTCGCCAAGACTTTCTACCTCCTCTATCGGAGGTAGTTTTCCTTTGAAATTTTCAATTAGCGCTAAGGCCAAATCTTCATTAGAAAACCGAGTTAATAGCTCATTAGCAAACTTAAGTTCACTAGAACTATTTTTTTGCTTTCTTGAAAGGTAGTTTATGATCTTTTCATTATCTTTAAGCTCTATTTCTTCCTGAGAAAGAAATTTATTAATAACCGGTCTTACCTTTGCAGAATTGATCAATTTTTCATATTTTCTCTTCTGGCCAGGTGAACAAAAAAGAATACTTCGCCCCTTATTCCCAGCTCTCCCGGTTCGCCCACTTCTGTGTATTAAGGTTTCTGGATTATGAGGGAGTTCAGCATGTATCACTATATCCAGGTTAACCAGGTCAATACCTCTTGCTGCTACGTCTGTCGCAACACATATCTTACACCTACCATTTTTTATGGATTGTAATGCCTTGAACCTCTCTGATTGATTTAATGCACCAGATAAGGAGACAACAGAAAAACCTCTATTTAATATTCTAGAAGAAATATGCGTTACAGCATTCCTAGTAGAGCAAAAAATAATAATAGTCTTATCATCATGAAATCGGAGAAAGTTGAATATTGCATTTTCAATATCATGTTTTTTTACTAAATATGTTTCATAAGAAATATCAGTGTGGGCTTTGCCAAGACTAGTAGCTTCAATTCTGACTGCGTTTTTTTGGTACTTTGATGCTAATGACAATATTTTTTTTGGGATGGTTGCTGAAAACATAAGTACCCTCTTATTTGCGGGACTTTGATTTACAATCATATCTAAGTCTTGTTTAAAGCCCAAATCAAGCATTTCATCAGCTTCATCTAGGACAAGCGATCTTAGATAATTTAAGTGGAAAGTTTTCCGACGTATATGGTCATTAATCCTTCCTGGTGTTCCTATTAAAAGATCAACTCCTTTTGAAATATTTTTTCTTTCTTTTTTTATATCCATCCCACCGATCGCCGTTGAGATTCTGATCTCAGTCTTAGAAAACAGCCATGCTAACTCATTAAAAACCTGTAAAGCTAATTCTCGTGTGGGGGTAACGATTAGGGTTTTAAGTTTGTTATCTGAATCCAGGATTTCTTTGAGTCCAGCAACCGATATTGACAACCCATAAGCAAGTGTTTTGCCAGAGCCTGTTTGGGAGCTCACCAGAAGATCTTTATCATTGTTACCAGGATCAAGCACTAAGCTTTGAACAGTTGTTAGTTTGTCATACCCTTTTTCTTTTATTGAGAATTGTAATTCTTCAGGGATAGATTTTGTTTCAAGCATTCGCTCAATCTATAGAATAATAAAAATAAAGATATAGCTAAGATTTATAATTTTCATAGGATGGCTGGGGTGGTAGGATTCGAACCTACGGTACACGGGATCAAAACCCGCTGCCTTACCGCTTGGCTACACCCCAACAGTCTTGTTGTAATATTTTAGTGCATATGATTCAAGAAAATTAATTGTAGCTCAGTCAAAAGATTTTACAACATTATCAATTGCTTTTATTTTAATTAATAACGCTGGTAATTGGTCTAGAGGAAGCATAGAAGCACCATCTGACGGTGCTGTCTCAGGCTTCTCATGGGTCTCAATAAACACACCTGCGATACCAACTGATGCACCCGCTTTTGCTAAAGTTTCGATAAACTCTCTTGAGCCACCACTCTCTGATCCTCTTCCTCCTGGTTGTTGAATAGAATGAGTAATATCTAAAATGGTTGGGAACCCACTTTTTCTAAGAATTTCCAGGGAACGCATGTCGCAAACCAAATCATTGTAGCCAAAGGTAGTGCCTCTTTCACAAAGGAGTAAATTTTTATTACCTGTAGATATGAATTTTTTGGCCACCTGCTGCATCTCAGGGGGGGATAGAAATTGCCCCTTCTTTATGTTGACTGGTTTATTTGTTTTACTAGCTGCTATGATTAAATCTGTCTGTCGGCAAAGAAAAGCAGGTATTTGTAGAATATCAACCTCTTTTGCTACAAGCTCGCATTGTTCGGGTGTGTGTATGTCTGTCAATGTGGAGATATTTAGACTGCTTTTCAATTTTTGAAAGATTTTAAGACTTTCATCAATTCCAAGACCACGCTTTGATAAATGTGAAGTTCGGTTGGCCTTGTCAAATGACGATTTAAACACAAAGTTGATAGCGTTACGATCACAGATTTCTATTAATTTTTCAGCGATCATCATAGCATGCTCGAGGCTTTCAAGCTGGCATGGCCCAGAAATAAGTGTCAACGGGTACTTATTTGAGATTTTGAGATTATTCAGTTCAATTGTATGGTCAGCAAGTTCAGTATTATCCATATAAATCTCTTGTTTTAATTTTCTTATTTATTATTAATAATTTAAATACATGTTTACGGCATTTATTTATTTTTGAATAGGTTAAAATTATTTTGAAAGTTTTTGTATTAGCAATTTTATATGGTCTGATTTGGATTTCCTTTTCAGGACACTTTGATTTTTTATTATTATCTTTTGGTGTTATGTCAGTTTTGATCGTCTTATATATACTTCGACGTATGCGCTTAATTGATGAAACCCCTATTAACTTTCAAATGAATTTTTTTAGTTTTGTGACTTATTGTTTTTGGCTCCTAAAGGAAATATTAAAATCCAATATTGCAGTGACTAAAACAATATTAAGCCCACAAATAAAAATAAAACAAAAAATGTTTGATGTACCCCTATCTCCTAAAAGTGAAGCGGCTCAGGTAATATTTGCAAACTCTATCACACTTACTCCAGGGACAATAACGGTTGAAACTGAAAAAAACAGTCTTTTAGTACACTCCCTAAATTTCTCCGGTAGCACTGAAGATGAAATAGAAGATATGGGTAAGAGAGTAAGTAGATGCGAGAGAAAGGGTTCATAAATTATGTTTTATGTAGCGACCATCTCAATCCTCATTTCATTTATAATGGTGCTCATGCGATTATTCTTAGGCCCAACATTATATGACAGAGTTCTAGCGTTAAATGCGTTTGGCACGCTAGCGGTTCTAATGATAAGCGTCGTTGGTTTTTTGTTTGGCAGACCTGATTTTCTCGATATTGCCTTATTATATGCACTGCTAAATTTTATTGGCACAATAGCAATTCTCAAATTCTTTAGATATAAAGAAATTGGTGACAAAAAAGCTTTAAGTAGTAATAAAGCGCAATGAGTTTTTTGATAGAAATATGTAGTTGGATTTTTATCCTCTTAGGATCGTTTTTGCTTTTAACTGGAAGCTTGGGCTTAATAAGGTTACCTGATTTTTGGTCAAGACTACACGGTGCATCTATCAGTGATACAGGAGGCGTCCTATTTTTAATTTTGGGAATGATGTTCCAAGTCACTACCATATGGGTCTTCTTTAAACTTTTAGCTATAGCTATCTTTATTTTTATTTCCTCACCCACTGCTTCGCATGCCATTGCTAATGCAGCATTCGTTACTCTAGGATACAAAAAAAAGAAGGGGGAAAGAAAATAGAGTTATTTATTATAATATGTTTCTTTATAGTTTTGGTTACCATCGCCATTATGGCTTTGACGTTAAAGCATCTTTTTGCAGTAATAATGTTGTCAGGTGCATTTAGCTTGGTGTCTGCAATGCTTTTTGTGGTTATGGATGCGGTCGACGTCGCCTTTACAGAAGCCGCTGTCGGGGCAGGGGTGTCTACTGTTTTGATGCTTGCAACAATGGCGCTCACAGTTCGAGTTCAGAAAGAGACAAAGAGAGCTATCATATTACCGCTTGTAGTTGTTTGCCTTGTTGGTGTTTTGCTGATTTATGGAACTCTTGATATGCCGAACTTTGGAGCTTTTGACTCACCAGCTCAAATACACCTAGGATCAACGTATCTAAGTATCACTTATAAAGATATGGGAATACCAAACGTCGTAACAGGTATATTGGCGAGTTATAGAGGATATGATACGCTAGGCGAAACAGTGGTTGTTTTGACAGCAGGTCTTGGAGTTATACTATTATTAAGTGGTCTCAAGGGAAGAAAAGATAAAGAGTGAGACTATGAAACATCATTTAATTTTAAAAGTTATTACAAAATTTATGGTTGGAGTTATCGTTTTGTTCGGACTGTATGTGCAATTTCATGGAGATTACTCTCCTGGAGGAGGTTTCCAAGCCGGTGTTATCATCGCGGCTGCATTTATCCTTTATGGTATAGTCATGGGCCTAGAGAATGTACAAAAAGTAATGCCCATTTGGTTTGCACAGAAGGCGGCAGCGGTGGGTGTATTAGTATACGCACTAACGGGTGTTTTCTCAATTATCTTTGGATTTGAATTTTTAAACTATCATGCAATTAGCCCCGAACATCCAAAACATGGGCAACATTATGGGATCATATTGGTTGAGCTTGGTGTTGGGATAACAGTGACTTTTGTAATGATTGCTATCTATTATAGCTTTGCTGGTCGCACTCCGCGTTTGGACGATAAAGAGTGGTAAGCGATGGACGTTAATTTAAATTTTATATACGGGCATTTGCCTTACTGGTTATTCATTATACTCATGCTCTCAGGACTCTTTATAGTTGTGTCACGAGGAAATCTAATCAAGAAAATTGTGGGATTAAATATTTTCCAAACATCAGTTTTTATGTTTTATATATCAATAGGGAAAATGAAGGGGGGCACAGCACCAATTCTGCTCGATAAATCTGCTGATAATTCCGCAGTTATATACTCTAACCCGCTTCCACATGTTCTTATTCTTACCGCAATTGTTGTCGGTATCGCCACGACTGCTTTAGGTTTAGCTTTAATAATAAAAATTCGAGAAGAGTATGACACAGTAGAAGAAGATGATATCCAAAAAATGGATCAAAAAGACCTAAAGAAATACAATAAAAAGAATGTCTTGGAGACCAATAGTTAATGGCTTCAGAAATTAAACAGGGCACTTTAGAGTTGGTTAATCATTTACCAATTTTGCAGGTGATTACTCCGATGTTGATAGCACCTATATTGGTTGTGCTTAACAATAAGACATTGTCTTGGTTGCTAAGCTTTCTGGGCGCATTAGCGTGTCTAGCTATATCAATCTTGCTGATACAAGCTGTTAGTGATGGCAGCATTCTCACGTATTACCTTGGCGGATGGGTGCCACCAATCGGAATTGAATACAGGATAGATGCTGCCAACGCTATATTGTTATTCCTGATATCAATTATAAGTGCAATTGTTCTAATCTTTTCGTATTCTTCACTTCATGCAGAAATTCCTGAAGAAAAACATACTTTGTTCTACTCCTGTTTTCTTTTATGCCTTACTGGTTTGTTAGGTGTAGTAGCAACAGCAGATATTTTTAACGTTTTTGTTTTTTTAGAGATCTCAAGTTTATCCACCTATGTTTTGGTGGCACAAGGTGCCTATCTTGATAGAAGAGCACTCTCTGCGTCCTTTAATTATCTAATAATGGGCACTATTGGTGCAACTTTTTTTGTAATTGGCATTGGGTATATATACATGGCGACTGGATCTCTAAATATGATGGACATCGCGGAACGAGTTAACCAATTAAGTGATAACAGAACTATTCAAGCGGGATTCGCCTTTATTGTTGTAGGAATGGGGCTGAAGCTTGCTATGGTTCCTCTTCATGTTTGGTTGCCTAATGCTTATACCTTCGCACCCACTGTAGTTACCTGCTTTTTGGCTGCAACAGCGACCAAAGTTGCACTTTATGTTTTAATACGATTTGTATTTTCTGTGTTCAACTATGAAGACAACTTTGTCAATGAGCTCTTTTTTCTCCTTTTAATGCCTCTTGCAGTAATAGCAATGATTGCGGCATCAGTTATTGCCATTTTTAAACAGAACTTAAAGAAGCTACTTGCTTATTCTAGCCTCGCACAAATAGGGTATATGCTCCTTGGATTATCGTTAATGAATCAAAAAGGTCTTGCATCTTCATTAGTGCATATGGTTAATCATGGCTTTACTAAGGCAGCACTATTTATGTCGCTAGGTGCTTTTATGCTTAAGACAAAAAATGCATATATTAAAAGTTTAAGAGGTCTGGGAAAATCGATGCCATTTACCTCAGCTGCTTTCGTTATTGGGGGGTTAAGCTTGATTGGCGTGCCTGGTACTGCTGGTTTTATTAGCAAATGGCTGCTTCTAGAAGCAGCACTTGAAACCGGGTATTGGTTAGTAGCAATTCTCATAATCGCATCATCACTTTTCGCAGTTATCTATATTTGGAAAATAATTGAAGTTTTATATTTTTCAGAAAGTTCAGAGTCTTACAATGAAGTAAGCGTGCTTACATTAATGCCTATGTGGATACTCGCTTTATTTTGTATTTTTCTAGGTATTAATACTAGTTTAACAGTAGATGTAGCTAACATGGCCACAGAAATTCTTTTTAAGTAGGGTGTATCTTATGCCGATAGAGTTTTTGATATTTTTAACAGTTTTTTCTCCGGCATTAGTGGGCGGATTAAATTTAATTTTTTCTAAAAAACCAAATGTCAGGGATACCGTTACTCTTCTGGGCGCACTGATAACATTTTATTTTAGTGTAAACATTTTTCTTGGCTTTGATGGACAGGCAACACAATATAAGCTGGCAACCATAATGCCGGGGATTGATATTTCCTTTCATATTGAGCCTCTGGGTATTATATTCTCCTTGTTAGCCTCAGGGCTTTGGATACTTACTCATATTTACGCAATTGGATATATGAGAGGAGCAAAGGAGAAAAACCATTCGAGGTTCTTTTTCTTTTTTTCTGTGTCAATAGCCAGTGTTATGGGAATCTCATTCTCAGGTAATCTTTTCACTTTATTTCTCTTCTATGAAGTATTAACTCTCATTACTTTTCCATTAGTTTCTCATAAGGGTTCGACTGAAGCGTTGAGGGGAGCAAGAGTTTACCTGTCAATACTATTAGGAACGTCAATTGGATTACAGTTGCTAGGAATAATTTGGGTTTATTTTTCTGTTGGTACTTTAGATTTTGTAAAGGGTGGAATATTAAATGGCTCCTTTGGATCATTCGAATTAATACTCCTCGTTGGTTTGTTTGCTTTTGGGATCGGGAAAGCGGCTCTGTTTCCGTTCCATAGGTGGCTACCCGCTGCAATGGTCGCTCCCACACCTGTTAGTGCTTTGCTGCATGCTGTTGCGGTAGTTAAAGCGGGAGTTTTTACTGTTCTCAAAGTAGGTGTTTACATATTTGGGGTAGATAGTTTGTCAGTATCGGGGGCAACTGATTGGCTAACTTGGTTAGCGTGCTTTTCAATTTTATTCGCTTCTCTGATCGCGATGACTAAAGATAATTTAAAAGCTAGACTCGCTTATTCTACTATTAGTCAATTGGCTTATGTCGTGCTTGCTTTCTCTCTTGCGAATAGTCTGGGCGTTTTAGGTGGAGCTCTACAAATAGTTACTCATGCTTTTGGAAAAATTACTTTATTTATGTGTGCCGGTTCTATTTATGTAGCAACCAAGAAAACAAATATAAGTGATATGCGGGGATTGGGAAGGGTGATGCCAATTACGTTTTTAAGTTTTCTCATAGGTGCTATATCGATAATAGGGCTTCCTCCCATGGGTGGGTCTTGGGCAAAATGGTTTTTATTATTATCATCTCTTGAGGCTGACAAACAATTCGTTGTTTTAGTCCTATTAATAAGTTCCCTTTTGAATATCTCTTATCTTTTGCCATTGGTGGCAAAGGGCTTTTATCTTAACCCTATAGACCAAACGGAAATCAAAAGTTTTAAAGAACCGAGCGCGCTTGTTTGGCTCCCGCCCGCAATAACAGCCGGCATCTCATTCCTTTTGTTTTTTTACGTAGGGTATATAAGAGATTTTATGATTAATTTTGGTTTAGTGAGCTAAGGTAAGTAAATGAGATTTAACCCGTTCATATTTTTTGAGAAAACTAGCCGACTTCGAGTTCTACTGTTTGCATTCTTAATTCTGTGCTTTTGCTTATTCGTGACAGATTTTTTTGTTAAGAGATATGTCTATTTTGAGATTGAGAGTACGTATAATTTTTATAGCATTTATGGTTTTTTAATGTTTTCGATTATAATATTTGGATCACGATTACTAAGGTTGCTTTTGGGCAGGCCCGAAAATTTCTATGCCAAAAAAGCAGTGGACAGTGAAGATTATCCAGGCATGGAGGAAAAGTAAATGTTAGCAACACTTCCTCTCCCATTTTACTTTTTGATAGGAGGACTAATATCAATATTTTTACCTAAAGGAGCAGTAAAGTCTTCTTTCGTATGCTTAGTTCCCATTTTAGCGCTCTTAGTGTTCCTCAATGGGGGTTGGGATGAGGGTTTTAAGATACAATTTTTGGGTCTTGAACTGAATTTTATGAGGGTAGATAAGCTTTCCACCGTATTCGGAATTATTTTTTGTATAGCTGCTTTTTTGGGCAATTTATTTGCATTCCATCTTCGAGAAAGTACACAGCCCTTTGTAGCCCTTATTTATTCAGGAGCAGCTATTGGAGCAGTTTTCGCTGGGGATCTTGTCACGCTTTTTGTGTATTGGGAGCTTACAGCCATATCATCAGTGTTTCTAATTTGGGCTCGAAAAACCGAAGGTGCTTATCATTCTGGCATGCGCTACCTTATTATTCAGGTTTTGTCAGGAGTTGTGTTACTTTTTGGTGTTGCTCTTTTTTACTTTGAGACTGGATCAATATCGTTTGTGAAAATGGAGCTAAATAGTTTAGCTACCGCTTTAATTTTTGTGGCTTTTGGCATTAAGTGTGCTTTTCCATTTATGCATAATTGGCTTCAAGACAGTTATCCGTCCGCTACTATAACGGGCACAGTGATACTTTCCGCTTTTACCACAAAACTTGCAGTTTACGCATTGGCGCGAGGATTCCCCGGCACAGAACTGTTGATATATATCGGGGCTGCAATGACGGTATTCCCAATTTTCTTTGCAGAGGTGGAGAACGATTTAAGAAAGGTATTGGCGTATAGCCTAAATAATCAGCTTGGCTTTATGGTTGTTGGTGTTGGTGTTGGAACTGAGTTAGCTTTAAATGGAACTGCTGCGCATGCTTTCTCCCATATTTTATATAAAGCACTACTATTTATGAGTGTTGGTGCTGTGCTTTTTAGAACAGGTACTTCTAGAGCGTCGGAGTTGGGAGGCTTGTATAGGACTATGCCTTTAACGGCAACCTTTTGCCTTATTGGGGCAGCATCGATATCTGCGTTTCCTCTATTTTCAGGATTTGTAAGTAAATCGCTAATCATGAGTGGAGCGGGAAAAGAACACTATCAGTTTATTTGGTTAATTCTTGTTTTTGCATCTGCTGGAGTTTTATCCCATTCTGGGATTAAAGTTCCTTATTTTACTTTTTTTCATCATGATTCAGGTAAAAGACCAAACGAAGCGCCTCTACATATGTTAATTGCGATGGGGTTAACGGCAACCCTTTGCCTTTATATAGGAATTTTTCCAAATAATTTGTATGCAATTATGCCTTTTGAAGTGAAATATTATCCATACACATTCGAACATATTCTAACGCAATTGCAACTTTTATGCTTTGCAATTTTAGCTTTTTATGTTTTGAGCAAATTTAAGCAACTTCCTTCTGAAACACGCTCAATAAATCTAGATTTCGATTGGACCTATCGCGTGTTCTTACCCTCTATAATAAGTAAGCTATTATTATTTCTTGAAACAGTTGAACAAAACGGATTGAAGGTTTTAAGCAAATCTTTGCTTTCGCTTCTTAATAAGGTTTATCACGTTTCTGGGCCAGAAGGTGTTATGACAAGAATATTGACCTCAGGTACCATGGTTCTGTTTATAGCCATTGTATTATTGCTTGTTTTAGGAATTATTTTGTTTTAGTAGGAACGCTTTTTCTCCACTAGTCCAATTGGTTGCAACCCTTCCTTGATCCTACTTATGTTTGCTAGGATAGATTGAATGGAACTTTTTAATCGTGTTGGTGCAGAGATATGTGGGGTGACAGTCACTTTATCATGGGACCAAAAGGGGTGTTCTGGTGGCAAAGGCTCTTCGTTAAAGACGTCTAATGTGCACCCAGAAAGCTTCCCACTATCTAGTGCTTTTAGAAGGTCATTATCTTCAATTAATCCTCCTCTCCCAGCATTTATCAAAATTGCTCCAGTCTTAACTATCTTAAGTGTATCTGAGTTGATAATGGTTTTTGTTTTCTCTGTGAGCGGTAGTAGTAGGATTAAGTAATCGGAAGTGGAGAGTATTCTTGTCAAACCCTCTGCTCCTATTAATGATCGCACTCCCGTAATTTTTTTTTGTGTTGCAGACCAACCTGTTACCTTAAAATCAAGTCGCTTAAGTTTTTCAGCGGTGGCCGATCCGAGAGTCCCAAGGCCCAAGATTCCTATGTCAATTTGATTTGCAAGTAGCCTTTCTTTGTCGTGAGCTTTCCATTCTCTTTTTACTGGCTTAATAAATTCATCGAGGTCAAGATGATACCTCAACACATGAGCGGCACACCATTCAGCCATGCATTCGGTCATTTCTACATCAATTAATCTCACCAATGGTTGCTGGATTGTTTTGTTTAAAAGCGTTTTTTCAACTCCTGCAAATATAGAGAATATCACGGTATCATCTGGGAAAATAGAAAAGTCGGAGATGTCACTGTCATCAGCATATATTATTGCATTAATCTCACTACTTCTGGATATGTCTTCTATTATGTTATAGTTCAAAGATTGGGCTTCAATTTCTTCTGCAAGAACTTTCTTGTATTCTCTTGTTTTAGATCCAGTTGAAATAAAAATATTCAAATCAGAAGCCAATATTCTTATGAACGTGTGCACTTTGAATGAGTCCAAAGCCCAACATGATAACAATCATTGAAGATCCCCCGTAGGAAACTAGCGGTAAAGGAATACCTACAATTGGCAATAGCCCCATAACCATGGCGATATTTATAGAAAAATAAGTAAAAAAAGTCATGCAAAGACCTGTTATCAATAATCGAGAATATTTGTCAGTAGTTGCTAGTGCTGAAAAAATACAAAAAGCAACAATTAGGCTATATATGATAAGAAGACCAATTGTACCAAAAAATCCAAACTCCTCCGCCAGAGTCGTAAATATAAAATCGGTATGTTTCTCGGGTAAGAAATTAAGCTGACTTTGTGAGCCCTGCATATAGCCTCGTCCAAATAGGCCCCCTGAGCCTAAGGCAATTTTTGATTGTGTAATGTGATAACCTGCTCCTAATGGGTCGGCTGATGGATCTAGAAACGTATCTATTCTTCTAAAGTGATAATCCTTAAGTAGTTGCCAATCTGTACCTCTACTCTGAAATAGGACAAAAAGTAGAGTAAAGAAGCTTAGTCCTCCAAATAAGAAATATCCAAAATGTACCCCAGCAATAAACATTACAAAAATACCTATCATAACGATAACCAACGCTGTGCCAAGGTCTGGCTGTCGAAAAACTATAAATGCAGGTATTATTATTAATAAAAGTGGAACTAAAACATAAAATGGATGTGATACTTTATTCACAGGAAGCTTGTGATAATAATACGCAAGGACCATCACCATCGAAATTTTAAATGCTTCCGAAGGCTGTAATTTTATTATTCTTAAATCCAACCACCTTTTTGCACCCATTCCCGTATCACCATAAAAATAGACAGCAATTAATAATGCTAAACCTAGTATATAGCAAAAAAGAGATATCTTCTGCCAAAAGGAAATACTGATTGCTGACATTACAAAAATTAATATGAAGCTTATAAAAAACCTATTTATTTGTGGTTTAGTCCAAGGCTCCCAACTCCCACCACTAACAGAATACAGCATTAAAAAACCAAATAAGGCCGTTGCCAGTATTAAGATCTGTAGTGGCCAATTAATGTAAATTATCTTTATGAAGGGGTTCATCTTAAATATTTGTATTTATGTTAGTTCTAGAATTTATTTTTTTTTCAATATCCATAAGCCTATTACGTACCTCAAATTGTTGTTTTTCTGGATATGCAGTGATAGGCGGAATACCTCCGTATAGTTGAAAAAGCATTATATCCCGTGCAATTGGAGCAGCTATCTTGGAACCACTTCCTCCATGCTCAACAACTACGCTAAGAGCATATCTAGGATTTTCATATGGAGCAAAACATGTGAACAAAGCATGATCTCTCATTTTCCATGGCAAATCTTCATTTTTTATCACGCCTTCCTCACGTTCCTCTCGAGTTATTCTCCTTACTTGAGAAGTACCTGTTTTACCTGCAATTAAAAAATTCTTATCAGTGGTTCTAAAATTAAATGCTGTGCCTTCTTTCTCATTTAAAACGTTAAACATTCCCTTTCGAATAGCTACTAACGTATTTTCTTTTATCGAAAGATCTTTGGGATTACCTGCGTTTTTATTAGGATTTTTAATAATGTTTGGGGTCACCTCTTTCCCAGTTGCTAGTCTGGCAGTCATAACAGCTAACTGTAAAGGCGTTGCTAAACTAAAGCCTTGTCCGATGCCCACATTTAGAGTGTCTCCTACGAGCCAGCTGGTTCCAAATCTTTCCTTTTTCCATTTTTTTGTGGGCACAAAACCCTTACTTAAACCGGTCAACGGTAGGTCGTAGGCTTGACCAAGACCTAGACGTCTTGCCATATCCCCGATTCTTTTCACTCCAACTTTACGAGCAAGTTCATAAAAATAGACGTCGCATGACTTCTGAATACCTTCTTGTAGGGTTAATTTCCCATGCCCACCCTTTAGCCAGCAGTGAAATTTTCGACTTCCCAACTCATAGAATCCGGCACAAAAAATCTTATCGTTTAATCCTATAAGCCCTAGTTCAAGAGCTGCCGCAGCTACTACCATTTTAAATGTTGAGCCTGGGGGATAGGCTCCAGAAGTAGCTTTGTTCAGTAAAGGTTTTCGCTCGTCATTCAGTAAAGCGCTCCAATCAGATTGTGATATTCCTAATACAAAGTTATTTGGATTGTAGCTTGGTGTCGATACTAGTGATAATATATCTCCACTGTTTATATCAATAAGAACCGATGAAGCGCTCATTCCCTTCAATCTTTCTGATGCGAACTTCTGAAGATTGGTTGCTATCGTCAGGTGTATGTTTTCTCCAGATTTACCTTGAGTTCTGTTTAGTTCTCTCATTACTCGTCCCGAGGCGTTAACCTCAACTTTACTGACTCCTGCTCTTCCTCGTAAATGTTTCTCTAATTTTTTCTCTACCCCAACTTTCCCTATTTGAAACTTTGGGATTTGAAGAACTGGGTCAACTGGTTTCTCAGACTCCAGGTCTTTGTCAGATATTGGCCCAACATAACCTACAATATGCGCGTAAGACTCATATTCCTGATAGTGGCGGGTTAACCCTACCTCTGGAATTATTCCCGGAAGACTTGGTAAATTTACTGATATTTTTGCAAAATCTTTCCATGTAAGGTTTTCGGCGACAGTTATCGGTATAAAAGAGCTTCTCTTTTTCATATCTTGTAATATTTTCTCTTGACGTTTTTGCTCTAACTCTATGATGTTGGAAAGCCTCTTCAATACTTTTCCAGGATCACGAGCTTGTTCTCTAATGAAAACTACCTTATAATTTTGTTCGTTTAAGGCAATCGGCGTACCCAATCTATCAAAAATAAGCCCTCTTGAAGGGGGAATAAGTCTTAGGTTAACTCTGTTCGCATCTGCTAGTAGCTTGTAATCCTCAGAGTCTTCAATTTGTAGTTTTCTGATATTCCATCCCAAAAGTGCTACCGCACTTGCTTTCAGTAGTCCAGCAAGCATTATCCTTCTATTTACTCGCCTGGTCAGCTTTGATTTTAAGGTGGTGTCTTTAAATTTGGACATTATCTTTCGTTCGCTCTTACCAATTTATAAGGTATATCAAATAAAGGATAGCAAACTAAAGTAAAAATTGTCTGATTGACAATAGTAAGGTAACTAAGTTTTGGTAGAAATAGTAAGTGGTGTAGGAAAAGATTGAGTATTTGAACACAAGAGAGCAAGATTAAAAATATCAAATAATGAATGTAAAATGGTGACTGCTCTATTTGTTGTTTATAGCGTCTTATAAGTACAACACTTGTAAACATGAGTATTGTTAATAGTCCGATAGGCTTCATATGTAAAACATCTGAGAAGAGCAATAGTGTCAAAATTGCAAACAAGTTTATTGTCTTTGGTCTATTTAGAGCAGTAGCAAAGATTAAACATAAAAAAAGATCTGGGTAAAATGAGTTTGTGTTATTCAAACCCGTACTTGTTAATGCAGTAGGAGAAATAATAAAAAAAAGTCCTAAAGCAAAAACAATAACATTAGTTGAGTGGTTCGATTGATAAAAATTCATTTTCTAAGACTAAAAATTCTCCATTCCTACCAAGTCGGTCTCTGTCCAGTCCACAACTATTTTTTTTGTATTCAAAATTCGCAGAAATTCCAAAGACTCAAAATTAGCAACTGGCTTTACTCGCAGTTTTTTTTTATTATCAATCAAGATAGTTCCTATAAGAATATCAGATGGAAAAACATTGCCGTCACCTGACGTGAATACTCTATCCCCAATATTAATAAGACCTTTTTCCTCAACAAACTCTAATAACGGCCATGGGCTATTATCTCCGATCATAAGACCTTTTTGGTTGCTTCGCTTTATCTTTATGGGTATTGCAGAGGAAATGTCTGTTAAAAATAATACTCTAGCAACATTTTGTCCAACCCCAGAAATTCTACCAACAAGCCCAAGCCCGTCTACCGCTGCTGAGCCATTTTTTATTCCATCCTTTGATCCAATATTTATAACTCCCGATTGATAAAAGGGACTACCACTGTCAGCCATCATTTCCCCTGTTACCCATATAAGATCTTCACTCAGTTTTACATTATTTAACGCTCTGAGCTGTGCATTTTTTTGTTCTAGCTGTAGGGCTTTTTCTTTCCAACCAGTCATATTCTGCAGATCTCTCTTAAGTTCTTTATTCTCTTCTAAAAGAGATGAGTAAATTTCGAAATACCTAACTAAGTCCCCAACCACTTTAATAGGGTAGTTTAGAGGTATTGTTAGGGGGGTAACAAAGTCGATGATTTTTGTTCTTATTAACTCTGTCCTAGTATTATCTACTCGCCACAAAATAATAATTAGAGTGAGGCATACAAATATAAGAGTTGTAATTGGTATGCTCCATGACTTAGACCTATGGGGTTTAGACTTATTAGCCATTTTCCTTAATAAAAAAGCTTTTAACTGCCGTAATCTATCACATGAGCTAGCTGCTTTTCAAACTCTAAAGATTTTCCAGTGCCTAAAGCAACACAATTTAGCGACTCATCAGCCACTGAAATCGCTAAACCTGTCTGCTCTCGTAATGCCAAATCCAAATCACCTAAGAGTGCACCACCTCCAGTTAACATCACCCCTCTGTCAACAATATCTGCCGCCAAGTCAGGAGGTGTACTCTCCAGAGCGGTCATCACTGCTTCACAAATCTGTTGTACAGGTTCAGATAGCGCTTCCGCAACCTGAACTTGGGTAACTTCAGTCTCTTTAGGCACCCCGTTTAAAAGGTCTCTTCCTCTTATATCCATTGAAGCTCCTCGTCCGTCTTCTGGCATGCGAGCAGTGCCTATTTGAGTTTTTATTCTTTCTGCAGTAGCTTCTCCAACCAATAAATTATGTTGTCTTCTGAGATATGAAATTATAGCCTCGTCCATCCTATCTCCTCCAACTCTCACTGATCTTGCATAGACTATATCTCCCAAACTTAAAACTGCAACCTCGGTTGTCCCACCTCCAATATCAACTACCATAGATCCCGTTGGATCAGTTATTGGCATCCCAGCCCCTATTGCAGCCGCAATTGGTTCAGCAATAAGTCCGGCTTGCCTCGCTCCCGCTGATAAAACAGACTCTCTAATTGCTCGTTTTTCCACCGGGGTAGCTCCATGTGGAACACAGACTATTATTTTAGGCCTAGCAAACATTCCTCTCTTATGGACTTTTTTTATAAAATGTTTGATCATTTCTTCCGCAACATCGAAATCAGCGATCACACCATCACGCATAGGTCTTATTGCTTGTATCGATCCAGGTGTTCTTCCAAGCATAAGCTTAGCATCTTCTCCAACTGCAAGAACCTGTTTCTTCCCATCTCTCATGTGGAACGCAACAACAGATGGCTCATTAAGAATTATACCTCTAGATTTTACATAAACAAGCGTGTTAGCTGTGCCCAAGTCTATAGCCATATCGGAAGATATAAAACCACTCAAAAAAGAAAACATGTGCGCTACCTATAATTTTTTATCACTTATATTAATTTATCAAAATTAATCAACTTTCAAATTAAACATTTGAAAATTAGTCTCTATCAGCTGAACTGATTGTATCTGTTTGTATCTCTTTACCATCTTTCCAAATCGCGTCAATTATCTTTCCATCTTGGAACGTCATGACACCTTTTCCTTCTCTCTTACCATTAATAAAGTAGCCCTCATATCTATCGCCGTTAGCATATATGGCAACGCCTTTTCCACTCATCTCCCCGGATACCCAGTCTCCATTGTATGAGAACCCATCTTTCATTTCCATGCTTCCTTTTCCATGTCTTTGATTATTTTTAAACGTACCTTTATAAACGGTACCGTTTGGAAATATTTCTTCTCCCTTTCCCTCTTGAATTCCGTTTTTCCAGTCTCCTTTATAGACATAACCATCTGAGTAAGTCATCGTTCCAAAACCGTTGTTTTTTCCACGGGAAAAGTCACCTTCATACACTAGCCCATTGGCATATTTGGCTACACCTTTACCTTCAATAACTCCATTAACCCAAGATCCTTCATACGAACCTCCATCACTGAAGAAAATTTTTCCTATTCCATTTGGTTGATTATCTTTAAAGTTTCCCTCATACTCAGACCCTGAAGAATAAGTGATTTTACCAAAACCATTCATTTTCCCGAGCAACCAATTTCCTTCATATCTGAATCCGTCTTGACCCGTAAGAATGCCTTGTCCGTGTCTCAGATCATCTTTGAAATTTCCATCATATTTTTCCCCAGTAGTGTAAATTGATACTCCTTTACCATTTCTCTTCCAGTTAACCAGGCTACCTTCATATCTGTCTCCATTTGACTGTATAAGTTTTCCAATTCCATTTATCTTTCCGTCTTTCCATTCCCCCTCAAGGACTACTCCATCTTTTGTAGTTAGTTTGCCAAACCCTTGCTGCAGACCTTTTTCCCAATTTCCTTCATAAGTAGATTTATCTGCATAAATTAATGTTCCGTTACCCTGTTTTTCGTTATTTTTCCAATTACCTCTAAAAATGGAGCCATCTGAATAACTCATCTCTCCATAACCGTCCCGATTATTATTAGAGAATTTTCCTTTAAATATAGATCCATCTGTCATAGAGAGCACACCATCTCCCTCCATTTTACCATCTAGCCAGCTACCTGTATATTTTGTTCCGTCCGAAAAAGTCATGGTTCCCTCTCCGTCTGGTACACCTTGCTCGAAAGAGCCTTCAAAAATTTGACCAGTTGGATATCTGGCTACTCCCTTTCCTTGAATCTGATCGTCTTTCCACTCTCCTTCATATGTAAAACCATCCGGCATCGTATACTTTCCTAAACCATTTCTTAGCCCATTTTTAAACGATCCTTCATAAACGCTACCTTCATCATATTGTTTGACTTGATCTTGGGCTAAAGCTGCTGCTGGATTTTGCAAAATAAATAAAAAAACAACGAGCGACCAAAACTTCCTAGTGTAAATTTTCAATAGTACCTCCGAGTACATTTTGCTTCTGAAGTTTCAATTTCAAATTGAAGGAAAAGCATTCAATACTTCTGCACATCATCAAAACTAGATAGACTTCGAGTGCCATTTTAACTAAAATTGGGAAAACAGCAAATTTATTTTGGAACGATGGCGATGAGTGTTTATCAGCTTAAAATTTCTTTAGTCCAGTCTAACCCAACCGTTGGAGGAATAGATTTCAATTCGGAATGTGTTTTGACCAAAGCTAATGAGGCAGAAAAAAAAGGATCAGATCTGATAGTTTTTCCTGAAATGTTTCTAAGTGGATACCAGCCTCTAGATCTCGTCAATAAGCGCTCTTTTTTGGAAAATATCTCTATTCAGGTTCAACAAATTGCTCAGAAAACAAAGTGTCTTGGCGTTAGAATTTTAATTGGAGGTCCGTGGATTTTGGATGGAAATATTTATAATGCATTTATCTCTATACATAAAGGGAATATAAAAATAGTCAGCAAAAAATCGCACTTACCCAACTATGATGTTTTTGATGAGAAAAGGTTTTTCGTCGCTGGAGATGAATTAGAACTCTTGGATCTAGGTTCACTAAAGATTGGATTTCCTATATGTGAAGATGCGTGGCATCCAGATATTATTTCCAAACTGAAAGAGATGGGAGCCGATATAATAATAATTCCCAACGGTTCGCCATATGAATCCAACAAGCTAAATGAAAGACAGCAGATAATTAAAAGTCGATGTGAGGAGTCTAACCTTCCTATCATTTATTTAAATTTGGTTGGTGGCCAGGATGATTTAGTATTTGATGGTGGCTCATTTATATATGACAATAGAGGTATTAGCGTCTGTCAGTTTCCACAGTTTTTAGAAAAAACCGAGCAAGTTGTTTTTGAAAAGAGAAAAACCGGTTGGGTTCCATTACCTGAACTAATAGCAGAAATTGGTTCTCGTGAAAGCCAAGACTATAAGGCCGTTGTTCTAGGGTTAAAAGATTATGTTTTGAAGTCAAATTTTCATAAGGTTGTTATTGGCTTGTCAGGAGGAATTGATAGTGCCCTTGTGGCGGTTATGGCGGTGGATGCATTGGGTGCTGATAACGTAGTCTGTTTGGCCTTGCCCTCAAAGTTTAATTCGAGTGCCTCCTTAGATGATGCAAAACAATTGTCTGAAAATCTTGGCATTACGCTTGAGACAATAGGTATACAAGAGATTATAGACAAAGTGGATCAACGTTTAGCACCGTTGTTCCAAGGTAAGAAAAGAGATGTCACAGAAGAGAATATCCAATCGAGATTAAGAGCTGTTTTATTGATGGCGTTTTCAAATAAGGAAAAGCATTTGCTTTTGTCTACTGGTAATAAGTCAGAAATTGCGGTGGGTTATTCAACTATTTATGGCGATATGGCAGGAGCTTACAATCCTCTCAAAGATATATATAAGACAAAAGTTTACAAACTTAGTAAATGGAGAAATAGTGTTGCTAAAAGTGATGAGTTCAGAGTGGAAAAACCCATTCCTGAAAATATTTTATTAAAAGAGCCTTCTGCTGAGTTAGCCTTTGATCAAAAAGATACTGACTCTCTTCCAAGTTATGATGAGCTTGATACCATTTTGGAGTATCTTATCGAGGATGATCTAGCGGTTCAGGATGTTATTAGAAAAGGCTTTTTAGCAAAGACAGTCGTAAACGTTAAAAATCTTCTTTACTCGAGTGAATACAAAAGATACCAAGCCTGTCCTGGGCCTAAAATATCTAGGAGGCCTTTTTCGCTTGGTAGACGTATCCCTATAGTAAACCATTGGAGAGATCAGATTTGATAAAAAGAGTTTTGAGATTCGCTCCGTCTCCAACAGGGTATTTGCATGTTGGAAATATCAGAACAGCTTTGTTCAATTACTTGCTAGCAAAAAAAGTTGGTGCTGAGTTTATTCTGAGATTAGATGACACGGATAAGGAACGATCTTCCCAGCATTTTATTGATCAAATAAAGAGAGATTTGGAGTGGTTAGGCATTAATTGGGATAGAGTGGAACAGCAATCTCTTAGAATAGAAAGATATAGAGAGGTATTAAATAAATTAAGAGATCTAAATGTAGTTTATGAGTGTTTTGAAACTTCTTTAGAGTTGGAGCTGAAAAGGAAAAAACAGCAAAATCAGGGTAAGCCACCAGTATATGATAGAGCAGCCTTAAAATTGGATATTGTGGAGAAAGATGCTTTGAGAGACAAAACGGACAGTTATTGGCGATTTTTGTTGAGCGGTGAGACTGTAACTTGGAAAGATGAAATTGCAGGAGAAATAAATGTCCGGACTTCTGTAGTGTCAGACCCTATATTGGTAAAAGGAAATGGTCAGTTTCTTTACACTTTGGCTTCTGTGATTGATGACTCAGATTTTGGTGTTACCGATGTGGTGAGAGGTATTGATCATTTGACTAATACGGCAGTTCAAATAGAAATTTTTAAGCATTTATCTCCAGGTCTGCCAGTTTTTGGGCACCACTCTTTGATTGTAGATAACTCTGGAGAGAATTTTTCCAAGAGAAGCGGTAGTTTATCTATTAAAAGTTTAAAAGAAGCAGGAATAGAAGCGGGAGCCATTGTTTCAAAATTAGTTTCCCTAGGGACTGGAGATGGGCTCAACCTGAAAAACAATATTGATGAGTTAACACCTAAATTCGAATTAAATAAATTTAGTACTGCTCCGGTTAAATTTGAAAAGGAAGTTTTAAAAACCATTTCTCGCAAACTTATAGCCAATTTGTCTGTTAGCGAAATTGCACCCTATCTTGACCTGATTGGTGTCCCGGACAATATAAAAGAAAATTTTTGGATGATGGCAAAAGACAATATAAACTCTAGGGACGACTTAGTTGAAATATGGAATCTATGTAAAGAGGGCACTAATAACCCGATAATAGCCCCTGAAGATAAGCAATTCATAGAAGTTGCAATCACCTTAATTGGTGAATATCCTCGTGACGACGACAGTTGGAAAACGTTGACGGATAAGTTAAAAAATTTAACTGGAAGATCAGGTAAAAATTTATTTATGCCTCTTCGTAACTTCCTTACGGGGAAGAGCAATGGACCAGATATGAAGAAACTTTTTCCTTTAATGCAAAAAATTCAAAAATGTGGGCTAGGTTGAGAATTTCCTGTATTTCACTCTTTTTGGAATAACTGCTGCATCTCCCAACCTTCTTTTTTTATCATCTTCGTAATCATTAAAGTTACCTTCAAAGAATGTCATATTGCTCTCTCCCTCAAAGCCTAGGATATGAGTGCACAGTCTATCCATGAAAAATCTGTCATGTGATACGACTATCACGCAGCCTGCAAAATCTAGTATGGCTTCTTCAAGTACACGAAGTGTTTCAATGTCGAGATCGTTTGTCGGTTCATCCAATAATAATACATTTCCACCTGATTTTAGTAACTTTGCAAGATGTACTCTGTTTCGTTCTCCACCTGACAATTGACCTACTCCTTTCTGTTGGTCAGGGCCTTTAAAATTGAATGCACCAACATATGCTCTGGAATTTACTTCCAAATCACCCAATTTAATTATATCTAAACCCCCTGAAATTTCTTCCCATACATTCTTTCCGTCGTCGAGTTTATCTCTACTTTGATCGACATAACTTAACTCAACAGTCTCTCCAATACTAATGTGACCACTAGTGAGAGACTCGTCACCTGTTAAAATTTTTAAAAGAGTTGATTTCCCAGCACCGTTAGCTCCTACTACTCCTATAATTGCTCCTGGGGGAATAGAAAAACTGAAGTCCTCAAATAGCATTTTATTTTCAAAAGTCTTTGTTATCTTTTCAGCATCTATTACTTTTGAGCCTAAACGTGGACCATTGGGAATTATAATTTGGGAAGTTGATATTTTTTCTTTTTTATCTTCATTCAGCAGATCTTGATAAGCACTAATTCGAGCCTTCTGTTTAGCCTGTCTAGCTTTAGCTCCTTGTCTAATCCAATCAAGTTCATTTTTCAAAATGGTATTCTTAGCTTTTTCGGTTTTTTCTTCTAATTCTAGTCTCGTGCTTTTATTTTCTAACCAGCCAGAATAATTTCCTTCGAAAGGGAAACCTTTTCCTCTATCGAGTTCCAGGATCCATCCAGTAATTTGATCTAGAAAATATCTGTCATGAGTTACAATCAAGATTGTACCTTTATAAGCTATCAAATGTTGTTGAAGCCAACTTACGGTTTCTGCATCTAGATGGTTGGTAGGTTCGTCTAATAAAAGCAAATCAGGCTCCTCAAGCAGTAATTTGCATAAGGCAACTCTTCTAATCTCTCCTCCAGATAATGTAGAAACAATCGAGGAGTCATCAGGACATCTTAGTGCCTCCATGGCCATATCAACTTTTGAGTCAATATCCCAAATTTGGAGTGAGTCAATCTTATCTTGAAGCTGTGTCATATCTGCCATTTTTTCATCAGAGTAATCATCTGCTAGTGATGCGGCTAAGTTATTAAATTGGTCTAGAAGTGATTTTTTATCGGATACAGACGCTAAAACATTCTCCCTTACCGTTTTACTTTCGTCGAGCTTTGGTTCTTGTGGAAGGTAACCTACTTTTATCCCTTGAGCCGGATAAGCTTCACCATTAAATTCTCTTTCCAATCCTGCCATTATTTTTAATAGAGTGGATTTCCCAGCTCCATTCACTCCTACCAAACCAATTTTAACGCCAGGCAAAAATGATAATGTTATATTTTCAAAGCACTTTTTCCCATTTGGAAAGATTTTTGTTAATTCTTTTAGCGTGTATATATATTGATATGAACTCATGTTCTAATTGCTATAATAGTATTACTGTTTTGTCATATGTTTTTTACTGAAGGATTAAAAAGACTTGCAACTAGAGCCGGAGACAACGCTTGGTAGGATTGGCTATAGAAGGCCTATAGGGATATTAGGAGGGTCATTCAACCCTCCTCACTTAGGGCATGTCCATATTAGCAGAGTATCCTTAAGGATGTTTGACCTAGGACAGATATATTGGGTCTACTCAAAAAAAAACCCTCTTAAAAAAGTCGGTCCCTCCAGTTTTGATGATAGGGTCGAGAAAACCAAAAAATTGGTAAAATTACCCAATATTAAACTTTCACCAATTGAGATAAGACAAAATTTTAATTACAGTTTCCAACTTTTGAATTTTATACAAAAAAGACATAGACATATAAAATTTATTTGGGTGATGGGTGAAGATAATGTTATTCAATTTCATCTTTGGAAAAACTGGCAATGGATAGCGAATAATGTCAGAATTGCTGTGGTAGCCAGAGGGAGAAGTAGATCATTGGTGAATTCGTCAACTTTTGCTTTTAAGTACAGGAGCTTTAGACTTATGAGTGGGCAATCTACACAACTACAGCATTATAAGCCTCCAATCTGGTGCATAGTGGACTCAAAAAGACTAAATCTTTCTTCAAGTGATCTTAGATCAAATGCTTAGTAAAAGAAAATTTATTAAGTTGAGTGCTTTGTCGGTATTTACAGGAATAATTCCCTTAAATGCTTTAGCAAAAACAACAAATATTTTTACTAATTTAATTAAAAAATCTGGTTTTGAAAATAACACAAGTTTTATGGCAGTAGACCTTAGATCGAATAAGCTCATCGGTCGGCATAATGAAAAACTTAGGTTACCTATTGCCTCTGTTACTAAAATGGTGACTGCATGTTATTATCTAAGCAATAATTACAAACTTGACAGATTTAAAACTGAATTATTCATTGATGGAGTTATCAAAGACTCTGTACTGCATGGTGACCTATACCTCAAAGGTTACGGAGACCCTACGCTAAAAACGGATGACCTTTCCGTTTTTATCGACTCCGTAAAAAACTTGGGTGTAAACGAAGTACTTGGAAGCCTTTTCTACGATAACAGCTATCTGCCTGACATAAATTATATAAATAGAAATCAACTTCCTCAGTATGCATATAATCCAGGTACGGGAGCGATTAACCTTAATGAGAACCGTATTCTATTTGAGTGGAAAAGGTTGGAAAAGGGGAAATATAAGACTTCATTAACTGCTCCAGGCTTAAAAAATATTGCAGAAGTAACAAATATCACCCTGGATTTAGAAAACAATAAAGGACCTGTGTATAGTTATGAGCTTGATGAAACGAAATTCAAGGAGAGATGGTCGGTAAATAGGCGGATATTAGGTAAAAAAGGTAGTCGATGGCTACCAGTTCGAGAGAGTTCCTATTATGCTACCGAGGCTTTGAAACAGCTTCTGGTTGATAGGGGTGTTGAGATTACGAATATGGGCAGAAAAAAAGTACCCAAGAATAGTAGACTGCTCTGCACGCACTATTCTGCTGATAACAAAATAATATTGAAAAGTGCATTAAAATACTCAAAAAATATGGTTACCGAGTCACTCGGACTTTTTACGAGTAGACTTATTGCACCAAATCTTTATGACCTTGACCAGTCTGCCATAATTATGACTAGATGGTTTCGTGACATAATTGGCAAGCAAAACTCTCTATTCTTAAATCACAGCGGGTTATCTGCAGGTAGTTTTTCCACCTCTGAAGATTTTAGAAGGTTTTTAATGCAAGACAATGTTCAAAAGAGTCTTTTGCCAGTCTTAAAACATATTCCAATTTATACATCAAAAGGGAAAGTTAACTCGATTGGCAATATAACGGTTAAAGGTAAATCGGGAACCATGCATTATATAAGAGGATTAGCAGGATACGTTTGTAAAGAGGATATTCCCGTAATGGCGTTTTCCATATTTTCAGCTGATTTAAAAAAAAGAAAAGAAAACTCTAGCAGTAACTTTGAAAAGCCAAAGGGATCGTCATCTTGGCTTTCCAGAGCTGTAATACAAGAAAGACAAATAGTTCGAAAAATAATAGATAGTATTTAGATATCGATTTTAGATCGTAAGATGTCTAGCTCTAGCACCTCGTTCTATAGCTGCTCCATGGAGGCGATCTATGTTAAGTTCGTATCTAATTTCTCTTAATAATTGGAGCTCAATTTCTTTAAGGCGCCCGTCCGCTGCAGCTACATCGCAAGCTAAAGCGTACGCTGTTTCATAGAGATGCTCAGGTAGAGAGACCCTTATCAAACCAAAAAGTGCGTCAAGTCCATCTTCCTCTTCAAATATGTCAAACACAGTCTCGGCTATAGTTTTTACACGGGCCACATCATAATCTTTAAATATCGGTAGATGTTCAACAATTTTTATTATTGAGGCAAATTCAATTGTCGTAACACCTCGGTGCGACGTTCCTTCCGCTATCATAATAGCTACCAACGCATCTTGAGGGCTCAATATTGTTGTACTTGAGTTTATATCCATTTAAATGCTAGCAATTCTTTGACTTTTATATTATACGGATCTCACTCTATTTGAACAACATTTAAATTTTTATTTCCTTTGATGTGGATTGGTGAACCTTATGGAAAATATACCCAATAATATTAAAGTTTGGCCTGCACAAGAAGCAGTTGGCCTTAATAAATATTTGCAAAATATCAATGAAAATAAAGATAAGGTTACTTTTCAGACTGGGTATGGTCCATCTGGATTACCTCATATTGGAACATTTGGTGAGGTTATGAGAACCTCAATGGTTATGCATTCCTTTGAAAAACTATATGGAATTAAAACCAATCTCTTGTGTTTTTCAGATGATCTGGATGGTCTTCGAAAAGTTCCTGACAATATTCCAAATAAAGAGTTAGTAGAACGAGATTTAGATTTACCCCTTTCAAAGGTAACCGATCCCTTTGGAACCCACAAAAGCTTTGCTGATCACAACAATAGTAAATTATGTGAGTTTCTCGATAATTTTAATTTTGACTATAACTTTATTTCGTCTACCGAATGTTACACTACTGGTGTTTTCAACGAAGCATTAGTACAAGTACTAGTTAAATATAATGATATTATGGAAATAATTTTACCTTCTCTCGGACCCGAAAGAAAATCAACCTATTCGCCTTTTTTACCAATAAGTAGAAAGTCCGGTAAGGTTTTACAAGTTCCAACCCTCGAAATTGATACTACAACACATTCAATAGTTTATAAAGATGTTGACGGGGAAAAAGTTAAAACTTCAGTCACAGATGGGAATGTAAAACTACAATGGAAAGCAGATTGGGCAATGAGATGGTTCGCATTGTCTGTAGATTATGAAATGTATGGCAAAGACTTAATTCCATCTGCAAATTTAGCATCAAAAATATGCAGAGTGCTAGGGAGAAATGCACCGTACCAGTTTTTTTATGAGTTATTTCTTGATGACAAAGGACAAAAAATCTCAAAATCAAAAGGTAACGGTCTATCAGTTGAAGAGTGGCTAAGATATGGTTCAAAGGAATCTTTGAGCCTCTTTATGTTTCAAAAGCCAAAGACAGCAAAAAGACTTTATTTTGACTCCATTCCAAGAGCCGTCGATGATTACCATAAGTTTTTAGAAGTGTATCACCAACAGAGCGAGGAGGATAAATATCAAAACCCTGTTTGGCATCTTCATCGAGCCAATCCTCCTAAGTCAGAATTACTGGTTTCTTTTTCTATGCTAATGAACTTAGCGGGGGCAACTGGATCAACAAGTATAGAAACACTTCTTTCATTTGTAAGAAAGTATGTTAACGAAAAAGATGATCCTATGAACGCTACAATGCGTGGGGCTTTGCAAAATGCCATAAATTATTTTCATGATTTTCTTGAATCCAAGCTAGTTTTTAAGAAACCCTCAGCTAATGAGCGTATCCCGTTGGTTGAGCTGACAAAAAAGCTACAGGGGCTACATAAAAGCTGGGATGCGAGTGAAATTCAGCAAATTATTTTAGATGTAGGTAAAAGAAATGGATTTGAAAACAATAGAGATTGGTTCAAACTGATATATGAAGTTCTATTAGGAAGTCAAAGTGGTCCTAGGCTAGGCAGTTTTTTTGCTCTCCTAGGTAAAGAAAAAACAGTCGAAAAGTTGAATGAGGTGTTACAATGAGGTGGGGAATTGTTATAAAAAAAGTGTGGGTCATCGCATTATTTATTTCTCTATTGGGCACTTTAGTCTTTGCTGATGAAAGAGAAATGGTGCGAAATATCATAAGTTCACAGATTGAGGCTTTCAAGGAAAATAATATTGAGAAAGCGTATACATTTGCCGCGCCCAACATTCAAGCACAGTTCTCAAACCCAGAAGTTTTTGGTTCGATGGTCAAGAACGGATACCCTATTATATGGAGGCCAAAGAGCTTTAAATTCACAAAATTTCAAGACCTTGGCAATAAATCTATTCAAAGAGTTTTATTCCAATCATATGACGGCCGTCTGGAGACATATGACTATATCCTAGAAAAATATGATGATCTATGGAAAATTGCGGGCGTTTTAACAATAAATTTAGCAGGTGAAACCTAGTAGTTACCTCGCAAAGGGATCTTTTTTTATTTCTAATTCTGTTTTTTCAAGCTTTTGTATTTGGTCTCTTAATTTAGCCGCTTCTTCAAACTCAAGATTTTCCGCGGCCTTAAGCATTTGCGACTTTAAATCCTCCAGATGACTGGATAGATTATGACCAATCCCAGGTGTTTTCTCCAAATCAGCGGTTACTCTAGCTTGGTCAGTGTCCCCTTTATAAAGACCCTCCAATATATCGTTAACATTTTTCTCGATCGTTTTAGGTGTTATGCTGTTCTCAACGTTGTACTTTTTTTGCTTATCACGGCGTCTGTCAGTTTCGTCTATTGCTTTCTTCATGCTTTTCGTGATTGTATCGGCATACATCAGGACCTTCCCGTCAATATTTCTGGCAGCCCTTCCAATCGTTTGTATCAATGAGGTTTCGGAACGCAAAAATCCTTCCTTATCAGCATCTAAAATTGCAACTAATCCACATTCTGGAATATCTAAACCCTCTCTTAGAAGATTGATACCCACCAAAACATCAAAAGTACCTATTCGTAAGTCACGAAGAATTTCTAATCTTTCTAAAGTATCTATATCAGAGTGCATGTATCTAACTCTAATGCCCTTCTCATGAAGATATTCGGTGAGATCTTCAGCCATTTTTTTTGTCAGTACAGTGCAAAGAGTCCTAAGATTTCTCTCCGTTACTTTGCTAACTTCTACAATCAAATCATCTATTTGAGAGTCAGTAGGTCGAACCTCAATTTTGGGATCAATTAGACCGGTAGGTCTGATAATTTGCTCAGTGAAAACCCCCTGTGTTTGGTCTAATTCCCAAGCCCCAGGTGTAGCAGATACATAAATTGTATGGGGCCTCATAGCATCCCACTCTTCAAATTTTAACGGTCTATTATCGGTACATGAAGGAAGTCTAAAACCATACTCCGAAAGAGTACTTTTCCTTCTGAAATCTCCTTTAAACATCCCACCAAGCTGTGGTATACTCACATGGCTTTCATCTGCAAAAACAATTGCATTGTCGGGAATATACTCGAAAAGTGTAGGGGGTGGCTCTCCAGGTTTCCTACCTGTGAGATACCTTGAGTAGTTTTCAATACCATTGCACATGCCTGTTGCCTCGATCATCTCTAAGTCGAAGTTTGTTCTTTGTTCTAATCTTTGTGCCTCAAGAAGTTTATTTTCGTTATTGAGCTGTTTAAGTCTGATCACTAGCTCTGCTTTTATATTTTTTATTGCCTGCTGTAGAGTTGGTCTAGGTGTCACATAATGCGAATTTGCATAAATTTTTGCTTGGGATAGTTCCGCAAGCTTTTTTCCAGTTAACGGATCAAATTCAACAATTTTTTCAAGCTCGTTACCAAAGAACAAAAATCTCCACGCTCGATCTTCTAAATGAGCAGGCCACACATCTAGCGTGTCACCACGAACTCGAAAGTTCCCTCTTTGAAAATTTTTGTCATTTCTCCGATACTGTTGCTCAACCAAGTTTTTAACTACTTGCCTTTGATTAAAAGTACCTCCTTTATTTAAACTTTGTGTCATAGAGCTGTAAGTTTCAACGGAACCTATACCGTAAATACAAGACACGGATGCGACAATAACTACGTCCTTTCGTTCCAACAGGGATCTTGTCGCTGAGTGTCGCATTCTGTCAATTTGCTCATTTATTTGAGCTTCTTTTTCGATATAGGTGTCAGATCTTGGAACATAAGCCTCCGGCTGATAGTAGTCGTAATATGAAACAAAATATTCTACTGCATTATCTGGAAAAAATTTTTGAAATTCACCAAAAAGTTGCCCTGCCAAAGTTTTGTTAGGAGCAAGAATGAGTGCTGGGCGTTGTGTGGCCTCGATAATTTTTGCCATTGTGAAAGTTTTTCCTGTGCCTGTAGCCCCCAGTAAAACTTGGTTCCTTTCGCCTTTTTTTAAGCCTTCGACCAACTCAGAGATCGCAGTAGGCTGGTCACCTGCTGGTTTAAAATCCGATACAACACTCAAATCATTTTTTTCAATAGTTAACTCATTCATATCGCCCAAACTTTAGTATAAAATTTTTTTATAGCTGCTGTGTAATTTTACTGTTTAAAACTGCATTATTTAAATATAATATCTTTTATCGAATTTAAACCGTCTTTTAGGAATTTTATGGTAGCGCGAATTTTTAAATCATCTAAGACTGCGATGCAGTCGGGAACCGGCAAGGCAGACCAGTGGTTTCTAGAGTTCGAGCAAAAGGATCATAAATCAATAGATCCTGTTATGAGTTGGATTGGATCAAGCGATACCACCAGTCAAATAAAATTAAAATTTAATACGAAGGAAGAGGCAACACAATATGCGAAGAAAAACAATCTTTTGTTTTTCATCGATGAGGGCTCTGAAAAAAAGATGAACATCAGAAAAAATGGTTATGGTGACAATTTCGATTACAATAGAAAAAGACCGTGGACTCATTAGTGGCGTTCAGTCAATTAGTAGGCCTGCGCTAGCTTCCAAAAGCAAATTTGATCAAATTTAAATTTACTACGAACCTTTCATATGATACCTATTGCACGATGTGGCCCCGTAGCTCAGCTGGATAGAGCAACTGACTTCTAATCAGTAGGTCGTACGTTCGAATCGTACCGGGGTCACCAAACTTTTTTCTAAAGAAAGTGGCTCAGTGCGTTACCCAGTATATTCTTTTATTTTTAAAAATGGTATTATCTTGCTGTGCTTAGCAATGCTTGGTTGGGCTGGCAATACGGTTGCAGGAAGGATGTCAACTGGTGAAATTTCGCCCATGGTTGTTGTGTTTTTAAGGTGGTTTATTATTTCAATTTTTTTAATCTTATTTTTAAATAAGAAATTAATTTTGTCTTTAAAGTTAATTAGGGGGAAACTCGTTTGGCTTTGCTTGATGGGCTCACTTGGGCTCACCGGGTTTAATGCATTGTTTTACATAGCCGCTCAAAATACAACAGCAATAAACTTAGGTATTATTCAAGGCATCATGCCTGCAATAATATTAGTTGGGTCAGTAATTATGTTCAAGGAGGCGGTTAACTTTACGAAGGTTGCTGGCCTGATAATAGCATTTTTTGGCGTCCTAATAGTAGTAAGCCGAGGCGACTATGAGAGAGTAATTTTATTGTCTTTTAATTATGGAGATTTAGTAATGCTATGTGCCTGTTTTTTCTATTCTGGCTTTACCCTTGGATTGAAAAACAAACCGGTAATTGATCCTATTGTACTCATGACTTATTTCTCACTGAGTGCCTTGATATTTTCTATGCCACTACTGATTATAGAATACTATCTAGGGCTCATTCAGGTTCCTGCTACAAGTACTGCTTGGCTTACTATACTTTACATAGCTTTTGTTCCCTCTTTTCTAGCTCAAATTTTTTTCATAAGAGGTGTCGAGCTAGTTGGAGCATCTAAAGCAGGGTTATTCATTAATTTTCTACCTATCTTCGCAGCTATCCTGGGAGTGCTTTTGCTAGGAGAGAGGTTGTTCGTTTATCACTTAATCTCATTATTTATTGTTTTGTTAGGTGTTTATCTTTTTATGGTTATTGGGGATAAAGAAAAAAATACATCGTATTAAAAAAATTGGACTTCAAAACTTTGTTGTGGCATCAGATATTATCCGGAACTACGCTCAAGCTATTGTGAAAAAATGCAACTGAAAGAAAACAAATACTTTAGGGATATTTTAGAAGAAGAAAAAAAGTCGGAGTTTGTTATCGTCAAAGAACTCCAAAATCCAGATAGACAGAAGGCATTCACTTTTTCTTTTGAGGATATATCAATTGATATAACTAGGCAGCTTATTTCTTCTGAGCAATTTGCTAAACTTAAAATGCTTGGAGAGGTAATAGATATTAAAGATAAAAAAAAGAAGCTCTTTGAGGGTTCTTTTTTGAATGTTACTGAAAATAGGTATGTAACCCATTTTCTTGAACGAAATTCAAAATCAGTTGTAGATAAAACCAACAGGTATAAGTCTTTCATTTCTTTCCTAAAACAAAAGAAAATAAAGAATCTAATTAACGTAGGAATAGGAGGATCGGACCTTGGCATAAAAATGGTTTATAATGCACTAAAGCACGAAAGTAAGGGGCCTTCCCTAATCAACGTATCGAATTTAGATTTCACAAACCTTGAAAACACTCTAAAAATGAGAGATATCAAAGAAACATTCTTTATCTTCAATTCCAAGTCGTTTTCTACAGAAGAAACATTAGTTAATCTTAGCTTTGTCAAAAATTTGCTCAATAATGAGGGCTTGGATCTTAATGACCATATGGTGGCAGTCACATCATTTCCAGAAAAAGCTTTGGCAGCTGGTCTTAAAGAACATGCTATCTTTCATGTGCCTAATGGGGTAGGGGGTAGATTTTCAATGTGGTCGCATTTTGGTCTAGGCTTAGTTGCGTCTCTGGGTTTAGATGTTTACGAAGAACTTCTCGCAGGAGCCTATAAAATGGACACGCATTTCTTGGAAGAAAAACTTGAATTAAATTTACCTTACATTCTCGGCATAACAAGAATATGGAATAGAAACGTTCTAAATCTACAAAATCTCGCAATTGTTCCCTATGAGAACGGCCTAAAATTTTTTCCAACTTGGTTTCAGCAAGTGGAAATGGAGAGCAATGGGAAAAGCTTAGATTCTTTAGGTAACGAGCTTGAGTTACCTGCAGCACCTTTAGTTTTCGGGGAAATTGGAACGGAGTCTCAACACAGTTTTTTTCAGTTACTTCATCAAGGCATTGAAAAAATTCCAGTGGAGTTCTTAGTTCCATTTGAGGGAAAGAATGTAGTTGGTAAAAATAAAAAAGATTTAGAACCCCACTCGAGGTTAGTTGTAAACGCTATTGCACAAGCAGAAGCCCTCATTGCGGGAAAACAGACACATAAAGAAAAGTATAGAAATATGACAGGCAATAGGCCGTCTACCTTTATAAGCTGGGATAGAACCAACGCCGAGTCTTTAGGTAAACTGATTTCTCTGTATGAAAATGCAACTATTGTATGTGGCTTGCTATGGGGAATTAATAGTTTTGATCAATGGGGTGTCGAACTGGGAAAGGAGATATCAAGAAATATTTATACTGGTCAAAATTTGGAAGACTTGTCTTACAGTGCGAAGAAAATGTTGAAAGATATTTTATAAATAATAAATCAGTTTCTTTTCTTCAGACTAATATTTCACTTAACTATACCTCTTTCTTCAAACTGATACTTAGTTGTTCGTTCTGGACAAATGAATAATAAGTCATGGAAATTTATCTTCTGGTTCCTCTTATCTCAATATGTTTGGTAGCCAGGTGGACGCCCAAGGAAAAAAAATCATCAAAGCTCCATAAATTATTCCAATTAGCGTGAATAATGGTATTTCCCGAAAAGCCTTGCCTGGATCTTCGCCTACCACTCCAGCAGACGTATAAATTCCTACACAAACAGGAGGTGTAATCATGCCAATTCCAGCAAATGCAACAAATACAACATAAAGGTGTAATAAGCTTTGATCAAAAGAGAGAGCAATAGCAGCAAAAATAGGAACAGTTAAATAGAAAACAGGAACTATTTCTATGAAAGTCCCCAAAAACAAACAAATTACAGCAAGCATGACCCAAAACAAGAGGGGACTAGCACCCATTGAGGTAAAGAATTCAATTATTTTTTGGGGAGTTTGTGTATATGTCAATACAACGCTTAAAAATGTTGCTGTTGCTATAATCGAAAAAATAACGGCAGTGGTTATCGCTGTTTCTTTTAAACACAAAACTAGACCTGTAAAAGTTAATTCTCGGTAAATAATAAAGCCTATTAGGGCTGCCCATACACCAGCAACTGCGGCAGATTCGGAGGGAGTCAGAAGCCCAGCATAAATTCCTCCTAAAATAATAAATGGAGTTACCAATGCAGGTAATGCTTTAAAAAATGAGGTTAATTTTTCCCTACTGGTAGCCTTTTTTAGTCTCTTAACATTTCGACATTTTATTAGAACCACTGCAATCATTAAAAAAAGAAGTATAATTCCGGGAATTATCCCTGCTGCGAAAGTTTGAGATACTGGTACATTAGTGAGAGCACTATAAAGTATTGCGGCGTTGGATGGAGGGATTAAGGCCTCTAAAAGAGCGGCCGAAGCTGCAAGTACTACTACGAAAGGTGTTGGGTATCCTTGCTCAATCATTTTTGGCATCATTATAGTTCCTACCGCCGTAATGGCTGCAAGTATGGATCCACAGAATGCAGCAAAAAAACCCATTGCCACTACCATAGCTACACCAAGTCCCCCGGGCCAATGTCCTACAAGAGCAGTGCAAAAGTTTACTAGCCTGGTAGCTGCACCACCCCTTAACATTACCATTCCAGCAAAAATGAATAGAGGTACAGCTACTAAAATATGTTTGGTTAAAGCGGCAAAAGAGATTTGTATCAATACAGACCAGGGAAGATTTAACCCCCATATAGCTGCAATTGAAGATCCTAAGCCGAATACTATAAATATAGGGACTGCCAAAAGTAACAGGATAAATGATAGAGACATTGACAGAGAGAACATATGGCTAGTCAGCTTTACTTTTAAAGTTTTTGAGATTCAGAATTTCCTCTAAAAACATTTGCGTTGAAAATAGTATAAGGATTAGAAATCCAGTCGGAAAGGCTAAGTACATCCACCAAATTGGCACGTCAATTTCTAGCTCCATTTTTTGACCGAGGTTATAATAAAGGACGGTTGCATCTATACCCGCTTTGCAAAAAATAAGACCGGCCATTAAAGCAACGAGAGCAACGAACATTCTTAAAATAATTTTACTTTTATCAGAAAGAATACTTGTTAAAAAATCAACTTTTATGTGTTTGCTTTGAACTAGAAGTGGACCTAGCAATGGAAAAACCAACCAGCTTGTCAATACTGGGGGTAACTCAATAAACCAATCGTAACCGATACCTGAAACATACCGAGTTAAAGCGCTAAGTGAAAGAGCTAGAACCATTAAAGCTACAATAATTGTTGCCAGCCATAAAATTACTTTATTAAGAATATTATTTATGGCTAGCAAAACGTATAGCATAATATCGCTAATTTAGTGATGCCACATAGTCTTCCGCGGCTTTTAATGCTTTAGCGTCAATCATATCAGCCATCGCAGGGATAACTTTTTCATTCATTAACTTATCAAACTTTGCCTTCTCTGCCCCAGACAAAACGGTAATAATACCTCCCTTTCCCTGAAACTGTTTAAGCGTATCTTCTCCCGCATCCATAATTCCATTAGTTGATAAGTCGCCTACTTCTTTACCTACTTCTAAAATTATTTTTTGTAATTCTGGTGATAGCGAGTCAAACCATTGAGCATTAGCCATCACAAATGCGTCGGCATAATACTGATATGGCTTCTGAGCGTATTTTAAAAATTCCCACCAACTATAGGCTCCGATACTTTGAGGAGGACTATTTATTGTGTCGATCATGCCGGTTTGTAATGCCGTGTATACTTCACCTGTGGGTAAAGATACTCTTTTCGATCCAAATGCATCCCACATTGGTTCCTCACTTTTTAACAATCTTCTAGCCTTCAAGTCTTTCATAGCGTCGATCCCAGTCAGTTCTCTTTTGCTACTAAAAGTCATTACTGGGCCTACGGGGTTGTACATAATCAACTTCGAATTTGTTTTTGTAGTAATTTCATTCCAGATCTTTTTTCCTTCTGGCGAATCTTGAAAAAAGTTTCGTTGTTCATCATATGACTGGAATAAACCGGGGTAAGAAGCAATATTAAAATTTTTGTTGATAGGAGGAAAGCTAACAACGCCTACTATCCCTCCAAGCTCTACTGCCCCTGATGTCACAGCTCCCATAACTTCTCTGATTCCAAAAAGCTGTTTTGACGGATAAACTTCTATTTTTAATTTACCCTTCGCTCGCTCATTTACCCTATCTGCAAATATCTGTGCATGCTTAGCGCAGTGGTGCTTAGCACTCCAATGTACTGATAAGCGTGCAACTTGTTCGGCTGAACTAAAATTCACTGTTAAAAGCAAAAGGGCTATCGCTGGAATAAAAATTTTCCTAACGGTTCCTAAAAATTGTACTCTCATTTTTCCCTCCCAAAAAAAATTGAATTCGTATTCCTATTATAGGGACTCATTTATAAGAATGGTAACAATTATTTTTTTAATAAAGTTTTAAATGCAGCTTCAAATCGTGCTCTGTCGAGTTGTCTCGACAACCGCAAGTTTGTTACTTTATCCCGAGTTGAATTTGTTTCTTTAGACAGAATCTCATTTAAGAGATGTTTTTTTTGTAACTTTTTCTTGTCTTCGCCATTCTTCAACTGGTCATGCCTTTGAATTATAGTTTTATGATTTTATGGGGATCTTGCGAGGAGTTTCTTTTCTTGGTTCTTCCTTATAAAGATGAATAGATAATAGCCCATCTTTAAACTCAGCTCCATCAATTCTCACATTATCAGCTAATCTAAAAGTTTTAGTAAACGCCCGTTTAGCTATTCCTTTATGTATATATTCGTGTTGACCATTTTTGTCACCACTGCCACAAACCACCAATTCACTTGACGTTGCTTCGATGATGAGATCATTTGTACTGAAGCCAGCTAGTGCGAGAACAATTATAAAACTATTATTTGATAGTTTTTTTATATCGTAAGCTGGATAAGTAGACTGCTTCATGGACGACATCCGCTCAATTTCGTCAAAAAGGCTCTCAAATCCAACAAAAGAACTCATGTAGGGAGAAGATAAAAAGCTCATATTATTGCAAACCTTTTAAAAATAGAAATTTATAACCAATCGCTTATCACCATAAAGTAAAGAATTAGCTATGTTAGTTTTAACCTATCGAAAAGTTTTAAGCAAATGCGTTTATACAATTTCTTTCCAAAAAATTAATTCGAATGGTATTGAAAAACTTTTTTTACAATTGTAATATAAGGTTGCCTCGGGGTGCCATATGGCTGAGATGTTAAACAGACCCGTTGAACCTGAACCGGTTAATACCGGCGTAGGAAAGGTGTTTAGATTTTCGCTAGGCGCCTGGGAAATATGATAAGGAGTTTAGTATGAAAATAATTTTAAGCATATTTACTGGATTAGTGTTTTTTACCTCTGTGTTGCACTCAGAGGTCAGGCAAAATTTGGTCGTTTACACTTATGATAGTTTTAATTCGGATTGGGGGCCAGGGCCTCAGCTAGAAAAAGCTTTTGAAAATATTTGTGATTGCGACTTAAAGTTTGTGACTGCTGGCGATGGTGCAGCTCTACTAGCAAAACTAAGGTTGGAAGGAAATAAAACGAAAGCTGACGTAGTAGTTGGCTTAGACACGAATTTACTGAAATCTGCAAAGGACTCTGGACTATTCAGCCCTCATAATTTGAACATAAGCTTAGATCTTCCCATTGCTTGGAGAGATGAGACATTCATGCCTTTTGATTGGGGATATTTTTCTTTTGTTTTTGATAAACGTAAAACAACAAATATTCCAAAATCATTTGAGGAGCTTGCAAAATCAGATCTCAAAATCGCTATTCAAGATCCTCGAAGTTCAACACCTGGGTTAGGGTTGGTTCTATGGATTGAGAAGTTGTATAATAATGAGAGTAAAACTTTTTGGCGGCAATTAGCCGATAACGTAGTTACCGTGACCCCAGGGTGGTCAGAAGCCTATGGCCTATTTATTGAAGGAGAGGTGGATGGTGTACTTTCGTATACAACTTCACCCGCGTATCACAAAGTTGCAGAGAATGATAATTCTAAAGTAGCAGCAATATTTGATGAAGGTCACTTGATGCAAATTGAAGTGGGTGCCATTTTAGAGAATTCAGAAAAAAAGCAGTTAGCAGCTGACTTCCTCGCATTTATGACTTCAAGTCAAGCGCAATCTATAATACCGACTACAAATTGGATGTACCCTGCAAAGCAACCAGATATAGAGTTTCCTGCAGCATTTAAGGAAGGTTTAAGCGAAATAGAACCAATTTATTTGGATCCAAATACAGCCAGAACTTTAAAAGATTCAGCTATTGAAGTTTGGAAGAGGGAATTAAGAAAATAAAGCTGTTTGGGTTTATATGCTTCTTAGGAGTTCTGTGTGTTGGGATCGGGTCAATACTGGTTCTCACATTCCATTCCAGGTATAATACATTTATTACTGCTTATGAGGCACAAGTCATAATTTTTACTTTGAGCCAAGCGTTTCTGTCTGCCACTTTATCCCTTTTGCTTGCAATTCCGATATCTAGAGCGATTTATAGAAATGAGTTCTTTTGCAAAAATCAAATTATATCTGTTATCGGTATACTCTTTGTTCTGCCAATATTAGTCGTAATTTTAGCTGTCATTAATGTTTTTGGTATCAACGGAATTATAAACCAGTTTGTGAGTTTTTTTGCGTTTGAAAAATTTTCTATTTATGGGCTAGTTGGGATATTAACTGGCCACATTCTCATAAATCTGCCGTTCGCTGTGCGATTATTAATTTCTGGTTGGTCAATGATTCCCACGGAGCAGGTTAGGCTGGCTAAACAACTCGGTTTCAACACGCAAGCGTTTTTCAAGAATATAGAACTCCCAATGTTAGTAAAAATAGCCCCAAGCATTTTTACAATCATTTTCTTATATTGTTCATTGACCTTTTCAATTGCTTTAGTGTTGGGGGGAGGTCCGAGTGCCACGACAATGGAACTGGCAATATATCAGACAATTATATTCGAAGGTGATTTATCTGCAGCTGCTAGGCTGTCAACTCTGCAATTGATATTACTGACTTTTTTATTGATTTTAGCGACCAGGTTTACAGGCAACATGTTTATTGAACAGACCATTATATTGAAAAATGATATACGCGGACCTAAAACCTTACTTACTCATTGGATCGATTGCTTTTTTATTATTCTTTTTTGTTTATTCATTTTTTTACCAATTCTTATAATAATTTCTAAAGGACTAGCAAATATCGCCATAGCTACAGATAAGCTTATTTTGTCTGCAATGAACTCAATTTTAGTTGCGTTGTTAGCTACTCTTATAAACTTAATTTTTTCATTAGCTCTCTGTTTACTGATTGTCGATGAAAAACGAAAGTTCTTGAAAATAATTATTGAGGTAGGCTCCTTCAGTATTATATGTGTTTCTCCACTTGTTTTTGGAACAGCGCTGTTCCTACTCTTATTTGAACATATTGATCTTTCTGCAAACGCCTTACTATTGACTGGACTCACTAACGGTGTCCTAATGATTCCGATATCTCTTGCAATTCTATTGCCTGGGTTTAAAAAAATTAAAGCTAGATACGGAAAGCTTATGAACATAATTGGTGTGCCAAGAACGAGCGAATTAGCAAAGTTTTATGTTCCATTGCTCAAAAAAAGTATTAAGTTTTCTTGTGCTTTGGTGTTTGCTCTATCAATTGGGGATTTGGGTGTTATAGTACTTTTTTCCGGCGATGATATAGGTACTTTACCAATGTACCTGTATAGGTTGATCGGTAGTTACAGGATGGATGAAGCCTACTTTGTTTCAATGATACTTTTGCTATTGGCCTTCATCTCTTTTTGGCTGATAGAAAATGGTAATTTAAATGTTTTTAAGCGCAAGCAAATGTCAGATTAAGAACGGAGGATTTTCTGTTCAATGTGACTTTAGTGTCGAGATCGGTAATCATCTTAGCCTTTTTGGCCCTTCTGGAAGCGGAAAGAGCTCCGTTCTGTTAGGGCTTGCAGGGTTTTTACCAATCATAAATGGAGATTTGGTTTATGATGATAACTCAATTTCAAAAATAGAACCAAAGGACAGGCCTTTTGATTTAATCTTTCAGGAAAATAATCTTTTTCCACATCTTACTGTGTCCAGAAATATACTTTTAGGATTGGGAGCAAAAGCGAAAATGGACTTGCAAAATTCTCGTATAGTGAATGAGATCTTAGATCTTGTTGGGTTATACAAAGAGAGGAATAGACTTCCTCAAGACATTTCCGGAGGCCAAAGAAGTCGTGCCGCTATTGCGCGTTCTTTAATAAGGAAAAAGCCCATATTACTTCTTGACGAACCATTCGCAGCGCTTGATTTTGAATTAAAGAATGAGATACTTGCGTTGTTATTGCGCGTAACAAGAAAAAATAATCTTTCAATCATACTTGTGAGCCATGATCCGAGGGACGTTCAATACCTAGGAGGTGATGTAGTCTTGTTTAGTGAAAATGGGCAAACTGATTTTTATAAAAATAAAAGTTTTTGGTCAAAATTTTCTTATAAATTACATACCTAATGAGTCTCACCCAAAATTGCCAATTAATATAAGGTTTGCATGTAAGCAGAAATAATTTTTGAATTGATGGAGCTATTGAGAGAGAAAAAATGAAATCTGTACAATTTATAAAAAAAGAGCATATCGGTTTCTTATATTTAAACTCTCCGAAAACCAAGAATGCTCTAAAATCAGAAGATATGAGATTGATAAGAGACATTCTTGATAAAGAGGCTAAATCAGATATTTATGCTCTAATAATTTCTGGTAGGGGTAACGTTTTTAGCTCAGGAGCTGATTTCACAGAGATAACTTCGATAATTGGAAAAAATAAAAAAGATCAAGAGTTACAATCAAACGATATGTCAAAATTATGTGATGCTATTCAAAGCTTTCCTTTCCCAACAGTGTGTGCTTTAAATGGGAGTGCATATGGTGGAGGTGTAGAAATAGCTTGTGCCTGCGATTTTAGAATTGCTGTATCAAATATTGAAATTATGGTGCCTCCAGCAAAGATTGGAATACATTATCACCCAGCTGGAATAAAACGATTTTTAAATATTTTCGGAGCAAGTGCTACCAAAAGATTATTACTCACAGCAACAAAATTGTCAGAAAAGGAACTCAAAAATGTGGGTTTTTTTGATGAGATAATAAATGAAGGTGAGAATGTCATTGAAAGAGCACACGATTTTATTAAGCTATGCAAAGAGTTATCGCCTGAAGCTGTAAGAGGCATGAAACTGTCGATAAATGACATAGTTATGGATAGCGTGAGTGCCCAAAGGTTTAATTCACGCATCAGGGAAACGCTGGAGTCTCAGTATTTAGAACGTCAACTGAAATTTATCAAAGAAAAAAACTCTTAGTAGATAAATTAAAAAATTTTTATGCTGAAAGCATACCTTCAAGTCTTTTTGTTATTAAGCGGTCAGCGTCACTCATTATGCCGTCTATAAGCTCTTTACAGCTTGGTATGTCATTTATTAGACCAACAACCATTCCGCATGACCACGCCCCTGCTTCCATTTCTCCATCAAGCATGACTTTAGGATATACTCCTGCAACCTCATCCATAATATCTTCAAATTTAATATTTGAGCCTAGCTCTTTTTCTTTTTCCAATAATTTTTCTACTGCAGAATTATTCAATACTCTTTCTGTATTTCTTAGAGGGCGCATAACGAGTCTCGTATCCAATTCCGTGGCATTAATTATTGCCTCTTTAACTCTATCGTGACATGGGGCTTCCTTTGTAGCCATAAATCTTGTTCCCATATTCATTCCATCTGCTCCCATCGCAAGCGAGGCAACTAAGCTTCGTGCGTCTGCCATTCCTCCTGAAGCAACAAATGGGATTTTCAACTCTTCAGCTGCTCTGGGAAGTAAAATCATATTTGGCATATCATCTTCTCCAGGATGTCCTCCGCATTCAAATCCATCGACGGACACAGCATCACATCCTATAGCTTCAGCTTTGAGTGAGTGCCTAACAGAGGTACATTTGTGAATAACTTTTATGTCGGCCTTTTTTAAATGTTCCATATAAGGTTGGGGATTCCTTCCTGCAGTCTCTACGATCTTAATTCCTCCATCTATAATAGCATCAATATATCCAGGGTAATCAGGAGCTGCTACCGTTGGAAGAAATGTTAAATTCACTCCAAAGGGCTTATCGGTCATTTGATGGCATCTTGCAATCTCTTTTGCAAGATCCTGAGGAGTTTTTTGGGTAAGTCCAGTTATTATGCCTAATCCACCAGCATTTGAAACAGCAGAGGCAAGTTCGGCAAATCCCACATAGTGCATGCCACCTTGAATTATTGGGTGTTGAATGTTGAATAATTCTGTTATCCGGGTTTTCATTTTTTATTCCTATTTTTCTTTAATGCTATGATATTTAAGTTCAAATATAAAACTATTTTTTTGCTAGATATGGTAAAATAGCAGAAAAATCCATACCTTTGCCACCCTCGGAAATGAAAGTTTCATATATTTCAGTTGCGTGCTTACCTAATTCAGTAGGGGCTGATACTGCTTTAGCAGCTTCTTGAGAAAGCTTAAGGTCTTTTAACATCAAATCAGCTGCGAAACCAGGTTTATAGTCTCTGTCTGCAGGACTTTCTGGCCCTACTGCAGGAGCTGGGCAATACGTGTTAACAGACCAGCAAGATCCTGAAGATGTTGATACAACGTCAAATAATCGACTCCAATTTAGATTTAGTTTTTGGGCCAAATTAAAAGCTTCGCATACTCCTATCATTGAAATTCCCAAAATCATATTATTACAAATCTTTGCCGACTGACCAGCTCCTGGCCCACCGCATAGCACAGATTTCTGACCCATTATTGCAAAATATGGTTCTATTTGGTCATAAGCATCTTTTTCTCCCCCAACCATAAATGTCAGTGTGCCATTCTCCGCACCTACAACACCACCAGATACTGGAGCATCTATCACCGCTATTGAATTTTTTTCAGCCTCTTTTGATACATGCAAAGCACTTTCCACGTCCACTGTTGAACAATCAACAAGTATTGTTTTAGGGGTACACAAGGGTATGAGTTCCTCATAAACATTTCTCAAAACATTTCCATCAGGCAACATAGAAAAAATAATACTACATTTCTTTGCTATTTCAGTAATGGGGTCTTGAGTAATATCTCCGACATTGGTTGGAGCGACGTCAAAACCTAACAACTCATGACCAGCTTTAATTAAATTTCTTGCCATGGGTGCACCCATGTTGCCAAGCCCTATAAATCCTATTTTCATGTTGGTGTACTCCTTAGTTTAACGATGAATAGTTTGAAAAAACGGTTTGAGGTCTTCATCTGAAACTTGGGTCAGATTTCTAATTTTCCATAACGGAGTTCGGTCTTTATCGATCACAGCTGCTCTTATTCCCTCTTGAAAGTCTCCAAATTCTTGTGATCGAGCAGTAAAACTATATTCTGTGTCTAGGGCGTCTGAAATATTAGTCCGAACCTTTTCCATTTTTAGCATTAATATTGTATAAGCTACTGAAATAGGGGAGTTAAATCTTAATGCACTCAAGTCCTTTTCAAAAAATGGGTGCTGTAATCTTGACTCTATATTCTTAGTTGAGACGTCAAACATAGCTTCTGAAATTTGTGAAAAAGAATTTTCTATTTCTGAGGCCTCTGTACTTCCCTGAAATTTCTTTATCCAATCAATATTTCCAGTATCAAAAAGTTTTTCTTTTAGATCCTCCCACTTTGTTTCTGGTATAAAATAATCAGCGAACCCACAATAAATAGCATCACTTGCTTTCATCCTTTTCCCAGTTACGCCCAAAAAGGTACCTATGTTTCCAGGTAGTTTTGCAAGAAGAAAAGAGCCTCCAACGTCGGGAACTAGACCAATGCTACATTCCGGCATTGCTATTTTGCTTGTTTCCCCCACTACTCTATGACTACCATGGCATGAAACACCAACTCCTCCACCCATCGTGAAGCCTTGCATGAAAGCTACAAAAGGTTTTTTATAATTAGCAATTTTCTCATTTAGCCGATACTCATCAGCCCAGAACTTCTTTCCATAAGCAAAGTTTTTATTAAACCCATTTTCGTATAGGATCTGGATGTCACCACCAGCACAAAAGGCTCTATCTCCTTTAGCATCGATAATTACGAGGGCTATGCTTACGTCGGTTTCCCATTCAATTAATGCATTCTCTATAGAGAGTATCATTGAATAGGTTAGTGAGTTTAACACGTCGGGTCGATTTAAAGTTATATGGCCTACACAGCCTGATTTTCGTATAAAAATCTCCTCCGACATTTTTACTCGGACAAAATAGCTCTTGCTATAATTACTCTCATAATCTCGTTTGTTCCCTCTAAAATTTGATGAACACGAAGATCACGTACTATTTTCTCTATGCCATACTCTTCGAGATAGCCATAACCACCAAGTATTTGTAGGGCGGTATTTGATATTTCAAATGATACATCGGTAACCAATCGCTTTGCCATTGCGACGGAGACAGTAGCATCTGGCTTTGAATTATCTAATTTCCAAGCGGCGCTTCTCAAAAAAAGTCTTGCCGCCTCGAGTTGCGTTGCCATATCTGCCAACTTAAATTCTATGGACTGAAATCTACTGATGGGTTTACCAAACGCTGATCTTTCCTTTGAATATGATTTTGCAATTTCATAGGCCTTTTGCGCGCCGCCTAAGGACGCGGCGGCAATATTGAGCCTTCCTCCATCTAAACCCTCCATAGCGTATTTGAAGCCAGCGCCTTCTTCACCTACAAGGTTTGCAGCAGGAATTGAGCAGTTATCAAATTGCACAATTGCAGTTGGTTGTGCTTTCCATCCCATTTTTTGCTCTTTTTTTCCGAAACTGAGACCTTTTTGTCCGTTTTCGACTAAGACCATTGATATGCCGTTCGGTGTTTGATCTCCAGTCCTACACAGTACAACGTATAAATCTGAAAAACCTCCACCGGATATAAATGATTTTGATCCATTAAGGCTATATCCCTCATTTGTAATTGCTGCCTTTGTTTTTAGTGCAGCGGCATCTGACCCTGATCCAGGTTCTGTTAAACAATATGAACAAACGTCATCAAAGCTTACAATATTTTTTAAAAATCTATCTTTTAAAACTTGGTCACCTCTCTTTGAGATTACCCATGCAGACATATTGTGGATTGAAATAAAAGAGGAGACAGAAGGGCAGGACATTGCTAGAGCTTCAAATACGAGCGTTCCATCCAAGCGTGACATTCCGGAGCCACCATCTTCCTCAGAGACAATAATCCCTCCAAGTCCCAAACTTCCAGCCTCCTTCAAAAGTTTTCTGGGAATTTCTTCTTTCTTTTCCCAGTCTATCGCATTTGGAGCAATAGTTTCCTCACCAAATTCCCTAGCCGTGTTATAAAGAATATTTTGTTCTTCTGATAAAGAAAAATGCACTAGCTACTCCATTGTCGGAATTGAAAAACTCGCTCCCTCCTTAATGCCAGTAGGCCATCGGGATGTAACAGTTTTTGTTTTTGTATAAAAACGAAAGGCATCTGGTCCGTGTTGGTTAAGATCTCCAAAAGCAGATTTTTTCCAGCCGCCGAAGGTGTGGTAAGCTAGCGGAACGGGTATTGGTACATTCACCCCTACCATTCCCACATTAACTTTATTAGCAAAATCACGAGCAGTGTCTCCGTCTCGAGTAAATATAGCAGTCCCGTTTCCGTATTGGTTAGTTTTCACAAGATCAAGAGCTTCCTCATAGTTTTTAGTTCGTACAGTAGACAGAACAGGTCCAAAAATCTCTTGCTTATATATTTCCATTTCTTTTGTTACGTTGTCAAAAAGACACGCACCCACAAAAAATCCATTTTCGTAACCCTGCATTTTGAAATTTCTTCCATCAACTTTTAGAGATGCTCCTTGTTCTACTCCTTTATCAACAAGTCCCAAAATTTTATTTTGTGCTTCTTTTGTAACTACAGGACCAAAATCAATATCTGTACCAGCCGTGTAGGGACCTATTTTTAGCGACTCTATTTTAGGTATAAGTTTTTCAACTAATTTATCAGCTGTTTTATCCCCAACTGGTACCGCTACGGAGATTGCCATACATCTCTCGCCAGCAGCTCCATATCCAGCTCCTACCAGTGCATCAGCAGCTTGATCCATATCTGCATCTGGCATTATCAGCATATGATTTTTTGCACCTGCGAAACACTGTACTCTTTTTCCATTAGCACAACCTTTTGTGTAAATATATTCAGCGATTGGTGTGCTACCCACAAATCCAACAGCTTGTATTGTTTCGTTATCCAATATAGCGTCTACAACCTCTTTATCCCCATTTACGACTTGCAAAATGCCTTCTGGCAAACCTGCTTCTAATAGTAATTCGGCTAAAGCCATAGGCACTGATGGATCTCTTTCAGATGGCTTCAGAATAAAAGCGTTACCCGCGACGATTGCAGGACAAAACTTCCACATAGGTATCATGGCTGGGAAGTTAAATGGAGTAATACCGGCAACGACGCCAAGCGGCTGTCGCATTGAATACATATCAATTCCCGGTCCCGCACTATCTGTAAATTCTCCCTTTAGAAGGTGTGGCGCTCCTATACAGAACTCAGCCACTTCTAATCCTCTGATTATGTCACCTTCTGCATCCGGTAACGTCTTACCGTGTTCGGATGACAATAGTGCCGACAATTTATCCATGTCTCTATGAAGTAATTCAACAAACTTCATTATAACTCTCGCACGCTTTTGCGGGTTGACCTCTGCCCATTTTGGCTGCGCTACATTAGCCAATTCGACGGCTTCGTTTAGCTCGTCGCGTGTTGCATAAGCCACCTCGGCTTGCACCTCGCCAGTAGCAGGATTAAACACTTGCCCGCTTTTTTTTGATTTTCCAGGTACTTCTTTGCCGTTAATAAAGTGGCCTATTGCTTTCATTTAATCCTCCGATTATATCTCTTCAAAAATATAGTTTATCAAATAACTATAAAATGTAATAAAAAAGTTTTATGAGTTCAAAGAGCCCTCATTCCTTATGAAGAAGGGCTGTTTGATTTAGATAAATGGTATCAATGGCACATCAAAAGATGAGCATGCGGACAATAACACCAACGAACTTAGTAAAATAATTTGTTTCATCTTAACATCTCCAACTTTTAGTTAAGATGATTAAGGTTGTTTTAGTATTTCGTCAACCACTTTCAGTATGCTGGTTGAATTAGGTCTTGTTAGAGAATTGAAACTACTGTGGAAGTGTCCATTCTTGTCCAATAAAACTTTATAAAAATTCCATTTTGGTTGAAAGTTGTGTTCTTTTTTTAACCAACGGTAAAATGGGTGAGCATTTTTGCCTCGAATCGAAGTGATTTCTGTCATGGGTAGAGTAAGATCAAATGATACATTACAAAACTCCTTAACTTTAGAATTACTTGACAGCTCCTGATTGAAATCGTTGGATGGCACAGCGATAACTACTAGCCCCTTGTCTTTGTAACTTCTGTGTAATTTCTCTAAATTAGAATATTGGTTTGTAAATCCGCACCTTGAAGCAGTATTGGTAACCAATACCGCCTTGCCTTTATACGCCCTTATATCCAAGGAGCCTCCGTCAATACTTTTAAATGAGAATTCAGTTGCATCTGTGAGTGCCGGAGCGACGCTTGAAAAAAACAATATAATAACCTTCAGAAATAACTTCATATTTGTGACCTGAGAAGGTACAAATAGATTTAATTTTTAAAAAGTAAAGAAAAAATTATTCGTTGTTTTTCCTGTGGGATTCCAAAGCCAAAATCAACGCAATAATAGCTATACAAATAATAAAGACAAAAACAAACATTGCGCCAAGACTACCTTCCATTTTTATACCCTCTTTAGTTTGAAACTCTATATATTATTAATTACTTTTTTTACTATTAAAATCGAAATCTTCTGCTCTAGAAACATTTTTATGTGTTACAATGAAACAAGCTATAGCAAGGAGAAGAACTGCACCAGCCTCGTATATAAGGTTTTGTGGATCAGAGCCCTTACCCTGCAAGATTATCATGCGACTAAGAGCGGTAATCGCAATGAATAAAGGTAGCAGTATCGGTATTCGTCGACTTTTGTAAAAAATTGCTACCATCCCCAGAACCTCGGTGTAGATAAAAAGAAGTAAGAGGTCTGCTAATTGAACCTTTTGTTGTAGTATTAGATAGTAAATTTCTTGACCGGTAGCAAAGACAGTTGCTATGCCGATTAAAGTTAAAAGTACTTTTTCTGTAATTTTTATGGTTTCCTCTATCATTCTAAATTCCTTTGTCTTTTCTCTTCAATCCCCGATATGCCTTCTCTAGAAGCTAACTCAGTCATTACTTCGTTAATAGATATATTTTTTGATCTCAACAAAACCAACATATGATACAAAGTATCAGCAGCCTCTCCAATAATCTCTTTTTTTTTCTTTTTTACACTAGCAACTATGAGTTCTATTGCCTCCTCGCCAAATTTTTCTGCGCATTTTTCTGTTCCTTTCTTTAATAGCTTTGCGGTATGTGATTTGTTTGGAGACTTAGTTGTTTTTCCTTGAATTGTTAAATCCAATCTTTCAAGTATTTTGTTCATGTCATCCTCATGGGTACGTTAGATTTATTAAGAAACTCTTTTACTTCCGATATGGAAATTTCGTTAAAGTGAAAAACGGATGCAGCAAGCAAAGCTGATGCTCCACCGTCTTTAACAGCCTCAAGGAAATGTTCTACCTTGCCAGCACCTCCCGATGCTATTACCGGTATTCTTACCAGATCTGTTATGGTTTTTAGGAGCTTTATATCATATCCATCTTGGACACCATCTTTATCCATCGAGGTTAATAAAATCTCTCCAGCACCATTGTCTTCCATAGATTTTGCAAACTCAGTAACTTTTATACCAGTGGACCTAGTTCCTCCATGGGTAAAAACTTCCCAATCGTTTATGCTCGCACTAAATTTGGCGTCTATTGCTACAACGATGCATTGACTGCCAAATTTATTGGCAGCTAAAGATATCAACTGAGGATTAGATACAGCGGCGCTGTTAAAACTTACTTTATCCGCTCCATGATTAAGTAGCTTTTCAACTTCAGAGTCTTTTCGCACTCCTCCTCCAACCGTTAAAGGCATAAAGCATTGTTCGGCTGTTTTTCTTACAATTTCATATGTTGTATTCCTATTCTCTTGGGAAGCCGAAATGTCTAAAAAGCATAATTCATCTGCACCTTTATCATTATAAATTTTTGCTATTTCGACAGGATCACCAGCATCACGCAGGTTAATAAAATTTGTTCCTTTTACAACTCTACCATCTTTAACGTCTAAACATGGTATGATACGCGTTTTCAACATTTTAATCCTTTAAAATTCTTAATGCGTCTTCAATTCGTAGGGCTCCAGTATATATTGCTTTTCCAGCGATAACTCCCTCCAAGTTCGGAATATTTTGTTTTACGTTTTCAAGATTCTCGGGGCCATTTATACCTCCCGATCCAATTACGGGAATACTTACATGATCCGACAATCTCTTTGTATCATTAGAATTCAACCCCTTCAATAAGCCATCTCTATCTATGTCTGTGAAAATAATTGCATCAACACCACAATCTTCGAAACTTTTTGCTAGGTCTAAAGTGTTTTTATTTGATGTAGTTTTCCAGCCTGCAGTAGCGACCTTATTTGACCTGGAGTCTAGCGCAATCAAGATGCCATCGAATAGCCTACATGCCTCTTGAACTACAGAAGGGTTAGAAACAGCTACAGTCCCTAAAATGATACGATTTACACCTTTAGACTTCCAAAATTCTATTTGTTTCAGAGTTCTTATCCCTCCACCAACTTGAATTTTAAGGGAAGTAGAGCTTATTATCTCTTCAATGGTTTTTACATTCTTCGTACTACCAGAAACTGCACCATCTAGGTCTACTACGTGTAACCAATGACACCCTGCCTCTTGAAATATTTTTGCTTGCGCAACAGGATCATCATTGTAGACAATCGCAGTGTCAAGTTCTCCTCGCAGTAATCTTACACACTGACCTTCTTTCAGATCAATGGCTGGGTAAAAATTCAACTTAACTTTCCTTACCTAAGTTTTTTTAGTAAAATAACACCGTGAGTTTAATACAATGTAATTTATTTATTAACAAGATTTTAAGACTTTTCTGATGGAGCAAATATTTATGAGGAAATTTGTAGCGATAGTAGCTTTTTTTATGATAAGCACTAATGTTTTTGCCGGGGCGTTTTTAGGTACGTACAAAACTATGCCAAGCAAAAAAACTGGGGGCTGGGCTCATGTAAAATTTGGAGCATGTAAAGAGAATAAACACCTAACATGTGGTACTTTGGTGAAGGCTTTTTCTAAAGATGGGAACGTGATAAGAGATTACGAACACAAGGGCAAGTATGTTGTTTGGGACATGAAAAAAGAAGGAGATAACGACTTTTCAGGGGGCAAAATTAAAGATTATAGTGATGGGAAAGTCTATAATTCAAAATTGGAAATACTGACAAAGAATAAAATCGGCGTGTCGGGATGTGTGTTGTTCATTTGTCAAGCACAAGAATGGAACAAAATAAAATAGGTTCCTTAATGTAAAGGATCCCATTCAATAAAATTTTTTATAATTTTTAATCCTGGATTTTGGCTTTTCTCAGGATGAAATTGTAAACCAATTATATTTTCTTTAGCTATGGCTGCCACTATGTCATTGCCATGATTTGTAGTGGCCACAACATCATTTTGAGTACAAGCTATGAATTCATAAGAATGAACAAAATAAAAATGATCATTTAGGTTAATATTATTGAATAATGGATGGGATTTTTTAAAAAAAAGGTTGTTCCAACCCATATGCGGTATTTTTAAATTTTGTTCCACAGCAACTTTCTTCACTTCACCACATATCCAGTTTAAACCTGGGTTATCACTATGTCCCTCATGTCCTGTTGTTGCGAGAAGTTGCATTCCAACGCAGATTCCAAGAAACGGCTTTTTCTTTTCCATTACTATATCTGTAAGAGATTTATAAAGATCCGTATTTTCTAGCAATTTTAACTTGCAAAAAGAAAATGATCCAACTCCGGGTAAAACTACTTTATCTGCTACTCGAACATCTTTGTAGCAAGAAGTAATTTTGACATTTACATTCTTAAAGTTTGACGCAGCAGCCTGGAAGCTTTTGAGAGCAGAATGCAGATTGCCACTTCTGTAATCGATAATGGCAATATTCATTTTTTATAAGCTTCCTTTAGTGGATGGTATGATTTCCACATCTTTATTTTTTGCGACAGCCATTTTAATTGATTTACCCATTGCCTTAAAAATGGCCTCTGAGATGTGGTGTGAATTAAAGCCATCAAGCATCTCCACATGGAGTGTAGCACCTGAGTTTGTACTGAAAGCATTGAAAAACTCACGCACAAGCTCTAGATCAAAATCACCAACTCTGTTAGTTGGGAAGTTTACTTTCCAACTGAGAAACGACCGTCCTGAAAAATCTAGAGCAACCCTTATCAAGGCATCATCCATAGGAAGTAAAAAAAAGCCATATCTATTAATTCCTTTTTTATCCCCCAAAGCCTCCATAAAAGCCTTTCCCAAACAAATCCCACAATCCTCTACAGTGTGGTGAAAATCAATTTCTATATCTCCTTCCGCGTTCAACTCAAGGTCAATTGAAGAGTGAAAGACAAGTTGATCGAGCACATGGTCTAAGAATGGAATGCAAGTTTTTACAGTACTTTTGCCTACACCATCTAATTTCAAAAAAAGATTAATTTTGGTTTCGTTGGTAATTCTTTCTATTTTCGAAGTTCGCATTATCAATCTATCATCATTTTTGGACTTTGATTTTTTCTTATATTCAGGTATATAAAACTTGAGCCTCGCCTTTTGTGTTGCAGTTGTAGCATCATATTTAGTTTATTACGAGAGAAAAATGGTCTCAAAAAATTCTAGAAGAAATCGTTTAATTTTCTTTATCTTAGGCGCGACATTTTTTAGCTTTACTCTCTATTCTGGTGAAATCATAGCTTCGTTAGTCAAGTCAAACCTTTTATCTATTGATCTCGAACAGTTAACCGACGATACCGAGGGAAAGAACAGAAAAATAATAGCTAGTCAACAGCTTGAAGAGGTGACCTCTAAACTACTGAATGCAGAAAAATCGTTGCTCGATAGCAGTCAAGAATTATCTAAATTAGAAATAGCTAGAAAGGGTCTGCAAGCGGAGAAGGAGAAACTCAAGCAAAATATTGAAAAGCTTAAATTTGAACTGGTAGACCAACAAAACAAAAAAAAATTAGCTGAAAATAACAAAGGAAAAACTAAAACCGAGCTGGAACTACTTAAAAACGAAAACGAGCAGTTGAGAGAAAAGATTAGCACTTTGGATGAATTGGCTCTGGAAAAAAACAAATTGGAAAGCGAATTAGATAATTTAGAGAAAAAAAATAAAAGTTTAATAGAACAAGTGAAAAGTGTTCCTGATAAGGAAAAATTATTAGAAAGGTCGGAAGAACTTAAGCAGAAAATAGTTTCACTCAATGAACAACTTACTTCTCAAAAAATGCTTATTGAAGGCTATGAGTCAAATCAACAAATCCAACTAAATAGTATTAGTAGCTCTGAGACTGATAGCAATGATAATTACAAGAAGCTAATACTTGATTTAAAGAAAGAACATAGAAATGAGGTTGCAAGATTAAAAAGTGAGATAACGCGATCAGAAAAATATAGAGTCAACTTCGACGAATTAAATGGTATTAAAGTCGTCTTCTCGGGGTTTATGGGTTATGACCTAGACCGTAAAGAGATTATTTTTATGACCCGAGAGGGGCAAAAAATTATGATGGTACAAGACAACTTTACCGGAACTTTAGTTGGAGAGTGCGGGCTACCAGTTATCTCTAGTGAAAATGAGACTAGATGTGCAGCAACCATAATAGCTAGGCTACTCTTTCATAAAAATGGTCCAATTATGAAAGGCCTGGAGATTGTGGAGGTGAGAAAAAAATAAAATCAAGTTTTATTGGCATGTTCATTGCAGTTTTGATTGCATGATCATAAAAGGTAAACGAGTTTCTAATTATAACATATATTTTTTATTTTTACTCTTGACCCTTCTAACATGGAGTAGTGGGGTATACTCTCAATCTCTGGGTTCTTATCAAGATACCCTTTTGTGTGAGTACCTGGCAAAAGAAGCAGAGAAAAAGTATGAATTGCCGGAGAACATTCTGTTGAGTATATCTAGAGTAGAATCTGGCTATAAAAAAGTAGATGGAATTACTAGAGCGTGGCCCTGGACTTTGAATGCCGGGGGAGATAGCGCATACTTTCAAACAAAAGAAGCAGCTTTGAGTTCTTTGAAAGATAGAGTCGACAGAAGTGTAACAAATATAGATATTGGCTGTATGCAGCTTAACTATCGTTGGCACAAAAAATTTTTTAGAAGCTTAAGTGATATGATCAGTCCAATAAAAAATGTCGATTATGGAGCAAGATTTTTAAAAAAGCTGCATCAGCGACATGGGTCATGGGAAAAAGCAGTAAAGTACTATCACTCTTCAAAAAGTAAATTTAACGTAAAATACTACAGAAAGGTTAAAGCGGTCTGGAAAAAAGAGAATAACGAGAGCTCATTGGCACCAAAGCTATTAGCTGCTGTTCTTGAACCTAATCCAAAAAAAGCTAACATTTTTATAAGGAAGGAAGAAACGGTGCCTTTGATCAAATTGAATCAAAAAGATCAATATGTAAAGGTTAAAGAGACTGAGGCTTATAAACAGGATCTTAAGGAGAATAAGTCTGTAGTTGTTAGTACGGTGAATTTTCATACGATGGTAGACACCAATACTGAATTTGATTTTACGAGCTTTGTCAAAAGTGTAAGTCGCAAAAATACAGCGGTACCTAAATATATTCGTGATAATTGGACAATTGTGTTATCAATTAGGAATCAACTTGAAAACAGCGAGTAAATTTATTGCATGAATGAGACAGAAAAAAAACTATTGGAAGAAATAGTAATAATACTGAAAAAACACCCAGATTTTGATCCTCCTTTTTTCAGAACGGATGGAGACCTCGTTATACCTCTAAATAGTGCATTAAAAAAAAATAGAGAAGCCCATAGAAGGTTTGCAAATGCATTTAGTCAGATGATGAAAAGTGATTCAAATAAGAGGCGGAAAAATAAGGCTTGGGTTTAAAATTAATCGCGGTTTCAACTATGATTACAAAAGAACGTCTTCTCGAAATATTGGATAAAAGTAAGCCAGAAGACAAAGTAAGCTTCTATACTGAGATCGCGCTTTCTTCTTTAATTATAATGAATCTTATAGCTGTCTCATTAGAGTCAGTGCCAAGTTTTAGCAAAAAATACGCTAGTTTCTTTCTTTTCTTCGAGATTTTTTCGGTCATAATTTTTGGCTTGGAATACATTGCGCGTATATGGGCTAGCTCTGAGAAAAAAGACACAAAATATAGTTCGGGCCTTGGAAGAAGGTTAAGCTATATTTTTAGTTTTACCGGAATCATCGATTTTTTAGCGATCGTGCCAAGTATTCTCGCAATATTTATAACCAGTGTAGACTTGAGGTGGTTAAGGGTTCTAAGGTTACTTAGATTACTAAAGATCTCACACTATTCCACGGCACTTGAAGATCTGTGGTCAGCAATAAGACATGAAAGAAGCTCATTCGTAGCTGCTCTTTATCTTTTTGCCATTGCGTTATTTTTTTCATCTGCAATGATGTACGTTGCTGAGAATTCTGCTCAACCGGATAAGTTTAAATCAATTCCTGAAACAATGTGGTGGTCTTTGATTACCTTAACGACGGTTGGTTATGGAGATGTGTCTCCTCTTACGCCTTTGGGAAAGATCATCGGTGCAGTGACAGCTATAATGGGAGTTTGCGTGGTTGCTCTTTTAACTGGTATCGTAGCAAACGCATTTGCCAATCAAGTGGCAAGAAGAAAAGCGATATTGGAAGCAGAGGTAGCTAATGCTCTTTTGGATGGCGAAATTTCGGACCAAGAACAAGAGAAGATTGAGTCGTTAAGAAAAAGATTTGATTTGAGCGAAGATCACGTAGATGCAATTATCGAGGTTTTCAAGGATACAAAAAAATAAGTAGTCCATGATTATGTTGGCATATATTATGCAGTTACTCCACTAAAAGGAGAAGGATATGGCTAGCAAAATACCTGAAAAAGTTTCAGACAAAATAATTTTAGATAACAATTTTAATTTGGCTTTCAAACTAGTTTTCTTTGATGAAAATGACCAAGAAGAAGAACCAGCTCAATACAAAGCTCTAAGTACTTTTAGTGTTGAAAGAGAAATGTCCATACAACAATAAATCTGCAGACTATGAAAGAATGTTAGTCTAAGATCGCGTCTAGTTTGCAGTCATTGCGTACAATTTGGCTCTCCTTTTTCTTTCTGAAGAGGAAGGGATATTCAACATTTCCCGGTATTTAGCTACTGTTCTCCTAGCTAGCTTTACTCCGTTTTTGCTAACCATTTTGGCTATTAGATCATCACTAAGGGGTTTTTCACCTTTTTCTTCATTTAAAATTTTCTTTATCATATTTCTGACTGCTGCAGCTGACTTACTATTCTCCTTGTCGTCAGTTTCAATTGTAACGCTAAAAAGTGATTTTAATGGAAACGTTCCCTTAGGAGTAGAAACCAACAAACCGTTTGTCACTCTGCTTACTGTGCTCTCATGCATCTTTACGGCTACTGCAATATCTTTTAACGATAAAGGCATTAGAAAATCTATACCTTTTTCAAGGAAATTCTTTTGCCTTTTAATTATTTCTGCTGTGATTTTCAATGTTGTTATATTTCTTTGCTCTAATGCTCTCTTTAGCCATCTTGCAGATGAAAGAGCTTGGCTAGCATAGCTTTCAATCTTTACAGTGTCACGACCTCCTGGTGATAATTTTTTAGCATAGTCTTCATTTACATTGATTGAGGGAAGTGTTGAGCGATTAAGGTCGACTATCCAGTCCTCACCACTTTTCCTCACCAATAGATCTGGTTTATGCAGATTTGAAGTTTCCGTGGAGAATGAAGAACCAGGCTTTGGGTCAACACTTCTTATTATTGCTAAAAAGTCTTTAATTTTTGTTTCATCACAGCCAATTTTCTTAATCAAGCCCTTTAAATCACCTCTGCCAAGCAAGGTTAGGTTTTCTAGAAGAGCTGAAAGCTCGTCACACATTAAGCCTTTTTCTAATATTTGAAGTCTTAAACATTCGGACAAGTTCCTAGAGAAGAGCCCAGTAGGTTCTGCGCATTGTAACTTTATCAAAACATTTTTGAGCTCGTCATAATCGATATTAGTCTCAATATGAAGCTCATCAAGAGTTTTCCCTAACCAACCCGAAGGCTCTAATGCTTCCAAAAAATATCTTGCAATTAGATGCTCTCTTGGAGTTTCCAACAAGTAAGGTAGTTGTTCCTCGATGTGTGCGACTAACGATTTTTCATGATTAGGCACGGTCGACGCAATTAAATCCCAATCTTCCCCGTTGCCAGCGTTAGTACTATTTCTTGCTCCATAGTCAATGTTTGTATTATCAAATCGATTGTCATAGTCTTCGTTATTAGTTGGATCATCAGCAAAACTTGTGGTTTCTTTTGCTAACACTTCTTCACTATTAGTATTATTTTTATCTAACGTACTTTCTGTAGTATTTTTTTCGGATGCTTGTGTTTCTTCTTCTACGTTAATAAAAGGGTTATCAAAAGTTTGTTCCTCTAAAAACTGTTTTAGCTCAAGGTTGGTTAATTGTAATAACTTTATAGCTTGTTGTAGCTGTGGTGTCATTACTAATGATTGCTTTTGTTTTATATTTAAAGACTGTGATAATTGCATATTCAAATCTCCTTTTGAAACTATGAAATCACTTTTTATTAGTACTTCAAAAAAATCAATTTGACATGCTAAACTGTCGAGTTTTTGAACTAATTAGTCAATAAAAACAACATGTTGTCGTGTAGGTTCAAAAATATGAAAATAAGTATGTCAAAAAAACTATAAATAAATGGAAGTTTGAGTTAAGTTATCATAAAGGTAAATAATGTTTAGAATAAAACAAAAAAATGCACCAGAGGGTCCTTGCTTTACATGTAGGTTAATTAGATCCTTTATAATGGCAACTTTTATGCTAATAATTTTAGGACTGGTGGCAAGTGATAGACTTCATTTATTGACATTTATTTCTACAGATTTGATTGCAATAATCATTATAGTGTCGGGGCTAATTTTATTTTTGTTCAAGTTTTGGCAGTGGAAGGCCAGTGGGACCAAAAAGAATATGTAATTATGTCAATTCGATCTATCTCTAACTAATCTAACTGCCAGTTCTTTGATTGGAGAAAAACGGTTAAAAGAGAAGCCTGTATGAAAATTAACACTAACATAGAATTTGCTATTAAAAAAACTTTGATCACCTGTCCAGTAAGGAGCGTTATCTGTATTCGGGAAAATTGCCTCATCTATTTTCGGAGAGGGGCACGTTTTGCAAACTATTGACGTGAGCTCTGCCTTTGAGGGTAATCGCCATCCATCACCTAGCTGTTTATTAGCAATTTCTAAAGCTTTTGGAACCATATCTAAAGAAAGATTAACAATATTTCCTGAACATTCATTTCCATTCCATCTCTGACCAACCGAACATCTTAACCACTCAATTTGACGTTCCAAGTCAACAACTATATGCTCTTTCGTGAGAAATCTACTATCACTTGCATGTAAATTAGAGCATTTAATAATAAGAATTAAAAATACTATTAAAAAGCGTAATTTTAACATTTTATTCGTTCTCTTGTATTTGTTTGCGACTCTATTATATTACTAAACAAATTTGATGCCAAAAAAATTACTTTAAGTTTTAAATTAATCGGAACTGTTTTTGGTATTATAATTGCAATGTTCATCCATTGCAGGTAACAAAACATAATGAGCAAAAAGGAAAAACTATGGATATAGCCTCTCTTCTCGGATTAATTGGAGCGCTCGGATTTATTATATACGCGATGGTTTCAGGAGGTGGTGTAGGTCCGTTTATAGACGTTCCTTCATTAGCTATTGTTTTCGGAGGCACTTTTTTTTGTGTTATGTATACATGTCCTCTACCCACGTTTCTTGGGTCGTTTGGCGTCATGGCTAAGGCTTTCTTCCCACCAGTGAAACCTCAAGATGAATTAGTTACAAAGATGGTTGAGTTGGCTGGGATTGCAAGGAAAGATGGTATGATGGCCTTAGAAGGCCAAGATGTACCAGATAAGTTTTTTTCAAAAGGACTGCAGATGCTGGTAGATGGAGCTGATGAAGCAAAACTTACAACCCAGTTAAATCAAGAAATCAAGGCGATGAAAGCGCGCCATGAGTCCAATCAAAATGTTGTTAAAGCGTGGATAGATATTGCTCCAGCGATGGGTATGATTGGTACGCTAGTTGGACTTGTTTTGATGTTAGGAAATATGGCTGATCCAAAGGCTATCGGTCCTGCTATGGCGGTTGCTCTTTTAACGACATTGTATGGGGCATTTATAGCAAATGTTCTTTTTCTGCCAATGATTACATCTTTAGAGGGCTACACAGCATATGAGGTTACTTACAGGGAAATGGTCGTTATGGGTCTAAGAAATATTGCGAGAGGGGAATCTCCAAGGAATATCCAGGACCAGATGGTGGCTAACCTACCCCCAGCAGTACAACAAAAACTTGAAGCCGCTGCGTAACAGTAATTTTGAGAGTTTGAATTAGTGGCAGAAGAATTAGAAGCAGAGATAGAGGAGGAGGAGGAAGAATGTCCTAAATGTCCTCCGGTTGGAGCTCCAGCATGGATGGCCACGTTTGCAGATATGGCTACACTTCTGATGGCCTTCTTCGTTCTAATCCTATCATTTGCAGAATTTAATGTACCCAAATTCAAGCAAATATCTGGTTCGCTTAAAAACGCATTTGGTGTTCAGCGATTAGTTCCGGTTGTTGAACAGCCAAAGGGTACTACAGTTTTATCCCTAAACTTCAGTCCTTCTCCTAGCCCTTCAGTTACAAAGGAGATGACCCAACAAACAACAAATTTAGAAAAGAAGGAACTCGAAGTCAAAACAGAAGAGGACGAGGGAGGAGAGCAAGACAAAAGCGCTAAGGAACTTGTAGAAGCGCTACAAGAAGCTGTTGATAAAGGCGAAATTAAAGTTGAGGCAATAGGTGAAGCCGTTAAAGTAGAGATCACCGATGAAGAAACAACCGCAACAGATCTCCCTAAATTAATACAAGAAACGCTGGAGGCTATTGAAGAAGCTAAAAATAAAACTGGAGTCACTGATCAAGAAGTATTATTCGGAGGACTTGAAGAAAAACTCAAAGAGCTAGCATCGCTTGCCCAGGACAAAGCTGACGGAGAGACCAGGGGGTCATCAAAAGATTCAG
>CACGMO010000014.1 GCA_902574225.1 uncultured Alphaproteobacteria bacterium
AGAAGGATATCAGCCCAAGGAAGAGTTTTCCAAAAAAGCACTAATAGATAGGACCAAATATCATGAAATGTATAAAAGGTCAGTTGAAAGTCCTGAGGCGTTTTGGGAGGAACAGGGCCGTAATCGACTGCTGTGGCAAAAAGAATTTACTAAAGTCAAAAATGTTTCATATTCCCATCCTGATATTTCTATAAAGTGGTTTGAAGATGGTGTGCTCAATGTGTCTGAAAACTGTGTAGATAGACACCTAGAAAACAAAAGTGAAAAAGTGGCAATCTTATGGGAGGGTGATGAGCCAGGGGTTTCTAAAAAAATTACGTACAGAGAACTCTATGAAAATGTTTGTAAGGTTGGAAACGTTTTAAAGGATAGAGGTATAAAGAAAGGGGATAGAGTAATTTTGTATATGCCAATGGTTCCAGAAGCGGCTTACGCTATGTTAGCATGTGCCAGAGTAGGCGCTATACACTCTGTTGTTTTCGCAGGCTTTTCTCCAGAAGCGCTTGCGAGTCGAATTATTGATTGTGGAGCAAAAGCGGTGATTACTGCCAATGAAGCGCCAAGAGGTGGAAGACAAACTCCTTTAAAGAAGAATGTTGATGAGGCTTTGGATATATCCGGAGATATAACCTCTCTTGTTTTGAAGAGAACTTCAACAGAAGTTAGCATGAAGGAGGGGCGTGATTTCTGGTTAAATGATTTAATGGATAAAGCAAGTGCTGTTTGTCCTCCTGAACCTATGAATGCAGAAGACCCCCTCTTTATCCTTTATACCTCTGGTTCAACGGGCAAACCTAAGGGTGTTTTACATTCAACGGCGGGATATATTCTGTATGCTTCGATGACACACAAATTTGTTTTTGATTATAATGATAGAGATATCTATTGGTGTACTGCTGATGTAGGTTGGGTAACTGGTCACAGCTATATCGTTTATGGGCCTTTAGCAAATGGAGCAACGACTCTTATGTTTGAGGGCGTTCCTACCTATCCTGACGCATCACGATTTTGGCAAATATGTGAAAAATATAAAGTAAATCAATTTTATACGGCTCCAACAGCTATAAGAGCCTTGATGGGGTTAGGAGACGAATTTGTTAACAAGAATGATTTATCTAGCATTCGAATTCTAGGCACTGTAGGAGAGCCTATTAATCCTGAAGCATGGGAGTGGTATAATCGGGTAGTAGGTAAAAACAATTGCCCAATAGTCGATACGTGGTGGCAAACCGAAACAGGTGGAATTCTTATTACACCTCTACCAGGAGCTACAACAACCAAGCCTGGTTCTGCAACCTTACCCTTTTTTGGTATTGAACCTGCAATTCTTGATCCAAATTCTGGAGAAGAGATATCTGATGAGGAGTGTGAAGGCGTATTGGTTATTAAGGATAGTTGGCCAGGACAAATGCGTACTGTCTTTGGAGATCATGATAGGTTTGTTTCGACGTATTTTAACGATTATAAAGGTTATTACTTCTCAGGTGATGGATGTAGAAGGGATAAAGACGGGTATTACTGGATCACTGGAAGAGTCGATGACGTATTAAATGTTTCAGGTCATAGAATGGGAACAGCAGAAATTGAAAGTGCTTTAGTCGCCCATCCAAAAGTTAATGAGAGTGCGGTAGTCGGTTTCCCCCACCCAATTAAAGGACAAGGGATATACGCATATGTATCTCTAATGTCCGGAGAGAAAAACTCTGATGAACTTTTGAAGGAGCTTCAGGATTGGGTTAGAAAAGAGATTGGTCCTATTGCAAAGCCTGATATTATTCAATTTTCTCCAGGTCTTCCAAAGACTAGATCGGGTAAGATCATGAGAAGGATTTTGCGAAAAATCGCTGAGGATGATTTTAGCAATTTAGGTGATACATCTACTTTAGCAGAACCTGCTGTCGTTGATGATCTTATTGCTAATCGTAAGAAGCTTTAAAGTGAATTAAATTAATGAGGATATCTGTGGTCAAAAATTTTTTTATTATAACTTTTTGTTTTTTAACAGTTGCTTGTCAAACAAATCAAACCAGTCTCGAGCAACCCAATATTACAGGGAACTACACTGGCCCAACAATCGGGAATAAGGTCAAGCTAACAGATGATGGTCAGTGTATAGCACGTAATTTGAGCTTTTTAGTGGGGCAACCTGAATCGGCGCTCGGTGCAATGGAGTACCCATCCAATACTAGGATTATTTTCTTAGATAGAAACGAAAGTATTGAGAATACTAACCCTAAACGATTGAGTATTATTGTTGGCAGTCAGAAGAAGATAGTTAGCGTCTATTGCGGTTAAACTCGTTAGATACTACGGCCACAATACTCTTCTATGAATCTCTTCTTGAGAAAAGGTCTCAGTAGTTTTACGGGGTGTGTAGATAGACTTAACCGTAGAGATTGATAATCTAAAATCAATTCTTCACCTAAAGTCATATTAGGAAGATTGACGCTTTTCTCTGGTAAGTATTCCTTCTCAGAATAACCTTCAAAAAGGGCTAAAGAATTTGTTTTTTTTATAGCTTGAGCATCCCAAAGTAATAGTCTTCTGTTTTTATTAAGAGAGTGAAAGCAATTTGCTTTAATCATCAGCTTTATAATACTTGGGCTCAGTCTAATACGATGCCATAAATCTTGGGGATCATTATAACCATTGCCTCTCTCTTTAATAATTCTATCGACGTCATTTTTTGAAAGTCCTTTGATCTGCCTGAACCCCAGTCGTAAACTAAAACAAGGTTCGCCGTGATTTTCTAGAGAATGGTTCCATTCGCTTTTATTTATGCATATTTCTTTAACTTTTACCCCGTGATTTTTTGCATCACGTATTATTTGAGAAGCAGAGTAGAATCCCATCGGTTGAGAGTTTAGTAAAGCGCAGGCAAAAACATCAGGATAATGATATTTTATCCAAGCCGACGCATATACAAGAATGGCGAAGCTTGCAGCATGACTTTCAGGAAATCCGTATTCACCAAACCCCGATATCTGAGAAAAGCACTTTGTAGCAAAATCCTTGTCGTATCCATTTTTTTGCATACCATCAATAAATCTTTTTTTAAACTTACTAACAGTACCGTTTCTCTTAAACGTCGCTAATGATTTTCTCAGTCTATCGGTATCTTTCAGTGAAAATCCCGCACCTTTCATTGCAATTTGTATTGCTTGTTCTTGAAATAGTGGCACGCCAAGAGTCTTACCAAGAATTTCTTTTAGTTTTTCGGAAGGAAAAGTAACTTTTTCTTGTCCATTTCTTCTTTTTATATAGGGATGAACCATATCCCCCTGAATTGGCCCAGGTCTGACGATGGCAACTTGTATTACCAGATCATAAAAGCATTGTGGTTTTAATCTTGGAAGGAAGTTCATTTGGGCTCTGCTTTCAACCTGAAAAACTCCTACAGTGTCTGCTTTGGAAAGCATATTAAAGACACGTGTATCTCGATGTGGAATATTGCTTAGGCTAACTTTCCGGTTATGATGGTTTTTTATTAAATCAAAAGATTTCTTTATACATGTCAGCATCCCAAGAGCTAAGATATCTATCTTTAGTATACCTAAAAAGTCTATGTCGTCTTTATCCCATGCTATTATACTTCTGCCTTCCATAGCAGTATTTTCAATAGATGTAATCTCATCCAAATAATCCTCAGTAATTATAAAGCCGCCTACATGCTGACCTAAGTGTCTAGGAAAGCCTATCAATTGGTCGCTGAGGGCCAAAGTATCCAATATTCTAGTATGGTCATTCTTACCTTCTAAGTTGGTATTATTGTAACGAGGTATCTTATGTCTATCCCATCCAACAATATTTTCAGCCATCGAGGATATTATTTCTTTGCTTAACCCCATTACTTTGCCTACATCTCTTATCGCTCCTTTCGCTCTGTAGTGGATGACTGTAGCGCATAAGGCAGCTCTTCTATCTCCATATTTCCTGTATATTTCGTCTATTATCTCCTGTCTGCGTTCATGCTCAAAATCAATGTCAATATCAGGGGGTTCGTTTCTTGCCTCTGATATAAAGCGCTCGAATACCATAGACCCAATCTCTGGGCTAACGGATGTTACCCCCAAAGAAAAACAAACTATGGAATTAGCAGCAGAGCCACGGCCTTGACACAGAATACCTCTACTTCTTGCAAATTTCACTATGTCATACACTGTGAGAAAATAAGGAGCGTATTTGAGTTTTTTTATTAACAGAAGTTCCTTTTTTACTCCCTTTAATATTTTCACAGGAATATTTTTTGCATAATATTCATTTAATCCATTAAAGGTTAGCTCGTGTAATATTGTATCAGGGTTCTCTCCTTTGAGCACTTCTTTAGGGTATGTATAGCTGAGTTCGTCTAAAGAAAATGAACATCTATCGCTTACAAAGTTAGTGTTGTGTATCGCTTCGGGATAATCTTTGAATATAGTTATAAAATCATGGGGTGATCGTATCCTTTGCTCTCCATTAATACTTGATTCAACTCCCAGGTCATCTATGGTGCATTTCATTTTTATTGCAGATAAAGTATCTCTGACTTTTCGTCTGGAGCCATGATGCATTAGAGGAGTAGAAGACCCTATAACTCCACACTTAGCGTTTTTTGCAAACCTATTGATTTTGTAAAAACGTATTTCATCCAGGCCATCGTATTTGGGCGCCATAACTATATATGTAGATCTACTATTATTTCTCTTGAGTATTCGGATAAACCTCAACCACTCAAGCCTCTCTGAAAGGCTATGATTTTTTTCTGAAATATGAGCTAAGAATATAATGCCATCTTGGTTTTTGAGAATACTTTCATAGTCAATATGGGAATAACCCTTCTTCGAATTCTTTTTTCCTGCAGTTAAAACTTTGCATATGTTTTTCCATCCTTGTCGTGTCTGAGCTAAGCATGTTATTTCAGTTCTATGAGTTGTGACAATAGTAACTCCTGGTATTAGTTTTAGAGGAGAGCATTTACTTTTAGTATCATATTCGATTTCCTTTATAGTTCTAAGTCCTCTCACTATTCCAGAAATGGAGTTTTTGTCGACAATCGCTATAGATTTTAATCCAAACTCTATTGCTCTTTCGACATACTCTTCAGGATGGCTGGCTCCTTCTAGGAAGCTAAAATTAGATGTTATGCAAAGCTCTGAATACGACAACTAAAAGCTCTATCTTATTAAGCTATTCAATCTGCCTTATTGGAAGACAGTTGAAAGATCATATAGTGATTGAATTTAATAAAATTGTCAGAATTTCTTATGTTTCCATAAATTCTGTCATGTAAACGTCTGCGCTTTTTCTGGTTTACTATAGTCTTATAGACCAGATTAAATAGTTTCATTTTCCAAGGATGGCTTGCTACTAAGCCTTGCTGTACTTTGTCTATTCCAACGCCAACTACATTATAAAATTTCTGCTCTATATCTAAAGATGGAGCAACGGATTTTGTTATCTCTTTTTTTGATATAATATTCAGATCTATATCTTTAAGTAGTTTCAGCATTTCCGATAAAGGGTGTCCTCCTCCTGGTCTTCTGTTGTGACTACTACGCTTGACGTCAGAGCGGAAGCAATCCGCAACCAATATTTGTCCACCTTTGTTTAGTAATTCTTTAGCCTTTTTTAGCGCAATTTTTGCGGGAATATACTGGAAGCTTTCTGAAAATAGACATAAGTCAAATGTCTGATTTTTTTTGGGTTCATAATCTTCAAACCTTATATTATGAACTTTGGCTTTATTGTTTGTGTTTTCTAAACATCGTTTGCTTAGTATATCGCTAGGTACAATAATAGTGACGCTATGGCCTAAGGAGATTAACTTCTTTGCTGTTTCTCCAGCACCTCCGCCAATATCAAGGATATTCAGCTTTTTCTTTTTTGGAAAGTATTTGAACAGTAATTTTGTATACTGTTCTTGAGCCTTACCCAAATTCTCAAGACAAGGATCTAGGTTGTCCCAAACGCCATAGTGCATGTTCTCTTTTCCAGTAACAAATTTTGCTATTGCCAAAGAAACCTCAAGCCCAAGAGCCTTAGTATCTAATGTATTATTTTTTTGAAATTGCATCCCTATTCACAGCCTAAATTACTAACAAAAATTACCATGTACAAACCATCTATTTTCTGAGATCTTATTCTTTTCTTCAAACATCCACAACCTTGCACCACACGTTGTTGTCACCTCCCAATAGTCACGTAATCTAAAATTCGTTCCTTTATCCTTGTTCCACCATTCAGACGCTATTCTTTCAGGTCCACGTACATAGCAGGTTTTATACTTTTTTCCTCTCCAACTGAATTTATTCAGATAGTCATCTCTATACAAAGTAGCATTAATGAGATCCGGTGAATATAAAAGTATTGGTCTGATAAATTTACTTTTCTGCCATTCATTACCTGTTTTTCTTTTTGTTTTAAATTCATCTAAAGAAAAAGTTTTCTCTGGAATGTGACTGTGGTGTTGTGCGAAGGATTTCACCTTATTTTTCCCTAATCTAGCTTCAATTCTGGCCATCAATAAACTTATTTTTTCTTCCTCATCTAGATATTTAGAAGTGTAATCTCTACCAGGAACATTTATAGCTATTTGTCTTTCTCTTGCTTCTTCAATATGTACTCCTTCAAGGATTATTGCTTCTATATTTTTGAGACTTTTAATAGACTTGAGTTTTTCTAGCATTACCAGTTCTATTTTGGTTTTGTCTTGCGTGGGGTTACTGAAATTTATCTCTATAAGTAATTTGTTGTTTGGTGGAAATTTAACATTACATCTCCTAATTAGCTTCTTATTTTTCTTGAGCTTGTCACATAGTTTCTTGATAAGAGTTTTGATGAATCCACTTATACCTTGAAGGGTTATTTCTTCTAAGAGCAGGTCTGTTGAAAAGGAGTATTTTTCTTCCCAGACAATTTTATTGAATAGTTCTGTTTCCTTGCCTAAAACTTGCCGCACTCTTTTGATTATATGATTGCCAAACCTTCTATTAATAGAAGTTGGATCTATGTTTATTAGGTCTCCAACTTTGTAGATACCAAATAAATTTAATAGATTTACATCGGTGCTTTCTAGGTTCAATGCTTCCACTGGTAAGGAAATAAGAGCTTTTTCTGTTTTATCATTATCAATTGTTCTAGACCTATGCATAGGGTCATTAACAGAATGGCCTATATTAAAGATAGATAATTTCCTTTGTGAATTCTCGGCATCTCTATTGCTAGGAATTTTAATCCTTGTAGCTCTACTTTGATCATTGATTATTTTTCTAAGATTTGCTCTTGGTTGTTTTCGATTGGAACTATTTTGGAATCTTGCTATTGCCCAAGCAGCTCCCTGAGTCCCCGCAATCCCTATAATGCTGAGTATATTAATTTTAGAAAAATGAGTTGTTAGTTGATGTATGAAGTCTTCATCTTTCCCCGTGAATTTCTCGCATCCTGTTATATCAAGCATCAAGCTATCATAGCCATCTAATCTTATAAGAGGTGTGAATTGATATGTGAAACTAAAAAGTTTAATTAGTTTTTTTTTAAGATCTGAATGCTGAACTGTTTTACTAATCACATGAGGATTTAATGTCAGAGTTTCCTTAGTAGACATTCCGGCGGATATATTTAGCTTTTTAGCTAATCCGTTTGCACATATTATTTCCTCCCCTCCAGAAAAAGAAACAACTAGAGGTAATGAATCTAACAGGGGTTCCTTAGATAATATCGTCTCTAATGGTAATTGTGGAAACCAAATGGAAGCGAATCTATTTTTTAATTTTATTTTGTTCATCATTTGTTCTTTTTTAATTGTAAACGAATAAAAAGTCCAACTCAATTTTGTACTTTGGCGTACAGCAGATATGAAAATTATTTTACCTATCTTTTGTAAACATACCCTGATAGGATCTCCGTTAATAATTTTGCGATAGAAAATAATGATCAAAAAACAAGAATATTTTTTAACGCATTGATAGAATTTGATTTGTATGATGCTAAAAATAATATAGTAAAAAGAACACTATGATATCCAGAAAAAATAAGTTTGATTACGAAGAGCTAATATCATGCGCTAAGGGTGAACTGTTTGGAACAGGTAACCCTCAACTTCCAATGCCCCCTATGCTAATGATTGATAGGGTAACAGAGATATCAGATGATGGTGGTGAACATAATAAAGGACATGTGGTAGCAGAGTTCGACATAAATCCAAAATTATGGTTTTTTGAATGTCATTTTGAAGGAGACCCTGTAATGCCAGGGTGTCTGGGTTTAGATGCATTATGGCAACTAACTGGATTTAATCTAGGATGGAGAGAAATGAAAGGTCGAGGAAGAGCTTTGGGTGTCGGTGAGGTAAAGTTTACAGGAATGGTAACTCCAGATATAAAGCTTGTGAGATATGAAGTAAATTTTACAAGAGTAATCGATAGAACGTTAAAACTCGGCATGGCCAATGGAACTATGTATGCAGATAATGAAAAAATATATTCAGCTGAAAATATGAAGGTAGGGTTGTTTCAGAGCTGATTTATTTCTAAGGGAGAAATGTACGATTATGCGTCGAGCGGTTATTACAGGTTTAGGGATTGTTTCATGTATTGGGATTGATAAGAAAGCAGTGGAAGAGAGTCTTAGAAAGGGGACTTCTGGTATAAGCAAAAGTTTAGATTATGAAGAACATGGGTTTAGAAGTAGAGTTCATGGGAGACCCGATATAAATATAGAGGATTTTATAGATAAAAGGCAGCTAAGGTTTATGGGAGATGGTGCAGCCTTTAACTTTATAGCGATGCAACAAGCTATCGGCGATAGCGGGCTAGAGGAAAAAGAAGTTTCTAATGAAAGAACAGGGCTTATCGTTGGATCAGGAGGACCTTCAACAAAAAATTTATTTGCTGCGCATAAAACTGTAATAGAAAAAGGTAGCCCTAAAAGGATGGGACCATTTATGGTTACACGGGGCATGTCATCTACAAACTCCGCCTGTATAGCAACGCCTTTCAAAATAAAGGGTGTTAACTATTCTATAACTTCAGCTTGTTCAACCTCTGCCCATTGTATAGGCAATGCAGTTGAGCAAATACAGCTAAACAAGCAAGACGTAGTGTTTGCAGGAGGAGGAGAAGAATTAGACTGGACACTCTCCTGTCTTTTCGACGCAATGGGTGCAATGTCCAGCAAATATAATGATACACCAGAAAACGCTTCAAGAGCTTTCGACAGAGACAGAGATGGTTTCGTTATTGCAGGTGGCGGTGGAGTAGTTGTCGTAGAGGAGTTAAACCACGCAATTGCTAGAGGAGCAAAAATATATGCTGAGGTCACTGGTTATGGCGCAACCTCCGATGGTTATGACATGGTAGCACCGTCAGGCGAAGGAGCTGAGAGATCAATGAGATTAGCTTTGGCCTCTTTGAACGGTAGGAAGGTTGATTATATTAATGCGCATGGTACTTCAACTCCAGCAGGAGATGTCACTGAGATACAAGCGGTTAGAAATGTATTCAGTGAAGAAAAACAACCTTTAGTTGCTTCCACAAAATCACTTACTGGCCATAGCCTTGGTGCAGCAGGTGTACAAGAAGCTATTTATTCACTGATTATGATGGAAAATAACTTTATATCTGCAAGTGCCAATGTTTTTAATTTGGATGAAGAAATCAATTCTAATGAAGTGGCTACTGGATTGATTGAAGGTATTGAATTGGATACTGTTTTATCGAATAGCTTTGGGTTTGGAGGTACCAATGCCTCAATAGCCTTAAGCAAGTTTACTGGATAACTTCTTTGTCTGGCCTAATGAAAAATAAAAAAGGTTTGGTTATGGGTGTAGCCAACCAGAAGTCTATTGCATGGGGAATAGCTGAAGTACTAAGTGCAGAAGGAGCATCTTTAGCTTTAACTTATCAGGGTGAAAACTTTAAAAAAAGAGTAGAGCCATTGGCTGAGGGTATAGGCTCAAAGCTCATATTTGATGTTGATGTCACAGATGAAAGTTCGGTAGATAGATGTTTTAGTCATTTATCAAAAGAGTGGGAGTCGCTAGATTTTGTAGTTCATGCACTTGCTTTTTCTGACAAATCTGAGCTGTCTGGTAGGTTTATTAATACTTCTAGGCAAAATTTTTTAAATTCTCTGGAAATATCTTGTTTCAGCCTAATTGATGTCTCAAAGAGATGCTCACCTCTCATGAAAAAAGGTGGAGCGATTTTAACGCTCAGTTATTTAGGTTCGCAAAGAGTTACTCCAAATTATAATGTGATGGGAGTAGCAAAAGCCGCCTTGGAGTCATCGGTTAGATATCTCGCAAGCGATTTAGGTGAGGATGGGATTAGAGTGAATGCTATCAGTGCCGGACCAATGAAAACACTTGCGGGAGCTGCTATAGCCGGAGCAAGAAGAGTTTTCCGGCTTTCCGAGCAAAGTTCTCCCCTAAAGTCAAATCCAACATTAAAATCAGTAGGGGGTACAGCTGCGTTTTTATTGAGTGATTATGGAATGCACGTTTCTGGAGAAGTAATTTTTGTAGATGGTGGTTACCATGTTATGGGTATGCCAAAACTAGATAATATTGAGAAGGCATGAGTTGGTAGATTTCTCTCTTATTTCTGACACCTACGATAAAATCCATCAGCATTTGGTTGAAACGCCTTTACTAGAATCGCCTTTCCTTAGTGAACGACTAAATAAGCGTGTTTTCATCAAAGCTGAGTGCTTACAAAAAACAGGTTCTTTTAAATATAGAGGAAGTTGGTCTTCTTTTGTAAATAATGACTTCGAAGAGTTAGAAAAGGGTGTATTGGCGTACTCTTCTGGCAATCATGCTCAAGGCATAGCAGCCGTATCAAATCAACTTAAAATTCAAGCTACAATTATTATGCCAAATGATGCTCCTAGGCTTAAGATAAGAAATACGCAGTCATATGGAGCTAATGTAGTTTTTTACGATCGAATAAAAGAAAGTAGAGAAGAGATTGGCGAAAAGCTACAGAAAGAAAAAAATTTAAAGCTTATACGACCCTATGATGATCCCTTTGTAATTGCTGGACAAGGCTCTTTGGGAATTGAGCTAATCAATCAAGCAAAAAGGGTGAAATTAGATGCAGCAGATGTACTAGTTTGTTGTGGAGGAGGGGGATTAGCTTCAGGTATTAGTTTAGCTTTTCAGGGATTAAATGAGAATTTTAAGGTTAGAACTTGTGAACCTGAAAATTTTGACGATATGGCTAGATCATTAAAGCAAAAGACTAGAGTAACTAATAAGGCGTTGGATGGATCTATTTGCGATGCTATTTTGACTCCAACACCTGGGGAACTAACTTTTGAAATTCTTAAAAAGCATGCGGCTCCTGGACTAGTCGCTAGCGATGCGCAAGCCCTTGAGGCAATGAGCTTGTTATTTTTGCACCATAATCTCGTTGTTGAGCCTGGAGGCGCAATATCACTAGCAGCGGCATTAAATCAGTATGAAAAAATTTATGCAGATGCGCTTATCATTGTCTGTACTGGTGGAAACGTTGACCCAATTATTTTTTCAAAAGCTTTAGATCTAATTGACACTAAATATTAAGCATACTTTTTTAGTAATTGCTTCGTAAGGCGTTTTTTATATCTACGTTGTCTTTGTCGGCTCTTGGTTATATTGGCTCGCCAATGCTCACGCTTATCTTTTACGATCTCTTCGAAATCCCTGGCTACTTCTACGTTATCCGCGTCTGTTTCATACGTTCTTTTGGTCATATACTTATAAATAGCTGGAATGAAAGATAATCAAAAAAACATTTACAAATGTTCACTTTTTGTTCTATTCTTGGGTATGAGTATGTACGAATCATATAAATCGATTTCAAAAAAAATCACTTTGAGAGATGTTAAAAAATTATTTAAAGATAATGAAAAGACTTGGAATGACTTTATTCGTTTAGACGGCCAAACTATAATTTTTAACGGCTGCACAGTTCAAATTTCCTGTAATTTAGATAGCTCTGTAGTATTTAAAACCAGAGAGGAAAGACATAGTGAGTGCCTTCAATATATAGTGAGTTGTCTTGAATTTGGTCTGGAGACAAAGATTTGGAATGAGGAGATTTTAACGGAAGTTAATACGCTTTATGAGAATAGTTGAATCGACTTTAATGACAGCCTAAAAGATGTGACTAGAGGCTCTTTCATTAAAAAATTAATTCGAAGGAGTAATTATTTCCCTGAATCTAAATAACAATTAAAGATATTTTTTAAAGATTTTTCGGTAATTTCTGTGTAAAGAAACAGTTGGTAAGGTAAGTCTAAAAAACCAAAGTACGTGCACACTAAAGAGTAAAAGTTTTACAAATGATTGATAAAGAATTAAACAGATATACAAATAGTCACTTAAACCGTATCGCAAATACTTTGTATGAAAGGGGTGTAGAACCAAATTGGGTTACGTTATTGGGATTAGCCTTTGCCTTTCTGTGCTTCGTAGCCCTAGCATACGGGTTATTTTATTTGGGACTAATATTAATCCTAATTAATCGATTTTTAGATGGTTTAGACGGCAGTTTAGCGCGACTAGGCACACCGAGAAAGTTTGGCACTTTTTTTGATATTACATCAGACTTTGCATTTTATGCTTTAATCCCTTTGGGTTTCGCGGTGGTTTCCCCGCACGAAAATGCATTGCCGACAGCTTTTTTACTGGCAGCTTTTTATGTGAATGGATCAAGCTTTTTTGCTGAAGCAATAATAATAGAAAAATATAATATTAAAATTGACCAAGCGGATAAGGGATTTTTTTACTCTTTTGGATTGATTGAGGGTTTTGAAACTATATGTTTCTTTTTATTTATTTGTCTTTTCCCAAATGTCTACGCTAACGCTGCGTACATTTTTTTCACCCTAACACTATTAACGCATGTCATACGGGTATTTAAATCGTTTAAGCGGTTTCAATGATTTATTGAACTCTGTCTATAATCCTTTCGTTTTGAGGATCATATGGACTATCTCGAACTATCTCTGCGTCCCAAAATGCATCATCGATCTTTATCCTAAGCTTTGTACCTACTTCAGAAAATGAGGACTTTACATAACCTATACCAATACTCCTTTTAAAATGTACTGAATATCCCGCTGAAGTTAATCTACCGAGCATTGAATCTTCCGTTTCATTGTATAATGCTTCTCTTCCCCAAGGATCTATATCCTTTGGACCATCTATAAGCAGTGTTACACAAGAAACCTCGGTTTTCCTTTTCAGGAGGGCATCTTTACCTAAAAAGTTTTTGTTAATATCCACAAATCTACTGAGATTAGACTCGAATGGCCCAGCGTCTCTTCCAAGATCTGACCCAAATGCCTTGTAAGATTTTTCTTGCCTCAGCCAATTTTGTGCTCTAGCGCCAACCAGTTTCAAATTAAACTCCTTCCCTGAACTCAATAATATATCTAGTAAGTAATTTTGCATCTCAATTGGATGATGGAGCTCCCAGCCGAGTTCACCTGTATAAGCAACTCTAAGAGCTCTAACTGGGCACATACCAATTTCAATATCTCTGTATGAAAGCCATGGAAACTGTTTATTTGACAGAGTTTTATCAGGATCTTCACTTACAACTAATTTTTTTAAAAAATTTCTGGATTTTGGTCCAGCGATTGAAAATACACCCCATTGGCTGGTACAGTCATAAATGCTTACATCATTGAATTTGCTGTCACTCAAGGATTTACGTAAATAATCAGAATCATATTCAGTCCAAGCTCCGGCTGAAATCAGATAGTAGCTCTCCTCTGAGAGACAAACTATTGTATATTCAGTTCGAATAGTCCCTAAAATAGATAAAGCATAGGTAAGACTAATTCTCCCCTCACTAGGTAATTTATTACAAGTAAACCAATCTAGAAACTTTCTTGCATTTTTCCCATTAACAAGATGTTTTGTGAAAGCGGTTGAGTCAATTAGGCCTAAACCTGATCGAATTGCCTCTGCTTCATTTTTAGAATATTCCCACCATCCACCTCTTCTGAAACTTCTAGATTTCTTATCATCAAAGTCATTTTTAGCAAAATAGTTGGGCCGTTCCCATCCATTAACCTGACCGAATTGCGCCCCTAATTCCTTTAACCTACTGTAAGATGGTGCCGTTCTTAAAGGTCGGCATGCTTCTCTCTCTTCATCAGGGTGATGCAAGATAAAAACATGTTCATAAGCTTCTTCATTCTTTCTCATTGCGTATTGAGTGGTCATCCAATTCCCGTATCTTCTTGGGTCGAGAGATCCCATATCTATCTCTGCTTCTCCATCAATAATCAATTGTGCTAAATAGTAACCTGCTCCACCAGCAGCAGTTATACCAAATGAAAATCCTTCAGCGATCCAAGCATTTCTTAACCCTGGAACTGGCCCTAGTAATGGATTTCCATCTGGCGTGTAACAAATGGGGCCATTATAGTCATCCTTTATCCCGAGGTTTTCGCTCGATGGAATTCTATGGATAAAAGACATGTATTCTTTTTCTATTCTCTCTAGATCAAGAGGAAACAAATCAGATCGAAAATTTTTTGGTACCGTGAATTCGAATTTTGCTGGTGCGTTTTTTTCATATGGGCCTAATATCCAACCTGATCGTTCCTCTCTTACATACCACTTTGCATCAGCATCTCGAATAACAGGGTGCTCTCCGTTTTTTTCTCTATACTTTTGAAGCTTAGGATCTTTTTCTGTAACAATATATTGATGCTCCACAGGAATAGCAGGAATTTTTATTCCCAACTTCTTTGCTGTAGCTTGAGAATGGTTTCCCGAAGCCGTAATTAAATGTTCGCACGCAAAAAATATTTTTTCCCCATTTGGAACAAGGTTTCCTCCTTTCTCTTCCATATAATCACAGGATATTTTCCAAATATCTTTTTCATATTTAAAACTTTTCGCTTCAATTTTTCTTACAATTTGCACACCTAGATCTCGTGCTGCTTTTGCCATAACTTGAGTTACGTCTGCTGGATTGATATAGCCATCTGTCGGATGAAATATCGCTCCAACAAGATCAGATGTTTTGATAAGAGGCCACCTCTCATTAATTTCTTGAGGTGTAAGCCACTCATATGGAATTCCAACTGTTTCTGCTGTTGACGCATAAAGTTTATATTCATCCATTCGTTCATTTGTCTGAGCCATTCTTAGGTTGCCAACCTGTGAGAACCCAACAGACATCCCAGTTTTTTTTTCTAATGATGGATATAACTTAAGAGAATAGTCATGTATGTGTGACGTTGCGTAGGACATATTAAATAGTGGAAGAAGACCGGCTGCATGCCATGTTGAACCTGAGGTAAGCTCGTCTCTTTCTAAAAGTAAGACGTCTTTCAAACCCTTTAGCGCAAGATGGTATGCTATACTCACTCCTACAACACCACCACCAACGACAACAGCCTGATAATTAGTCTTCATGTTCCCCCCAAAATTCTTTCCTTTTATCAAAAAAAGGTATAATAAAGCATACTTAGTATTCTTATAATATTTTAGACAAGGTATTATATATGTCTAACAAAAAGAAAGTTTTTATAAAAACATATGGCTGTCAAATGAACCAATATGACAGTGAAAAGGTGGTTTTAGATCTCGAAAAAAGTCACTATGAACAAACAGGGGATATTCAAGAAGCTGATATGGTGTTGCTTAATACTTGCAACATTAGAGAGAAAGCTGCTGAGAAAGTATATTCAGAGCTGGGTAGAATAAAAAAATTCAAGGATCACAACACTGATCTAAAAATCGGTGTTACTGGATGCGTAGCACAAGCAGAATCTTTGGAAATATTTGATAGGCAGCCAGCGGTAGACTTTATTGTCGGTCCTCAATCATATCATAAATTTCCTGAGATCATCTCTAAGTTGAAAGATGGTAAGACAAATATAATTGAAACGAGCTTTGAAGCTTCAGACAAATTTAATAGCATTGCTTACTTGACAGGGACACCTAAACCATCGGCTTTTGTTACAATTCAAGAGGGCTGCGACAAATTCTGTACGTTTTGTGTCGTGCCCTACACACGGGGAAAAGAGGTATCTAGAAGTCAAAACGATATTTTAAGCGAAATAAAAGAAAGTGCAAAAAAAGGTGTGAAAGAAGTAATTCTTCTAGGACAAAATGTTAATTCATATAATTTTGAGGGCATAAATTTTTCATCATTGATTTATTCGATAGCAGAAATAGATGAGATAAAGAGAATTCGATTCATGACTTCTCACCCAAGGGATATGACCGATGAATTGATAAATGCCTTTGGTGCACTCCCTAAATTAATGCCTTTTTTACATCTTCCAGTTCAATCAGGAAGCAATAGAATTCTGAAGTCAATGAATAGAGGTCATGTGGTTGAAGAATATAAAGGAATAATTAAGAAGCTAAGATTGGTAAGAAAAGATATTTGCTTTTCAAGTGATTTCATAGTGGGATATCCAGGAGAAACCGATAAAGATTTTCAGGAAACTATTGATTTATGTAAACAAGTTCAGTTCGCACAGGCTTACAGCTTTAACTATTCGTCACGACCTGGAACACCAGCCTCAAGAAAAGAAGAGCTGGACAAGAACTTAAAAAAGACAAGATTGCATGTCTTACAAGATTTATTAAATAAACAGCAGACAAGCTTTCTCAAGGAACAGAAAAACAGAATACATAAAGTGTTGTTTGAAAAAGTTGGCAGGGGAATTGATGAGTATGTTGGTAGAACTGAGCAGTTTTCTCCAGTTACAGTGGTGAGTAATGAGAACATAGTAGGAGAGATACGAATGGTAAAAATTAATTCAGTTATGTCACACTCCTTGAAGGGTGTTTTAAAATAAATTGCTACCGGAATATTGAATAATTTTCTTATGATAATAATATTAAAGGAATGAGGTCATTATATAACTAATATGGGTTTCATAGAAAGCTCCAACACTCTCCGTTTCAGTTCTAACAAGTTACTGATAGAACTCTGTGGTCAACTAGATATAAATCTTTCTAAGATTGAAAGCTGGGCTGGGGTTCAGATAGTGCGTCGTGGAAATGCCTTGTCAATCTATGGCACTAAGGAAGATTGTGATATTACAAGAAAGTTAATTAGTGACTTATACTCAGATCTCGAGCACGGAAAAACTTTAGATGAACGTGAGTTGGACGTTTATTTTCAACAAATTGAAGACGAAAAAGTCAAACAAATTAAAAGAAAATATGTAAGTGATGAAGTTGTGAATAAAAAAACAAACTACCTAGAGATTAAAACTCAAAAAAAATTAGTACAGGCAAAATCAAGAAATCAAAATTCTTTTATTAACTCAATTCTAAGTAAGGAGCTGGTCTTTGGAATTGGCCCAGCTGGAACGGGGAAAACATATCTAGCTATTGCTGTTGGAGTTTCTTTGTTTTCTCAAGGTTTGGTTGAAAAAATTGTTTTAACTAGACCAGCTGTCGAGGCAGGAGAAAGACTAGGTTTTTTGCCTGGCGATATGAAAGAAAAGGTAGATCCCTATATGCAACCTCTATACGATGCACTGAATGATTTTTTACCTGGTAAAGTTGTATCAAAAATGTATGAGAGGGGCTCAATAGAAATAGCTCCGTTAGCTTTTATGAGAGGGAGAACGCTAAAAGATTCGTTTATTGTTTTAGATGAGGGCCAAAATGCATCACCGTCACAGATGAAAATGTTTTTAACTAGACTTGGGATAGGTTCAAGAATGGTTGTTACAGGTGATATAACTCAAATTGATTTGCCCAAAGGATTTAAAAGTGGATTGGTCGATGCATCCGAAGTTTTATCGAAAATGAAAGAAATTGATTTTATTAAATTTAATGATGTTGATGTCGTAAGACATTCTTTAGTAAGAAAAATAGCTAGAGCTTACGAAAAAAACCTCAATACAAAACGTAAACTTTGAAAACTGAAAAAAATGACCGTTAGAGTATCAGTAAATTATAATGATCCAAGATGGAAACGCTTTGACTTAACCAGATATGTAAGGTTATTAGCATCTAAAGTTTTCCAGATTCATCAGATTAAATTAAATGATTTTTCTCTGTCAATTTTAGCTTGTAGCGACGCTAAGATTAAAGAGCTAAATAGGCAATACAGAAAAAAAAATAAAGCGACAAACGTTTTAGCGTGGCCAGCTATCCATTGTTTTTTTAATTTTGATCAGAACTATCAGTCTTTCAATAGAAATAATTATTTGTTTTTAGGAGATATAGCAATATCTTATGAAAGATGTCTGAGAGAAGCATCAGTTCAGAATATTCAATTCAACAAACATTGTTGCAAATTGTTAGCTCATGCAATACTTCATTTATTGGGTTATGAACATGATATATCTGTGAGGACTAGGAGAATGCAGTTAATGGAAACCAGGGTTTTAAATTCTGTCCTGACAAACAGACCAAAGTTATATAACATCTAGTTAAAGTTTAAAGTTCATGTTTAAGTTATTCGTGAGAAAATTTTTAGGCGGATGGTCTCTTAAAAAAAGGCCCAAAGATTTGGGTGTGAACAAAACGATAGAGCCATCGGACAAGCACATTGTACAAAAAGAAAGATCTTTTAATCTACATAATCAAAGAGTTGATGACGTCGCTATACCAAAGGCAGATATTGTGGCCGCTCCTGACAAGATCACTTTGTCGGAACTCACAAAAATATTTAGAGAATCAAACTTAACTAGGGTGCCTATTTTTAAAAGTACCCTGGATAATCCAATTGGTTTTGTGCATTTAAAAGATCTGGCTCTCAGAAATGGTTTTGGTAAGCAGAAAAAATTTAATATTAAAGATTTAATTAGACCTTTAATATATGTTCCTCCCTCGATGACATTGGGAACTCTATTACAAAAAATGCAAGCTGAGCGAATTCATATGTCACTGGTTATTGACGAATATGGAGGGGTTGAGGGGCTGTTAACAATTGAAGATCTGTTAGAGCAGATAGTTGGCGAGATCAATGATGAACATGAGCTTATAGAAGATCTTTTATGGAGCAGAGAAAAAGAAAACGTTTTCATAGTTAATGCTAGACTAAACTTAGAGGATTTTAAATCTCAGGCTGGTGTTGACTTAACAAAAAAAAGGAATGGTGAAGAATATGATACGATTGGAGGCCTGGTATTTAATATCACCAACCGAATACCTTCTCGAGGTGAAGTAGTAACAGATTCCTCAGGGAATGAATTTTCAGTATTAGAGGCAGACCCTCGAAGTATAAAAAGATTGAGGCTAAATTTAAGAAGTTGATTTGTGATATCTAGGATAACAACACTTTCAAAGTCTGTTTTTTTAAGATTTTTTTTATTAGGCTTAGCATTAGCCTTTACACAAGAACCATTTAACTTACCTTATTTTACATTTTTGGTTTTACCCCTAGCTTCCTTTTTTGTCATAAAATTTCTAAAAGCTCCTAAACAGTATTTATTAGGTGGGTTTGCTTTCGGTCTCGGTTATTTCGGTTTAACGTTCATTTGGATTGTTAAACCCTTCTTGGTTGATCCTCAAAAGAATATTTGGCTGGTGCCCTTTGCTTATCCTCTTTTTGTCTCATTACTTTCTCTTTTTTGGGCTCTTGCATTTTATATTTCTCACTATTTCATGCGGGATGAACAGCAAAACCGTGATAAAGTATTATGTTTGTCAATCGTTTTTGCAACAGCTGAGTTATTCCGATGTTATCTGTTTTCAGGGTTCCCATGGGCAATACTATCTTACGCTTGGTTAGATACTCCAGTATCTGTATTTGTAACCTGGCTTGGACCATATATTTTTAATTCAATAATCATTATTACAGGCTTCAACTTATTCTATTCTTCACCAGTGACTAGTACCTTCAAAGCTATTTTTCTCTTTGCCGCGCTTTTGGGCTTACAGAATAAAATTTTAGATAGTGGCGTCAAAGAAGCTAATGAATATTTAACCGTAAGGTTGGTCCAACCTAATATCAAACAGAAAGATAAGTGGAAAAAGGAGAATGAATTAAATCATATGGAAATATTAATTGACTTGAGCAATGCAAGTCCCAAACCTGATCTAATTGTATGGCCAGAAACTGCTGTTTACTGGCTTCCAGAAGAAAATCCGGAGAAACTAAAAGTTATAGCTGAACGGGTGAAATCTCCATTGATATTTGGAGCGTTACGGTTCAACAGAGACACAAAAAAATTATTTAATGCAATTTTCTTGATTGATAGGGAAGGAAAAATTCAAAGCACTTATGACAAAACATTTTTGGTTCCGTTTGGAGAATATCTGCCTCTAGGGGGATTGCTGAAATACTTAAATATTTTTAATAACAGCTATCGTTCAGTTGACGGCTTTAGTAGCGGCACGGGCTTGAAGTTAATAAAGAACTCAGGGTTCCCAATACTTCTCCCACTTATTTGTTATGAAGCTCTATTTTCAAATGAAATTTTAGGAGTAGTTAAAGAGGCTCAGTGGATATTAAACATAACAAATGATGCTTGGTTTGGGAATGGGGGCGGTCCAAAACAACACTTAAAGATTGCAAGAATGAGAGCTCTGGAGAATAATATCCCACTCATAAGAGTTTCAAATAATGGTATTTCTGCCAAGATTTCAAATTATGGAAAAATTGAAAAACATATCGCATTAAATAAAAGAGAGTTTTTAGATGTTGAGCTTGGTTTGAACACCGAAAGAAAAAGTACACTTTACACAACTATTGGGAAAAACATCTCATCATATTTCCATTTAGTGCTTTTATTACTTCCTATTTTATATTATTCAATATTAAGAAATTGGAAAAGGAGAAGATAAAGTGGCTAGAAAAGATTACCTTTTCACTTCTGAGTCGGTTTCAGAAGGGCATCCCGATAAAATATGTGATCGAATTTCTGATGCAGTTCTAGACTTCTGTTTGAATAAGGATAACTTCGCCAGGGTAGCATGTGAAACTTTCGCAACAACTAACACCGTGGTAGTTGGAGGTGAAGTGGGGTTTCAGTCTGATTTTCATTCTCAGTCTCTTGCTTCTGAGATAAAGCCCCTTGTCGTTAATGTAGTAAAGGAGATTGGGTATGAGCAGGAAGGATTTCACTGGAATAACTTAAATGTATCAAATTTTATACACCAACAATCTAGTGATATTTCCCAAGGAGTTGATAAAGATGGAGCCGGTGATCAGGGTATAATGTTTGGGTATGCAGTCAATGAAACGGAGGATTTAATGCCCGCTCCAATTCAATACTCCCATTTAATTTTAAAATCTTTAGCGGATGCTAGGCATAATAAGATGGCCACTAGTTTGGGACCAGACTCCAAATCTCAACTTACAGTTAAGTATGAAAATGGTAGGCCAATTAGCGTTGAGTCAATAGTTTTATCTACTCAGCACCTTGATCCATCACTTTCATCGCAGGATGTAAAAGAAATAGTAGAGCCATATATTTTGGAAGTAATCCCGGATAAATGGATTTCTAAGAACACCATTTGGCATATAAATCCAACTGGAAAGTTTGTAATTGGAGGGCCAGATGGTGATGCAGGCTTGACGGGCAGAAAGATAATTGTGGACACTTATGGCGGGGCAGCGCCTCATGGAGGAGGAGCATTTTCTGGCAAGGACCCAACTAAAGTGGATAGATCGGCAGCTTATATTTCCAGGTATCTAGCTAAAAATATAGTTGCTGCTGGGCTTGCACCGAAGTGTCTTATTCAACTTTCTTATGCGATCGGGGTTCCAGAGCCACTATCAATTTACATAGATACTTATGGCACGGCGACTAAATATGAAAAAAAATTAGAGGAAATATTGCCAAAAATAGTAGATTTGTCTCCAAAGGGTATAATTGAAAAATTAGGTTTGAGAAGACCTATTTATGAAAAAACTGCAGCCTATGGACATTTTGGAAGAACACCTGAAATTGATGGTGGTTTTTCCTGGGAAAAAACAGATCTTATAGATCTTTTGACAAAAAACCTTTAATCAGAGAAAGTCTTTGTCAGACTTAGATAACTATGCAAACCTCAGGCTGATAAAGACGTTTGGGCGGTTAAAGGGAAGAACTCTTTCAAAAAACCAAAAATTAGGCTTGGCATTACATAAGCAAAAGTACAATTTCTTTTTAGAAACAGAGAAAAAAATTTGGCTTGAAGTTGGTTTTGGGAATGGACATCACCTAGTAGAGCTAGCAAAAAGAAACTATGATAAACTTATTATAGGAAGTGAAGTCTATGAAAATGGAGTTGCGACTGCATGTCTTTCACTTTTTCAAAATAATATACAGAACGCAAAAGTTTTCCATGGAGACGTAAGAAACTTGTTGAACATATTTAAACATAAAACTGTTGAACGCTTTTACATATTGTTCCCAGATCCTTGGACAAAAAAGAGGCATAAATCAAGAAGACTGCTCTCATTGCCCAACGTCGGATATTTTTCAAAAATTTTGAAATCAAAGGGTTATATTTGTATAGCCACTGATGTGGAAGATTATTGCATAGAAATTGAAAATACTTTTTCAAATTTGGCTCAATTTAAAAGGATACATGTTTCACCCAAAGAGAAAAACTTAAAGTTTTTTTTAGATGTTAAAACAAAATATGAGCAGAAAGCAATTGGCAAAGGATTATCTCCTTCTTATCTTGTTTACAAAAAGGTCTAACACTGGTAACAGTCAGAGAAATTTGAGTTATAAGCCAATGATAACCGTACACAGATCCAAAGCACTGTCTGGACATATTTCAATACCGGGTGACAAATCAATATCACATAGGGCTATCATTTTTGGTTCTCTTTGTGTTGGGAAGACAACAATAAGGGGACTTCTAGAGTCTAAGGACGTTCAAAGAACCATTGAAGCTGTAAGACAGCTAGGGGCAAAGGTTGAAAAAAAAAATGAAAAATGGGAAGTTCTAGGTTTTGGGGTAGGGGGCTTTTCGAGTCCTGAAAATGTAATTGATTGTGGGAACTCAGGCACAACATGCAGATTGCTTATGGGAGCTATTTCGACAACTCCTATATCAGCAGTATTTGTTGGTGATAAGAGTTTATCTCAAAGGCCCATGGATAGAATAATAGAGCCCTTAAGTGAAATAGGTGTTAAATGCTCTGCGAGGGAAGGCTCTTTTTTACCAATAAGTCTAGAAGGGGTATCGAGAGCAATGCCCAGTGAGCTTGAGGCAAAGATTGATTCTGCGCAGGTTAAATCGGCGGTATTGTTAGCGGGCCTTAATAGTCGTGGTACAACAAAATATGTCGAGAGAACTTTGACGCGTGACCATACCGAAAGAATGTTATTGTTTTTTGGAGGCAAGATAAAGACCGAGAAAACCGAAAAAGGGTATGCTCATTACCTACAAGGACTACAAGAACTTAAACCACAAGAAATTACTGTGCCTTCAGATCCATCATCTGCATCTTTTTTTATAGCTGCAGCTTTAATGGTAGAGGGCTCAGATATTACGATAAAGAATATCTGTATGAACGAAACAAGAATAGGTTTTCTTAAGGTTATAAAAAAGATGGGAGCCAATATCGAAGTAAAAAACAAAAGTACCATGTGTGGCGAGCCTACAGCAGATTTAAGGGTAAAGTTCTCAAGGCTCAGGGGTGTTGAGGTGCCAAAAAATCTTGTCGCTTCAATGATTGATGAGTTTCCCATTTTAGCTGTATTGGCGTCTTTAGCGGAAGGTAAAACTGAAATGAAGGGGATAGAAGAGCTTAAAGTAAAAGAGAGCAACAGGATTTTTTCAATGTCCAAGGGCTTGAGGGAGTGTGGAGTTGAGGTATTTTTCGGAGATGACTATATGACTGTTGAGGGAATGAGGGAAGTAAGAGGAGGGCAGTTAATAAATACATTCAACGATCATAGAATAGCAATGTCATTCATTTGCCTAGGCCAAGTAACCCAAAAACCTATTGAAATTAGTGAGTCCTTATCAATTGATACAAGCTTTCCTGGATTCATTGAGAAGTTTAACGAAATTGGAGCAAACTTATCGACTCAAACGAACCAATAATTATTGCAGTAGACGGTCTTTCAGCTTCAGGAAAAGGTACTATTGGAAAGATAATTGCTAAATATTTCAATCTCCCTTATCTCGATACGGGTCTTCTTTATCGTGCAGTGGCATACAAATTTTTAGAGTCAAAAATTAGTGTCTCAACTGATAATGCAATTCATGTTGCAAAAAATATAAAGCTCCAAGACCTCGATAATCCAGAGCTAAGGCTTGAGAGTTGTGGTAATTTGGCTAGTAAGCTTGCAGAAAGTGATAGAGTAAGAGAGGAACTAATTTTTTTTCAAAGAGATTTTCCTAAGAAAAAGGTTGGTGCTGTTTTAGATGGAAGGGATATAGGTAGTGTTATTTTCCCTGATGCTAAAATTAAGCTCTTTGTTACTGCAGATCTTGAAGTAAGAGCGCAGCGACGTCAAGAAGACTATAAAAAAATGGGACAACAGTATTCCCTCAGAGATCTGACCGAGAAACTCAAGGAGAGAGATAAAAGAGACAAAAACCGAAAAGTCTCACCGTTGATTTGCATGCCAGATGCAATTGTTTTTGATAATTCGGAAATATCCTTTGAAAGATTGAATAAAGAAATTATTGAAATTGTGAAAAAAAAGTATAAAAGTCTAAATCTTGATACAAATATTTAGAAAAAGAGTTAAACGACCTAGTCTTTTTTAAGGAGATAGTTAATGGAAACAGCTAACAAATTGGCTGAATTTGAAGCTCTACTTGAGGAGAGTTTTGAGAGCGGGACACCGAAAGAAAATACCGTTGTAAATGGCACAATCATCGCTATTGAAGCGGGCCAGGCCATTATTGATATTGGCTATAAGATGGAAGGTCGCGTTGATGTAAGAGAATTCTCAACTTCTGCAAGTAAAGATGGGGAATTAAAAATTGGTGATAAAGTAGAAGTCTACTTAGAACGCGTGGAAAATTCTAAGGGCGAGGCTGTTGTAAGCAGGGAAAAGGCTAGACGCGAAGAAGCCTGGGACAAATTAGAAAAGGCTGCAAAAACTGAGGAGAGGGTGGACGGTATAATTTTTGGCAAAGTAAAAGGTGGCTTTACAGTTGATTTAGACGGTGCAATTGCGTTTTTACCTGGAAGCCAAGTTGATGTTCGTCCCATAAAAGATACAAATCCTTTAATGAACGTACCTCAACCATTTCAAGTTTTAAAAATGGATAGAAAAAGAGGGAACATAGTAGTATCTAGGCGAGCAGTATTAGAGGAATCTCGTGCAGAACAAAGAGCGGAGCTAGTAGGAAATTTAGCAGAAGGTAATACCGTTGAGGGTATAGTTAAAAACATAACGGACTATGGCGCTTTTGTAGATCTGGGAGGGTTAGATGGTCTTCTTCATGTTACAGATATTGCATGGAAGAGAATTAATCATCCATCTGAGGTATTGAATCTAGGAGATTCTATTAAGGTCCAAATCATTAAAGTGAATAAAGAAACCAAAAGGATTAGTCTTGGAATGAAACAATTGGAGACAGATCCATGGGAGGATGTTGAAGGGAGATTCCCAATTGGATCAACCCAAAAGGGTATTGTAACGAATATAACAGATTATGGTGCCTTTGTTGAATTAGAATCGGGCGTGGAGGGTCTCGTACATGTATCGGAAATGTCTTGGACAAAGAAAAATGTCCATCCAGGAAAGATACTGTCTACTAGTCAGGAAGTAGAGGTTATGGTTCTTGAACTCGATAAAGAGAAGAGGAGAGTTAGTTTAGGGCTTAAACAAATCCAAGGAAATCCTTGGCAAAATTTTGCCCAGACCAACACAATAGGAGCCATCCTTGAAGTTGAAATAAAGAATATAACTGAGTTTGGCTTATTTGTTGGTTTGGGCAATGATATAGACGGAATGATACATCTTTCAGATTTGGATTGGGAGAAATCAGGAGAAGAAGCACTCAAGGATCATAAAAAGGGGGACGTTATAAAAGCGAAAGTGACCGATATAGATGTTGAAAAAGAACGAATTTCATTATCGATAAAGGCACTGGAGAGAGATCCTTTCGACGAGTTTTCAAAAACTATTAAAAAAGGGAGCAACCTCACAGCAGTAGTATCAAAGGTGGATGAGGCAGGAATTGAAGTTGATTGTGATGGAGTCAAAGGTTTTATAAAGCGTTCCGATCTATCAAGAGATAGGAATGAACAGAGGCCAGAAAGGTTTTCTGAAGGCGACAAAGTTGATGCAAAAGTAGTGAATTTGGATAAAGCTTCAAGAAAATTCAATCTTTCAATAAAGGCATTAGAGTTAGCAGAAGAGAAAGAGGCCGTTGAACAGTACGGTTCTACAGATTCTGGCGCCTCTCTTGGCGATATCCTTGGTGCAGCGCTTAAAGATCAAGACCAAAAAAGTTAAGAGATGTCCATCGAAGCAGAGGTTTTCGAGCAAGCAAAAAAAAGAGCGAGGAGAAAAGGTTTTTTATTTGCACTTCTTTTAGTCTTTTTGATTTTGATTACAGTCATAATTCTCAATAGTTTTTTAGAGTTTGAAAGAAAAGGCCCACATATAGCAAGGATAAAAATAGACGGCCCGATTTTCGATGACATAAACTTGAATAGACTAATTTACGAGCTAGGGCTCAACCCAAATGTAAAGGCTTTGATTGTTCATATAAATAGCCCGGGTGGTTCAGTTGTTGGAGCAGAGTCAATATTTATAGCTTTGTCGGAGTTGAGTAGAGAAAAACCATCTGTTTCTGTACTGGGTGAAACAGCTACCTCAGGCGGATATTTAATAGCGGCAGCGACGGACAAAATAATCTCACGGTCAAATACCCTAACAGGGTCTATAGGAGTAATACTTCAATATCCAAATTTTTCGAAACTTTTGAAGAATATTGGAATTGATGTAAATACGATTAGATCGTCGGATTTAAAGGCATCTATCAATTTATTTGAGCAACCAACGGCTAAAGCCATGGAGAAACATCAACAAGTCATAGATGAGACCTTTTTGTGGTTCAAGGGGATAGTTGCTGAAAAAAGGAAACTATCAGATATTAATTTAGAGGAAGTATCGCAAGGGGGGGTCTTTACAGGTAGAAAAGCTAAAAAATTAGGTTTAGTTGATCTAATTGGAGGTGAGAGGGAAGCAATCAAATACTTAGAAGAAAAAGTGAATGCTAGAGGACTTCCGCTGGTTGATTGGACTTCTAGTACAGCGAGCTCTTCATTATTTGATCTGATTTTTAGAGAAAGTGATATTTCTAACATTGGAAAAAACTTTCTATCAAATAGTGGCTTCAGATTATATTCAATTCTTTTCTGATCAATAATATTTCTGTATACTAAAGAATGAGTATAATTGGTAGAATATGATAAAATCAGATTTGATAAAAAAGCTGGCAGAAGATAACCCTCACTTATACTACAGAGATGTAGAAAAAATTGTAGGCACTATTTTTGATGAAATCATAATTGCGTTAGAAAATGGAAACAGGGTAGAATTGCGAGGCTTTGGTGCATTTTCAACCAAAGATAGAAAAGCCAGAAGAGCAAGAAATCCAAAGACCGGGTCTGATGTAGATGTAAATAAAAAAACAGTTCCTTTTTTTAAGTGTGGTAAGGGTCTAAGGCAGAAACTTAACGAAGCTTAATTTATGAGGCTTTGGCGCTATATTTTTGGTATTTTTTCATTAATTTTATGCACTTTGTTCGCGTTAGCCAACGACGATATAGTAATGGTAAGCTTACCTAGCATACTGGGAACAATCTCTGGTAAAAGTATATATTTACCAATTTATTTGCTTACTTCATTAGCAATATTTGTCGGAGTGATCATCGGAGTATTGATTGAATATTTGAGGAATTCCAAGTTACGAAAGGCATTTAATGAAAATAACAAGAAGCTTTTGAAGATTGAAAAAGAACTGCAGAAGAATAAAGAAAAGTTTTTAACAGAAGAGGAAAAGATATTTAACCTTTTAGATTAATCGATGAAATATTTAATTAAAATCTGTGGTATTACTTCTGAGAAAGACCTTAAGGCCGCTCGAGAGCTTGGAGCCAATTTTGTTGGGTTTGTGCTTGTAGAAAAGTCAAAGAGATTTATTGACTTAAAAAAATTAGAGTCACTTTCCATGATGGTTAGAAAACCTTTAAAATCAGTTGCTTTGTTGGTTGATCCTTCAGATGAATTTCTAGAAAAACTACTTTCAAGTTCCAGAGTGGATTATATACAGCTTCATGGCGAAGAATCACCGGAGAGAGTTGATGAGATCGCTAGGATAACTAATATCCCTTTAATAAAAGCAATTGGAGTTGAAAAGAAGAGTGATCTTTTTAATATTAGAAATTATGAGAGTTCTGTGGACTATATATTGCTAGACTCAAAAGCGAAAGAAAATGGACATTTAAAGGGAGGAAGAGGAATTAGCTTCAATTGGAATATTATCAGAGGGTTTAATTTTAAAAAACCTTGGTTTTTAGCTGGAGGACTTAATACAAATAATGTTATAGATGCAATTAAGATAACAGGGGCTAAAATGTTAGATGTTTCAACTGGTGTGGAAACTAAACCAGGGGAAAAAAGTTTTGATAAAATGAGAAAATTTATTGGAAGGGTTAATGGAGAATTTATTTAAAGACGCGGGATCAAATAGTTTCCGTAATGGACCTGATGATAAGGGCCGATTTGGAGATTATGGGGGTCGGTTCGTTTCGGAGACACTTATGCCTCTGATTATTGAATTAGAAAAAAGTTATCAGGAGCTTAAAAAAGATGATCGCTTCTGGAAAGAATATGAGGATTTGTTAAATAACTATGTTGGCAGACCAAGCCCCATGTACTTTGCCGAGAGACTTACTTTGCATCTGAATGGTCCAAAGATATATTTTAAGCGAGATGAATTGAATCATACCGGGGCACATAAAATTAACAATGTTATTGGACAAATTTTATTGGCGAAAAAGATGGGAAAAAAAAGAATCATCGCTGAAACAGGCGCTGGTCAACATGGTGTAGCAACAGCAACAGTTTGCGCCAGATTTGGCTTAGAATGTATAGTTTTTATGGGTGAAACTGATGTTAAGAGGCAAGCTCCAAATGTTTTTAGGATGAAATTATTGGGCGCAGAGGTTAGGTCGGTAACATCTGGGAGAGGAACACTTAAAGATGCTATGAATGAAGCTTTAAGAGATTGGGTTTCAAATGTGGATAATACTTTCTATTGTATCGGAACAGTTGCTGGCCCGCACCCCTATCCAAAAATGGTAAGAGATTTTCAATCGATAATTGGGCGAGAAGCTAGACTGCAGCTTGAAAAGATGGAAGGAAGGAAGCCTGATACGGTTGTAGCTTGTATTGGAGGCGGGTCAAACGCCATTGGACTTTTCCATGAATTTTTGGACGATGAGGATATTGATATAATTGGAGTGGAGGCTGGTGGAGAAGGTATAGATAGTAGAATGAAGCATGCAGCTTCATTGACGGGAGGTTCTCCTGGTGTGCTTCATGGAAACAAAACATATTTATTACAAGATTCTGAGGGACAAATAATTGAAGGTCATTCTATATCTGCAGGTCTTGACTATCCAGGTATTGGCCCTGAACATGCATGGCTTAATGATCTCGGTCGAGTAAAATATGTTTCTGTAACTGACTCTGAGGCGCTGGATGCATTTAAGCTATGCTGCAAGTTAGAAGGGATAATCCCAGCTTTGGAACCTAGTCATGCATTGGCGCACGTTATGAAGATTGCTCCTACATTGCCTAAGGATAAACTTATTCTTTTAAATATGTGCGGAAGAGGTGACAAAGATATTTTCACCGTTGCTGAAAGATTAGATGTCTCTCTTGTGGGTTAAGTTATCTTTTCTGAATTATTTCTTCAAAATTCTTACAGAGCTTCTGTATTGAGGTTACGACTTTGTCTTTTTCAGCTTTAGAGAAATTTGATAGCACAAAAGACGATATTTCTTCTTTTGTACGAGGACGTCCTATCCCCACACGAAGCCTGTTATAGTCTTTTGTTCCCAAGTGCTGAGATATGGATCTAACACCCTTGTGCCCTGCATCTCCTCCACCCTGTTTAAACTTTATGTGTCCTAATTCTAAGTCGATATCATCGTAAATAACAAATATATCATCGTCACTAACTTTGAAAAATAGCTTAAACTTTGCTATACAAAAGCCAGACAGATTCATGTAAGTCTGAGGCTTTACTAAAATAATTTTTTCAGAACCGAACAGTTTAGCTGCGAACATTCCGTCAAATTTGATTTTCCAGTCTTCAAATTGATAATATGTAGAAAAATGGTCTAATGCCATAAAGCCCAAATTATGTCTATTATTCAGGTGAACTGAACCGGGGTTCCCAAGGCCAACGATTAACTTCACTATCTAAGGCTATCCAATCTACTCTTGAGTAGTTTCTTCTTTTTCTTCTTCAATTGTATCGGTAGCCGTATCATCAGAATCTGTACTCTCATTTTCACTTGACTTCAATCCGCTTGGAGCTTGTATATTGGCCACAACAAAATTTCTTCCTTTTATTGTAGTTTCAGTTCCAGCGGGAAGCACGATATTTGATATTGTAATTGTATCACCAACCTCGAAGTCTTTTATATCTACTTCCAGCGCTGATGGGATTTCCATAGCATTCACGATCAATTCCACTTCTGGTCTAACAACAGTCAAAACGCCTCCTCGCTTTATTCCCTTGCATATGTCTTGGTTATTAAAAACAACAGGTATGAATAATTTAATTCTAGCAGTTTTTGATAAGCGCATAAAATCAAGGTGTGTGGGCAGATCTTTCACAATATGTTTCTGAATGTCTCTACAGATTACCTGTATAGTTTTTCCCTCTATCGACAGGTTAATCAACGTCGACATAAACTTACCTGCATTTAGCTTTTTTAATAACTCATTAAACTTTACGTTTATATTCAATGGATCTTCTGATCCTCCATAAACAATGCCAGGAACTAGGTCATTTCTCCTCGCCTCTCTTGCAGCCCCTTTTCCAACGCCTTCTCTTACGGTTGCTGTTAAAGACAAATTATCAGCCATCTTAGTAATCCCAAATAAAAAGTTCTAGAAAGTTAATATATCACTTCGGTCTGAAGGTCAAAATTTTTTTAATTTGAATGAACGGATTTTGATAGGCTACTTATAAAGTCTGAAACTTCACGTTCCGATGCACCCTTTTGAACAGTTTCTATAATAGCTGAACCGACTACAACCCCATCAGCTGAAAGAGAAATAGATTTTGCATCTTCGGGTGACTTTATTCCAAAACCAACACAAATAGGTAAATCAGTATATCTTTTTATTCTATTTATCTCATCGGCAACAACCTGCTTAACAGGAACCTTAGATCCAGTAACACCGGCGACTGATACATAATAAAGAAAGCCACTTGAATTATCTAAAAGTGTTGGCAACCTTTGGTTATCACTTGTAGGTGTAAGTAACCTTATAAAATGGAGTTTGTGATTTAAGCAAAAAATACATAATTCATTATCCTCTTCAGGGGGCAAATCAACGATTATAAGTCCATCGACGCCAAGGTTCTTAATTTTTTCGACGAAATTTTCTGATCCAAACTTATGTATAGGGTTATAGTAACCCATCAAAATGATAGGAGTATCTTGATCATTCTCTCTAAAACTCTCAATCATTTGATATAAGTTTTCCATTTTAAACCCAGCTTCTAATGCCTCATGTCCTGCATCTTGAATGATTTTTCCATCTGCCATTGGATCGGTAAATGGCATTCCTATTTCTATAATATCTGCCCCCAGACTTGGTAATTTTTGAAGTAGGTTACTTGAATATTTGATGTTCGGGAATCCCGCCATTATAAATGGAATGAAAGCTTTTTTATCTTCAGCAGTCAATTGGTAGAATTTTTTATTAAGCCTTGACATGATTACTCTATTTAAATTATTCACAAAACTTGTTCATTTTAGACTACAGAATAAAATTGATCAAAGTCTAATATAGTAATTAACTGGATAAGGGAATAAATAAAATGGGTTTTAAGACAGGAATTATTGGTCTTCCGAATGTGGGAAAGTCAACTTTGTTCAATGCCTTGACAAAATCCAAAAGCGCACAAGCGGCGAATTTTCCATTCTGTACAATTGACCCAAATATTGGTGAGGTAACGGTCCCAGACAAAAGGCTTTTGGAGCTTTCAAAAATTTCTGTATCTAATGAAACAATACCTACCAAAATGACATTTATCGATATTGCTGGTTTGGTAAAGGGGGCTTCAAAAGGCGAGGGTTTGGGCAATAAGTTCTTGGCAAATATTAGAGAATGTGATGCGTTGGCCCATGTTACAAGATGCTTTGAGGATGAAAACATAACTCATGTTAACAACGCTATAGATCCAGTAGCTGATATTGATATTATTAACACTGAGCTTTTATTAGCTGATTTAGAAAGCGTAACAAAGCGAATAGAGAACTATAAAAAAAGAGGCGGTAAGAAAAATGATGAAGTGCTTACCTTAGTATTCCTGGAGAAAGTTCTAAAACTTTTAGAAGATGGAATACCAGTAAGACAAGGAAAATTTTTTGACGATGAGTTAAAAATGTTGCATTTATCTCAATTTTTAACTTCAAAACCTATATTGTTTATCTGTAATGTGGACGAAAACAGTGTAAGAGATGGAAACGAATACTCAAAAAGAGTGGAGGCTTTAGCAAACACGTTAGAGGCTTCAACATTAAATATTTCAGTTTCGATTGAGCAAGAGCTTAGCGAAATATCTGATCAAAATGAGCTAAAAGAGTTTTTGTTTGAAATGGGAATGGAATCTACCGGACTTGAAAAATTAATAAAGACTGGATACGAACTTCTAGGATTGTGTACTTACTTCACTTCTGGCCCTAAGGAAACCAGAGCCTGGACAATCTCCAATTCAACTTTTGCCCCAGAAGCTGCTGGAAAAATACACACCGACTTCAAAAAAGGTTTTATAAGAGCGGAGACGGTGAGTTATTATGATTTTGTGTCAGCTGGAGGTTGGTTGAAAGCGAAAGAATTAGGAAACGTAAGAAGTGAAGGAAAAGACTATTTAGTTAAAGATGGTGATATTATGAACTTTCTATTCAGTTCATAAACTTTAATAATCAATTCTTGCTAAGTACAGGCCACCAGATGGAGCTAATGCAGCACATCGACTTCGATCTTTAGACAATAGTATTTCGTGTATCTTTTTGGCCCCCCACTTTCCACAGCCAACTTTCTCTAAGCAACCTACAATGCTTCGAACTTGATGGTGCAGAAAAGATCTTGCTGAAAAATTTAATTGATAAACAATTCCATCTCTTATTTCTTCAGACTGGATGCTTATTGTATCTATTGTTTTTATTGGACTAGATGCTTGACAAATTGAGGATCGAAATGCTGAAAAATCGTGCCTACCTGTGAGGTAATTTGCAGCTAGCTGCATATTTGATTTGTTTAAGCTGTGCCTTACGTGCCAATATTGGTTTTTCTCAAAAGTTAAATCAGTTTTCCTGGAAAAAATTTTATAAATGTAATGCCGCTTTATAGCAGAAAAGCGTGCGTGAAATTGATTGTTCACAAATCTAGCGTTTAATATCGAAACTGGATATTTGTTGAGGTAATAATTAATCGCCTTTTGTACAGTTTCACAATCACGTTTAGTTGCTAAGTCAACATGAGCAACCTGCCCGATAGCATGCACCCCAGCATCCGTTCTTCCTGCCCCGACGAAATTTTCACAATTCATATCAAGTTTTTTTATTGCATCGAATACAACTCCTTGTACGGTGGTTATATTGTTTTGTACCTGCCAGCCATGAAATGGCGAACCATCGTATTCTATTGTGAGAGCATACCTATACATATCTTGAGTTTCTAAAAATGTTTGATTTACGAAAAAAATATTTAATTGTATATAAATCGATTTTCTACTAAACATCTATTAAAAAAAATCAAGAAATAAAATGTCATCAAACGATAAAGATTATAAAGAAACCTTATTCTTACCTAACACAAATTTTCCGATGAGAGCCAATCTACCTGAAAGAGAAACAGAGTGGTTAGTCCGTTGGGAAAAATTGAATATCTATAAAAAACTGAGAGAAGACATAAGTGACAGGAAAGTATTTGTGCTCCATGACGGCCCGCCCTATGCAAATGGAAATCTACATATTGGGCATGCGTTAAATAAAATTCTGAAAGATTTTGTAGTAAGGAGTCAACAAGTTTTGGGTAATGACAGTATTTACGTACCTGGGTGGGATTGTCATGGGTTACCAATCGAATGGAAAATTGAAGAGAAATATAGAGAAAAAGGGAGATCAAAAGAAGACGTACCTATAAATAAGCTTCGTGAAGACTGTAGAGACTTTGCAAGCCATTGGATAGAAATTCAAAAAGAAGAATTTAAAAGGCTGGGAGTAACTGGTGATTGGGATAATCCATACTCTACCATGGACTATACTAGCGAAGCAGTAATTGCAGACGAGTTTGTAAAACTGGTTATGAAAGGAGTCGTGTATAGAGGTTCCAAACCAGTCATGTGGTCCCCTGTCGAGAAAACTGCTCTTGCTGAGGCAGAGATTGAGTATAGAGATCACCGTAGTACTACTATCTGGGTTAGGTTCAGTATAGCCGATGGTGATTTAAAGGGTTCCGATATTGTAATATGGACTACAACACCTTGGACCATACCTTCAAATAAAGCAGTAGCTTTCAACAAATCCATCAAATATGGACTTTATGAAATAGAAGAGGTTCAAGATGAAAGCTGGGCCAAGCCAAAAAACACTATCATACTTGCTGATAAGCTTGCTGAACAGACGATGGAAAAATCCAGGGTTACAAAGTATAAAAAAATACGAGAGTTGAGTTTGGATGATTTCAACGAGATTACTTTAACCCATCCATTTTCAAAGCTTGAAGGTGCTGAAAGCTTTTGGGATTATGCTGTTCCCTTAGTCGAAGCGGATCACGTTACAGATGATGCGGGGACAGGTTTTGTACATATCGCTCCAAGTCATGGAGCTGAAGACTTTGAAGTTTTCCTTAAGCGTGGATGGTTATCTCGTATGACAAATAATGTCGAGGACGATAGTAGCTTTTCAACAGCCGTCCCATTTTTCAATGGCTTGCAAATATTTAACAAGAAGGGAAAAGAAGGCGAAGCTAATAGGGCTGTAATCCAAAAATTAATAGAAGCAAATAAGCTGATTGCTAGAGGTATTTTGGAACATTCATATCCTCATAGCTGGCGATCTAGAGCTCCAGTAATTTTCAGAAATACTCCTCAATGGTTTGTAAATATAGATAAGGATCTAAAGGATGGTAAAGATGAATTTGGTAAAACCATACGGGAAAGAGCACTTCATTCGATAGATAAATTAGTAGAGTGGGTTCCAAAGAGTGGTAGGAATAGGCTTCATAGCATGGTATCAACAAGACCAGACTGGGTTTTATCTAGACAGAGAGCATGGGGTGTCCCATTAACATGTTTCATAAAAAAGGGATTGGAACCTGATCATAAGGATTTCATACTCAAGGATGAAAAGCTTAATAAAAGACTGGCTGATATACTCAAAAAAGAAGGAGCAGATGCTTGGTTCCAAGAAGGCGCAAAGGAACGATTTTTAGATGGATTATATTCTCCAGATGACTATGAACAAGTAATGGACATCCTTGACGTCTGGTTTGACTCAGGTTCGACCCATGCCTATGTTCTCCGAGACAGAGCAGATGGAAAGTGGCCTGCTGATCTATATCTGGAAGGAACAGATCAGCATAGAGGCTTTTTCCATTCCTCTCTCCTGCAATCGTGTGGCACTCAGGGGCACGCCCCCTACCAAGGTGTATTAACCCATGGATTCATTTTGGATGAGAAGGGTTTCAAGATGTCCAAATCACTTGGTAATACAGTAAGCCCTCAGCAGGTGATCAAGCAGTTTGGAGCCGATATACTGAGACTTTGGGTTGCTCAAAGTGACTACACAGTAGACCTAAGGATAGGAAATGAAATTCTAAAAGGGGTGACTGATAGTTATCGAAAATTAAGGAACACTGTAAGATTTTTACTAGGAAACTTAGGTACGTACTCCGATCAAGAAGATATAGCTTATAATGAATTACCTAATCTCGAAAAGTATATTCTTCATAGAGTCTGTGAAGTTGATGAGAAAATAAGATCCTCTTACCAAGATTATTCTTTTCAATCGGTGTTTCAAACTTATTTCCAATTCTGTACCCAAGATCTTTCTTCGTTCTATTTCGATATTAGAAAGGATGTTTTGTATTGTGATTCCGAGAATAGTTTAAAAAGAAGAGCCACACTTAAAGTTCTTGATATCTTATTTTTTAGATTGACAACATGGTTTTCTCCAATTTTACCATTTACAATGGAAGAAGTGTATTTAGAGAGATTTCCTGAAGAAGGAAATTCAGTACACTTACTGGATATTCCTAGTAACGAAAAAGACTGGTATAATCCTGAATATGTAAATCACTGGGATAAAATTAGAAACGTGAGGCGCGTCGTAACTGGGGCTATAGAAGTGTTGAGACAAGACAAGGTAATAGGTTCGAGTTTAGAGGCTTGTCCTGTTATATATATTAAAGAAAAAGATCTTTTTGACATAATAAAGTCCGTAGATATGAGCGAAGTGTGTATTACATCGGGTATAAACGTCGAATTTTTGCCGACTAGTATCGCTGATGCCTGTTTTACGCTCGATGATGTTCCTGGTGTTGGGGTAATTTGTAAAACTGCTCAAGGGAAAAAGTGCCAACGATGCTGGACGCTCAACTTGCCAATAGATAAAAGCGAGGGCGACGACTTATGTGATCGTTGCAAGCAGGCGGTCATTTAAATTAAAATAGAATTGTTAATTTACTCTCTCTCTAGGATGAGTAGATTTATAGACTTGTAGTAATCTTTTTTGTTCTATCTGAGTATATATTTGTGTGCTACTCAATGCAGAGTGACCAAGAAGCTTTTGGATGCTTCGTAAGTCTGTGCCTGCATTTAATAAGTGTGTGGCGTATGAATGTCTCAATGAGTGAGGTGTGGTCGACGAAGGAAGACCAATCAACCCTCTTGCTCTTTCCAATGCCTTCTGAAAAGATCTAGGAGACATTCTTTTTCCTCTTATTCCAAGAAAAACATATTCACTGTTAGAAATAGGATAAGGGCAATGTTTTTTATAATTTTCAATTGCTTGGTTAGCAATATTAATTATTGGTACCATTCGCTCTTTTTTTCCTTTGCCCTTGATCAAGACACTTGTATTTAACGGTAGCATATCTGTTTTTAAATCTAGTGCTTCTGAAATTCTCAGACCACAGGTATATAACAATAGAAAGATGGCTTGGTTTCTGGATATTATCCACTGTTTCTCTTTTTTGTTTTCGAAGGCTCTGAATAATTTTTTTATCTCGTTGATAGTTATGGGTCTTGGAAGTCTTTTATCTTTTTTCGGAGAATCTAAATTCGAAATAGCTCCGTTGAAAACGTTATGGGAGTTTTCTAACCATTGGAAAAAGTTTTTTAAGCTAGATATTTTTCTAGAAAGTGAAGAAGCTTTTACGGACCTATTTCGAAGGCTTAAAATCCATAATCTTATTGTATGAGAACTTATATTTGATAGATCAGATTTTAAAAAAGGCTGGGATTCTTGAAATGAAAAATGAAGAAAATCTTTCAAGTCCAGTGAATATGCTTTAACGGAGTTTTCAGAAAGGTTTCTCAAATTTATGTTATATGACTCCCACTCTTTTACTAAGGCGTTTAACTCTATCTTCATTTGTATAACAAGCTTTCCAAGTGCTTGGATATTACCTGAGCAAAAAACTCTAAATAATCTGTTGACTGATCAACCGAAAAAGTGGACTCCTCGACTGACTCAAAAAAAAGAAATCCTTTAAATTCGCTATTAACTATGAGGGAGATAATTGCTTCCGATTTTGTGCTCTTTTCTCTAGCAATTAATTGCTCAGCCTGTTTTTTTTTATCGTTAGCTACATTTGTGAGGCGAACGGTTTTTCCTTTTGTTATTCCTATTTTCTGTGCAAATTTGGTTATCTCCTCATCAGATTTCAAAATACAGTTTTGAGTATTGGAATTAGAGAATGTATTGTCGCTTACAACTATTTTTATTACATCTACACGTAATATTTCTGTGGCTTTTAAACATAAAAATTTAAAAAGGGCACCTATATCCCTTGTTTCAATAGTTTTTAAGCAACACTTATGAATTTTCTTAATTCCCAATTGATTTTCGTAAGCATGTTGAATTATTTGACTGTTGGTACTTTTTAATTTTTCTACTTTCTCTCCAAGTTTTTTTAGAAAAACATTTCTGATATCGATCAGATTTTCTTCATCAGGAAAATCTGAGTCCTTTAAAAGTGCAAGCAATAATTCCTTGTCCAGTAAAATTAAGTCTGGATTTTCTAATATTTTTTGTCGCTCTTCAGGAACTATTTCAATTTTATTCATATATTTTTTAAATAATAGATTGACCAGTTTTTTCCCAGTCAGCCGTAAATTGGCTTAAACCAGAGTCAGTTAGGGGATGCTTTACAAGCTTTTCAAAAATATCTAAGGGAATTGTTGCAACATCTGCTCCAAAGCATGCGCATTGTTTTACATGATTGATTGTTCGTATAGATGCCGCCAGAATTTTAGTCGAAAATTTATAGTTTGAATAAATTAACTTTATATCCGATATCAAATCTATTCCTTCTAAATTTAAATCATCTAAACGGCCAATAAAAGGACTTACGTACTCAGCACCAGCTTTTGCAGCTAAAAGAGCTTGCGAAGAAGAAAAACAAAGAGTCATATTCACACTTATACCTTTGTTGGATAAAGTTTTACACGCCTTCAATCCATCCCAAGTGATCGGAAGTTTAACAGTAACGTTCTCTGCTATCTCGGCAAGCTTTATACCTTCTTGTACCATTGTATCTGAATCTAGCGCTGATACCTCGGCACTTACAGAGCCAGAAACTATTCCTGCCAATTCAGATATCACCTCGATCATGTTTTTACCTGACTTTAATATGATTGATGGGTTGGTTGTTACGCCGTCTATAAGACCGAGTCCACAGTACTCGCGTATCTTATCAATGTCTGAACCATCCAAAAAAAGCTGCATGAAATCTTATCCAATTTAATATATTTTCTTGGACTTTAGTCTATATGGTGATTTATTTCAAAGGAAGAGAAAAAGTGTAAACTCAGATAAATGGCATTTGAAAGACAGTTTGGAGTTATCTTCACAAACCCAAAGCTTCCAGTTTTGGACTACAGTACCATAGATGAGAATATTGGAATTGGCAGTTTAGTAGAAGTGCCTTTAGCTTCCAGAGTGGTCGTTGGCGTTGTTTGGAGTGCGGGAGATAGTCAGTTTGATCATAGTCGACTTAAAAAGATCATCGGAACTGTTAACAATATAAAATTGGAGCCCGATTTTATTTATTTCTTGAAAAAGACACATGCTTACACGTTATCTCCAATACAATCTTTCTTAAAAATGGCTGTTCAAAACTTAAAGTTTCATAAAGATCAAAAAATGCCTATTGCCTATTCGCTGAATACCTACAATCACTCCCATATCACAAAGCGTCAAAAGGAACTTATTAGCTATTTTAAAGAGCAACCTCAGAGAATCGCTCAATATAAAAAAATAAAAAAAGATCTAGGTGTAAGTTCTTCAGTTGTAAGAAGTTTGGAAAATAAAGGAGTGTTATCAAAAGTCTCCGAAAATAAACATAAACAAGAAAAAATTTTCAATGAACCGATTACATTATCTTCTCAACAGAGACAAGCTGTGGCAAAAATAAGAGAAAAGTATGTAAAGAATGAGTTTCAGTCATGGCTATTATTTGGTGTTACTGGTTCAGGTAAAACCGAGGTTTATTTGAATCTAGCAAATGAGCGTATAGAAAAAGGAGAACAAGTTCTTATTTTATTACCTGAAATTTCTTTAACTGTAGATTTTAAACAACGTATTATGAAAAGATACGGAGAGCTTGCAGGTGAATGGCATTCACAACTATCTTTAAACGAAAGACGAAAAGTGTTTAAGAATGTAGTAAGCGGTCATTTAAAGCTTCTGATAGGAGCCAGATCAGCGCTTTTTTTACCATTTAAAAACTTAAAACTTATCATTGTCGATGAGGAGCATGATCCTTCTTATAAGCAAGAAGAAGCTCCAATATATAATGCAAGAGATCTCGCTGTTTTAAGAGCTTCAACTTTGAAATCACGGATCATTCTATCTTCAGCTACTCCCAGTATCGAGACATGGCATAATTGTAGATTGGGTAAGTATCATAAAGTTGACCTACCTAAACGTTTTGGCGAGGTTTATGAACCGAGAGTGACTTTAATTGATATGAATGTTGAAGAAACCCCAAAAAATAGTTGGATATCTGTTCCAATCATTGATCAGATAAGGATAAGTTTGGAAAAAAAAGAGCAAATTCTAATTTTTCTGAATAGAAGGGGTTATGCGCCAATAGCATTTTGTACAGCATGCAGAATTTCTTTGAAGTGTAAAAATTGCAGTACAAAGCTAGTTTATCATAAGACAAAAAACTGTTACCTGTGCCATATATGTGGATATAAAGTTTCAGAGAAAACGAAGTGTGTTAAGTGTAAGTCGGATGATAATTTTATACCTATTGGGCCAGGTGTTGAAAGAATTAGAGATGAGATTTCCACATTGTTTCCCAATGCTTCGTCACAGATTTTTTCTTCCGATAGTTTTTCAAAGGGAGAAAAACATTTAGAAGATATGGATAAAATAAAGTCAGGGGAAATTAATATCATTATTGGTACTCAATTGGTAGCCAAAGGATATAATCTTCCTCATTTGAAGCTCGTAGCTGTAATTGATGCAGACATGGGTCTAAATGCTGGCGATCATAGGGTAATGGAAAAAAGCTATCAGGTAATTAAACAAGTTATAGGGCGAGCAGGACGGTATGCCTCTGACGGGCGAGCGTTAATTCAAACTTGGATGCCTCGACATCCTGTCTTACAAGCGTTATTAAAAGATCATGGAGAAACATTTCTTAACACTGAGTTAGAACAAAGAATAGAAGCTAATGTTCCGCCTCACGGAAAATTTATATCGTTGATATTGTCAGGAAGAAAGGAAAGCACACTTATAGATTTTGGTAAGGAATTAAAAAATCAATTTTATTCACTAAAATTACAGGACTTTGAGATTTTTGGTCCTGCTGTCGCACCAATTTCAAGAATAAAAAATAAAACGAGAGTAAGGTTACTTATAAAGTCGAATAAAATGACAAAAATATCGCAGATCGAAGTGCGAGACTGGCTGAAAAATATTACAGTTCCAAATAATATTTACTTTAGTGTAGACATTGATCCGTATAATTTCTATTAGTTCAGAAGAGTTATTATTTAAAAAGACTGATGAAAAATTCTGATATTAACATAAGGCCCCTATCCCATTTTTACAATATGCCTTTGTATGAAAGCGGAGAAAGTGTTATCAGGGGCAAAGAAAATGTAGTAAAGTTGAGTGCGAACGAGAACATGAATGGCCCATGTAATGAGGTGCTCAATCAGTTTGCATATTACTCTAAAAACATTTTCGAGTATCCAGATAGTAATCATTTTTTTCTGCGACGTAAAATCGGCGAGATAAATGATGTAGATCCTAATAGAATAATTTGTGGCGCTGGATCTGATGAGATCATCCAATTATTATGCCGCTGTTTCTGTGAGAAAAATGATGAGGTTATTTATACGGAGCATGGCTTTTTAATGTATAAGTTGTCTGCTTTAGCCGCTGGAGCTAAGCCTGTAGAGGTTAAAGAAAAAAACCGCACTACATCTGTAGAGAATATTTGTGCAGCTATTACAGCCAAAACAAAGATGATTTTTTTGGCAAACCCAAATAATCCAACAGGAACTATGATTTCAGAAACTAAAGTAGAGGAGCTTCTAAATAAAATACCTGAAAACATTTTACTTGTCTTGGATGGTGCTTACTCAGAATATGTGGATTCTTATGATGGAGGAATCTCACTAGTAAATAAATATGGAAATTTATTTGTGACTAGAACGTTTTCTAAAATATTCGGGCTTGGTGGATTGCGCGTAGGGTGGGGCTATGGTGCAAGAGATATAACAGATGTTTTGAATTCAGTTCGATCACCTTTTAACATATCGTCTTTGGGTTTGAAAATGGCCGAATTAAGTATTGCAGATATAAAGTTCGTTAACGAGCAAAGAGAGCTCAACAGAGTAAATAGAGAAGCACTCCGAAATAAATTGCTTGGTCTTGGATTGAAAATCGATCAATCGTTTGCAAACTTTTTGCTCCTTAGATTTCTGAGCGAAGAGCAAGCCAATACAATTGATTTATTCTTAAAGGGAAAAGGGTTTATTTTAAGAAAGGTTGGCTCTTATGGCCTTCCAAAATGCCTCAGACTTTCAATTGGTAGCAAAGAAATATGCGAAAAGCTATATTTAACCCTAGCGGAGTATTTTGAAAAAAATGGAAGAGTTTAGAAATATATCGGTTATCGGTCTAGGTTTAATTGCGTCCTCAATATGTCTGACTTTAAGACAAAAAGATCCCACAATTAAATTGGTAGGATACGATAAGGATAAAGTAGTAAGAAATAGAGCGAAAAAGATCGGTTTATGCAAAGTTGAAAGCAATTTAGACAACGCGGTGAGCGGGTCCCAGCTTATAATACTCTGTGTACCCGTAGGCCAAATGCAAGCTGTAACACAGAGATTAAAAAAAATTATTGAGCCCGGGACAACAATCACAGACGTGGGATCAGTAAAACTGTCAGTTATTGAAGAAATAGAGTCTAACATTGAGAGCGTTGGAGGGAAGTATGTTCCCTCTCACCCCATTGCTGGAACCGAAAGATCGGGGCCTGACGCAGGTTACGCTGGACTGTTTGAAGGCCGCTGGTGCATACTGACACCCACAAAAAAAACTAACAAGAAAGCATTGAATAGTCTTGAGACCTTTTGGAAGTTTCTAGGTATGCAAACTAAAATAATGACACCTGAGCATCATGATCTAGTTCTTGCCGTCACATCTCATGCACCTCATTTAATTGCATATACTATGGTAGGGGTTGTTGATGACCTAGAAACAGTTACAAAGTCGGAAATAATCAATTACTCAGCAGCGGGTTTCAGAGACTTCACAAGAATAGCGGCGTCTGACCCAGTTATGTGGAGAGATATTTTTTTAAATAATCAAGATGCGCATTTGGAAGTATTAGGTCGATTTACGGAGGAACTATTTTCATTGCAGCGAGCCATACGAAAAAGAGACGGAGAATATTTGTTAAAATATTTTGAAAGAACTAGAAGCATAAGGAAAGGTATAGTAGCTGCCGGTCAAGATACAGTTACACCAAACTTTGGGAGAGACTAGTATTGTGTTGGAAATTGGTAAATAGGAATAGCGTTTATATAAAATAACCCTTTATTTAAGCTAAGCTTAATGGGAATTACTTGTAGTTCAGCAGTCCTTGTTGGATTGTTGATGATTAAAAGCAAGTTGACGATATCTATGATGCTTTGAATTAATTCATTGTCTGTTTTTATTTTTGAGATGTTCTTTGGGCTAAGTTTTAAAATACAAGCAACATCTTCTTCAGTAGTCAATTCAAACAAGTTTACGGCAACCATATCGTTGCAACTTAGATTAAAAAATCCAATATTGATATCTAGTTTTTCTAACATTATGTTTTCGAGTTTTATCGTCTTATAAGGTGCTTCTCTGCTTCTTATAACACGATTTAATATTGAACCTTTAAGGATTAACTTATTTGGCTTTTCAGGATCTTTTTTATAAATTTTATCCAAAATGCTAACTCCTAAATCATCCGCTTGGAAATAAAAATCTAAATTCATTTGATCCGCATCCTTTAGCGCAAAAATCACTTCCTTAGCTTCAAGTATTTTAGTGTTTTTATCGTCGGATAGTTGCCAATTTTCTTGTTCAGTGATTAACTTAAATTTACCAGAAAAAGGTCTATTAAATATGCTGGCCTTTAATTTATCTGATGAGCTATTGAATTTTGGATAGTCCATACTGGTGACCATGGGTTTCTCTAAAAATAGAATAAAATCAGAAAAATTATAAATTAATCTGATGATTTCTAATTTTAAGAATTCCAATTTTAAAGGAGTATTACTTAACTGGGATTGAAAATTCGACACTTTTATTCTAAATTTAAAAGGAAAGCCGTCAGTTGTAATTTTTTGATCGCTTACAGTTACTGCCCATTCATTACTTAAATGCTGTCTAAGCGCTTCTTTTTGAATATTTGCAGCCATTGCCCATACAAAGTACAATGCAAATAAAACAGCTAATAGAATTAAGGAAAAGGTATATATTTTTTTTTTCATGAAAATTTGGTATATGTGACTTTGATTTGGATTCATCAATGGTAATACTTTTTCAAGTGGCTAAGAACAATTAATATGACTTTAATAAATTTTTGGATAAATATTGGCAAAGAAAAAAAAATACTCACTCAAATTAGTAAAAGCTGAAACACAAGGGTTCAGCCAGCCGATACAACAAGTTGTATTAATGCTTATTTCGTTATTGCTAGTAATGGTCGGCAGTTATTTTATGTTCCCTTCCGTTGCACCTATCTTCTTGTCTTCACCATATTTAAATGGCGTCATTTTAACGGTTTTCTTTTTTGGGATTCTTTGTTGTTTTTGGCAAATATTTGTAATAATCGCGGCCGTAAACTGGGTTGAGAATTTTGCCCTGGATACGCCAGGTCATGAGTTCTCAGATCCTCCCAGATTGTTGATACCTCTGGCATCTTTATTGAAAGGGAAAAAATCAAAAACTATCCTAACTTCGAGTTCTTTAAACTCGATACTAGACTCGGTGGCAACTAGATTGAATGAGGCAAGAGATCTAACACGATATGTTATTAATCTACTTATTTTTTTAGGTCTCTTAGGGACCTTTTATGGTCTCGCAATTACCGTTCCAGAGGTTGTCAACACTATAAAAAGTTTGGTGCCAAAAGAAGGGCAAACGGGAATAGAGGTTTTTGATAATTTAATGGCAGGTTTAGAAGGTCAACTTGGTGGTATGGGCACTGCATTTGCATCGTCTCTTCTGGGTTTGGCTGGTAGTTTAGTGGTTGGTCTTTTGGAGCTATTTGCAAACCATGGCCAAAACAGATTCTATATGCAATTAGAAGAATGGCTTTCATCCTTCACTAGCATAGGTATTTTTGGAGATACTGAAAATGTCGATGAGACAACCAATGATGGCAAACTAAGTCCAATTTTATCAGCCGTGGGGGCGCAAATATCCGAGCTTGGAGAAATGTTTGAAAAATCGATCGACAATGGCGCTAAAACAAATGACCAAATAAATAGCTTATCTAAGGCCATAGAAGAGCTTGCAGGTTCAAAGTTTATAGGTCCAAAAACAGTAAGTAGTACTGATGGATTTGATAAAGCCTCTATTGAAAGGTTGGTTTCTTCTCAACAAGATCTGAATACATTAATTAAAGGACAGTTTGGGGAGAGAAGTAGCCGAGATTTAGAGAACTTGACCCGTCTTAGGAATATTGAAGTGCAACTGTCAAGATTGGTTGATGAATTGGCTAATGCGCGTCACGATGCTCTTTCGGAACTAAGATCAGATCTAGCTCATCTCAGTAAGGCGATAATTGATTTGGCAAGGAATAGCAGCAAGGGTTAACTATGCTTACCAGGAGGAGTGGAGAGCGATTTACGACCAATATATGGCCTGGATTTGTGGATGCGATGACGGCCATATTGTTAATCTTAATGTTTATTCTATCAATATTTATGATAGTTCAATCAGTTTTACGAGATACAATCTCCTCTCAAAAAATTGAGCTCGATGAGCAGCAAACGGAGCTTTCACAATTAGGGAATAACCTTGAGGATTTAAGAAACCAATTGGGGATGTTAACAACTGAGAAGTCAAATTTGCAAATTTTATCGAGCGAGCAAAAGGCCAAACTGGATAAGCAAGAGGCTCAGTTACAAGAAAAAATAAATCTACTTACAAAATTACGAAATGATATGACAATTGCAGAAGCGAAAATAACAGACTTTAAATCCCAAGTTGCGTCTTTGATAGCTAAACGCTTAGAGCTTAATGAAAATTTAAAACTTGAGATGGAGAAAACATCTAGAGAGATTTCAAACAGGGAAGCCGCGGAGATGGCTTTAGCTGCTGCGAGAGATACCATTAGTCGAAAAATTTCTAAAGAAAAAATGATGGCAGCATCTAACGAAGCTTTAGAGCAATTAGTAAAAAAATTAAAATTTGAAAATAAGTCACTGGAAAACTTAACGGAGGAAAAGGAGATTGAGCTTAGTAGGGTTAAAGATAAGATGGAGTCGATTAATAGGGATTTGACTGATGCCGAGAAACAGCGAGTACTAGAACAGTATGCGATAAAAAATTTACAAGAAAGTCTAATGGAGAAGAAGGAAGAGTTAGCCCTTATAACCCTTACTATTGAAGAAGAAAGAAAAAAAGCGCTGGAAACACTTAAAGTATTAGCCGCTTCAAGAGAAGCGCAACGGATCTTAAAAGAACGTGCTGATGCATTTGAGAAAAAATTGTCCGGAAATGATACTATTCTCAAGGAGAAGGATTTAGCTCTGAGGGAGGCAAGGCTAAGATTGAGTGTTCAGGAGGAAAAAGCCAAAGCTTCAATTCAAGAGGTAGCTAATCTAACACTGCAAACAAATTCCCTTAAAGAGAGACTGGAGGAATTAACAGGGATATTAGATGCAACTATCGAAAAGGACTTTTCTAATAATGTAGAAATTAAATCATTAGGACAAAAATTAAATGCCGCCCTAGCAAAAGTTGCATCTGAACAAAAAATAAGAGCTGAGCTAGAAGAAAAGGAGCGAAAGAGATTAGAAAATGAAACGAAGAACCTTCGAGAATATAGATCTGTATTTTTTGGGAGATTAAAAAAAATCCTTGGAGACATTGAGGGTATTGACGTCGTTGGCGATAGATTTGTTTTTTCTTCCGAAGTTTTATTTGATAGAGGTTCTGCTGATATCGGGTTGGCGGGTAAACTTCAGTTGGATACTATATCAAATGTACTTAAAGATATTTCGCAAAAGATACCCGAGGATATAAATTGGGTTCTTAGAGTAGACGGCCATACTGATAAAACACCGGTTAGTCAGAACAGCATTTTCAAGGATAATTGGGAATTAAGCCAGGCTAGGTCGCTGTCTGTAGTTAAGTATATGATTACCAACCACGAAATAGATCCCAAAAGAATGTCTGCGGCAGGGTTCGGAGAGCATCAGCCAATTTCTTCCTCCGACTTAAAAGAGGATCTCGCTAAAAACAGGCGGATAGAATTCAAGTTAACAGAGCGATAATTATGAGAGAATATTTGCTTTGATTTTTTTGGATTGTCGTTCGCTTAAAGGTTTAAAAGCTAAATCAAGCTTGTTTTTATTAATAGATAACTTCACTATACCGCCTTTCTTCAGCTCTCCAAAAAGCAATGCTTCGGATAGTGGCTTTTTAATATGCTCCTGAATCTTTCTAGATATAGGCCTTGCTCCCATTTTTTCATCGTAGCCTTCGTCAGCCAACCATTTCAATGTATCATCAGAGAACTCAATGGTAACATTTCTATCTATAAGTTGGCCTTCTAGTTGCAAAATAAACTTTTCCACAACTTGCATAATTATATCAAGAGATAGGGAATTAAATGTGATTACTGAATCCAACCTGTTCCTAAACTCGGGTGTGAACATCTTTACAATTGCTGCGTCTGCTTCCCCCTCTCTTTTGGTTCGATTAAATCCGATCGCCTCTTTCGCCTGCTCACTCGCGCCTGCATTTGATGTCATAACGAGAATAACATTTCTAAAGTCAACCGATTTGCCATTATGGTCTGTAAGTTTTCCATGGTCCATTACCTGAAGTAAAATGTTGAATACGTCTGGGTGAGCTTTTTCAATCTCATCTAGTAATAGAACACAATATGGTTGCTGATCAACACCATCAGTAAGTAACCCTCCTTGGTCAAAGCCTACGTAACCCGGGGGAGCTCCTATGAGACGAGAAACAGAATGCTTTTCCATGTACTCTGACATATCGAACCTAAGCATAGAGATACCTAAAACATCAGCCAATTGCTTACATACTTCTGTTTTTCCTACGCCTGTGGGCCCAGCGAACAGATAGCATCCAATTGGTTTCTCAGGCTCTCGTAAACCCGCTCTGGATAGCTTAATCGATGAAGAAAGCATTTCTATTGCGGTATCTTGTCCAAAAACAACTCTTTTTAGTGATTTTTCCAAATCTTTTAATACTTCTGAGTCGTTTTTTGAAATGCGTTTGGAAGGTATTCGCGCAATTTTTGAAATTATTTCTTCAATTTCCTTAACTCCTATTACTTTTTTCTTTTTATTATATGGCAATAGGCTTTGAGCTGCGCCAGCCTCATCAATAACATCAATGGCTTTATCAGGAAGTTTCCTATCATGAATGTATTTATTCGCAAGTTCTACGGCAGTTTTGAGGCATTCATTTGAATACTTTATTTTATGGTGTTCTTCAAAGTATTGTTTGAGCCCATTTAATATTTTTATACTATCTTCCGTAGATGGTTCAACCACATCGATTTTTTGAAAACGCCTGGCCAGAGCTCTGTCTTTTTCAAAATGGTTTCTATATTCTTTATAGGTTGTCGATCCCATACATCTAAGTGTGCCTCTTTGAAGTGATGGCTTTAATAGATTTGATGCATCCATAGCGCCGCCTGAGGTTGCGCCTGCTCCTATAACAGTGTGAATTTCGTCTATAAACAAAACTGCCTGAGGGTCTTTTTCTAATTCTTTCATAACTTGCTTTAAGCGCTCTTCAAAATCACCTCTGTAACGTGTGCCAGCAAGGAGAGCTCCCATATCTAGCGAATATATAGTGGATCCTTTTAAAATGTCTGGAGTTTGATCAGAAATTACTTTCCGTGCTAAACCCTCTGCTATAGCTGTTTTACCAACACCGGGGTCTCCGACAAGTATGGGGTTGTTTTTTCTTCTTCTACATAGAATTTGGATACATCTTTCAACCTCTAAATTTCTCCCGATTAGTGGGTCAATATCACCGTTTTTTGATTTTTCATTAAGGTTTACACAATATTTAGAAAGAGCAGTTTCCTTTTCAGGGTTACTGTTCGCATCTTCAGAACTATCCTTTTGATCTCCTTCATTAAGTTCTTTTTTTTCTTCGTAGTTTGGGTTTTTTGACACTCCATGCGCTATAAAATTAACCGCATCATACCTTGTCATTTGTTGTTCTTGAAGAAAAAATGCAGCGTGGCTTTCCCTTTCTGCAAATATTGCCACCAAGACGTTAGCGCCAGTTACTTCATTTCTTCCAGAACTTTGTACATGGATCGCCGCTCTTTGGATTACTCGTTGAAAGCCTGTCGTTGGAACGGCTTCACTACCTTCGACCTCAGTGACTAAGCTCCCTAATTCATTATTAAGAAAGTTTTCAATATTGTTTCTTAGCAAGTCTATATTTACGTTGCACGCATTTAAAACATTCGATGCGTCTCTTTCATCGAGAAGCGCAAGTAATAAGTGCTCCAGTGTAGCCAGTTCATGATTCCTCTCATTTGCTAGCTTTAAAGCACTATGAATACATTTCTCTAGTGAGCTTGAAAATGATGGCATCTTGATCCTTTCTGATTGAAGTCTTAATATATATATATAATGAATAAAACAAAAATTCTAAAAAATTATTAAAAGTTGTCTTTTAGAGCCCGTATTTTTGCAAATCTAGACACTGGGTCAGACTCTACTGTATCAATATTATTTAGAATTGATGGCTCACTTTCTCTTAGAAAAGGATTGGTTTTTAATTCCTCTTCTAATCTAGAAGGAACTGTGGGAATGCCTTTTGCAATACTATCCAATGTGCTGATCCTTCTAGCTTTTAATTGCTCATTTTGTGGATCCACTGATAAGGCAAACTCTATGTTTGATTTTGTATACTCATGCCCTGAATAAATCATAGTGTCTTTGGGAAGTTGTTTGAGTTTTTTTAGGCTTTTCCACATGTCTTCAGGTGTTCCTTCAAATAATCTTCCACAGCCCATTACCATCAATGAGTCACCACTAAATAATGCTTTGTCCTCCATTAAACCGTAAGCTATGTGCCCCATCGTGTGCCCATCAACATCATAAATTTCAAATGTTTTTGACCCGATTTTTAATTCTTTCCCTTCTTCTACTTCAATGTCTAGAGGTGGAAGCCTGTGTTTATCCCTCTTCGCCCCGATAACTTTTGGTGAATATTTAATTTTTAAGTAATTTATGCCATCTATGTGGTCATTATGATGATGAGTAATAAGTATAGCATCGAGGCTCAAGGCTTTTTTATCTAGATACGTTTCTATGGGCCCATGCTCAGGCGCATCAACCAAAATATTCTTGTTTGTTTTCTCATCTCTTATAAGATAGGCATAATTATCTGAGAGGCAGGGAATAATTTCAATCAAAGACATGTTTAGCGGATCCTTTTTTATCAACAAAGCTTTATACTAGCAATAATTTAACAGATTTAGCAATATTGGAAAATTAACAATGAGATTGGATGTTATTCAATTGAAAGAGTTTTACAGAGGCACTGAACTTGGAAGAACAACAAAGCAATTAATAAACAGAGTATTAGAAACTAAAGTTGATACCAAAGATGGCTCTTTTACAATAGGCTTTGGTTTTGCGTGCCCATTTCTCGAGAACAAAGTGAAAGATAGGGAAAATAAGAATTTTCTTTTGTTAATGCCGAGTGAGCAAGGTGTTATCCCATGGCCTGAAAAGTCTGAGAGTGTAACGGCTCTGGTTGATGAAGTGTCTTGGCCAATAACTACGGCCACAGCAGATTTAATTTTAATCTCACATGGTTTAGAAGTTAGTGATAATCAAGATCTTTTGCTACAAGAGGTACTTCGTGTATTAAAAGACAGCGGGAAACTAGTTATTATAGTACCAAATAGAACAGGCTTTTGGGCAAGGTCTGACAGTACTCCCTTCGGGTTTGGGAAGCCCTATTCGATTTCGCAGTTAACTGCGCTACTTCAGAAAAACCAGTTTCAAATAGATAGTATAACGCCCAGTTTATATGGTTTTCCTGCAAAAAAAGGCTATTGGCTTAAGTCTTTATTGCTATGGGAAAAAGTGGGTAAAAAGTTAAATAGTTTTTTCTTGGGAGGTCTTCTTGTTGTAGAGGCAAAAAAGAATGTTTTTGCGGTGAAGAATGTTAAGTCTTCGAAGTCTGGGAGATATTTCAGCCCAGTCAAAGTCCCTGTCTCTACGATATCTCGAGCTTGAAGATAAAAAAATAAAAAAAAATAAAAAAAGAGTAACCAACAACTTGTCATAGTTGGACTGGTCTGTTATTTAGAGAAAGCGGAAGTTTACAGTTTCTGGCGTAGAAAACTCAATTAAAGGTGATATGTTTGCAAGAAATTAGCGAGATAAACTCAAAGCCATCAGCAAGGTATGCACTAGCCTTATTTTCTTTGTGCCAAGAAGACAAGACTAATAATGAGATAGAAAAACACGTGCTTAATCTACTGGAGATATTGAAATCAGATAACGGATTGAATTCTTTTTTAAGAAATCCAACCTTTTCCTCAAGTGATCAAGAAAATGTATTTGGAACTGTAAGTAGAAAAATGAAATTACCTCAGCACCTTCACAACACAATTTGTCTAATGATAAGAAAAGGGCGGGGTTACGATCTAGTAAATTTTAGTGAGGATTTCTTAAAACTCTGTTCAGCCAGTAAAAATGAACTTACAGTTCATATTAGAACCGCAAAAAAAGTAAGCGATGTAAAGATGGGTGCATTTAAGAAATCTATAGAAAAGATTACAAAACGTGTTGTAAGGCTTGAGTCAGAAAATGATCCCAATATAATCGCTGGAATCGAACTTAAAGTTGGATCATTTTTGTTTAACTCAAGTATTAATTCAAAACTTGAAAGTATGAAAAATATTTTGAAAAGAGGTTGATTACTATGAACATTCAAGCAGCTGAGATCTCAAAGATCTTAAAAGAACAGATAAAGAATTTTGGTGATGATACAGAAGTAGCAGAGGTTGGAAAAGTCTTATCTGTTGGGGATGGGATAGCGCGTGTATACGGTTTAGACAAAGTGCAAGCTGGTGAGATGGTTGAGTTCCCTGGAGGAACAATGGGAATGGCTCTAAATTTAGAGATAGATAATGTAGGCGTGGTGATATTTGGCTCGGACAGAGATATAAAAGAAGGTGATCTTGTAAAGAGAACTAGCTCGATTGTGGATGTTCCTGTAGGGATGGAATTGTTAGGGAGAGTTGTTGACGGACTAGGTAATCCAGTTGACGGAAAAGGCCCTATAAAGTCGAGAAAAAGATCAGTTGCCGACGTAAAAGCGCCGGGAATTATTCCACGAAAATCTGTGCATGAACCTATGGCAACTGGGCTCAAGTCCGTTGACTCTTTGATTCCTATAGGTAGGGGGCAGAGAGAGTTAATAATAGGGGACAGACAGACTGGAAAAACCGCAGTTGCGATTGACACTATACTGAACCAAAAAAGCTACAATGATGCTGCCGGATCTGATGAGAGCAAAAAACTATATTGCGTTTATGTGGCAATAGGGCAAAAACGATCGACTGTCGCTCAACTAGTAAAAAAATTAGAAGAAACAGGGGCTATTGAGTATTCGATTGTGGTCGCTGCGACGGCTTCCGACCCAGCGCCAATGCAATTTTTAGCGCCTTACTCAGCGACAGCTATGGCAGAGTATTTTCGTGATAATGGCAAACATGCTCTTATCATATATGACGATCTTTCAAAGCAAGCTGTCGCATACAGACAAATGTCGCTTCTTCTTAGAAGACCACCTGGGAGAGAGGCTTATCCTGGAGACGTATTCTACCTACACTCTCGTTTACTTGAAAGATCTGCAAAACTGAACGAAGATAATGGATCAGGATCATTAACGGCTTTACCAATAATTGAGACCCAGGGAGGAGATGTGTCCGCATTTATTCCTACTAATGTTATCTCAATCACAGACGGTCAAATATTTTTAGAAACAGAATTATTTTATCAAGGTATCCGCCCCGCAGTTAATACAGGGCTGTCGGTCTCTAGAGTTGGATCTTCAGCGCAAACAAAGTCGATGAAATCAGTAGCTGGCTCTATAAAGCTCGAACTAGCACAGTATAGAGAGATGGCAGCCTTCGCTCAATTTGGGTCAGATTTAGACGCAAGCACGCAGGCGCTACTTAATAGAGGAGCGAGGCTAACAGAACTACTAAAGCAGCCTCAATACTCTCCCTTAACTAACGCAGAGCAAGTTATTGTAATATATGCAGGGACAAAAGGTTATTTAGATAAAACGGCTGTTAGTGAAGTCACAAGTTTCGAGAAAAATCTTGTGAATTATCTAAGGTCTGAGGGAAAAGCTGTGGTAGATGAGCTGACAAGTAACGACCAAAAAGTAGAAGGTGAAATTGAAAACAAAATCAAATCAGTTCTAGACCATTTTTTAAAGACACAGATTTAGAAAAAAATTAAAAAATGCCCAGCTTAAAAGACCTAAAAATACGAATTGATAGTGTAAAGTCCACTAGAAAAATTACTAAAGCTATGCAGATGGTAGCAGCCGCAAAACTTAGAAAAGCTCAGGAGTCAGCTGAAAGAGGTAGGCCATATGCTGAAAAAATGCGAGACATTGTGTCTAACCTAGCATCAAGTGTCAAAAACATTGCTGGGGACAATAAGTTTTTGGGAGATGGTAGTGATTGTAAGAAGTTTCTACTAATTGTAGCAACCGCCGAGAGAGGTCTATGCGGTGGATTTAATTCTTCAATCGTAAAGTTAGCTAAGTCCAGAATAGCCGAGCTTACAAGCCAGAACAAAGAGGTAAAAATACTTACAATAGGGAAGAAGGGAAGAGAGCAGCTTAACAGAGAATTTGAGCGTCTTTTTATCGGCCACGTAGATCTAAGTAACGAAAAAAATATCACAATAGATACTGCTAGAAAGATATCAATGGACATCATTTCAAGGTTTGAAGACGGTGAATATGAAGTTGCGGAGATTTTTTATAATAAGTTTGCCTCCGTTATCTCTCAAATACCTAGCTCATATAAACTATTACCCGTTTCCTTCAATGAAAAAGAATCTGATGCAAGTAATGTTAGCTTTAATTTTGAGCCCGACGAGGATGAGATATTGAACGAAATTATACCCAAAAGCATCGCAACATCAATTTTTTCCGTACTTCAAGAAAATGCAGCCTCGGAACAGGGATCAAGGATGGCAGCCATGGATAATGCGACCCGAAATGCAGGTGAAATGATCGACAAGCTAACCATAGATTTTAATCGATCAAGACAAGCGGCTATTACCAATGAATTAATTGAAATCATTTCTGGTGCTGAAGCACTTTAAATTAAAAAACAGGAGTTGAAGATGTCAAAGGAATTAGGAGTTATAACTCAGGTTATAGGAGCTGTAGTAGACGTAAAGTTTGAAAGCCATCTGCCCGCAATTTTAAACGCTCTCGAGACCGAAAATAACGGTTCAAGATTGATTTTAGAGGTTGCTCAGCACCTAGGTGAAAATTCAGTTAGGACCATAGCTATGGATAGTACTGAGGGTCTTGTTAGAGGCACAACAGTATCAGATACAGGTAGCCCTATAAGTGTACCCGTAGGTAATGCGACTCTCGGCAGAATTTTGAATGTTGTTGGAGATCCAGTCGACGAGAAAGGGAAAGTTAGTCAGAAGGAAACAAGGCCAATACACCAAGATGCACCAGAGTTCTCCGCCCAAGCAACTGAAACAGAGATCCTAGTTACAGGTATTAAAGTTATCGATCTGCTCTGCCCATACTCTAAAGGTGGTAAAATAGGCCTTTTTGGTGGAGCTGGTGTAGGAAAAACCGTCTTGATTATGGAATTAATTAATAATATAGCGAAAGTTCACTCTGGGTTCTCAGTTTTTGCTGGGGTTGGAGAAAGGACTCGGGAAGGCAATGATCTGTATCACGAAATGATTGAGTCTGGCGTTATAAATCCCAAAAAGCTTGAGGAATCTAAGGTAGCACTAGTTTATGGGCAGATGAACGAACCTCCAGGAGCTAGAGCACGGGTTGGACTGACTGGTCTTACACTTGCCGAGCAATTCAGAGATCAATCAGGAACCGATGTCTTATTTTTCGTGGATAACATCTTCCGTTTTACGCAAGCGGGTTCAGAGGTCTCCGCTCTTTTAGGCAGAATACCCTCAGCTGTGGGTTATCAGCCTACATTAGCTACTGATATGGGAGCACTACAAGAAAGAATAACATCGACTAAATCAGGATCCATCACTTCAGTTCAGGCTATTTATGTTCCAGCTGACGATCTAACAGACCCGGCCCCAGCGACATCCTTTTCTCATTTAGATGCGACAACAGTTTTGAGCAGAGCAATTTCTGAAATTGGAATTTATCCAGCCGTAGACCCGCTTGATTCGACAAGCAGGATACTAGACCCTCAAATAGTCGGTGAAGATCATTATAATGTTGCTAGAGATGTACAGGGTATTCTTCAAAGGTACAAATCGCTACAAGATATTATAGCAATATTGGGTATGGATGAATTATCTGAAGATGATAAGTTAACTGTTGCAAGAGCGCGAAAAATACAACGATTTCTTTCTCAGCCATTTGATGTTGCAAAGGTATTTACCGGCTCTGATGGTAAACAAGTTCCACTCGATGTTACTATTGATAGCTTTAAGAGAGTTGTTGCTGGAGAATTTGATCACCTACCAGAATCCGCATTTTATATGGTTGGCGGTATAGACGAAGTAATAGAGAAGGCAGAGAAGACGGCTGCTGATGTAGCATAGGCGCCATAAGGTATTTGGAATGACAAATAAATTCGAGCTCAGTGTAATATCAGCAGAAAGTAAAGTTTTCGAGGGCAAAGTAGAAAGCATTTTGGTGCCAGGAATGGTTGGTGACTTTTTAGTGCTGCCAAATCATGCTCCTTGCATCAGTAGTATACGTCCTGGTTTTTTGGAATTTTCTGAGGGAACAAGCGATAAGCAAAGATATTTTGTTTCTGGAGGCATCATAGAGGTTATTAATAACTCGGTCTCAGTATTAGTAGACTCCGCTGTTGCAGGTGATAAAATTGTAAAAGACGATATAACTAATCTTATTTCTGAAGTTAATGACAGATTATCTGCGGTAGATACTATAAATAAAGATGATTTAGGACTAAGGAAAAATGACCTGGAAGAGGCATTGAAACAAGCCTAAATTTTAAAACTCATTATAAGGAAAATGAGAACCATACTTGTTTAAAGATATAAGAATTGCGCTCATTTTCAGTGTTGTATTACTCGATATTATTGGCATCGGAGTTATATTTCCTATTATACCGGATCTATTAAAAGAAGTCGGTATAGATAAAACTGCTAGTGCCGCTTTTTGGGGAGGTCTTTTATCCTCATCCTATGCTTTTATGCAATTTGTTTTTTCACCAACAATTGGGACATTATCAGATATTTTTGGCAGACGCCCGATTTTACTTGTGGCATCATTATTTTTAGGAATCGATTATTTGCTGATGGGATTTGCTGATAATATTTTGATCCTGTTTATTGGTAGAATAATTGGGGGCCTAGCTGGAGGAACCATAGCTACGGGTACTGCTTACTTGGCAGATATCTCAGATACCAAGGACAAAAAAAAGAACTTCGCTATTATTGGAGCGGCCTTCGGACTAGGTTTCATATTAGGACCGATTATAGGAGGATTGATGGGTGAGATTAGTGTAAGGGCCCCATTTTTCCTATCAGCGCTTTTATCTTTTCTAAACTTTTTTCTATGTTTACTCCTACTTCCAGAAACGCTTAAGGTAGCGACAAAAAATAAATTCAGAATAAAAAAGTTAAGCCCGTTGTATAATATGTCCTATGTATTTAAAATACCTCTATTTAAGGGATTATTTTTTTGCTTCTTTCTTATCGCTTTCGCCAACACAGTTTATCCTGCGATATGGAGTTTTTGGGGAAGAGAAGTTTTTGGATGGTCATCAGGAATGATTGGGTTTACTTTAGCGTGCTACGGCTTCTTACTTTTTATAGTTCAAGCATTTGTAATTCGATTAAAGTTTTTTGATAAGCTTTCGACAAAAAATTTAACACTTTTTTCTTTAACCTGCGGAATTGTAGCACTCGTTTCATTCGGTCTTGTACGAGTGGAAATCGTAGTTTTTGCCATAATCCCGATTGCAGCTTTATCTGAGATGGTTAATCCTACTATAAAAGCATTTATGTCAAATGAAATATCTGAAAAAGATCAAGGTATTCTACAAGGCGTTTTAAATAGTATAGTTGGGTTTACTTCGGTTATCGGACCAATTTCCATGAGCTACATCTTTAGCATTGGAGCTTCAAAGGAGTCATTCATTTATAGTCCAGGCGCACCATTTTTGTTTGCTGGGTGTTTATTTTTTGCTTCTCTGATCTTAATAAGGCGATTTTTAGCTTAGATGTTTTTATTCAGTTTGAATATAGACCTTCATAGATAGGTTTTAAAGACTCTTCACTAAATAGCGATGAGACAGAACTTTCGTTAGATATATTTAACATAGCATGAGCCAAAAGAGGCGCAGCAGTAATTATACGGATTTTTCGGCACCTCGATACAATTTCAGTTGGTTCAATAGTATCAGTGATAACCATCGAGCTAAGGTTGGAATTAGAAATTCTCTCTATTGCTTCTCCAGAAAGAACACCGTGAGTTATATATGCATGCACTTCTTTAGCGCCCTTTTCCATTAGAAGTTCAGCTGATTTAATCAAAGTCCCAGCTGTATCACAAATATCATCAACTAGAATGCATGTTTTATCTGAAACGTCCCCAATAATAGTCATGGAGTTAATTTCTCCGGGAGCACTCCTTCTCTTATCCACTACCGCTAAATCCACGTCAATTTTTTCAGCAAGTTCTCTTGCACGCGATACTCCTCCAACATCAGGTGAAACTATTGTGATATTTTTATTTTTTACGAAGTTATGTCTTATATCAATCGCGAATATGGGTGATGCATATAGATTATCCACTGGAATATCGAAGAATCCTTGGATTTGGGCGGCGTGAAGATCTAATGTAAGTACTCTATTTATACCCGCTTGTGCGAGCAAATTAGCCACTAATTTTGCACTAATTGGGGTTCTGGCTTTTGTCCTTCTATCTTGTCTCGCGTAACCAAAATATGGGATTATTGCTGTAACTCTACTCGCACTAGATCTCTTAAGTGCATCCGCAATTATGAGTAGTTCCATCAGATTATCATTTGCTGGATTTGAAGTTGACTGAACTATGAACATATCCTCGCCACGAACATTCTCGAAAACTTCTACAAAGACTTCCTGGTCGCTAAATCGTTCTACACGAGCTTTTACGGGCTTTACTTTTGTGCCGAACAACAGACCAATTCTCTTGCAAATACTTTTTGATAGTGAGAGATTTGAATTCCCAGATATAATTTTTAGTTTGCCGTTTGAGATCATTATTTGCGACTCTTTTTTATGATTTAATCCTATACGTTTTTCATATTTATTAAAGAAAAAGGATAACGTTACTTTCGTCTTTTTTATTAACTTTTCAAAGTTTGAGTATCTTCATTTACCTGTAATTTCTGCCACGATATGATCTTCATAATTTTTATTATCAACTGAATTTTCTGAAACACAGTATTTTTGAATTGATTGATTTGTCCTATGGACACTCTCTTTGTCTTTACTCAATAGATGGTGCCATTCGGGCAAAGGTTTCTCCTCACTTATTAATCTATAACTACAACTCGAAGGGAGAAATTTAAAATTTTTGTGTAAATTGTCTTTAGTGAGTTTTAAGCAGGCTTTAACATTTATTTCTCTATTCGAGTAATCACTACACTTGCAACTCTCAAGCTCAAGCTTTGAGCATGCAATGTTGGTGATATAAATTCTCTTCTTATTAACTATTTTCAATAGACAACACTTAGCGCAACCATCACATAGGGCTTCCCACTCATCTTGACTTAACTGATCAAGAGTATATTTTTCCCAGAAAAATTTTCTAAGCTTAGTCATCAGCTAGAATACTTTCTATGGTTTCACAATCTGATTTCATCTGTAAAATCAATTCTTTTTCAGAGTTAAACTTTAGCTCAGGTCTTATAAATTTGACTAGTGAAATAGAAACATTTTCTCCATATAAATTTTTATCGAAGTCAAATATGAAAACCTCAATATTTGGTTCATAATTGCCATATGTTGGCCTTGATCCAATTGATGCTGCTCCCTTAAATGTTCTTTTACTATCATAGGATAAAATTTTAATGAATACTGCGTAGACGCCATGTTTGGGAACAATTGTATTTCTTAAACCAATATTTATTGTTGGAAACCCGAGTTGTCGGCCTCTCTGAAACCCCTTTTCTACCACTCCCTCAATTTCATAAAAGCGAGACAGCATTTTAGTAACTTCGTTAACGGAACCTTTGACAAGTTTTTCCCGTAATGCGCTTGAAGATACAACCTTACCTCCAATCATAAATGGATTAGCTATATGCAAACTGAGCTTATTCTTTTTCTGGTAGATCTGCAATAACTTCACAGAACCCTCTCTATTCTTTCCAAACCTAAAATCTGGACCGACAACTATAGTTTTTACATTTAATTTTTCTAGAAGCACAGTCTCTATGAAATTGCTTGGAGATAAATTTGCTAATGAAGAATCGAAAGGCAGTTCAAAAAGAGCATCTATCCCAAAAGAGTCCAAAAATCTTTCACGTGTTTCTGATTTCATTAGCCTAAATATAGGCTGGTTTTTTTGAAAATATTGTCTGGGGTGAGGTTCAAATGTAACTACGCCTACAAAAGAATTATTACTTCTCTCCTTTGCAATCTCAATAACTGACTGGTGGCCCAAATGCATACCGTCAAAGTTACCTATAGCAACAGAGTAGCCCCTCTTATCTTTTGGAATGTTTTCTATACTCTTAAAAACTAACATGTTGCTTCCTAGTCAAATTTTCTACTGGGGGCTAAGACAAGTGCTTCTCCTGATAACACTACTTTTTCACCTACTTTACACTTACAGTCTAATGTAACATGCCGATTCGAATATTCTATATTAGTTACTAATACCGTCGTTGTGATTAATTGACCAGGGAGTACCGGTCTGATGAATTTCAGTGTTTGACTCAAATAGACGGTTCCGTGTCCAGGCAACTGTTCTGCAATTACGGCCGAAATCAAGCTTGCAGTGAGCATACCGTGTGCAATTCTTTTTCCAAATATTGTTTGCTGAGCATATTCTTCATCTAAGTGCACTGGATTTTGATCACCAGAGACTTTTGAAAATAGTAGGATATCATTCTGGGTTATTTTACGTTCAAGCATTCTGCTCATTCCTATTTCCAAATCCTCTACACATATTGTCCCTTTTTGTATACTGTTTTTCATGATTTATTTGGCGAGAGGCGTGCTAAATGATTAAAAAAAGTAGACGTGATTTTTTATCGGAAAAATTTAATGGCATAGTCTACGTGTACTTTATTATCTTTTATGGTTTGATTTAATTTCCTTTCGTCAAGGATGGTATTACTTCTTCCTTCAATCAAATGCTTTTTTTTCAATAGCCCTCCGACTACTAGAAGTGAGTGATGCTTTTCATTGTTAGCACCTCTAATATCTGTTGTTAGTCCATCTCC
>CACGMO010000015.1 GCA_902574225.1 uncultured Alphaproteobacteria bacterium
TGACCCTAACTGGTCAATTCATATTGGCATTCATTCCGGACCATTGGTGGCGGGCCTTATAGGTAAAAAAAGTTTTCAGTTTGATGTGCTGGGTGGTAATGTAAATACAGCTTTTAATATATGCGATAGAACCGAACCTAATGAGATTTTGATTTCTAATGAGGCTTGGATGTCAGTAAGAAGTGAGGTGAATGTCCAATCGAAGGGTTTAATGAAACTTAAGAGTGATAACCAAATAGAAGTTTTAGAACTTCTTGGCGTAAATATTTAGGGAGAAAAAAATGGCGGTATCGATGCAAGTGGCTTATCCAATCAATGACAATACGAGCTTTGATCTTGACTACTATGTGAAAAATCATTTGGCTATCATTAGGGAAAATTGGTCGGAGCATATTCAGCAAATGATAGTTACTAAGGGAACGTCTGGAGGCAAGGATGTTCCTTCTCCGTACTACGCAATCGCAACCGTTATCTTCGAAAATGGTGACGAAATGAGAGCCGCGATGAAAAAGGGCGGTCCAGTGTTCAACGATATCGGCAACTACTACAACATTAACCCAATCATGATGTTAGGTGAAGTTGTTGGCTAGGAAGATTTTATTGTCAAGAATGAACTGTGTTAGATATTAAATGTTTATCTTGTAGATGTTTTTTAAAGCTCTTGCTTTGATCTCAGATCTGCTGAAACCCAACTCTGCTAGGTCTCTGTTAGATATACTCTCAAGTTCTCTAACAGACTTTAGATATTCTTTTCTCTTTTTTACTCTGTCTAATGTTGCGAAGTAAGTTCCAATAAATATTTGGCTTACTTTGTCCATAAACCTAGTATTTGTTGTTATTTTCGTTACCGCCATTTTGACCCCTATAAATAGTTTAATATTGAACTTTAATGCTTCTTGGTTTTTATTTAGTTTAGTTCTAAACCACAATTGATATTTTTAGTAACCGGCTATCGAATAAATGCATAGGCAGAAGTTAAATAGTGAATTAATCAATCAAAATGTTAATATTTTCAAATACTAATATATGAGAGGGTAAATGACTGATATTGAAGAACTAAAAGAAAGAGCAAAGGTAGGATGGGCCTCATTTATATCTTTTGAGGCATTAACTAGTACGGCAGCACCAAAGCTTTTAAAGTTCAGTGGCGCAATACAAGGAATGAGGTTATTGGATGTTGCTTGTGGCACTGGAGTAGTTGCTTTGACAGCATCAAGGCAGGGAATTGAGGTGGAGGGTATCGATCTGACCCCAGAGCTAATCAATAGGGCAAATGAAAATTCAAAAATAATGGGACTTAAGGCAAAATTTGTTGAGGGTGATGCAGAGTTCCTACCTTATAAAGAAAATGAATTTGATATCATACTAAGCCAATATGGCCATATGTTCGCTCCAAGACCATCAATTGTTGTAAAAGAATTGGCCAGGGTCTTGAAACCTGGGGGCATTTTGGCGTTTTCTACATGGCCAAAAGAGTTGTTCATGGGTAAATTTTTTAAGCTTATTGAAAGTTTTTCGCAACCGCTTTCCCCTGAAGTCGCCTCTCCAGTTCTATGGGGAGATATGACAGTCATAGAAGACAGATTAAAAGATGACTTTGATCATATTGAATTTGGTAGAGACACTATGTTTGCGCCAACTATGAGCCCAGCACATATGCTCAAATTATTCGAAAAAAATGCCGGTCCATTAGCCAATTTGGTAAAAGCCCTGGCTGATGATCCCGACAAATTGAGTGATCTCCGCACTTCAGCTTTGTTGTTGATTGAGAAGTTTTTTTCAGAAAATTTTCTTAGGCAAGATTTTATAATGACAAGGTGTATAAAAAAGGCATAGATATCTTAAATTGTTATCTCTTTCTCATTCTTGGATCAAGCGCATCTCTCAATCCATCTCCAAGGTAACTTACGCTCAGAACAGTCAACGATATACATAAGCCCGGCCAGAAAACTCTCTCAGGATACTGTTGTAAATAATCAACCGCATCGTTTAGAAGACGTCCCCAAGTAGGGAAATCTGGTGGAAATCCTAGACCCAAAAATGACAAAGCACTTTCGGTAATTATACCATTAGCTATTCCTAAAGTTGCCGATACCAATATTGGTGATAGAACGTTCGGAAGTATATGTCTTCTAACCACTAACGAGTTTGAAGATCCACTGGATATAGCAGCTAGGACAAATTCTCTTTCCTTTAAAGCTAATACATCAGCTCGAACAATTCTTGCGGTAGGCATCCAGCTGGTAATCCCTATAGCGAAAACAATCAAAATAAACATACCTCTTTCTGGCCCATATGCGGAGCTCAGAGGCTCTCTAAACAAGAGCATCATCACTAAAAGTAACGGAAGTAAAGGTAAAGAAAGGAACAAATCAGTAAGCCTCATCAAAGGCCCATCAAGCCTTTTATAAAAACCTGCAGTAACCCCAATAAAGGTTCCAAGAAAAATAGTAAGGGCCATGGCACATAGACCGACGGCAATTGAAGTTCTACCTCCAGCCAACATTCGAGCCAGAGTGTCTCTCCCGAGCTGATCGGTACCGAATGGATGTATGAAGCTGGGCCCTTGATTTCTTGACCTAATATCAATGGCATTTGCTTCAAACGGCCATAAAAACGGTCCAACTATGACTGAAATTACAATTAATAGAAAAACAACGCCACCAAACAGAGCACCTTTGTGTTTCTTAAACTGATCCCAGACATCTCTGTATAGTGACCCCACTCTTTCCTTATTTCTTTCCTCAATCATATCTAATCCTTGGGTCTAACAAACCATAAATAATGTCTGCCAACAAATTAAAGGACACAATAAGGAACGCAAACATAAATGTTATTGTTTGAACAGTAGGGAGATCGTTGGCGTATATTGCTCCTATCAATTGGTGACCTATCCCATTAACTTTAAAAACTTGCTCAGTTATTAGCGCGCCACCAAATATATATGGAACATTTATCGCAATAACTGTTACAACTGGTATCATTGAATTTCGTAAGACGTGAACTGTTATTATAGTCCATTCTGTTAACCCTTTTGCTCTTGCAGTTCTTACATAATCTTGATTTAGGTTATCCAATGATGCAGACCTCATAAACCTATTTATTTGAGCGGTGGTTTGCAATGCTAAAACCATTACTGGCATAACCATTTGCTTAACCTGGAATTTAAAAGTCTCCCAATCAACTACAGTATGGGTTGTATCATAAATAGATGGCAGCCACCCTAGTTGCACTGAGAAAATCACTATCACAAAAACTCCACTAAAAAATGGAGGCACAGAATAACCAATCATTGAAACGAAGGTTCCGACGTTGTCAAAAATAGAATATTGTTTGTATGCAGAGTATAATCCAATTGGAAGAGCGATCAAAATTCCCACCACATAAGACATTCCGACAACCCATAAAGTTTGAGGAAGTCGCTGAACAACAATATCCATTACCGGACTTCTTGTTTGCCAACTGATAATCCTCTGTTTTCCCTCAGAAAATGTAGTGTTGAATAAATAATCGAAAAGCACTTGAGGCTCTATCCAGAAAAATTGTACTAGCCATTTGAAAAATTGGATGTGTATAGGTTGCCCAAGGCCCAAAGCTTCACGCATTTTCTGCTTTACCTCCGGGGGAACGGTTAGTGGCACCTGGGCCATTGGGTCGTTTGGTGCAAGATTTAATAATAAAAATACCACCAAGCTAATTATTACAAGCGTTGGAATGGCTATAAATAACCTTCTGATAATAAAAGTGATCATGCTTTGATTAAATCATAAAAAGTGGTAAAGAGGCGTGAGTCATCACGCCTCTTTGAATAATAAGTTACTTAATTCTGTACCAGTCAGCAACGTTCCAAAGTTCAGAGTCCCAGGTGTTCAAAACAACTCCACCTAGAGATTTAGCATGAGCCGATACTCTTCCTCTGTGTACCAAAGGTACTATTGTATAGCTATCTTTAGTCAGCATGTTATTCAACTGGATACCGATTTCTCCTCGCTTTTTGAGATCACCAGTCGCGGATAGCTTATCTAAAAGCGCATCATAGGCTGGGTCACAATATCTATTGATATTTGCACCCTGCCACTGGCTTTCTGGCTTAGGTTCATTTCCACATCTATACGCTGAAAGATACGCTTGTGGATCTGTACCATCAAATGTATTTGCATACATTTCAACATCCGCATAAAACTTCTGATAAGTATCGGGAGACCCTGGATCACCTCCAAAGAAAACGGAAGCATTAAGGTTTCTTAGTTCTGTCTCAACACCAATTTGCTGCCACCATTCTTTAATCAAAGCCTGGAAGTCTTGTCTTACTGCATTGGTCGATGTTTGGTAGAGTATGGATAGTTTTACGCCGTCTTTGGCTCTTATGCCGTCAGAACCCTTTTTCCATCCTGCTTTTTCTAACAATGCATTAGCTCCAGCTATGTCTTGCTTAAGACAATGCGTATTTTTAGCAGCGTAGAGGTCAGGCGCTGGAACCAGATCACAAGTTACATCGCCTGCTTTTCCATAACCAATCTCTACAAGCAAAGGTCTATCAATTGCCATTGATAAAGCTTTTCTCACGTTAATGTCAGAGAGAAAAGGATGCGGTGCCTTTCGGGTTGACCTTGTATCTGCATCAAGAGAAGGAGATGGATCCGTCATATTCATTTCTAGTCTCTCAACCAAAGGTCCAAAACCGGCTATTGCGACGCCTTTTCCAGCTTTTTCCATATTTGCAATAACTTCGGGTGCTAATTGTAGATTCCAAGCATAATCAAATTCGCCTGTCTCAAGAACTGATCTACCAGCTGCTGTTGCGTCTCCACCACCTTTAAACGTAACGGTGGCAAATGCTGGCTTACTGGGATCCCTGTAGTTGTCATTGGCCTTCATCTGAATTACGTCATTTGGCTTGAATTCTGTAACCACAAAGGGACCTGTTCCTATTGGTCCAAAGTTTTCTGCAGTACAGTTGGGAGCTTTTGCACCCATACAATTTGCAAATTGCTTTTTCTGCAGAATCGGTGTTTGACCTCCCACAAATGGTCCGTAAGGGTTTGGCTTTGGTGCAGAGAAGCTAACTACAATTGTTCTATCATCTGGTGTTGCAATACCAGTGACACCATCAAACTTTTCCAGCTGTGCACAACCACCATCAGGATCCATGCAATATTCACCAGTGAATTTTACGTCAGCAGATGTTACCGCAGATCCATCTGACCATTTAAGCCCACTTTTCAGTTTCCAAGTGATAGACTTTAGATCAGCACTAACTCCACCATTTGCAACAGTGGGTATTTCTTCTGCTAAGAAAGGAACAAGAGCTCCTGTTTCATTATACCGAGCAAGCGGTTCAATGATCATTGAAGAAGATTCAATGTCCTTAGTACCACCTGAAAGGTAAGGATTTAATATAGAAGGTGCTTGCCAATAGATAATGCTAACATTTCCATCTGAGCCCCTTCCCGCGAAACTAGCAGTGGCTATGAGAGCTGCCGCTAATCCCACAAATAATGATTTGATACGCATATAATTTCTCCCAAGTTAAGGGCCTAAAACCAGAAATAGAGTAAAGATACTGATTCCAAAACCCGTTATAAGCAGTGACTGAGTATGCAATATCGTTTTGTCATTGTAAATAATGTTATTGAAGTTATAAGATGAAAAATAGATACAGCATGAGTCGGAGATAAGGTAAGAAATGCTAGATGTGAAAAAACCGCTTGCATCGTTTGAAAATTTACGTGTCGAGTTCGATACCAAGGATGGAAAAGTCGTAGCTGTTGAAGATGTGTCCTTCGAGATAAAACCAAAGCAAACTGTTTGTTTAGTAGGGGAATCTGGCTCAGGAAAGTCTGTTTCATCTCTCTCTATGATGCGATTAGTTGAGTTTGGTGGAGGAAAGCTCTCAGGTGGAAAAATTTTTTTTACAAATAGTGAAGGACGCAAAATAAACCTTTCGAATTCTAATCAAAAACAAATGCGAAATATACGAGGTAATGAAATAGGGATGATATTTCAAGAACCTATGACAGCACTCAATCCAGTTTTTACAATAGAAAGACAACTTACAGAAGGATTAATTGTTCATAAAAAAATCTCAAAGCGTAAAGCTAAAATGGAAGCATTAGAGCTTCTTCGTTTGGTTCGAATTCCTGAGCCCGAAATGCGAATGCAGCAATACCCACATGAATTATCTGGAGGAATGAGGCAAAGGGTAGTTATCGCAATGGCTCTAGCATGTGAACCTCGGTTGCTAATTGCAGATGAGCCTACAACGGCTTTGGATGTAACAATCCAGGCTGAGATACTTGCTTTAATTAATAGGCTTAAAGTAGAAACAAATGCCGCAATTCTTTTCATAACACATGATATGGCGGTGGTAGCACAAATGGCGGATCGTGTTGTGGTTATGCATAACGGAAAAAAAATGGAGGAGGGAACAGTGCATGAGATTTTCAATAATCCCCAGCATGAATACACTAAGTCCCTCTTAGCAGCGGTTCCAAAACTTGGGGAGATGGCGAGTCGGAAATACCCTGAACCGATGCGGTTAGTAGGACAGAAAAAGATGAAGGCCTTAAAGCCCATTGTGGGAACGAATGAGCCCCTGCTTAAAGTTAATAATTTGGTGACCCGCTACCCGGTTAAAGGCGGAATGTTAAGGCGGACGGTGGCACGTGTCCACGCCGTTGAGGATGTATCGTTTACCATCATGAAAGGAAAGACACTCTCTCTTGTCGGTGAGTCAGGATGTGGTAAGTCAACAGTGGGACGATCGCTCATTCGATTGGTAGAGCCGACTTCAGGAGATGTGAATTTAGACGGTCGAAATATATTGTCATTAAATTCGAAGGATATGCGGGAAGCCCGTAGTAATATCCAAATGGTCTTTCAAGATCCCTTTGCTTCCTTAAACCCAACATTAACACTATTTGACCAAGTTGCAGAACCGTTGCGTAATTTTGGCACAAATAACCCAGGAGAGTTGAGGGTTAAGATCGGTGATCTCTTCGATCGCGTAAAGTTGCCAAGAAGTTTTATCCGTCGCTACCCACATGAGCTTTCTGGTGGTCAGCGTCAGCGGATAGCAATTGCGCGCGCGCTAGCTCTCAATCCTAGTCTTATTGTTGCAGATGAGCCAGTTAGTGCGTTAGACGTATCGGTGCAGGCTCAAGTGTTAAATTTGATGATGGAACTCCAGGTTGAATTGGGATTGTCCTACTTATTCATCAGCCATGATATGGCGGTTGTTGAGCGGGTAAGTCATGATGTTGGTGTTATGTATTTGGGACGCTTGGTAGAGATAGGACCTCGACCATCGATCTTTCGCAACCCGCAACATCCTTATACACAGGATTTACTAAAAGCGGTACCTATTGCGGATCCAGACAAGAGGAAGTCGGAAAGAGATCTAAACTTCAAACCGCTTCCCTCACCTATTCATGATTTGACCCATGATCCGACGCCTTCAGAATATAAAGAGGTTGCAAAAAATCACTATGTGTTAACAACTGATTGTGGGTATTAAATTTATGAGTGAGATATCAGCCTTAGAAATTCTAGAAAAATTAGTTAGTTTTCCAACCGTGAGTGATAGAAGTAATCTTGAGCTTATAGACTGGGTCGAGGGATATTTAAATTCGTTCCATATAAAAACGTATAGGAAATATAATGACGATAGTGATAAGGCCTCACTTTTTGCTCATGTAGGTCCGCAAATAGAGGGAGGTGTAGTGCTATCTGGCCATACTGATGTTGTTCCGGTTGAAGGCCAAGATTGGGATACTGACCCTTGGACGCTTACTGAAAAAAACAACAAGCTTTATGGTCGTGGATCCTGCGATATGAAAGGATTTAATGCATTAGCTATTTGGGCAATGGTAGAGGGTCATAAGAGTAATTTGAAAAGACCTCTTCAAATAGCGCTTAGTTATGATGAAGAGGTTGGCTGTATTGGCGCGCCACCAATGATCGATGAAATGATAAAAAAACTGCCAAAGGCTAGCATGGTTATAGTTGGAGAACCGTCAACTATGCTTGCAGTAACTGGACATAAGGGTGCTTTAGGTTTTACAACGCATTTGGTTGGTAAAGAAGTTCATTCCTCAATATTAGATAGAGGCGTAAGCGCAATAATGAATGGAGCAAAGTTAATTGATTGGGCTAACCAGCAGAATGTAAGCAATAAAAAAGCTGAGCAGACAGAAACGGCAAAATTATTCGATCCTCCCTATACCACCTTGCATGTGGGAGTTATAAAAGGAGGAACAGCTCATAACATTACCTCTAAAGATTGCACCTTTGAAATGGATATAAGAGTGGTCTCTGATCAGAAAGTTGATTTTTGGATTGATAAATACAGTGAAAAAGTGAAAGAAATCGAGTCAGAAATGAAAGGCATTTCTGCTGACACAGAAATAATTGTTTCTAATAGATCGGCAGTACCAGGGCTGAGGCCCGAAGCTAATGGTGAAGCTGAAACTTTTGTTAGACAGATTACAGGCGATAATGGAAACCATTTCGTTTCTTATGGCACTGAGGCTGGTCAATTTCAAGAAAGAGGGTATTCTGCTGTAATATGTGGGCCAGGCGACATCTCTGTAGCCCATCAACCTAATGAATATATTGAAAAATCTCAGTTTGAGCTCGGCCTAAGCTTTATGAAAAATATGATCAAAAAGCTCTCTTGAAAATAATAAAAATTTAGTTTTTTATTGCCAGTTTTTATTGACAGAATTGAGCTTGATAAATTACGCTCAATAAATTGAAATTTTAAGGAAATATAAAAATGCACATAGAACCTGGAGTAGTAAACGGCGCAAAAATTGGACTGAGTTATTTAACCGGAGCAGCAGCGATAGCGATCGGATTAAAATTGCTTATACAGCATATGTCAAACAACAGATCTGTTTCGGTAACCGCGGTCAGATGTTTGATAACCACTATTTTCGTGTTTTCTTTTTTTGAGATTCTTCCACAGTACCCACTCGGCGTATCAGAGGTTCATTTTATATTTGGTGCAACTTTGTTCTTATTTTTTGGTGCTGGAGCGACAGCTTTTGGTTTGGTTGCAGGTTTATCTCTACAAGGACTTTTGTTAGCTCCATCAGATTTGCCACAGCTCTACATAAACATATCAACCCTACTATTTCCTTTATTTGCAGTGTCGTACATTTCAAAGAAGTTAATTCCGGCCAATATTGCTTACACTGATTTGCATTATAAGCAAGTTATATCTTTAACGGGTATTTATCAGGGTGGAATAATTCTTTGGGTAGCGTTTTGGTGTTTCTATGGGCAAGGATTTAATCAAGAAACATTATACAATGTCGGTATATTCTCCTTAGCCTACTCTTCGGTTATCGGCATAGAGTGTCTACTAGATGTTGGATTGCTGGCTATATTAAAAAGTTACAAAAAACGATCGTTGCCATCTGTATTTAATAAGAGGTTGATTTCTTTAAAAGACTGACTATTTCTCATATTCAGATAAAATAAAGTTAAATTAATTTTCAGAACTTGAAAGACCTTCTGCATCACTAATGTTAGAATCAAAATGAAAGGTTATTACGATGAGTTCTATAAACATTGAGAAATTAGACAAGCTTGCTGAACTTTCAGTGAGTACAGGTGTTGGTCTGCAAAAAGGACAAAACTTATTAATAACAGCTCCATCAGATGCACTACCACTAGTTAGATTAGTTGCCAAGCATGCTTACAAAATGGGAGCGAACGTGGTTACACCTTTTTTCTCCGACAGCGAAATAACCCTCGCAAGATATAAATACGCATCTGACGAAAGCTTCGACGAAGCAGCAGATTGGCTCTACAAGGGTATGGGTGAAGCTTTTGATAATAATACAGCTAGAATGGCAATTGCTGGTGATGACCCAATGTTGTTATCAGACATGGACCCAGAAAAAGTTGCAAGAGCAAATAAAGCTAACTCTAAAGCTTACAAACCGGCAAGAGAACGAATTACCCAATTTAATATTAACTGGAATATAATAGCTTGGCCGGGCTTAGCTTGGGCAAAAAGAATGTTCCCTGACATCGCTCAAGAGGAGGCACAAACCCGATTAGCAGAGGCGATCTTTATGGCTTCGCGCGTTAATACGGAAGATCCCGTTGCATCATGGAAGGCACACAATCAGAGACTGAAAGAGAAAAGGGAGTGGTTAAATCAAAAAGATTTCAAAGAGATACATTTCAAGGGGCCTGGAACAGACTTAAAGGTAGGCTTAGCTGATGACCACGAGTGGATGGGTGGTGCTTCGATGGCTCAAAATGGTGTCGTTTGCAATCCTAATATTCCTTCCGAAGAAGTGTTTACCACCCCACATGCGCAGAGAGTTGAGGGATATGTATCCTCTACTAAACCGTTATCACATCAAGGAACCTTAATTGATAATATTCGAGTTGTTTTTGAAAAAGGTAGTATCACAGACGCAAAAGCCAGCAAAGGTGAGACTGTTTTGAAGAAGGTTTTAGAGTCTGATGAAGGAGCTCGAAGATTAGGAGAAGTGGCACTCGTACCTAATAGCTCACCAATTTCGAACTCAGGACTTTTGTTTTATAATACTCTTTTTGATGAAAATGCTGCTTGTCATATAGCCCTTGGTCAGTGTTACTCTAAATGCTTCAAAGGAGAAAAAAACCTATCATCGTCAGAAATAAGTGAACGAGGAGGTAACTCAAGCATGATACATATTGATTGGATGATTGGATCAGGTGAGATTGATATTGATGGTTTTGGGAAAAATGGAGAAATGGTGCCTATATTTAGAAAAGGTGAGTGGGTTGATTAAAACAGATATGCTAACATCAAAAGTACTAGGTGAGGGCTTAAAAAAAATAGTAAAGCTTGAAGGTGTCGATGAAAAAAAAGAGCCTTATGAAAAAACAAAAAAAATTACCAAAGGGGTAGTGGTATCTTTGAGTTCAGAAGCAAAACAGAAAGTAATAAAGTCCCTATAGGTTTTTAAAAATCAATCCATGTCATAGAATTTTCTCAATAGCTCCAAAGCAGAAGGTTTCAAGTTATTTGGGTTTGACCAAAATTGGTCATCGTTAATATTAATGAAACCAGGCGTATGTTCAAGTGCCTCAGTATTTAAGTTTTTCAAACCCATTGACCAAGTTGAAAAGTTTCTTGTTTCAAAACTCCCATCTTCTAGAACTGTTATGGTATGATGCCTGGGGTCAGCACAAATTCTATCCCATGCAGACGATATTGATTTTTTAGGACCTTCGATAATTTGGAGGAAGTTACCTCTTTTAAACTTTTTATTATACCGATAAATAAGTAATCCTGTGATTTCATGCGCCTCATTCCATTCTCTTGCTTTCCGTAATAACTCTTTAAGCTCGCTATCACTTATTGTCGATTGAGAGAAGCTGTAATAAACAATGTATTCCAACATAGTAAGATTTGATTATTAATTACCTATAACGTTATGGTAGAGTAAAATTTCGGAAGACACCAACTTTAGATTACTAAGCAGACCACTATGTTATTTTTAAGATTGGGGATGATGGAAAATAAGAGAGCTAAAAAATTGGCTATGTATTCCAGAACGTTGTCGTTAATGTATTCTGATAATCGAGTTAGTTGAAAAACTTTTTTACAAAGCTTCCGAGAGACTCTCGTAAACCTTCATTATTTAAATGAAACCTATCTATTTCCATGTCCCAGTCCATCTCTTTAAACTGGTCTTTGTTGTCAGCAAACCATGGTTCGGATCTATATTCTATCTCTTCATCATCACAAATTTTTGCGGTGACTAACCATGACTTGAAGTCAATATCCTGTAGTTTGTTTACTAGCTCTTTACACATCTTACTGTTTCTATCCATAAAATATCCGAAAAGAACAGCACTAGTTCTATGGTCTGTATTTGTTTTCCCCATCGGTATCGGATCCAATTCAAGCGCGCTCTCTAGAAGCTCTATTCCCCTCTCTGTTGAACCCGTTCTTGATAGAATCTCTCCATAAACTGATAATACTCTCGGATCATTTGGTACCATTTTAAATGAGGTACGCGCATGTCTTTCTCCAGCTTTGAAATCATGACTACTTAATGCAACTTCTGCTAGCATTCTATGGACTTCAAAGTCATTGTCATTTAACTGTTGAGCCTTCTCTATGCACTGCATTAAATTATCCCACCATTCCTCCGTGTCACCTTCGAGATAGTCGCGTCCCATTGCTTGGCCTATAGCGCAAGCCTTCCAAGCATATGCCTGACCATTATTATTATCGGCTTGGATCGCTTTATTAAAGGAATCGATAGCTTCAAGGCACGACTCTCTTTTAAACTTGTGGTGCAACACTTTTCCTCTTAGTAAAAGTTCATATGATGTAAGGTTTTCTGTGGGTTTACGATTGGCCCGTTCAAGGCTTGAAATTTCAATCTCTCCTAAAAGTGCCAATGATATTTTTCTCACAATTTCGTCTTGCACATCAAAAATGTCTTCTAAAATACGATCATATTTATTGTTCCAAAGAGCATTTCCATCAGTTGCGTCAGATAGTTCAACAGAAATTCTTACTCGCTTACCAGATGTACGAATGCTTCCTGAAACTGCAAAATCTACTCCAAATTTTTTACAAAAATCTCTTATACTACTGGTGGCATCACGAAATTCGAAACAAGACTGTCTAGACAAGACTTCAAGTTCTCGAATTCGTGAAAATTCTGTGATTAAATCTTCAACAACACCATCAACTAAATAACCGCTATCTTCATCATTATTCATATTATCGAAGGGTAAAACTGCTAATTTTGGCTTATAACTTTTTACTTTCTCTTGTGCTTCCTTTTCCTTTAGTGCATCGGTCCTAGAAATTTTTTCGCCAGAGGGCGAGATTCCATATACTTGAAAGGCTTCGTCAATATTCTTTAAGGATTTCGTCCCAGCATCTTCAATGGTGAAATTTATTCTTTTATTAACCTGATCTTGTACAGCTGTTGAGAGAAGAATTTGTCCTGGGGAGCAGGCAGTCTCAAGTCTGGCTGCAATGTTTACGCCGTTACCATAGACATTATCTCCTTCTATTATAACATCATCAAGATGTATACCAACTCTCCAGTCAAGCTGAGATTCTTCAGAAAGTGTATTATTTCTATCATTGATAGCTTTTTGAAAACCTATTGCGGCATTTACACATTCAACGGGACTTTCAAACTCTGCTATCACAGAGTCACCTGCTGTATAGAAAATCCTTCCTCCGAATTCCTTAATCTGCGGGTCAATTATAGATCTGCAGGCTTTTAGGTTTTCTAGTGTTAGTTCTTCATTCTCATCCATTCTTTTGCTAAAGCCGACACAATCAGTAGCAAGTATAGTTGTTAATTTGCGTTTAACTTTTGACATTTTTTATTGCAGAAAACTCTGATTTTAAAGGGCAACCAAGTGCCCATATCATACCCTAGTGTAAAACGAACAAATGATCAAAAGCTATAAAAAAATTAGTTTGCCTCGTTCTTTTCCTCAAAGTCAGACATGGGCGGACATGTACATATTAGATTCCTATCACCATGGACGTTATCGATCCTATTTACGGGCGGCCAATACTTATCCACCCGGAAGGAACCAGGAGGAAAACAAGCTTGCTCTCTAGTATATGGTCTATTCCACTCTCCAACCAAATCTTCAACTGTATGAGGAGCGTTTTTCAAAGGATTATTATCCGGATCGATGCGACCCTCTTCAATATCCTTTGCTTCATGGAAAATTGCTATCATAGCGTCACAAAATCTATCAAGTTCTGCTTGGGTTTCACTCTCTGTTGGTTCAATCATAAGTGTTCCCGCAACTGGGAAACTCATTGTTGGTGCATGAAAACCACAATCAACTAATCTCTTTGAAATATCATCAACAGTAACACCTGTGTCTTTGGTAAGGGGTCTAATGTCTACGATACATTCATGGGCAATTCTTCCTTCAGGTCCAGTATAAAGAATGGGATAAAACTCTCCTAACTTTTTTGCAATGTAATTGGCATTCAAAATGGCTACTTTTGTAGCCTGTGTGAGCCCTGTTCCGCTCATCATCAAACAGTAAGCCCATGAAATGGTCAATATTGAACCTGATCCAAATGGAGCAGCAGAGACGGCTCCTCCATCATTATCCTCAACTGGATTGCCTGGAAGAAATGGAGTTAAATGATCTTTGACTGCTATCGGACCCATTCCTGGCCCACCACCACCATGGGGGATCGCGAAAGTTTTATGAAGATTTAAATGGCTTACATCAGCGCCAATTTCTCCTGGTTTAACCAGTCCAACCATTGCATTTAGATTTGCACCATCAAGGTAAACCTGACCACCATATTTATGGGTAATTGCACAAATTTTTGAAACATTAACCTCAAATACACCATGTGTTGAAGGGTATGTAATCATGCAACATGACAGCCTATCCTTATATTCCTTAGCTTTACTTTCGAAGTCTTTTATATCGACGTCCCCATTATCTGATGTGTTGACTGGAACTACCTGTAATCCAGCCATCTGTGCTGAAGCCGGATTTGTGCCATGTGCCGACATAGGAATTAAACAAATGTCTCTTTTATTATCTCCCCTTGATTTATGGTATCGCCCAATTGTAAGCAATCCAGCATACTCTCCCTGAGCGCCTGAATTAGACTGCATCGATATCGAGTCATATCCAGTAATGTCACACAACATTTTAGACAAGTTATCTATCATTATGTTATAGCCTAAGGTTTGTTCCTTAGGAGCGTATGGGTGTACTTGAGAAAACTCAGGCCAAGACAGGGGTAGCATTTCTGCAGCCGCATTGAGTTTCATAGTACATGAGCCAAGTGGTATCATAGATCTATCAAGAGCTATATCTCTGTCAACAAGACGGCGCATGTATCTTGTCATCTCACTCTCCGCTCTATTCATATGAAATATAGGATGTGTAAGGAAATCAGTAAGTCTGTATAATTCGTTTGGAATTCGATAACCTGAGTTTAAGTCTTTATCTTTTCGTTTTATACCAAATGATCTCCATACTGCCTCAATAATAGCTGGCCTAGTTCTCTCATCCAATGATATTCCAATTCTAGTCTCGCCTATCTTCCTAAGATTAATTCCCTCGCTAATTGCTGATTTAAGGATTACATTTTGCATGGGACCAACGTCTATTGTAATCGTATCAAAAAAATGTTTTTGTTCCACATTGAAACCATGTGCCTCCAATCCCTTGGCTAATCTAACAGTTTTTCTATGAATCCTTTGCGCGATAGCTTTTAATCCATCTGGCCCATGCATCACAGCATAAAAAGATGCCATTACCGCTAGAAGGGCTTGTGCCGTACAAACGTTGCTAGTGGCCTTTTCACGTCTAATATGTTGCTCTCTTGTTTGTAGCGCCAATCGATACGCTTTATTCCCTTTACTATCTATGGAAACACCTACAATTCTGCCAGGAAGAAAGCGCTTGTAAGTCTCTCTGGTAGCCATATAAGCGGCATGGGGCCCTCCAAATCCTTGCGGAACACCAAATCTTTGTGTTGATCCCACTGCGATATCGGCCCCCATGGAACCTGGTTCTTTCAGTAAAGTTAACGACATTGGGTCTGCTGAAATTGTAACAAGGGCACCAGTTTCGTGCAGTTTATCAGTCACATTTGTAAAGTCTCTGAGCGTGCCAAAAGTTCCAGGATATTGGAATATTGCTCCAAAGCAATCTTCATAGTTAATGTCTTTATCCGGATCACCAATAATAATATTTATCCCAAGTGGATGTGCTCTTGTCTTCAGGACTTCGATATTTTGTGGGTGGCATTCTTGGTCAACAAAGAAATTGATGGAATTGTTTTTAGTTATCCTTTTTGCCATAGTCATCGCCTCTGCACATGCAGTGGCTTCATCAAGTAAAGAGGCGTTCGCTATTTCTAGTCCAGTTAGATCACTGATCATTGTTTGAAAATTAAGAAGAGCTTCCAAACGTCCTTGAGAAATCTCTGGCTGGTAAGGGGTATAGGAAGTGTACCAGGCAGGATTTTCTAAAACATTTCTTTGAATTGCAGGGGGTGTTATAGTTCCGTGATACCCTTGACCGATTAAGCTCATCATTTTTTTATTTTTTAACGCTGTTTCTCTAAGATGGAAAAGCATCTCTCGTTCAGATTTTGGCTTATCCCAATCAAGTAATTTTTTTTGTCTTATGGATGGAGGAATTGTTTGATCGATTAATTGATCAATACTATTCAGACCAAGGAGCTTAAGCATTTTTTCCATCTCCTGAGGCGATGGACCTATGTGCCTCCTATTAGCAAAATCGTAAGGTAGATATTCTGTTGGCTCAAAATTATTATTTTCAAAATTCATTTTTTCCCCCTAATAATTTAGTTATTCGATATGTTTCTTATATTCGTCTTCACTCATTAGACCATCAAGCTCTCCTTGATTTTTTAAGGACATTTTGAAAAACCAAGCTTCGCCTGTTGGATCGTTGTTAACCATAGATGGATCATCCACTATTGCGTTATTGATCTCGGTAATTTCACCATCAAGAGGTGCCAGGATATCCGATGCTGCCTTTACACTTTCTATAACAACTATTTCTTGCCCTTTGGTAACTGAAGTTCCTACATCTGGTAGTTCAATGAATACAATATCTCCCAATTGTTCCGCGGCATACTCTGTGATGCCAACCTTGACCATATCTCCGTCAGACTCAAGCCATTCATGCTCTTCTGTGAATTTCATATTACTATCTCCTCTTAATTTCTTTTAAAACTGGTTGGTACGAACGGTAATTTTGTAAGTGTTACAGAAAAGAACTTGTTTCTTACTTCACCAAAAATTGGTTCATCAACATTGAATTTATTATGATTCAAATACCCCATTGAAATCGGCCTTTCAAGAGATGGTGAATAGCCGCCAGATGTGATCATACCAATTTCGTTTTTCCCTTTATCATCGCTAAACAGTTTAGTCCCAGATCTCAAAGGAGCTTTCCCATCGGGAAAAAAAGCCTCTCTCTTTAAATGAGGGTGTTCTTCAATTTGTTTTAAAATCTTTTTTTGTCCAACAAAACCGCCTTCTCTCTCTCCTCCAACCCGTCTAACTTTTTGAATAGCCCATTTTAAACCGGCCTCAATAGGAGTAATTGTTTCATTTAAATCTTGTCCATAAAGGCACAGCCCGCATTCCAGTCTGAGGGTATCTCTGGCTCCCAATCCAATCGGTTCAATACCATCTTGGTTTAGAATGTTTTTACAGAAAACTTCACATAGACTATTAGGTAGTGATATCTCAAATCCATCTTGTCCAGTATAGCCAGACCTTGAAACCCATAGCATCTCTCCTTTATACGAAAAGTTTTTCACATCAAGATACTTTAAGGAACTTAATTCTCCGATTAGGTTGGATAATATCTTTTCTGACAGAGGACCTTGAATAGCAATAAGTGCTCTTGTCTTAATTAAGTCAACATCGATTTCTTTAGAAATATTTTCTCTAAGATATTTAAAATCAATTTCCTTTCTCGAAGCATTTATAACAACAAAATAGTGATCGCCTCTATTGGATATCATCAGGTCGTCTATGATTCCTCCCTCTTTATTTGGTAAAAACCCATACCTCTGTCTGTCTTCACTAAGACCTAATACATCAATGGGAAGAAGTTTTTCCAACTCAGAAGCAATGAATTGCATAGACTGTGTATTAGACGAAATGACTAGCTGCCCCATATGACTAACATCAAAAAGGCCTGCAGACTTTCTGCAATATAAGTGCTCTTTCATAATTCCTAAAGGGTAATTAACAGGCATTTCATATCCAGCAAAAGGTATCGCTTTAGCACCGAGAGATCGGTGAAGATCGTATAAAGCTGTCTTTTTAAGCTCTGTCAAAACTTAACCTTCTTATTCCGGTATTAAATGATTTTACCGGCATTCGTTAAAGATGTGTGTAAGTACACATCAAAGAATGCCCCCTCTGTTCCTTTGCCTGAGATCGTTATCCCTTCGGCGGACTATTTAAAGTCGCTCTCCAGAGTGTTCAGTCTATACCGGTCCTTTTTGCCTGAGAGTTTCCGGGGCGGTTGCTCCTTCGGCAACTATTGCTAGTTTCTCCCGATACATCAGTAAAGATATTACAAAAGCTTTAAACTTTCAAGAATTTTGGCCACGTAGATATCCACTGAAAAATAAAACTATTCAGAAACGTCAAGTTTGTCCTGCGTTTTTAATTCAAAATCCGACGCGTCATGTCTTTCATGCAACTGAAATCTTGGGTTTCCTACTACACGATTAACCATCCGTGCTTTACTTGCTGTTGGTCTTTGATCTATTTTTTCAGCCCAAGCAACGACATTTTTATATGAAGACACATCCAAAAAGTTACCAGCGCTATATAATCGACCAAGCACGAGCTGTCCGTACCATGGCCAAGAGGCTATATCAGCAATAGTGAATTTTTCACAAGCTAAGTATTCAGTTTGACTTAATCTTTGGTCCAATACGTCCAACTGGCGTTTGGTTTCCATCGCATATCTGTCTATTGGATATTGAAATTTTTCAGGCGCATAGGAATAAAAATGTCCAAAGCCGCCTCCCAAATAAGGCGTGCTTCCCATTTGCCAAAATAACCAGGAAAGGCATTCAGTACGCTTGTTTAGTTCTGTTGGCAAAAACTCTGAAAATTTTTCGGCTAAGTATAAGAGAATAGCACCGGACTCAAAAACTCGTTGTTCTTTTCCATTTGACTGATCTAGTAACGCTGGAATTTTTGAATTGGGGTTTATTTCTACAAAACCAGATGAAAACTGCTCACCTTTATTTATTCGGCAAAGCCACGCGTCGTACTCAGCGCCTTCATGCCCCAAAGCTAGCAGCTCCTCTAACATCAATGTTATTTTTACACCATTTGGCGTTCCCTGAGAGTATAATTGCAATGGATGCTTTCCTCTGGGAAGCTTCTGGTCATAAGCAGAGCCAGCTGTGGGTTTGTTTATGCTTTCAAACGCTCCCCCACTAGGCTTATCCCATTCCCAAACCTCAGGTGGAATATATGTGCTTTCTTTATTCATTTTGATGCCCTTTATGATCCCATAAAAAATTAACCTTTTAACAAAAGTTATATGCAAAAGTAACTATTTAATATCCCGTTTTGAGTAAATCGTGATAGTAAACTATCATGCTTTCACGCTTTCGAAACAAAAAAATTCCTGACATATATCTTTTTATTAGTCATTTTTTAGACCACTTCATAATTCTTGTCTTTGCCAAGGCAGCTTATGATGCAGGGCGGGACATAGGGCTCACCTATGGTGAAACTATAAAGCTGGCAACATTGGGGTTTATTCTGTTTGGTATTGCATCACCAATAGCAGCCAGAGTAGCTGACATTTTTTCAAGATCTATTACAATGGTAGTATTTCATTTTGGGATAGGCATTTCGTCGATCCTGATAAGTTTTTCTTACACATCACTCCATCTGGTATTAGGCTTGTCCAGCTTGGGTTTTTTTGCTGCTATTTTTCATCCGGTCGGAATAGCAATGCTATTGGAAAAAAAAGAGCGCGTCGGTCTACGCCTCGGTGTCAATGGATTATTCGGAAATATGGGCGTAGCTAGTGCTCCATTAATTACAGGCATTATTATTTTTTATAGTGATTGGAAAATGGCTTTCTTGATATCTGGAATAATATGCATAATTTACGGAATATTTTTTGCGCATGCTCTCAAACCTATGGAGTTGCCTAATGGAGGATCGCCTAAAATAAAGTCTGAAAAGTTTTCTCATGGCTGGAGGCAAGCTCTTTTAGCCTTAGCAATTAGTACCACCTTTGGAGGTTTCGTTTTTACAGCGGTAACTTTCCTAGTTCCTCGGTATTTGGAGCTTTATATGGAAAACCTTATGCTTTCTGTTGCGATGACTGGACTCCTTGCTTCTTTTGTCTATGCAATATCTTCTTTTTCACAGGTTGTTGTTGGATGGTTTATTGATCGTATATCGCCCAAAATAGTTTTATTTATTGTCTCAATTGGTCAGATAATCTTTATATATTTGGCGTCTCAATTCGACGGTTACAAGCTATTATTCTTTATGACGTTAGCGGTCTGTTTTGTTTTCGGGCAAATTCCAATTATTGATGCTGTTATGGTACGGTATGTTCCTGATAGCTGGAGGAATCGCGTTCTTAGCATGAAGTTTGTTCTCAATCTTGGAGTTGGCGCTACTGTGCTACCAACATGTAGTTTTATGTTGGACAAGGGATATAAGTTGTCGGAACTTTTTAGTTTTTTAAGTTTGTTTTCTGTTATTATTGTTCTGGCATCTATTTTATTACCGTCACAAAGTTCTACTCGTGCTGAGAGGATGATTTTAAGGAAATAATAAAGTTGTTGGGCTATTTTCTTTTGTCCAAATGCTATACTTTGATGTAACTTTCTGTAACAAAAATAAATAATTGTGAGACATATATGAATGACTTTAGGAACAGAGATTTTTTTCATGAAGGAATGAGAGAGTTTCAGGATCTTTTTGACGGGCGCAGAACAGCTGAAGCCATTGAAACAAACAGAAAGCACTATGAATTTTGGGATGATGAAAAAAAATTAATAAAAAATGCGCAATTCTTCTTTATAGCGAGCTCTTGGAAAGAATATATCGATTGTAATATAAAATCAGGGGATCCAGGATTTGTGAAGATACTTGAGGGAGGAGTAATTGAATATCCAGAATATGATGGGAATTCCATGTATCGGACAGCCGGTAATATCATAAAAAATCCAAATGTTGCGTTATTATTTGTAAATTTTGATGGAAAAAGTCGCCGTATAAGGATTAATGGACAGGCGAGTATTCATAGGGATAGAAAATCCTTGGAAAAACACCATGGTGCTAAGTTTGTTGTGCGAATAAAATGCGAAATTTACCCAAATTGCCCGCGATACGTACCAAATTTAAAAGAGAGTAAACCATCCGCGCATATTCCTAGAAAAGGAAAGGGAGTACCTCCGCCACCAGAGTGGAAACAAAGGGATTATATTCGAGATATATTACCTAAGGGCGATCCACATAGGAAAAAGTGAATTACGGATACTCTATCAGAATAAGAAAGGAAATAGATTAACTAAAAAATCGATATGGATATTCCTACAAGTACCAAGAGTATACCAGAAATTAAATTTGTTAAACTAATTGCGTTTGGAGAAGATAATAGTGACCTAATTTTTGCAACGAAAAGTATCATTAAAATATTTCCTATCATCGGGACGGAAAAAGAGAGAACTGAAATTAGAAAAACATCAGCAAGTCCTATTAATTCAAAATTGAAAAAACCTGGAAGCAGTGTCATATAGAAAAGTGATGCTTTGGGATTTGCAGTTACAGCGATGAAGCCTGCATAAAAACCTGCAACAAATCCTGATTTAGTAAGACGGTGATCTTCACTTAACAGCTTATTCCTTGAGTATATTATCTGCAATCCCATCAAGACTAAAACAAAAGAAGCAAAGTATCGAAATATCAATAAAATATCGGAATAAATTGATATAAGAAGACCCAAGCTAAAATAAACCGCAAAGGGCCAAAGCATGTCACCTAGAGAAACGCCTAGAGCAAGCGAAATTGAGGATTTAGCTCCACCAGAAACTGTCCTAGCAATTAGTGCCACCCAAACAGGACCAGGGGTAAGAAACAAAATAATTAATGCAAAAAAATAAAGGATGATTTGACTGTTGTCGATTGTCATTAAATTTCCAAAAAAACTATTTGCTTCACTTTTTTTTGCTTAAAGTGCTAAAGAATAAATTACAAGGCAAAAAAAGGATATTTAATGGAAACTGAATATGAGACCCTTAAAAAGAAAATTGATGAAAATGATTTGATTATACTGGATGGAGGCGTCGGAACTGAGTTGCAATTTAGGGGTATAGAGATGGATGGAACTTGGTGTGGGTCCGCCTCACTAAATACTCAAGTTTTAGAACAAATTCATTTAGATTACATAAATGCAGGTGCAGAAGTGATAACTACAAATACCTATGCATCTAGTCGTTTAATGTTAGAAGCAGCAGGTCTGGCAGATAGCTTTAAAGAAATTAATTCAAAAGCGATTTTTGCAGCACAAGAAGCAAAAATAAAGGCAAAAAGAGACGATATATTAATTGCAGGATCTTTATCTCATAGACTTCCGATACCTGACGGCGCAAAGCAATCTGATCCAAAGCACGGAGTATCCGAAAATAGATTGAGAGAAAATTGTGAGGAAATGGCTCTGTTTTTGGCTGAAAATGGGTGTGATATTATTATTTTAGAAATGATGTACCACCCTGATAGAATGCTATCAGTCTTTGAAGCTGCAGCAAAAAGTAAAAAACCCGTATGGGCAGGTTTCTCAACTCGATTGAGCGATACGGGTCTTGTGTTAAGTTTTATGGAAGAAGATGATATTCCTTTTGAACGAATTGTTAATATAGTCAAAGATTTTAATATCGATGTTGCTGGCATTATGCACACAGATGTAAACGCCGTAAGCGAGTCGTTAAAGGTATTAAGAAACTTTTTTGATGGACCACTTATGGTTTATCCGGACTCGGGCGGATGGGTATCACCGAATTGGGACTTCAATAAAGTAATACAACCTAAACAACTTAAATCCTTTGCTGAAAAATGGATTAAGGAAGGGGTAAATATTATTGGTGGCTGTTGCGGGTTGTCACCAAATCATATTAGAGAGATAGCCCAATTAAAATGAAAATGTCAGTTAGGGTTTGTTTCTTATTAAACCCATCGGCATGGAAGAAATACGCTTCATCTCATCCGAAGAAAATAGCTCAGGATTTTTTATAAAGTCTAACATCATATCCGATGCATCTCCTCCCCAAAAAACTTGTCCTTCGACTACAAACGTTGGTACGCCAAATACGCCATTTTCTATAGCTTTAGATGTGTTGGCACGCAATATCTTTTTAAGAGCACTTTCATCTTGTATCGAATGCGTTGATGATGTGTGTTCATTTACTACGGCTTCTAGTTTCTCTATTCCCTCTTTCTGATCCGGTTGTTGTCCTTGTTTGTAGATAATGTCGAATATTTCTTTAGTTACTTGAAAGGTTGAATTTCCTGCGATACATGACAGCAAGGCCGGTAGAGGGTTAAATGGGTGTGAGGGAGGCATAGTATATTTTATCCCTAACTTGTCAGCTTTCCATTTGAAAAAACGATAAGTAAATATTCTTTTAGGGACAATTTCTGCAGGTCCAAGTTGACCCCAATGTTTTAGAAGAGCGCCAAATACGACTGGATGTATTGTGATGTTAAGCTCATTTTCAAACTTTTTAAATTGTGAAAATTGTAAATAAGCAAAGGGAGAAATAAAATCAAAATACCAATCAACTTTTTTCAAAATAATCTCCTAATATACCTATGCTATCATATAGAACGAACTTGTGCTTTTTTATTTAGTATAATAGCATTTTATCCTTAGGAAACACTATGTATAAACTTTACACAGCACCCACTCCAAATGGATGGAAAGTAGCTATGGCTCTTGAAGAGTTAAGAGCTCAATACGATGTACAGCTTATAGATTTACAATCAGGCGAGCAACATTCAAACTGGTTCTTACAAATAAATCCCAATGGACGAATTCCAGTTTTAAAAACAATGGGAAGAGATAGCAACATCATTTTTGACTCAAACGCCATCCTTATTTATTTGGCAGAAAAGTTTGGCCAGTTATTACCAATTAATGAACCTGATAGAACATTAGTCTTACAATGGTTAATGTTCCAAGCAAGCGGGATAGGGCCAATGCAAGGGCAGGCAGTGGTTTTTGAACGGTACTTCCCAAATGATGTTCCTGCCGCGCGCAAACGATATCATAATGAAACAAGAAGATTATATGAAGTCTTAGATGTACGGCTCAGTCAATCTGAATGGCTAGCCCGGGACTTTTCTATCGCGGATATTGCCAATTGGTCTTGGATAAGGAGTCATAAATGGGCACGAGTTTCGACTGAGGGTCTGGAAAGTTTGGAAAGATGGATGGAACAAATGCGTATACGTCCAGCTTGTGACAGAGGTCTTAACATTCCTCCATCGCCAGGAAAAGCAGATAAGGTAAAGTCTTTTGGAAGTGCGATGACCACGACATGAGTGAAATTGAGATTAATGGTATGGCTCATGTAATATTAACGGTTACACGTTTTAGTGAAGCAAGACAATTTTACAAAAGCCTTTTGCCAAAATTTGGAATGATCTGTGTTATGGATGGACAGGATTTTTGCTATCATGTTGGAGGTAGAACGGCTATAGGTATAAGAAGATGTGATCCTGAATTTTCAGCCGAAACCTTCCAACAATATAGGGTTGGTCTTCATCATCTATGTTTAAGGGCTAAAAGTCGTGATGATGTCGATAGAACTTATGAGCTTTTGACACAGATCAATGCAAAAGTTGTACGTGGCCCCGAAGAACGAGATTGGGCTCCAGGTTATTATTATGTATTATTTGAAGACCCAGATGGAATTCGGATAGAGGTAAATTTCATTCCTGGTGCTGGTCTATTGAAGGAGGGCGAAGAGTTTAAATCAAAAGATGATTACATTCGAAAGGATGGTAAGGATGTAAAGTAATTAATATTAGGTTAAATCAAAATAGGGTAAAAAATGCAACAAAATTTGCTAGAAGAGTATACGGATTTCGTAGATAAAGTTACAAGTGAAGCTTCAAAATCATCGGATAAAATGAGGGAACGTATCGATTATCTCAATTCCAAAGATATCGAGATGTCACGATTGCTAACAGCTGGTATTGGTTTATCTGGAGAAGTTGGAGAGTTTAATGAAATAATTAAGAAAATAATGTTTCAGGAAAAGGCGTTTGATGTTGTTGCGCATGAACACATGAGAAGAGAATTGGGCGATATAATGTGGTACGTAGCTCAAGCTTGTCTAGCGCTGAAGGTTGACTTAGTGGATATTATAAATGGTAATAAGGATAAATTATCAAAGCGATTTCCACAAAAACGGTTTGATAAAAAGTTTGATACTAAAAGAAATACAGGGGACGTTTAAGGTCCCCTTAAAATATTAAGCACGGTTTCCACGTAGAGCGAAAAATAAACCTCCGACCCACATAAATACGTGAAGGTTGTCATACAAAATTACGTCTAGAAAGCTTTCGGGTTCGCCAATCCATATCACGCCCGTAGTTATACAACCTATAGTAAACCCGCTGAAGCGCGTTAGGGTGTCTCCCAACCAACTTGGTATTTTTCTTGTGTTAAACAATCCGCCTGCTATTAAACCGAGCCCACTACCTAACTCACCAAGAGCTACCACCCACCAAACAAGAACAGAAAGACCATAGGATTCTGCTTCAGCAGGGTCTATGGGCAATTTCATCAATCCCATTTGGATGAACAATAACGCTAAAGGTATTCTTAATAACCAATGAGACGTGCAAAATTCTGGTATAGCGCTATTAAACCGTTCTAATCTTTTCACAATTGCATTCATGTACTCACTCCTTGTTACGCGCAGTCGCAAACAACTGTTTTTAAATCATTGCATCCGCAGACACTCACAGAAGTGTTTGCAGACGCGACATATTTTTCAGGAATGAAGGAGGTGTTTTTATGGCTTCCATCGCATAGCGGGTACTTTGCACTCTGACCACATTGGCAAATGAAATACGACTTTCCGCTTACGACGTCAAGCTTAGTAAATTTTTTCTCTTCGTTACTCATTTGTTACTCCATAATCCCGGATTCTATAAATAATCTCAGTTAACAGCTACTAAATCGAGCGCCTTGTTGCATGAACTTATCGCACTCACAGACATTCCCATGTCATGCTGTCTTTTGCATTCAGACTGCAAATATTTAATATCTGCCAGAGTCTTTTCGTTGAAAGACGCTGTCTTTAAAGCTTTCTTTATTTTTGTATTGAATGCCGCCATTTCGCTACAGCCACTTGCATAAACGCTTGTGCTAAAGAGTGTAATGACGAATACAGACGCAATAATTTTCTTCATTTTTAAATCTCCGCATTGTTTGTAGGCGATTAGATAGGTCTATTTTTTTTAAAACCAAGCTAAAAAAAAATTTTTTCCCAAATCTGAGGCAAAATGACACACCCAGTTGTCATCTTTTCGATCCAGAACATATTTGTTGAACAAAACAAGGAGAAATAATCATGAGATCCAGGCAAACGTCAACTGCAGCTATGAAAAAAAAAGGTCAATATCCAAGTGATAGAGAAACACTTCAAGACTCTGTTGAACTAATATTCGGGTCAGATCCCGAAAGAATGAAAGAAATGGCTGCAAAAATGAGAACTAGGTTTGCTCAAGCAGCAATAGCAGGCGCTGTTGGTTCTGTAATTTTTTATTATTTACTGCTAAATCATCACATTTGATGCAAAGCGTTGAAAAAAACTTATCTCAAGCGCGTTTGTCCGAATTAATTGAGCTAGCACTCAGTGACAAAGTAAGTTTCAAAGCTATAAAAAGTGAATTCGGGCTAAAGGAGATCGAAGTAAAAAATTTAATGCGAAAAAACCTTAGACCAGGAAGCTACACTGCGTGGCGTAAAAGAATTTTTCGTAAAGGGAATTAGGGTGCCAGTTGAATATCGTGTGGTTTAAAAGAGATCTAAGGATCCTCGATCATGGTCCTCTCTCAGATGCTTGCGCAAACGGAAAAATATTACCTCTTTACATTTTAGAGCCGAATCTATGGAGACAGCCCGATGTTTCGTATCGGCATTTTCTACATCTTCAGCACTATCTCAGCCAACTCGACGATATGTTCATTAAAAGAGGCGCTAAGCTAGTAATCAAAGTTGGAGAGGCGCTTCCTATATTAAAGTCTTTGGCAACCCGACATAACATCAAAACCATTTTTTCTCACTATGAAACATGGAATAAATTTTCAAAAGATCGCGATTTAGCAATCCGAAAGTGGACCAATGGAAACTCTGTAGACTGGAAAGAATATCAACAAAATGGAGTGGTGAGGAATTTAAATTCTCGTGACGGATGGTCGACCCTTTGGCACGGTCACATGCGTAAAAAGATTTATGAAATACCTGAAAAAATATTTTGTATATCTGAAGACTCTGATAATTTACCATCGTGTCAAGACATGCAGCTGGAATTTGATGGTTTTGAACCAAATACTAACTTCGGCAAAATTGAACCAGGACTAGTTCTAAAAAGTTTTTTAACTGAGCGGGGTGAAAACTATCAGAGAGAAATGTCTGGACCTTTATTATCTGCAGATTCTTGTTCTAGACTATCTACGCATATTGCCTTCGGGACTATTTCTATCAGAACTATTTTCCAGAGGACTCAAGAACAAACCCAAAAAAAGCTAGACCTAGTTGGGGATAAATTAAAAAACTGGCGAGGCTCTTACAATTCATTCCAGAAAAGACTCAGATGGCATTGTCATTTCATCCAAAAATTGGAAGATTTAAGGAGCATAGAGTGGAAAAATATTCATCCCATCTATGATAAATTGGAAAGAGAAACCGCTTATTCTGAGAATTTTGAAAGATGGAAGCGTGGAGAAACAGGTTTCCCCTTTGTTGATGCCTGTATGCGATCATTGATATCAACTGGATGGATAAACTTCCGTATGCGAGCAATGCTTGTTAGTTTCGCTAGTTACAATTTATGGATAGATTGGAGGCAAACATCTCGTTATCTGGCGCGTCTATTTTCAGACTATGAACCTGGAATTCATTATTCTCAAGTACAGATGCAGTCAGGTACTACCGGTATTAATACAATAAGAATTTATAACCCAATCAAGCAAGGATTGGAACATGATCCTCAAGGAAAATTTATAAAAAAGTGGGTTCCAGAATTAAGGCATATGCCCCAGGCAAACGTCCATACTCCCTGGGAGACACCAGAATTATTAGGTAAATATTATAGCCCCATTGTTGATGAGAAACTATCAAGGGAAAGCGCTTCGACAAGAATTCATCAACTCAAAAACTTAAAAATAGCAAGATCTCAATCGGAAGTTATTTGGAGGAAGATAGGTAGCAGAAAAATTTCTGAGAACGATTATCTTAAATCGAGAAAAAAGAAGTCAAAATTACAAAAAGAATTTGAGTTTTAATGTTTCCATTTTCTTAAGACAAACTATATTTTTCTCATGGATAAATCAGGTAACAAACCGATAGCATTATTTTATGGTTTATTGTGCCATGGCATTTTTCTAGTGGCTGGCGCAATAATGTTTATTACAATTTTGACCGGTTTTCAATTTTCAGTTGGACCCTTCGAAGGCTTTAGTGCAGTGGTAATAAATCTTTTGTTGTTAATTCAGTTTCCTATAGGCCACTCATTCTTTCTATCTAACCGTGGTATGAAGATATTAGAGATTTTTGCGCCTAAAAGTTATGCCAAAACTCTTAGAACAACGGTCTACGCTACTATAGCTTCTATACAACTTATACTCTTATTCTCTCTCTGGAATTTTTCCGAAGTTTTTATTTGGCAAATTGAAACACCAGCAAGCTTATACATGATCATACTAAACTTTCTTAGTTGGGCTTTATTATCTATTTCATCTATACAGGCAGGATATAAAGTGCAAACTGGTTCCTTAGGCTGGACATCTGTATATCAGGGGAAAACCCCCATTTTTCCTGATATGCCTACTCGTGGTCTTTTTTCGATAATAAGGCAAGCCATTTATTTATCTTTCAGTCTAGTTCTTTGGACAAGCCCATCCATGAGTTTGGACTTATTTATCGTTGCGTTGTCATACAGTCTTTATTGCTATTTTGGTCCTATGTTGAAAGAAAAAAGATTTCAAAAAATTTATGGTAAAAGGTTTTCCGACTATCAACAAAAAGTGCCTTATTATATGCCATCTATTTTTCGACGCATGTGATAGTTCGATATGGTAATAGATGTAATGAAAGAGTTGAAAAACTAGTAAGAAACATAATACTATATCGAAATAGAGGGTTTATAAACTAAACTTTTAGACGGAGGATTTTTTGGTAGATTATAGTGATTTTTCACCGGCTCCCATACCCAGCAACGAAACCCGAAGACTTGAGGCAGTTCGAAAGACGGGGGTAATGGATGTCGCCAATGAAGAGCTGTTTTTAATCTATACAGAGCTAGCAAAAGAAATATCAAATATGCCTGTTAGCTATACTGGCCTAATTGACGAAAAAAGACAGTACATGTTATGTCACATTGGATTGCCGGAGGACCGTCCTGAAAGCCCTAGAGAGAGAACATTCTGTCAATTCGCTCTAAACAGTACTGATCCGATAATAGTAGAAGATTGTAGTAAAGACGAGAGGTTCAAAAATCATCCTGTTGTTACTGGAGATCCATATGTAAAATTTTATGGGGGGTTTCCTTTAGTTACTCAGGGTGGTTTGATATTAGGAACGCTTTGTGTTGTCGATACGGAGTTGGGTAAAAAACTCGATAATAATCAAATTACACTTATACAAAAGCTCGCGGCAAGACTGGCACATCAACTTGAAACCCAGGGTGATCAGAGAGAAATTACTGCATCTCGAGCAATAGATATGCTCAAAGTGGTTGTTAAAAATCATCCTGATATGACCATTAAAGATACCATAAATTTCTTAACAGTTATTGAAGGAAGACCAATAGATGAATCAGGAAAACAAAATCTTATAAAATTTGACTTGCTTGACGCATCTGGAGTGATGACTAAAAAAGCTAGAGAGTTCCAAAGTGAACTAGATCTTGATCAGGGAATATTCAAGAGAATATCAATTACTAAAGAACAAGCTCAAGTCAATCTCGACAATATGCTCTCTGAACTGGGAGATATTTAGATGTTTGCAGTGATTTATCAATTTAAGTTTCCTGGTGTTAGTGAGGCAAAAGTAGCGGCTGGATTTTGTTCAGAGTCCTTGGGCGGAAAAATAGCAGAATATGATTTTCTAGGACTAAATATACTAATAAGTAAAGATGGTGATTTAAATATTCACGTGAAATTTGAGGATGCTAAAGCCTTGAAAAAGTTCGAAGATGACTCAGAAAAACTGCTAAGTGATTTGAGGAATAGCTTCGTTTTTAAGGAAAATAAGGTTTCTGGCGTTTTTGCCTTTACCTATGAAAAAGAAGCGGTTGCAACAGATATTAAAATTGAAGGCGCCTCTGTTGTAAGGAACTAATAGCTGAAATTTTTATCTGAACTGGTGTTAGATTTAGATGAAAATCCCATTAAATTGAAAAAATTTGAAAATGTGATATTGTCAAACCGATTAAACAGTTCACCAACTTATTTTTTGTGTCTTTATTATGTTCTAAGCAATTGAGGGAAGTAACTGAGATTAGTAGCACAAATAATGATCTTTCTACTTGGGGTCTGGGCGCTCTTTGCAGGTATCGTTGCACTGTTGGGCTACTCTTTTTCTTTCCCTTTTGAATTTAATCAATCAATAGAGGAAATTCCCTTTCATAGATGGCAAATCGTACGGGTGAGTGTTTTTCTTACCTTTGGTTATCTCGCTATACGACACTTTTTGCTTGGTAAGGAAAGAATGTTCCCGATCCAATTTCTTGATATATATTTAAAGTCCATAGGAGGCTCGGGCCTTGTTATTTATTATCAGAATGGAATAACTGATTATCGTGAGTATGTGACGCTCGGTTTCTTTCTATTAGCTGCGTTACTCTCTCATTTTTTAGCAAGACCAGAATATAAAAAGATTTTTTTCAAAAGATGAAAATTCCATTGAAGATTGGTTGAAAAATAATACTATTAGAATCTAAATGAATACCTAGAAATGTCATTCGCGGGAAAAATGGATCTAATAGAAGGAGCCCTAATGCTTCGGGCTGATCGTTTCTATAAGTTCAAAAGGAAAAAACGAAGGGTTAAAAATGGCTAGTGTAAACAGAAGACTAACATCTATTTTGGCAACTGATTGTGTAGGATTTAGCAGTCTAATGGAAAAAGATGAAGAGAAAACACTAGAAAATTTAAAGGCCTGTCGTTCTATTATAGATCCCTATATTGAAGAATTTGGTGGAAAAATTTTCTATACCGCCGGAGACTCTGTTATTGCTGAATTTGCGAGTCCCGTTTCCTGTGTCAACGCTGCGATAAACTTTCAAAAAGCTATTGATGAAAGAAATAAAGTAACCGAAGAAAGCTCAATCATGACATGGCGAGTGGGAGTGCATATGGATGACGTGATTGTTGAAAAGGATAACATTTATGGTAGTGGTGTTAACATAGCTGCACGGTTGGAGGCTGCTTGCACTCCTGGCCAAATACTAATTTCATCAACAGTGAAGGATCAAGTTGATAACAAAATAGAATTCAAAGTTGAAGATGCGGGTACTAAGGCATTAAAGAATATTTCCGATAGTTATCAGACGTTTGGCATTTCTCCAACAGGTGGGAAAGTAGAGAAGACTGATGGTAGGAGCTACGCAAAAAAGGAGTCTGAGAAAAATTATAAGCCAAAGCTAGCTGTCATGCCGTTCTCGAATGCCAGCAATGACGAAGATAGTGGGTATTTAGTAGATGGAATCGTAGAGGACTTAATAACTGAATTTTCCATGATAAGAGAATTAGAGCTAGTCTCTCGACAATCATGTTTCGATTTTAGAGACAACGAGATGGATCTGAAAGCATTCTGTGAAAAGTTTGGCGTTGATTATGTTGTTGTTGGTAGTATTCGTTCATCTGGTAAAAGGGTTAGAATCTCAGTTGAATTGTCTGACGCAAAAGATGATAGCCAGATATGGAGCCAAAAGTTTGATAAAATCATCGAAGATATCTTTGATGTACAAGATGAAATAGTTAGACAAATTTCTGGAAAACTTCTGGGAGAGATTGAATTATCGAGCTTAGAGAGAGCTCAAAGAAAACCCACTGAAAATTTGTCTTCTTACGAATTACTTTTGAAGGGCAAGGTTTTACACCACAAAATACAAAAGGATGCGTTACAAAACGCTTTGACAACGTTTGATGAGGCTATAAAAGCTGACGAAACTAACGGTCAAGCGTATGCTTGGAAAGCCTGTGCTCTCGGCCAGGGAATGAGTAGAGGCTTTATTGAGGGTGATATGGCTCAAATATGGAGTGAAGCGGAAGGATGCCTTAAAAAAGCACATGAACTTAATGATAATGATTTTGAGGTTCATCGATTGATGGCCGAGGTTAATTTATCGGGAAGAAACTTTAGATTAGCAGAAAGACATGCCTCTAAGGCTTACAAAATGGTTCCCAATGATCCACGAGTTTTATCAGTTTATGGGGAAGTATCACTGCGATTAGGAAAAATCGATCAAGGCTTAGATGCGCTGAAGCTAGCATTAGAGATCGACCCAATTGCACAAGGAAAAACAAACTCTGACTCCAGAACAGCTCCAGTAATATTTGGAGAGTTTTTGGCTAGAAATAAAGATAATTGTCTCGAGTTAGTAGAAAAATTAGAAGATATAGACTCTAAATCATGGCTTTTAACTGCAAAGCTCTGTAGTGATGAGGAACACGATATAATAGAAGAAGATTGGTATAAACGCGGAAAGGAAGAGTTTAATGATAAAGATTGGGCAGCTGAAGTTGATAGCTTTCGGCTCAATAATGAAGGAGCAAAAGAGTCGCTAATAGAGTTTGCTGAAAGTCTTTTTTTAAAGGCTTAAATAAACAAGTCTAAAAAAATTTTAACGAGTTAATATATGTTCCGCTAACTTTATTCCACTCGATGCGGCATCAAGAATTGTTCCACCTAAACACCAATCGCCGCATATGCCAACATTTTCCGCGTTAGAAAAAAGACAAGATTTTCCCAAAGATCGTTCGGTGAATCCATAAAGCCATCTGTGCCCAGCTTCGTAAGTTGGTTTTGGTAGCGAAAAGGGAATAGCATCAGAAAGTTCTTTAAGTAATATCTCTTTAATTTCATTTTTGTTTATTTTTACCACTTTTCTAGCGAAGGGTTCTTTTGTGTGGACGGTTAGGCAGAATAATTGCTGCTTACATTTGAACCGATTATTTTCTACATGAATATGAATTTTTTCGTTCGAGAAGTGTTTATCTTTTATAGGTTTTGGATTTAGATCAAAGGAAAAAAGAGCAGCTGCAGAGCTCCTCATTTGGACACTTTCTAATAGACCGTCAAACTCATTGATTTGTTTATTAATTAACGTTTTAGCTTGATACGGAGGTATTGAAAGTATCAAGATATCATAAGGTGTGTTTTCGTAAACTCTACCCCTACACTCTATACCTATAGTTTTATTGTGCAAATTTAACGAAATAGCCTCACAGCTCTCCTGTATATTTAAATTCGCCCCACAATAATTTACAAAGTCGGCAACTGAATTTATGGGCTCAAATAGATTTCCTTTACGCTGAATTATTTTTTCTTTCTCTGCTCTTTTGAATATTTCTAACCCAAATTCTGGCAATTCTTTATGACTGTAAAAGTCAGGTAAGGAACTTGCACCATGATGGAATACAGCCCCATCAGTTTGTCGTGTACTCATCCTTCCACCTATATTCCTGCCTTTATCAAGTATAAGAACTGAATGACCAGCTTCGGCTAATCTTTTGCCACATAATAATCCGGAGACTCCAGCGCCAATTACTACAATTTTCTTTTCATTCATATATAGATCACAATTAGGTTTAAGGTTTTTTTTTGTTAGATTTTTTCAAAATTAGAGATAAATTATTCAATTTTGATAAATAAGCAATGAGGGGGTGACCTTTTTTTTCAGAACATTCTTTATGCATAAAAAAGCAATTTATACATAGGGTTAATTTTCTTTTTTTTCCAATATCTATTCTGGTTATTGGAATTGTTTCATCATAATCAGGATGAGGATTTTCTGTTGCCTTACAAAAATCACACTTTGCCTCAGGTTGGTTATAAATAAAGTTTTGCATTTTTAGCTCTTTTCTAAGCATCTGAAGTCAGCTGGAGGTCTATTTCCTTCAAAATCAATATGACAGATATTTTTCTCATGACGTTGGCACCAAACTTGAATGCCAATTCGAGTAAACCCGACATCTACCTTTACATAATCTCTCAGAGCTATGTCTGGGTTATCTAAATTTTTATATTCTTTGAGGCAGGCTTCGCAGACGATGGGCTCATATACATTATATAATAGATTTTCGTAGTTATCGTTCAAAACATCTCCTTAACAATCAAAATAAGTTTTAATAAAAATTTTCAAATCAATCCATAATCTTAGTTTTAGAAACTTAAAAATTAATATCGAAAAATTATAATTCTTTGTGTGCCCTCTCTCTAAGAGGAGCCTTGGTAATTTTACCATTTACATTCCGTGGAAGTGGTTCTGTGGTAATTGTAATTTTATCGGGAACCTTATAATCAGCAACTTTTTCTAACAGTTGAAGCCGAATTTCATTAGCATCGAGCGAGGCCAATGAAGGAAAAACAAAAGCATGTGATCGTTCGCCAAGTATGGGGCAAGGGTAGGGCACCAAAGCGGCCTCTTGGACTTCATCCATCAACATCATTAGGTTTTCTATTTCGGCACTAAAAATTTTATATCCTCCACGATTTATCATGTCTTTTTTTCTATCATGAATGCGTATGAAACCATTTTTATCTTGACTGGCGATATCACCGGACTTCCAGTAACCATTTTCGAAGGAGTTCTGAGTAGCCTTTTCGTTTTTCCAATATCCAGGTACAACCATCGGACCTTTAATCCAAAGCTCTCCAGTCTCACCTTTATTAATTTCTTCGTTGTTTTCGTTAACAATCTTAATTTTTCCGCAAGGCACGACAAGACCTACGCTATCACCTGGGTCATTGCAATTAATTGGAATGATAGTTGTAGGGGATGTGGTTTCAGTTGCACCGTAAGCATTGTTCAAACTTAGGAATGGCAGCTTTGAAGCCAATTTCTTCCTAACAGCATCGGGCATTGGAGCTCCCCCAAAAGCGCCTATTCTCCATGATTCTAGATCTTCAGCGATTAACGCATTACGATGAAGTAGCAATGCATACATTGCTGGAACTAGTATCGAATATGTTAATCCATGCTTTTTTGCAAGAATTGCAAACTCTTTTACTTCAAAATGCTCCATTATGACAATTTTCCCCGCACACCCTATTAAAGTCAGGATTTGGGCCACTAGTCCGGTAACATGGCTTGCAGGTACAGCAAGAATAGTACATTCACCATCTTTAAGTCCCAACTCCATTTGGAAATGAAGAAAAGAATGAACAAGCCCAAGATGGGTCAATATAGCTCCTTTTGGGCGACCGGTAGTACCGGAGGTATATAATAGTATGGACGGGTCTTCCTCATCGATCTTTTTTAAAGTGATATTTTCCTCAACGCCTTTTTCAAGTAATTCATTAAATTTTAGACATCCAGTTTGAGTCTCAGCTTGCGTAGTTATAAAAAGAGTAGAATTACCATCTTCGCTAAGAGGTTGTTCTTTCTCGGTTTCTTTATCAAATAGAACTGCGTGTACCCCTGCATCATTATAAAGAGAAATAAGCTCATCTTTTTTATGTCTATGACCAACAGGCATAGCAATTAGCCCGATTTTAAAAGAAGCAAATAGAGCGACTACAAACTCAATGCTATTTGCGAGATTGATAACAAGGATGTTTTTCTCTTTTAGCCCAGATTTCAACAACCCTCCAGCAAAGCTATCGGACAACTCATCAAGTTTACTATAACTTACAGTTTTATCTTTGAAAACTAGAGCCGTTCGGTTTGGATATTTGTCAACGACGTTTTTAAAAATTTCAAGAAAGTCATTTGGTCTATTCCCAAAACATAAAAGGTCCCTATCATCATAATGAGTTTCGAATTTTTTTTTTAAATTTATTGAACTATTTTTTGGCATTGGCACCTTCTAGAGTAAGCTTTCTTTTATTAAACTTATTTTTAGATTATTTAAAAGTTTTATCGATAAATTATGCTGCCTGCAATAATTACAATATTCTCACTATCATGGCTAATTGAGTGCTTCAATAAGACTGCACACCACCAAGAAAAAGCTAGTTTTGTATTTCTTTGGATTTTATTTTAAATTTAAATCCTTTGAATTGGTAAATAGCAATTTTGACAACACTTGTAGGTATCTATTTGCTAGTGACTAACTTAAATTTAAGAAAAAGCGTTGAAATAAGCTCATCGAGATTTGCTTTAAAATGGCTTACTTTTTATCCATTCAACAGTTTCACGCATTATCGTGGGGAAATCCCTTATTTTTACTCCAAGACTATCTCTTCGTTTAAAATCAAACTGTGTTGGTGCTACGGGATCTTCTGAAATCGCTTCAGGCATTTGCATGTCTGGTATTAACCTCTGACACTCCTTATAAATGTCATTCCAATGAAAACTTTCCAAGACCCCAAAGTATCGACCAGAAGCTGAAGGGTTTTCGTATGCTGCCAAAAATAGCTTTGCTAAGTCTTCGAGGTGTATTAACGAAGCTGAGTCATTTGGCACTTTTTGATGTCTTGGAGGTCCCCCTTCGAGGACACTTTTAATCCATAAAAATGGATTATGTTTTAAATGCTCTGGTAATATGCCGGGCCCGTATAATCCAGTGGGGAGAAACACGGACAGCCGCAAATTATTTTCATTACAAAATTTGAACGCTGCTCTCTCCATATATGTTTTAGCAGCTGATGTATACTTTTTTGAATTGCATTGCTCTTTTTCATCAGACCAATGATCCAGCTCGTTTTTTATTAGAACTGGGGGAATGGGGTTTGTACTTGAAGTAGAGGAACAAATTAAAATATTCTTAACGTTATTTATTTTTGCTGACTTAAGAATATTGAGGCACCCATCCACTGTGGGCTTGATGATTTCATTATACCCTCTTTCATCATCAAGCTCTTTTGCAGGTGTTCCGTCAAAGCCTTTATATGTGGGTATAAGACAACAGATAATAGCTGCATCGGAATTAATGAGCGGATGATCTAATGAAGAAATTTCCGCCATATCTGCCTGGAAGAATTTGGCATTATTTCCAGAAGGAAGGCTTTTTAATCTGGTAATTCTATCTTGCTTCTTGATATCTCTAAGTGTGCCATTCACATGATACCCTTTATCTAGTGCCTCTCTTAAAATGCTTGAACCAACTAAACCGCTAGCCCCAAAAATAGTTAATAACTTTTTCTCCATCAATTCACCTCTTAAAATTAAAAATCAGTATTCCTTAGTTTCTTTAAATCAGTTTAGTCCTTTAGAAAAATTTCAGTTACGCCAATACCTGTTGCTTGATAAGCATCATATATTTCATCAGCTCCGGAAATTTTTAGCGTCTCTGGATTGCCTTGGGATCGTGTTGGCACAATTATTTTTCCTTTGAAACCGTAGCGCCTTGCTTGCTGTGTAGACCAATTTTGGGCATGAAATTCTGGTAGAGCCAGGATAATGGCTTTTAATTTGCCAAATCTTAGCTTTGACCAAAATCCTGGATCCTCTGCATCAGCAAACGTAACCCTCTTCCCAAATTTTAACTGTTCCTTAACAAGATTAGTATCAGCATCAAACCCCACGACTTTAATATTTTTAGCTGACAAATTATCAAAAATCGCACTACCTACTCTTCCCATACCCAACACCATAACATCGGCTTCACCACATGTATGAGGTTGCTCATCTGGATGGTGTTGAGGTCTTTCAAAGTTAACTAAATACTTCTCAATAGCCACAAAAATCTCATGTACTGAGTTATTCAAGATAGCACCTAGAGCAAAGCTAAAGCATATAGTGCATATTAGAATGGAGAATGTCTCTGAATTTAAGAGCCCACTTTGTTCCCAAGATGATATAAGTATCAATGAGAATTCTGAGTAAGTTGCTAACGAAATGACTATTAAAAAAGCGGTATATGCTCTTAGCTTAAAAACCAAAAGAAGGCCAAATAAAATAATCGACTTTATAAAAATGAGGGTTGTTATCAACAATGCACTCTGGATAATTTGTAAATTCAGATCTAAGCTCATCCCCAGCGAGAAGAAAAATGCTACTAATAAGATCTCTCTTATTGTCCATATTCTTTCCCCGAGCTGTTTTGCCGACTTATAGCTAGCCATTAACATACCTAAAGTGAGGGCGCCTATTTCTCCTGACAATCCAGCGTATTTAAAAAGAGCAGAGCCCAATAGCAGAGCAAGTAAGATTGTAGCAATAAGCTCTAATTCCTCACTAGGATTAAACTTCTCTAATAATATTTTTAGTATTGGAATTAACAAGGGTAACGCAAGAAGGTAAAGAGTTGAAGGTGTCCATGATGTGTCATTTGTAAGTAACAGCACTATAAGTGCTAAGATATCTTGAAAAATTAACAATGATATAGCCAGTCTGCCATGAAAGGTTGTTAGTTCATTTCGATTTTCAAGAGCCTTTGAAGCTATAATTGTACTGGAGAAGGTAAAGGCTACACAGATAAGCAACTTGATTTCTAGGCTTAACCCAAGATTGAGAAGTAGAAGAAAAATTAAAAAAACAGCAGAAGAGTGCATCAAGAATACTAAAAATAATGAGGTGTTTAGAAGTGATGTTGGTTTGATTTTCAGACCTATTGAAAATAGAAGAAGTTCTACGCCAATCTCAGATGGTAAGTCTAATAATGATTGTCCGCTTCCATCATAAAGTGAGAATAAGTAACCTGATAAAATAAATCCTACTATTGTGGGGATATATATTAACCTACACAAATACCCAGCAAAAAGTGCACCCGCCATCCATAACAGTATCGTCTCCAAGTTTCACTCCTCTATTATTAACTAAAGAGTAGTTTTAAAGTATATTCAGTCAAATTTGGTTCCTTGTATCATTTTCGAAATGTTCTTTTCACGATGTTTTTTTTTGTGGCTCTTTAGCTTCAGAATGCCAGATGCCAAAAATACGCCGATGGCTACCAGAAAAATGCCTACCATCTTAATTGTTGGCACGGTCTCATTTAAAAACATAATTCCACCCAACATTGCAAGTATTGGCGTTAACGCACCAAAGGCGCCCATCTCCGATGCTCCTATTAATCGAACCCCGTAGTTGAAAAGAATGGTGGCCAAAATACCGATTATTAAACTTTGAATGATTATAGTTATGCCTATATCCAATGCAGATACATTGTTGAAGTTTACCCTCCCTGTGAGAAGTAGTATAGGGATTATAAATAGAGTACCCCAAAACAAACCTATTAAAAGACCGTGAAGAGGAGTAAGTCCACTTTGCCGAAAAATAACTGAATAGACAGCAAATAATCCAGACCCAATAAGAAAAAGAATATGGCCCCTCCAAACTCCTTCGTCAGAATTAAATAAAATTTGCCATAAGCCAACCAATAGCGCTCCAATAAGTATAACAAACAATCCAGCTCGACGTATCTGGTCTAACTTTTCACCTAAAATCAAAAAAGCAGCGAGAGCGGTCCAGAAAGGTAGCATGCCGGGAGCAAGCACTCCACCGTCGGAAGCTGGTGCAAACGATAGTCCACTTGAAACAATGTATGGGAAAATAGCACTAGCACCAATCATCAACATTCCAGCTTTTAACCAAGACAAACCTCTGGGGATCAAATCATATTTGATCATAAAAGGCGCCATGATCAAGGTACTCGGTACTAGTCTTAAAAATAAAACCTCCTCGACCGTAAAGTTAGTGCTCACAGAAAATCTAGTAGCAACTATGAAAACAGCCCAGATAGAAACTGTCATTAAAGCAACAATAACTCCTAAATATCGACGGTCTAAACTTAGCATGAGTAATTTCTATATATATTCAACGAACTTTCTAGTTTTATTTTAAAAATTAGTTGTACTCTTATGGATAAAGGTCCCATACTCTGAATCGTTTAAGGATTAGAAAGGTGCTAAATGAATATAGATGGTACATGTCTATGTGGGCAAATTAAGTTTGAAGCAATTATTGACCCAGAGACAGCAACAATCTGTCACTGCACGGATTGTCAAATAAATTCTGGCACTGCGTTTGGTTATGTAGTTGGTGCTATTGATGATAGCTTCAATCTTTTAAAAGGAGAATTGAGCTTTTATATTAAGTCAGCAGACAGTGGTGCAAAACGTGAGCTGGCATTTTGTGGAAAGTGTGGAACAAGAATTTATGCTAAACCTGAAAATGGAAAATCTGGTTTTTTTGGGTTGAGAGTAGGTACGATTAGACAAAGAAAGAGCCTTCATCCTCGGAGGCAAGCGTGGAAAAAATCTTGTTTGGACTGGGTACAAGGTATCAAAACAGATCAGACATTTGAGACACAGCCAAAAATAAACTAAAATAAATCCTAGTGAGTGTATTGAGGTTGAACTATGAAAAAAGGCTATCTTATTGGACAAATAACAATTACAGATCCAAAAAAATATCAGAAATACGCTCGCGAAACAGAAAATATAATAGAAAGTTTTGGTGGTAGGTACCTAATAAGAGGTGGCCATCAAATTATTGCTGAAGGAACTCCACAGGGTAATCGTGATGTAGTAGTTGAATTTGATACTTTAGAAAAAGCAAAGCAATTCTATGAGTCAGAGGAGTACGCAAAAATAATTGATATTCGCAAAGAAAACTCAACAGGATATATTCTTATGGTCGAGGGATATTGATTTTAAAACAATTGATTAATTTTCTTAAATAGTTCATTAATCGGACTGTCTTCATTTTTGTGTATTTTTTATGACCACTTCATCGAAAAAAGGAATAATAACGCTAATTATAGCAACGTTCTTTCTTGCATTGATGGATGGTATGTCGCGCTATATGGCCGAACTTTATGATGTTTTAAACATAAACATGTTTCGATTTTGGATAATTGGAAGTTTTGTGATTTTAGTCAGCTTGAGAGGCCGGGGTGTTTTAAAGTCAATTTTAAATACTAAGCAACCAATTGCCCAGATCTCTAGAGGTCTTTTATTTATTTCATCCTTATTAATGGCTATCTACTCATATACTCAAGTTGGATTAATAGTGACACATGCACTTATGGCAGTTTTCCCCCTCCTAACGGTGCTGTTGTCTGGGCTGTTTTTAGAAGAGAAGATTACAAGAATAAAAATTGTAGCAGTAGGAGTAGGATTTATAGGAGTAATAATCATAATTAACCCAATAAATCTTGAATTCTCTTTAGTATCTGTCTTGCCTTTGATCTCTGCGGTTACATTCGCAATTTATGCAGTGCTTACAAGGAAGGTAGCTTCCACAGATAATACTGAAACCAGTTTTTTTTGGGTGTCTTTAGTTTCTGCAATGGCGATCACAATTCCTAGTCCGCTATTTTATAAGCCGATAATGTTCTCCGATTTATACTTCCTAATTTTGTTGTGTATGTTCAGCCTGGTAGGGCACTTTTTGCTTACCAACGCCTATCGCCATGCAGAAGCCAGTGTATTGCAACCATTTTCATATTTTCATCTTTTCTTTGCTTCTATAGTAGGAATTATATTTTTCCAAGACCCTTTAACGATTTCAACCGTTGCTGGGGGTGGTTTAATTGTTTCTGGTGGGATTTTGATTTCAAGAAAAAGTTGAAGGTGAATAATGAGGTTTTCACAAAAAACATTTTTCTATTTCTTTTTTTTTAAAATTTTGTATAAACGCGTCTACGCTCGTGTCTCTAACCCCTGAAAATTCAGATAATGGTTATGCAACGGCGTAAATGTTTTTAATTCGGGGCGGGCTTTGTTTGGTGCTCAAACGCATAAAGTCCCATCCGCCTAGTTTTGAGAGGGTTTGCGTTATCAAATAACTTTGTGTGCCAAAAGGGATATCTACCTTTTTTAGCATTTAACGTTAGGATTTTTATCGCGAGCTTTTCATTTTTAATATGGTGGCTTATGCCAGTCAAAAAGGGAGAAATAAAATGACGGCACAAAATCAGATTATTTCCGACCCAGCTCCATGGGGTCAGCATCTAGTCTTAGATTTCAATGGATGTCCTAGAGAACTTATATCTGACAAAAAAAATATCCTAAATTGGAGCAACGAGCTTGTGGGCGCTATTAATATGGTTGCCTATGGAGAACCAGTAGTAGAACACTTCGCTACACATTCCCATGAAGCAGCGGGGTACACATTACTTCAGATGATTGAAACGTCAAATATTGCAGCACATTTTGCTGAAAATATTGGGCAGGTATATATTGATGTTTTTTCTTGTAAGGCATTTGATGTTGATGTGGCTGTTGAGGTGTGTAAAAAATATTTCCGTCCCACTCAAGCCAATGTGCACAATATGGATCGAGGGTTTCACAAAGAGAATCAAGATAAGGCAAAAGATTTTACTGAGGAGGTTCAAGATGACCGGGCAGCCTAATTTCATAGAAGATGTTCACAGTATTTACACTGTAAAAGGCAGTAAGGCATTTCAGGGATTTGAGATCAATAAAACACTATTTGAAGGTAAAAGCGAATATCAAGATGTCTCAATTTATGAGAATGACTCTCTTGGTCGTATTTTGACACTTGATGGTATCATTCAAATCACGGAATGTGATGAGTTTGTATATCAAGAGATGATGACACACGTACCGCTTTTTTCTCACGAAAACCCCAAAAATGTTCTTATTATTGGTGGAGGTGATGGTGGAATATTGCGCGAAGCTCTTCGTCATAAAGGAATAAAAAGAGTTGTTATGTCAGAAATTGATCAATTGGTAGTTGATGCTTGCATAGAATATATGCCCAGTATCAATAATCATGGTAAAGTTTACAAAGATCCTCGCACACAACTAATAGTTGGGGATGCTTTTTCTTTCGTAAAGGATACAGATTTAAAGTTTGATGTGGTTATCATAGACTCCACAGATCCCATTGGACCTGGGGAAAAGCTTTTCTCTTACGAATTTTACAAAAACTTGGTGCAAACTCTTAATGAAAATGCCGTGGTATCAACACAAGGTGGAGTTCCCCAATTCCAGCCTGGTGAAGTTGGGGCTACACTGTCCTGTCTCGAAGATGCGGGATTGCGCGCTAATTGTTATATCGCTGCGGTTCCGACTTATTACGGTGGATACATGACCTTTGGTTTCGGTGCGTACAAATCGAATTGGTCTTTACCAAAATTGGAGGCATTAGAGCAACGCTATAGCAGAGCTCGTATTACAACTAAACACTATAGTCCTAAGATGCATCTGGCATCTTTTGTTCTTCCTCCCTGGATTGAAGATGACATTAATTCTTATCCTATGAAGAAGACGAGGTAGCATAAAATGAACCATCTCGATAGTGATTATTTCTCAATGTGTTCATCGACGGGTGATCAGTTTGCTGGGCGTCATATACTAGCTGACTTTTGGGGAGTTGAGCGAATGAGCGATTTAGATTTTATCAAGAAGACAATTGAAGAAAGTGCACGAAAGGCTGGCGCTAATATTCTCCATTCTTATTATCATCCTTTTGGGGACGGGATGGGTGTGAGTGGTGTGACTGTTTTATCTGAAAGTCATATCAGTATACACACATGGCCAGAACGCAGTTTTGCATCAATTGATGTCTTTATGTGTGGAAATTGTGATCCCCAAACCACTATAAATTATTTAAAGAAGACTTTGAAACCCTCCTCAATTGATCAAAGCTTAAACCGCAGAGGAGTAGTTTCAGCTGTCGCACAAATATACAGTTAAATATTTTCATAAATTGATAGAAAGGAAACTGCGCATTACATGTTCGGCACCATCAGGGTTGTCTCTATGAGGCCCATGCCCACAAGCCTCAAAAAGTTTTAAGCAAGCATTCTTGCCAATAGCATCTGCAATTACTTGGGAGCAAATGGGAGGCGTCACGGGGTCAATAGTGCCTCCAATAACTAGCGTTGGACACGTGATGCTTGCAATCTCAGATCGCATATCCATTCGAGCCATTTCATAAGAGAAAAAATGGAGGGCTACCTCAGGACGTTCGATAGCGCGATTACGGAAATTACCAGCTGCTGGTGCATTTGGGTTGCTATAAAGCGGCAAGCAGACTTTCCCATAGGTATCATAAGCAGCTTGAGATGGTTTAGAAAAGAATTGATATGCTACCTCTGCAGCATAGTCTCCCCCAAGTTTACGCATCATCTTCTTGGTCTCGTCCAGACGAAATTGAGCGGCAGTCGAAGATAGAATTAATTTTGCTACTGATTTAGGGTAACGCGCTGCGTAATGCATCGCCACCATTCCCCCAAAAGACTGCCCGAAAACAATTGGTGAGTCTATACCTAAGGTTTTACAAAATACTTCGAGATCGTCAGCCCATTGATCCAGATGCCAAGTTTCCTGATCACCTGTTGATCTTCCGCAACCCCTATGATCCAGATAGATTAATTGATATGTGTCACTGTACCTGTCAAAGTAAGGGCGTAGAGTCGAATGGTCATATCCAGGTCCACCGTGCAACAATATCAGTGTTGGCCGTTTTACCATGTCAGCAGTCGCAGCATTCAAGCTTTCCCCTACCACGTCAAAAAATAGGCGTGCTGAACCAACATCAATATACATAACAATTCTCTTTTACTTTGCTTGCTGTAAACTTAACTTAATTACATCGCATGATATCAATTTTTTTTTAATAAAAGTAAGACAATTACACATTTTGGTTAAATAGTACTAGTGTCAGGTCTCAAAGCGTATAGATGTGGTCATAAGGAGTTGTGAAGAAAAACACAAAAACTGTTGTCAAATTTTTTGAGCTGTTACAATTTTATAGGGGAAGGGCATTTTCACGGTTCCTTCTTCTTCAAATTTTCTAAATCTGGAAACCAGTTCTGCTTCAATTTCAGGAAGTTTTTTTGTATCTTGAGCATCTAACAATCCCTGCGATCTAACCCCAACCTCTCTATATAAGGTAGGCATCTGCGATGGAGAAGCTCCTGTATCGAAGACATTATCTTCCGTTCTAAAATTTATCATACTCAACCCCTGTGCCGAAAGCTTTACAGATGCCCTTTTTTTGTCACTAAAATCATCTATCGGAGGGCCTTGGGGTAACCCTACGTCAAAGCTACCCAGCTGGCTAATGACGTCGGCAAGAACGCCGAAAAAGGGAGATTCTTCCACTGGAGCCCAAACGGTAAAAACAAAAATTCCTTTGTCTTTAAGAACTCTTCGAACTTCACTAAGAGCTTTATCAGGATGAGCAAAGTGAAGAACCCCAAAAGTACAAAATACCTTATCAAAGCTGTTATCTTCAAACTGCAGATTTTCTGCATCTGCTTGTTCAAATTTCAAGGCAGGAAAAAGGTTTTTTGCTTCCTGCACCATCGATTCAGCAAAGTCTGTACCCAAAACGTTTTTCGTTTTTTTTGAAATTTCACTTGTACCGTAACCGGGTCCAGATGCCAATTCTAAAACATAATCGTCGCTAGATAAATTCAGAGCTTCAACAGCGATTGGTACTATTTGGCTAGTTACTGCCCAATTACCATAAGTTGAAGCGCGTTCCTCCCATCCATCTTTCTCAAAATTCTTAAAATCATCAAATTTAGCCATTTATCTCTCAGTTTAATTATTATTGGTTTTTTTGGGTTTAACTCATATTTTGTTATCTCGAAACGAGTATTCTTATCTTTTATGATATCTATCATCTCTCGATCGTCAATAATTGTGAATATTAATTCTAAGACCTTAATTCCACTTATGTTAAATACTCGACGATATATTCAGTAAATTATGAAAATCCATTTTTATGCTGAGGGTATAGTAAATAAAGGGTTTTGAATACGAACAAGTTGTGCTCAAACAGCGCGCTCATCTAACAATGTTTTTTATGCGTGATCAGAAAAATAAACTTCAACATTTCAAGTGAGTCCATCTTTCTCATATCAGATTGTAATTATCGATGTTTGCAATGCTTCGATGTAGTTAGTTCTCCACATACTAATATTAAAAGATTGTAATTGATCAAAAGCACTGAGCCATCTTCTCAAGCGTTCCTTTTTAGGCATTTTTAGTGCATGATTCAATGCATCTGCTACTCCCTCCGGATCATGGGGGTTCACAATCAAAGCGTCGGGAAATTCCTCTGCTGCTCCTGCAAATCTTGACAAAATTAGTACTCCTGGATCACTAGCGCGTTGAGACGCAATATATTCCTTTGCCACCAAATTCATTCCATCTCGTAGCGGTGTTACGAGTCCAATTCTACTATTTCTAAAAAATCCCATAAGACTTTTTTGCTGGAATCCCTTATTCAGATACCTTATTGGCGTCCAATCAAAGTCACCATACGCACTATTTATTTTTCCAGCACTAAGCTCTAATTTTTTTCTTATTTCTTTGTACTGAAAAACAGAACCTCTTGAGGTAGGGGCTATTTGAAGGAAAGTTGTTGATCTGATGTGTTCACTATGATTTTTAAGAAGATTATTATATGCCGAGAATCTAAGCTCAAGCCCCTTCGAATAGTCTAGCCTATCGACGCCAACAATTAGTTTGTCTGTTTTAATACTTTTGATTAGTCTTTTTACTTGAGGAGAGTTATCAGTTTCTTCTGATATTTTTACAATTTTGTTCGTATCTATAGATATTGGAAAATGTTTTACCTTAGACTTTTTACCTAAGGCAAATATTGATCCATCTGGTTCAACTGAGCCTCCTAGCTCACTAATGATATAATCTAAAAAGGTAAGCACATGTTTTCTGGTTTGAAAGCCTATCAAGTCAAACTCTAAGAGAGCATCAACAAGCTCTCGATGATCAGGTAATGCAGTCAAAATTTCTTTTGATGGCCATGGTATATGTAAAAAGAAGCCTATTTTCTGAGTGCATTTAAGCTTTCTTAACTCTTTAGCGATAAATAAAAAATGATAATCATGAACCCATATCAAATCTTCACTTTTTAGAAGTTTTTTAATCATTAAAGAAAAAGATTTATTAACCCCTTTATAACTTTCGAATTTTAATTTGGAATAATCTACCAAGTCCAATCTATAGTGAAAAATAGGCCAGAGTACTTCGTTACAATAACCGTTGTAGTAATTTTCATAATCTTTTTTGGTTAGGTCAACAACGGCAAAAGTTATTTGTTCATCCTTTTTGACAACTGGTTTAATATTCTTATTTGTGGTGACTCCTCCACTCCAACCAAACCAAAGACCGTTTGTCTCCTGCAGCGTATCAAATAATGCAACTGCAAGACCACCAGCTGCTTCAGGTTTCTTTTCCTTAGGAAGCATAACTCTATTAGAAATAATGACTACTCTACTCATAACTGTCCAATTGATTTACCTTGATTTTAGAAGCTGCTTCATCAATTCGTGAACGGATTTAACATTAGGTAAAAAGAAGTTGGCTTTACTTCTTTTATAATTTCCAACACGAACTGACCAGCCACCTTTATTGTTAACAGTTTCAAAACCATCTTCATCGCTAACATCATCACCGATAAAAATTGGTCTCCGCTTTATAAAAGGTTTGGTTCTCATAAAGTATGAAATTGCCGTTCCTTTATTGTGGCTCAGGGGTTTAACTTCTATAACTTCCTTTCCTTTAAGGAAAGTTAATTTGGGTTCATATTTTACGAGCTCCATTATTATTTTATTAATTTCTTTTCTGTCGATCGTTGAATTTCGAAAATGAACAGTTAAATTTGAACCCTTATTTTCAATCTCAATATTTTTTTGTTCATCAAGTAACTCCTCAATTTTATGGGCAATTCCCTTTATAATTCCAGTATCGGCTTGGTACTCGTTGGTCCGGAATGCATCTCTCAATTGTGCTCCGTGGTTTCCAGCGAGAGGAATTTTATTGTTATCGAAAATCCTATCTAGATCATCTAATGATCTACCACTTATAAGTCCTAATGCACCTCCAAGTCTATTACGGATGTTATGCAGTTTTTTTTGCAATCGAAAACAAGGTTTAATCAAGCTTGGACTATTCTCGATATTATATAGAGTGCCATCAACGTCCAGGAATAATGCTATTTGTTGGATATCTTTCGGAAGTATTTTTACAGTAAATTGTGACGCCACTTTAAAGGTTTCGTTTTTTTTGATTAAAATCGACCATATAAACACCTTACTAATTCACAGAGTTGATTTCACCTTATAGAAGCAGATAACTGTAAAATCGGCAAAGCATATAAATGGTATTAACTAAATTTATTTCTTGCAAATGTTACGTAACGTAAGCCTAATAAATGAGTTTAGAGGTGAGTATTAAATTTTAGGCATTAAATGGCTTTCTCTAAAAGATTTTAGCAACGGTATACCGTATCAAAACCCATGGATATTGCTATCAGGGTTCTCATAACCCTTTAAAATCATTCTTATCTAGCTGAAGTTTCTTATGCACTATAAGGAAAATCACCAAAATTGTTGTCAAATTTCCTTTTTAGTCTACCTAATACCTGGTAACTGCAAACCTCAAGCGACAGCCTTGGAAATAAGATTAAAAAATTTCTTCTGTAAAACAACGAATGTATAAAATGGATTTAAAAAAACTGTTCAAAAATGCTGCCGCATATATTATCTTGGCCAAACAATATAAATTTGTTCCAGCAATCTTTGCTGTTTATTTAGGTGTAGCTGAAAATAATCTTGCTGCTAACGCCCAGTTTTTTCAAAACATTACCGATAAAATAGAAATTAACGTACCAAGATTATCCTATGGTGTGGCTGTAACCGATTTTAACAAGGATGGAAAAATGGAGTTTATAGTTACTGGGTTTCGGTATCCTAATCTTGCTCTAAGCTATGAGAATGGTTCATATAAAAATATTAATTCTAGTGAACTATTTGCTGATGAAAAAAGGTCATCAATTGGAGTTGTTGCATGTGATGTGGATCAGGACGGATATGAGGAAATTTATTTCTTGAATACCGATACTTACAGTGGAACGAAAAAATATTCAGATCGTCTAATAGACGCCAACGAAACCATTTATGATATCTTTAGTTTTAAAAAAAATCAGGCAAACTTGAATCTTACAGCAGGTAGGTCGGTGGCTTGCGTTGATAGACGTGGCGATGGTAACTATGGAATTTACGTCTCCAACTATGGGGGTCCAACACGATTTTACGAGCTAAAGAACGATATTATCCAAGACATCGCACCTTCGCTTGGCATAAATTCTACGACGGGTGGCCGTGCAGTCGTAGCAGGTCATATTCTATCAGGAAAAGTCGATATTTTTGCTGCTAATGAACGGGGGCCAAATTTTTTACTAATAAACAGTAGCGGTACATATAATGACAAAGCTTTAGAGTACGGTATCGATGATACTCTTCAAAATGGGAGAGGAACGGTTCTCTCAGATATTGGATATAATGGGAGCTTAGATCTTATTACAGGAAATTGGAATGGGTTTCATAGAATATACACTCATGCAAACGACACATTTGTCGACACAGCATCTTTAGATTTTAGACAACCTTCGAAAATAAGAACGGTTATTTCTGCTGATTTTGATAATGATGGTTTTGATGAGATATTTTTGAATAATATCGGTCAACCAAATAAATTATTTAGAGTTCTTGATAACAATAAACTCGAACAGTTGGAACTGACGAATGCCCTAGAAAAGACAGGTCTGGGCACTGGCGGAGCAGTAGCGGATCTAGATGGTGACGGAATTTTGGAGCTACTAATTGCTCATGGCGAAAGTGCTCCTGAACCATTAAGCCTTTTTTCAGCTAATGTTAAGGACGATTTTCAATACTTAAGAATAGAACCTAGAAACTCCCATGATGCGCCAGCAAGAGGAGCTACCGTAACACTTAAGACAAATCTCAGAACCCACGCTAAAACAATAGATGCGGGCTCTGGGTATTTATGCCAGATGGAACCAGTAGCCCATTTTGGAATTCGCAGCAATGAAGAGATAGAATACATTCAGATAAATTGGACCGACGGTCAACAATCAAAATACAAAATTGAAAAGCTGAACCATCAATATATTTTCAGCCAAGGAAAAACAAATTGATATGGCTCGATATATTTTCACACTTTTTGTTATCTGCTTATTGAGCCCCTCAATAAGCTTAGGAGAGACTCCAGGTTCTGATAGTTTAAAATTGATACGTTATTATGAAGAGTTACGAGCAGATTGGGGGAAAATATTTCCAAACAAAAACAGAAATGCAGGCGGTGCTCTATTTTTTAAATATATTTTAGATAATTCGAACTCTAGAGACGAGTTTTTTGAGAAAAACAAAATGTATTGTAGTGTTTCTGGGTCACTTGTGCGACCCGCTTCTCAACCTGAATTTGTTTCTGTTAGAGGCCAGGACCAAGATGAACTGATTTGCGGTTCGCTTTACAGGTGTTGTTGGCCCTGCTCTTGTGATGTGATGAAATTTGTTCAGGTGCTGACCCTTGAAAAAACATTTAATGACAAGACAGAATTGATAAACGTTCTAACAATAAAAAACCCTTGTGAAAAGCCAGATTTTCCTGAAGAGGTTGATAGGGATTCTATTTGTGTTGGCACTTCACTAAATAAAAAACGAGTGACTGAAATAAATGGAAGGCTTGTAGTTGGAGTACTATTCGGAGGCAAAATCTGTTCACCTAAGGACATTGAAAAGATAAATAGGGAAGTTATAACCGGAAGCTACTGTCCACTTAGAAACAATACACCACTCAAAGAGGTCAGAGGAGGTATGGGGGACATATTCATAAAAATGGCTAATTGAATTTTATTTGATTTTGCTGTGCAAATTGATCACTTAACATGAATGTAGCATAAGATGGCTCTGTAATAGGGACCGAACCTACGGTAAACGGGACCAAAACCAGTGGATGTTATTATCAGAGTTATCAGGATTCTCATAACACAGTAAAATAGTTTTTATGCGTTATCAGGAAAGTCACGAAAACTATTGTCAAAGAAAGGGTAATTGATTGACTATTTTAATCGAAATTTAATAGGGCTAGAAATTCTAGTAACTTATAATTATGATGCTTTACCAAAATCAAACTCGTTACAGTCGTAGCGTGGAAGGTATTGTTTAGATTGCTCAAAATCATTTTCGTTTATGTCTCTCGAATCTACGTTGAATGAATACGCTACCTCTTCTAAGTGCAAAATATCGATAGTATGTTTATCAAAAGAGTGAAATCCGCCATAGGGATGACAGTAAGTTTTAATATCTGTACAGCCTATATTATCAAGAAACTGAAAGGATGACTTGATTTGTTCGGCTTGTTCAGTTTTTGATAACTTACTCATCAAAGGATGATCTACAGTATGAGATCCCAAAACCATTCCTTTATCGGCCATGACCTTTAAATTTTCTTTCTTAACATAAAAATTTTTTGGAAATTCAAATGACAATGTTTTCGCAATATTGTCTATCACATTTTGGCGATATTTGTAGCTAATAAAATAATTTAAAATTCTCTTGAATTCTGCAACACCAATATATTCTTTATCTTTGTAGGTTTCAGAATGAAATTCTTTTCTACGAGTGTCTGGTATCATTTCTTTATTGATACGTTGCAACAAAAGATCATGAAGTTCTTTTCCATCAAAGGCCCCACATAAAAGATGGATTTTGTGAACATCAAGTATTTGCCCTGACTGGTATGGACCAGTTGGGATATAAAAGATGCCCCATAAGTTTCGATTTATAAGTTCCGGAAAAACGTAATCGAAATGGCAACTCATAGCATCATCAAATGTTAAAATAATTTGGCTGGGGTTTTCAGGCATAATACCTGAATTAGTGAATTTATCCCAATCTTGTTTGGATAAAAAGCCAAATTCCTCCTTAAAAAAGTCCAGTTGTTTTCTAAAGTTCCCTATGTCTAAATATCTAAAATTTGGATACTTTGTATTATGTTCTCTGACATAGTGATACATTATTGCTTTCAATATTTTCTCCCAAATATGTAAAAGTCACAAATCTTTAAAATAATCATCGATCTTCAAGTGCACTTTATGCTCATAACTATTAACAATGTTGTTTTTTTGGTTTGAATTTTTTAAATTTCCAAAAAACTTTACA
>CACGMO010000016.1 GCA_902574225.1 uncultured Alphaproteobacteria bacterium
CATAACGCACAATTTAAAGATTGTTAAAAATTTGGCTGATCGTTTATATATTATGAAAGAAGGGAAAATAATTGAAAGTGGTAAAACCGAAGATGTTTTTAAAAAACCAACTCATGCATACACAAAAGACTTAATCGAGCCTAAGATTAAAATTATAAAATCAAGATTAAACACTTCAAAGATTCTATTATCAGCTGAAAACTTGTCAGTTAAGTATAAAGGCCCTAGGAGCTTATTTAGAAGCTCGTCTAAAGACTTTTGTGCCTTAAATAAAGTTTTTTTAAATATTAAATTGGGCGAGACACTTGGAGTTGTAGGCGAAAGCGGTAGTGGTAAAACAAGCTTAGCTCTATCAATACTTAAGTTGGTAGATTATCAAGGAGATATAAAATTGCATCTTCCTGAACCTCGTCTACGAAAAAAGGAAAGACTTAAAAATTACAGACGTAATGTTCAAATTGTTTTCCAAGACCCATTTTCTTCACTCTCACCAAGACTTTCAATTCGTGATATAATTGGTGAAGGTATTATTTCACATCGTATATTTTCTAAAGAACAGGTAGAAGAAAAAATACTATTAGCTCTGAGTAGAGTAGACCTTGACAAAGATACTCTAGAAAGGTATCCCCATGAGTTTTCTGGTGGACAACGACAGCGTATCGCAATTGCAAGAGCGATAATTATGGAACCGAAGCTCCTAATTTTAGACGAGCCAACTTCATCATTGGATGCGGCTATTCAAAAACAATTAATTAAGTTGTTAATTGATTTGCAAAAAGACCTTAATTTATCTTATTTATTTATAAGTCACGATTTAGAGTTAGTTTCAACTATTTCTCATAGAATGGTTGTAATGAAAGATGGTATGATTGTGGACGAGGGAACTCCGGCAAGACTATTAAGGTATTCAAAAAACGAATACACAAAAAGGTTAGTAGAAAGTTCAATTTTTTAAAAAAGGATTTTGAGATGAACTATGACGAACAAAATATTTTTGCAAAAATTATCAGGGGTGAATTGCCTGCTGAAAAAATTTATGAGGACGAAAAGGTTTTGGCTTTTATGGATATAATGCCCAGGTCGCCAGGTCATTTTCTTGTTATACCTAAGGCGAGTGTTCGGAATATTCTGGATATTGATAATGAAAGTCTATGTGCAGTTATTAAAGTGGTGAAAAAGCTTGCGATTACATCCAAGAAAGCAATGAATGCAACGGGTATAACCATACAGCAATTTAGTGAGGCTGATGGAGGTCAAGAGGTCTATCACTTGCATTTTCATGTTATACCTAGATATGAAGGCAAACCCATGGATAGACCTGGTCAAATGGTAAAAGACATGTCGATTTTATCGTGGCAGGCTAACAAAATAAAGGCCGAATTAGGGGCTTAGTTAGATAGTCATGTATGAATATAGTGGAAGGGCTTTGGTGTTTGGTGCTAGTGGTGGTATAGGTCAAGCGTTTAGCAGGTTCTTGGAGAGTAAGCTCGGTTCAGAAAATGTGGTAAAGATAAGCCGATCCTTTGATGGGTTTGAGATTTCAGATGAAGAAAAAATATTTAAACTTTCTGAATCAATAGAAGGTTCATTCAATTTGATTATCAATGCAACAGGGGTTTTGCAAACTACTGAAGAGGGGCCTGAGAAAACGATTAATGTGGTTAAACAAAAATTAATGATTGATATGATGACGATTAATGCAATAGGGCCCGCTTTATTATTAAAAAATTTTTCTAAAAAATTGGATAAGACAAAATTTAGTGTATTCGTTAATCTATCTGCCCGAGTAGGTTCCATAACGGATAATAGACTTGGAGGTTGGATTTCCTATAGGTCATCTAAAGCTGCTCTAAATCAAATCATTAAGACTTCTTCTATCGAGATAAATAGGAGAAATAAAAATGCTATTTGTGTGGGTCTTCATCCGGGTACAGTTAAAACAAGTTTTACAGAAAAATTTCAAAATACTACTGAAACCATTTCACCGGATGAGTCTGTTAAGATGATGATGAATGTTGTTGAAAACCTTTCTGTGGATGACAATGGGTATTGTTTTGCCTATGATGGAAAGGTAATTCCTGCGTGAACTCTACATTCTAACTTTTAGTTTTAGGATTTACACCGCTTCTTTATTAATTGAAAGGTTGTTTGTAGTTGATAAGTGAAAACACTAAGGGAGCATTTTTAATCTCTCTCGCGGCAGCTTGCTATGTAATGAGTGATATTTTCATGAAATTTCTTTCATCGGAAATCTCAATGTTTCAAATAACCTATTTAAGAGGACTGTTAGTAACCTTTTTTCTTTTTTCTTACTGTTATATGAGTGAGGCATCCTTTTTTATTAAAGAATGGAGAGACCGAATTGTAATAACAATTAGATCGACTTTAGAAGTTATCATGACGTATGCGTTTCTGGCAGCTCTATTCAACATGAATGTAGCCAATGCTAATGCTATTCTTCAATTAATTCCTCTAATAGTTCTTTTGGGATCATTCATTTTTTTACGCCAATCACCAAAGACATACGAATGGATTGCTGTCTTGGTTGGATGTTTTGGTGCAGTTATAATTATTCGCCCGGGAGCATCGGATTTTAACTTCTTTACAATTCATGCATTAGTTGCGGTTTTTTGTTTGTCAGCACGTGATCTATTAACTGTAAGATTGAATAAAAATATACCATCAAATGTAGTAGCTTTTTATAGTGCACTAATGCTGACCGTGGTTAGCTTTTTATTAAGTGAAGACACCGATCTTTTTGGAAAAGTAGATAATTCTTTATTTATAGTTTATACAGCTATATTTGTTTCTATAGGTTATATAGCCTCAGTTTCTGCCATGAGATATGGTGAAGTAACATTTGTTTCTCCATTTAGATATACCGCCTTACTATGGGCTAGTGTCATGGGGTTTATTTTTTTTGATGAGATACCTAAATTTAGTACACTCTTTGGAGGATCTCTTATAATCCTTGCTGGGATCTTTATTTTTTACAAATCAAAAGACAATAAGAAAACTTTATAAAAACTATTTATTAAACTTTAGATGTCAAACCAGAAAACTCTCGAACATATTTTGGATCTTTTAGATGACGAAGAAGGCATTTCATTTAAAAGAATGTTTGGTGGGTATGGACTATTTAAAAATGAGCTGGCTGTTGCACTGATCCTGCGTTCAGAAATTTTCATGAAAGTTGATCAGTCAAATATAAATGATTATAAGTCTGCTTTTTCAAAACCATTTACATACAAGAAAAATGGGAAAGATATATCCCTGTCAAATTGGGCAATTCCCTCTGAAATTTTAGAAGATAAAGATTTATTTATTGAATGGTTTTTGAAGTCCTATAGGGTTGCTCTTGATAAAAAAATAGGAAAAAAAGTTGAGTATTGAAAGCTGGTTATATCTTATTTTAATTTGCCTTATGGGTGCTTCTTCTCCAGGGCCTAGCTTGATAGTGATTTTACGTCACGCAGTTGCTGATGGTAGAAGCGCAGGCATTTACGCCGCAGTAGGCCATGGCTTAGGCATTTTTATATATGCACTTGTCTCAGCGATCGGCTTAAGTTTTATATTAATTAATTCTCCAAAGATATTTTCGTTTGTCCAAATTTTAGGAGCATTATTCTTGTTGTGGATAGGCTTTCAAATACTCCGGGAAGGGCTATCAAAAAAAGACTTATCAAATTTTGGGGAATATAAAACATCGTCATCAGGCATTACATTAAATCATTTTAGAGATGGTTTTGGTATCGCAATTCTGAATCCAAAAATACTGGCTTTTTTCTCTTCTTTATTTAGTCAGTTTTTGTCTCCCGAGCAAAATTTTTCTATTCACATATTTATGGCAATTATCGCAGGGTTTATTGATGTAAGTGTCTACGTTATAATTGTTTTTCTAGTAACTCTAAAAAGCTTGCTTAAATTTTATAAGGATAAAATATTTTTTGTGGAGGTTGCGTTTGGATTGTTGTTAATCCTCTTGGGTTTTTCTATATTTGTAGTAAGCTTTAATCTTACTTATTTTGGTTAAAAAAAATGAATGAAAATAAAATTGATAGAAAAATTGCTGTTATCTTCGTAACAGATGTTGTTGGTTTCAGTAAGCTTATGGAGAAGAATGAAGACCAAACTCTTAAAAGTTTTCGTTCATGCAGGGAAATACTAGATAATTTGTTTAAAGAGCATGGAGGCCGAATTTTTAATACAGCGGGAGACTCGGTCCTTGCAGAATTTAAAAGTGCAGTTTCTGCAGTGGTTTGTGCATCTGAATTTCAAAAGTTAATTTCTGAACGAAATTCTAGTGTATCTGAAGATAGCGAAATGCATTTTCGAATTGGTATAAATATGGGTGATGTTATAGTAGAAGGCGATAATCTTTATGGGGACGGAGTAAATGTTGCCGCGCGTTTAGAGGCACTTTCGCAACCTGGTGGGGTATGTTTATCAAAAAGCATACATGATTTTGTGAATCAAAAGACTGAGTTTTTGTTCAATGATATTGGTGAGCAACGAGTAAAAAATACAGATGTTCATGCGTTCGATTTAGCGCTTAATAATCTAGAAAAAAGAGAGGCAAAAAAAGAAGAGAAACTTGATGATGTAGATGATGGCGGCAAACCCCCAGCTATTGCCGTTCTTCCATTTAAAAATTTGAGTAATGATGAAGAGCAGGAGTATTTCGCAGATGGAATTACAGAGGATATAATTGCCAACCTTTCATTGTGGAAAACATTTCCCGTTATCTCGCGGAATTCTAGTTTTTCATTTAAAAACTCCACTGAGAAATCTGATTTAATATCGAAAGCACTGGGAGCGAGGTATTTAGTTGAAGGGAGTGTTAGAAAAGCCGGAAATAAAGTTCGAATTACTGCACAGTTAACTTCAGCAGATGATGATAAACAAATTTGGTCAAAAAGATGGGATAGGTCGCTTGAAGACATTTTTGAAGTTCAAGATGAAGTATCACGAGATGTAGCCGCACTAATTTCTCCTGCTTTAAAGGATCAGGAGCAGGTAAAGCTAACCACTAAAGGGAAGAAAAACTTTGGTGCTTGGGATGAGTATCTTCAAGGTCTTAACATTTATAATACTCAAGATTTTGTTGGAACAACATTAGGTGATAAAGTTATTGAACACTGTAAGAGAGCAATAGAGCTAGATGCAAATTTTTGTGACGCATACGTTCTGTATTGTAACGTGCTTCAGGGAAAAATTTATAGTCACGAGCACCAAGATAGTCGTGAAGAAAACACTAGGCTCTTTCATCAAATGGCGCAAAAAGCAGTCGATACCGATCCTGAAAACCCCGACGCTATGTCATCATTAAGCATGTCTTATAGTATTAAAAAAGATTTGAATAAAAGGCTTGAGACAGCTGAGAAAGCATTAGAATTGAATCCAAGCCATCCACGCTCGAATTTTTCCTACGGTCAAGCCTTAACAAATTTTGGAAGAAATGAAGAAGCCTTGTCCTATATTAACAAAGCAATCGAGCTAGATCCTCAATCCAAAAGAAATTATGAAGGTTTTTTCCCTCTTTTGTATATAGCTCTCAAAGACTGGGAAAATGCAATAACATGGCTGAACACGGCTCATGAGCGAAGTCCACATTCCAGATTCTTTGGCTGGAAGGCTGCGGTGTATGGAAAAATGAATGACTTAGATTCTGCTAAGGAAAATCTAAACTCTTTTCTTAAAGAACGACCTGAGATTAAGACATTAGAGGATTATGAAAAGGTTGCACCAACTATAATAAAAGATACTCTACTAGAAGGCTTGAAAATAGCTGGATTAAAATAAGAGATATCTTTTTAACTTAAAATGAGGAGAAGGTGATGAAAACTAAAGCCGCCGTTGCATTTGAAGCTTCTAAGCCTTTAGAAATAGTAGAATTAGATTTAGAGGGTCCAAAAGAGGGTGAGGTTCTCGTAGAGATAAAGGCGTCTGGCATTTGCCATACAGATGCTTACACTTTATCTGGAGCAGATCCTGAAGGAATATTTCCATCTGTATTAGGGCATGAAGGAGCTGGTGTTGTTGTTGATGTTGGAAAAAATGTTACCTCTGTATCTGTTGGTGATCACGTCATTCCCTTGTATACCCCCGAATGTAGAGAATGTGAATATTGCCTTAATCCTAAAACAAATCTTTGTCAGGCAATACGGACTACCCAAGGTCAGGGATTAATGCCCGACGGAACAAGCCGCTTTAGTTATAAAGGTAAGCCTATCTTTCATTATATGGGCACCTCTACTTTTTCTCAATTTTCAGTTATGCCCGATATTGCGGTTGCTAAAATTTCTAAAAGCGCCCCTTTTGAGAAAGTTTGTTACGTAGGGTGTGGAGTTACTACTGGAATTGGTGCCGTAATTAATACTGCGAAAGCTGAAGCTGGATGTAGAGCGGTGGTGTTCGGTCTAGGAGGTATCGGGCTAAATGTCATCCAGGGCCTGAAAATGATCGGCGCCGAGATGATAGTTGGTGTGGATATAAATGCTTCTAAAGAGGAGTGGGGAAAACGTTTTGGAATGACACACTTTGTCAATCCTTCCAAAGTAAAGGGTGATTTAGTCTCGTACCTAGTCGATCTAACCAAAGGAGGCGCCGATTACTCATTTGAGTGTATTGGTAACGTTAATATTATGAGAACAGCACTTGAATGTGCACATAAAGGTTGGGGAGAAAGCATAATAATTGGTGTTGCAGGCTCTGGAGAGGAAATAAGTACGAGACCGTTCCAATTAGTTACTGGCAGAAGTTGGAGAGGGTCAGCATTCGGCGGGGCAAGAGGCCGAACAGATGTACCGAAAATAGTTGATTGGTATATGGATGGAAAAATTGAGATTGATCCAATGATTACACACGTTATTGACTTTGAAAGAATTAACGAGGGCTTTGATCTATTGCATGAGGGAAAATCTATAAGATCTGTGGTTACCTATTAACTATTTTTGTATGTCTGATATTTTTATATAAGCAATGATGGAAATCGTTACAATTAGAGCACCTATAATCATCTGAAGAGATGGCTGCTCATCTATCACGAGCCATACCCAAAATGATCCCAATACCAACTCTAGGAGCATAATTAAGCTAACGGTAGAAGCTCTAGTATATTTTGGCGCTATGAGTAATAAAGCGAAGGAAAATGGTAAAATGATTATCCCCATCGCTATAACACTGAAGGGTGCCGAGAAGTTTAAATTCGGTTCGTTTGATAGGTAAAAACAAAAGACACCACTTATAATACACCCTATAGACGTTGCAGGCATGACAGATAAATTTGGATATTTTCTGACCATTGTAAACGTGAAAGAAATACCCAAAGCAGAAATTAATCCATATGAAGCACCTAGAATTACGGAGCCATCAGGTGCATTTTCAGCAGTATCTGATCCACTAACGGCAAGAGAAATGCCACATACAGCAAAAATCAATATTAACCATGAAATTAGGTTTTGTTGCTCATTCAAAAAGAAAACTGATAACAAGGCTGTTAAAAGGGGCATCGTTGCTAGCGCAGTCAAAACAACAATGACAGAAGTTTCACTTACACCAAGAGTAAAACTTACTGAATTAACGGCCATCGCTCCAACAATTAGCAGTCCAGGAATAGAAAATGTTGTTAGAAACTCACTTTTGTGTCCCGATTTTCTTGAAAAAATCCAGATAAAAAAGAGGGTAGCACCCATAAGCACACCTCTCCATCCTCCTAATTGCCATTTTTCAAGTTCTGATAATCTCATAAAAAGAGTATCTGGTGTTAATAAGAGTACGCCGAAAACTGCAAGTACTATGCCTTTAGATTTATTATCTAATATATTGATTTTGTTTATCATTAATTGATTTTAGTGAAAAAAATACGAAACTTTCTGCTTATCCTAATCCACTCAAGAAACGATTAAGAAAAACTTTAAAATAATCATTAACAGACTATGTCTGCTATATGAAGAATTTATTTGTGATTTTAGGTAATCAGCTTTTTCATCCAAAATTATTGAAGAAAAAAGGCTGCACCGATGTATTTATGGCTGAAGACTTTGGTCTGTGCACATATGTGAAGCACCATAAGTTAAAGATCTATTTTTTTCTATGCTGCATGAGAGAATATGCTGATGAACTGAGGACATCTGGTATCAACGTTCATTATTTTAAATTAAGTGAAAGGGATGAAAATCAGACATATACAGAATTGCTTTGTTCTTTTTTGAGTGAGAAAAAGGTAGCTAATTTAAATCTATTTGAGATAGAGGATAAGTCTTTCGAGTTGCCCTTTCTTAAAGTACTTGCTAACGCGGGCATTACATATTCTATCGTCGACTCACCTATGTTTATGTTTTCGAGAAAGGATTTTTCTGATTTTCATAAAGGATTGAAACAGTTTAGGATGAATTCGTTTTATATATTTGGAAGAAAAAAATTTGATATATTACTGGATAATGATCAAAAACCAGTAGGTGGTAAATGGTCATATGATGCTGAAAATAGAAAAAAAATTCCACCAAGTACGGTAATTCCTACGCTCCCCAAATACAAAATCTCTGCCTATCATGAAAGTGTCTCTAAGTTAATAAAACAGCATTTTTCTAACCATCCAGGAGAACTTAATGAAATTTGGTTTCCTGTTCAAAGAAAAGATGTCTCCATTCAACTTGAAAAGTTTTTAGAGGAGAGATTAAATTGTTTTGGAGTGTATGAAGATGCTTTAGTTGAGGGTAAAAACTTCCTCTTTCATAGTTGTTTGAGTTTGTTACTCAATATTGGATTAATCACTCCTGATGAAATAGTAGAAAAAACTTTAGAAGTGTATGAAAAACATCAGCTTCCGCTCAACTCGGTTGAAGGTTTTTTGAGACAAATAATTGGTTGGAGAGAGTTTATTAGAGGGATTTATCAGGAAAAAGGAGATGTTCAAGCTAAATCAAACTTTTTTAAACACAGCAGATCGTTAGCCTCTAGTTGGTATGAGGGAACAACAGGAATTCTGCCTTTAGATGACTCTATTAATAAAGCAATAAGAGATGGTTATAATCATCATATACCACGCCTAATGGTAATCAGTAACATAATGAACCTCTGCGAAATAAATCCAAAATACATCTATAACTGGTTCATGGAAATGTATGTTGACTCGTCTGATTGGGTAATGGTGCCAAATGTGTTTGGAATGGCTACTTACTCAGATGGTGGTTTGATGTCGACTAAACCTTATACATGTGGGTCCAACTACATTTTAAAAATGAGTAATTATAAAAGGGGCGATTGGTGTGATACTTTAGACGGTTTATACTGGCGTTTTATCGAAAAGCATATTGACTTTTATAAATCGAATCCAAGATTATCATTTATTCATAAAACGTTAGAAAGAATGTCTTCCGAAAGAAAACTCCATATATTTGAGAAGGCAAATTTATTTATTGAGAATAATACCTATGAAGGATGAGAAAGTTTGTAAAGTTTGCAAAAAACCTTTTACCTGGCGAAAAAAATGGAAGAAAGACTGGGAGCAAGTTCTCTATTGTAGTGAGCGCTGTAGAAGAAATAAAAATAAAGTTAAATGAAATATTTCCTACACGCTTTGGTTAGCCTTTATTTATTTTTTTTCGAAAAGTTTTTGTGTAAACAAGAGAAAAAAAGTTGAAATAGAGCATACAGAAAGTGTGAAGATAACCACAATTGGAGTTCCATCAAAAAATGTTGATGCTGAGCCGCTAACTACCAGCGCTATAAACGTAGATACTGCTCCAATAACAGATGATGCGTATCCGGCAATATGTCCGAAAGGATTTATAGCTAGAGCATTTAAATTTCCAAAAATAAATCCGAAGAAAGAAAAACTTATCATTATAAATATAGAGAACCATGCCAAGTTAAAAGAGAAGTAATTGATTTGGTACAAAAGATTGATTGACGTCCAGATCATCAATAGTAACGAAAAAATTTTAGCAAGTTTAACCGCACCAAATTGCCCAACATATCTTGAGTTTAAATATGACGATAAACCTAGCATGGAAGCTATCAGTGCGAAATATAAGGGAAACCTAGATCCAACGTCAAAATAATTAAAATAGAGCGGTTGGCAAATGTTTATGAAAGTGAGTAAGCCTCCCAGAAGAAGACCTAAACATGCTATGTAAATCATTGAAGTTAAATTACTCAAAACCTCTTTAAAGTGCTTTACAATAGCCAAAAAACTTATTCGTTTCTTTTCCTGCAAGGTTTCTTCAACATTAAGTAAAAGAAAGCATGTTGTTATTAAAGAAAACAAGATAAAAAACACTATGATATATTTCCAATAAAAGAAAAATAGAATGCCTTGGCCCAATAGCGGTGCAACAATAGGAACTAAGATAAAAATACTCATAATAAATGAGTTGATGCTTGCCAACCTATTCCCACTGAATAAATCTCGGCATATAGCCTGTGAAACAACTCTAGGTCCACCGATACCAAAACCTTGAATAAATCGCCCCAACACAAATATCATATATGAATTACTAAAAAGACAAATAAAACACCCAAGCCAGTAAATGCTTACTCCTAGTAGAACTGAGTTTTTCCTGCCTATACGGTCTGAGACAGGTCCAAATAGGATCTGGCCTAATGAAAAGCCAAAAAATAAAGCTGTTATAACCCAATGCAATTGATGGTCACTAATTAGAAATTTATTTTTAATTTCTGTATATGCAGGGAGTAAGGTATCTATTGAAAGAGCAACAAATGAGATCATTCCAGCAATAATAAAGCAAAAGAAAGTATTTGAAATTTTCAGAGTTGGTCTCCAGTAGATTAAAGAAAATGTTGTAGGAATATCTATAGCGGAATACACTTATTTTTTGATTAAGACAAGAGCTTCTAGCAAATGATTGAAACACTGCAAAATGAAGAAAGTAACGCTGCTGAGTTCTTTAGTCTTAAATTAATTAAAGAGACTAAAGAGATGTATGTTTTTTCAGTAATTTTTCCTCAAGCTTCAAAAAATATTTATGGTGGAGTACAAGGAGGAATGATTTCTGCTGCGATGGATGAAGCAACTTTTGTTAGTATTTTGCGAAGCCAAGAAAATATTAAAAAAGTAAGCAGTACAAACCATCACGTGTTATTCCATAAACCAGTATTGCTTGGTGAAAATAAAATCGAGACTAAATTTAAAAAAATTGGCAAAAGAGTTATTAATATTGAAGGAAATATTTTTAGTGCTGATGGCGAGTTAGCGGCTACACTTATACATTCTACTTCAATTATTAGATCAAGTGAGGGATAAAATGAACTTTAAGGAGAAAACTGTTTTTATAACCGGAGGAAGTAGGGGCATAGGGCTAGAAGTGGTGAAAAAATTGGCGATTGACGGTGCCAACATAATTATAGCTGCAAAAACAACAGAACCTCATCCAAAACTACCTGGAACAATTTTTACTGCTGCAAAAGAGATCGAAGAATTAGGTGGCAATTGCCTTCCTTTAGAGTGTGATATTCGCTTCGAAGATAATGTCGTCGCCACAGTGGAGAAAGGCGTGAAGCAATTTGGAGGAATTGACATTTGTATAAATAACGCCAGTGCTATAGTTCCTTTCCCAACCGGATCCGTTGATATGAAGAAATATGACCTGATGCAAGACATCAATACTAGAGGAACTTTTTTAGTATCAAAAACGTGTTTGCCTTATCTAAGGAAAAGTGATCATGCACACATATTAACTTTTTCTCCTCCTCTGGATCTAGATGATAAGTGGTTTGCACCACATGTTGCCTATACGATTTCTAAAATGGGTATGAGTTTGCTAACACTTGGGCATGCACGAGAGTTCAAAAAATTCAGCATTGGAGTAAACTCACTCTGGCCTTTAACTGCTATTGATACAGCAGCTGTAAGAAATGTTCTGGGTGGAGAAAATACTGCAAAAAGTAGTCGAGATGTTAGTATAATGGCTGATGCAGCATATGAAATTTTAAGTAAAGATCCAAAATCTTGTACAGGTAATTTTTTCATTGATGAGGTTGTTTTGAGAAACGCGGGCGAAACTGATTTTGAAAAATATCGTATTTCAGATAATGAACTAATTAGAGATTTTTTTGTTCCCGATGATGTGGCAAACGAATTGCCAACAAAAACAGTTACTATATACAAATGATATAACAATCTATCTTTTAAAGAGTGTTCTATGACTATTATAAATTCAGTTTTAATTGCTAATAGAGGCGAAATAGCAATTAGGATTTCTAAGACCTTGAACGAGATGGGGATAAAGGCTTATGGGATTTATAGTAAAGATGATAGTTCAAGTGCACATCTTTCGTATTGCTCTGAAGTATTTGAATTAAACGGTACAGGACCTTCTGCATACCTAAATATTGATGAGATCATATCTCTCGCAAAAAGTAAAAAAATTAAGGCTGTGCATCCGGGATATGGGTTCTTGAGTGAAAACCATGCATTTGCCGCTAGTTGTGCGAGGAATAACATCATTTTTATAGGCCCAAATGAAAAAACATTAAAAAATTTTGGTAATAAAGAAAAAGCAAAAAAATTAGCTCAAAAATTAGGGATACCTGTATGCTCTTCATCGGGGCCAATACAAAAAAAATCAGATATTCTGAGTTTTTTTAATGAGATAAAAAAAAATAAAATAATCTTAAAAGCAAATTTTGGTGGTGGGGGAAGAGGATCAAGAATAATTCATAAAAAAGATGATTTTTCTGAAGTATTATCGTTAGTAAAAGAAGAAGCAAAGTCCTTTTCTGGCTCTAATTTGATTTTTGCAGAGGAGGTAATTGAAGAGGCTAGACATATTGAGGTTCAAATTTTGGGTGATGGACAATCGTGTATTCATCTTTTCGAAAGAGATTGTTCCTTTCAAAGAAGTTTTCAAAAATTTATCGAATTTTGTCCCGCACCAAATCTTTCAAGCCAAGCTAAAGATAAGCTATATAATTATGCAATTAGTTTGTGCGAAAGTGTTGCTTACAAAGGTTTGGGCACAGTTGAATTTTTGGTCGATAAAAATGAAAAAATCTATTTCATGGAAGTTAATCCAAGGGTGCAGGTAGAGCATACTATTACAGAAGAACTTACTGGAATTGATCTCATACGATCCCAGATCAGCGTTTTCAATGGAAAATCTCTCAAGGATCAGAATATTAAAGTGGGAATTGTATTAGGAAAGCGTGCTTCAATACAGGCTAGGCTTAATATGGAAAGCTATGATAAAAAAAACCAACTTGTTCCAACAACCGGAACTATAAAAGAGTATGATATTGTTTCCGGTCCTGGAATACGGATTGATGGTGCAGGAAAAGTTGGCTATTTAAATAATGGTCTTTACGACTCATTGCTTGCTAAAGTTATTGCTACTAGCGAATTTGGTTTGGGTGAAGCTGTAAGAAAGCTAGATTTTACTTTAAGAATGTCTAATGTTTCAGGGGTAGAGACAAATAAAAATTTAATTATCGAGATATTGCGACAAGAAGTCCCTCAAAACGGATCAGTAAATATTTCTACAATTGATAATAATATCGAAGTTTATCTTCAAAAACTGAATAGAGATACCGAAATAGGCGTTCAAGAGAATAATAAAAATGAAATTCCTAACAGGCCTCTAATAGATAGCGCTTTAACAGAGAACACAATTCAATCTGAGCTTGTTGGTACAGTAATAGACATAAAGGTATTGCCAAATAAAAAGATTAAGCCAGGAGATACTGTCCTAGTTCAGGAATCTATGAAAATGCATCATCCTATTAAAGCCAATGCAAATGGATTCGTATCAAAATTTTTTGTTGATATTGGAGATACTGTTTCAACAGGATCGCCTCTTTTTGAATTCATTCCTGAAAAAGAAAGCAGCCAAAAAAAGTTGAAGAAAGGCAAGTCAAAAAAGTCAAAAAAAATGAGAGGAGATCTCGAAAATCTTATGGAAAGAAGGAAGCTTACATTAGATAAAAGTAGGCCCATAGCAGTTAAAAAAAGAAAAAAAATTGGGAAAAGAACTGCTAGAGAGAATATAAAGTCTTTAATTGGCAATAATGACTTTTTTGAGTATGGGGATCTGGTTTATGCGGCACAACGATCGAGAAGATCGCTTGATGATCTGATAAAAAATACTCCCGCAGATGGATTAATAACAGGTTTGAGCTATGTAAACTCGGATTTGTTTGCCAAAGAACAAACTAAGACTGCAATTATGCACTACGACTATATGGTTCTAGCAGGAACACAGGGTATAAATAATCATAAGAAGCTAGATAGAATGATTGATGTTATTAGAGGTTTAACAGTTCCTTTGATATTTTTCTGTGAAGGGGGAGGAGGGAGACCAGGAGATGTTGATGCGGGAGATCAAAATATCGCTGGTTTGAACATTCCTTCTTTTCATGATTTTGCGCGTCTTTCTGGAGAAGTGCCATTAGTTGGAATTGGTTCAGGTAGGCTTTTTGCGGGTAATGCTGCTTTATTGGGTTGCTGTGATGTAATAATCGGCACAAGAGATCTTAATCTGGGTATGGGTGGCCCAGCAATGATTGAGGGAGGAGGGTTAGGAGTGTACAAACCTGAAGAGGTTGGTCCAACAAGCGTTCAATATCCCAATGGTGTTATTGATATTTTAGTCGATAACGAGGATGATGCTATTGTAATAGCAAAAAAATATTTATCATATTTTCAGGGAAACCTAGAATCTTGGGAAGCTCCTGAAGTAGAAAATTTAAGGTACGTTATTCCTGAAAATAGGTTGGAGGTTTATGATATTCGGGAGGTTGTTGATAATATTGCTGATATAGGCTCTGTATTGGAAATAAAGGCTGGTTTTGCAAAGGGTATGTTCACAGGCTTTATCAGAGTTAAAGGTAAGCCGTTGGGATTAATTGCAAATAATCCACTATTTTTGGCTGGGGCGATAGACAGTGATGGAGCAGATAAGGCTTCCAGATTTATTAAATTATGTGAAAATTATAATATTCCGATATTAAGTCTTTGTGATACTCCCGGCATGATGGTGGGCCCGGAAATTGAAGAGACTGGCCTTGTACGCCACTGTTGTCGCTTATTTCTAGCGGGAGCTAATGTAACGGTACCAATGATGACCATTGTCTTAAGAAAAGCTTATGGCCTTGGAGCACAAGCAATGGCTGGTGGCAGTTTTATGGCACCACAATTTGTTGTGGGTTGGCCAACCGCTGAGATTGGAGCTATGGGTTTGGAAGGTGCTGTTAAGTTAGGGTACAGAAAAGAGCTAGAAGCAGAAAGTGACGTAGAGAAGAAAGAAAAGCTTTTTAAAAAATTAGTTGATGACCTTTATGAAAAAGGAAAGGCAATTAATGCCGCAAGCTTGTTAGAATTTGATACAGTTCTAGATCCTATAGAATCTCGTGATTGGATATCTATGGTAGTAGAAAGTCCTATTAATAGTTCTGAAAAAGTCCCAAAAAACAGGTATATAGATTCCTGGTAAATTAGGTTTTACATATTGGAAAGAGAAAAATGAGCAGAAATGATCAAGAATTAATAGCTCCTTTGGAAAAACATAAATTCAACACCGATAATCTAGTGACATGGATGGAGTCCAATGAGATAGAGAGCACAGGATTAAAGGTAAAGCAGTTTCAAGGAGGAATGTCTAACCCAACTTTTTTTCTTGAGAGTGAAAACAATAAATATGTCTTAAGGAAAAAACCTCCAGGAAAGCTGTTGCCAAAGGCACATGCGGTTGACAGAGAATTTAAAGTAATGAACGCTCTTGGAAAAATAGATTTCCCTGTGCCTAGGATGCTTGGTTTTTGTGATAACCCGAGTGTGATAGGTACTGAATTTTTTATAATGGACTACATAGACGGAAGAATAATTACAACTCCGGAAATAAATGGATTCTCAAAAAATGAAAGAAACACCATCTGCGTATCTTTAGCAGAGACGCTAGCCAAACTGCACAATGTAGATTACAAATCAATCGGCCTCGAGTCTTTTGGAAGACCAGAAGGCTACATCCAGCGTCAAATAAAATTATGGTCTGATCAATTCCAAAGATCAAAAGAAGATATTACTGTAAAGGCCAACTTTAACGAAATGGATTTACTTAGTATATGGCTTAAAGAAAATTCTATCATTGAGGATGAATTTGCTATTGCCCACGGTGACTACCGATTAGGTAATACGATAATTGATAAAAATAACTCGACAGTGATTGGTGTACTTGATTGGGAATTATCAACATTGGGCCACCCCTTAGCTGATCTGGGTTATTATTGTATCCCCTACCGATATGGGTTTGAAGACTTAAATCTAAAACAACTGGGTATACCCTCTGAAGAAGAATTTCTTGAACTATATATGAAGTTTTCAGGTAGACGCTCAATTCCGAATTGGCCTCTATTTTTATCATTTGCTCTTTTTCGTAGTGCGGCGATTATTTTTGGAGTAGCTGCTAGAACCCTGCTTGGAAATGTTAGCTCAGAAAGCTCTAATGTCTTTGAGCAAATAAAAAGAGCAGAAGATATGGCTCGAATTGGCTATAGTATTTGCTCCAACTCTTAAAATATTTTTATAACTCAAAGTGGTGGCCAACAAGTTTGTTTTAGGTTATTGTCTCTTTGGTACAGGCCTATTGCACGCCTTGTTTTATGCCCTATTAGACCGTCTATGCCACCCGTGTAATATTTTCTAGATAGCTTTTCCTGTATACTTATTATTTCATTTTTTGTTAAATTTTCGGTTGTTTCCCAATTTTTAAAAAAGTTGTGGCTGTTATATTTAATTTTGTCTGCAATGAACCCAACAGATAAAGCATATAAATCGGAGTTATTATATTCTTTAAGTGTATAAAAGTTCTTGCTTACTAAATAAATAGGTCCGTGTATTCCAGCCGGAAACATTAAACTGTATGACTCATTAAGATCATCTTGAGGAAATTCTTCTCCTTTAAATCTAGATGCTCCTAGCTTTTTCCACTGGCTCAAGCTTCTTGAATGATCTGGTCCCTCTAGGTAGCAACTAATGCTGTTTGACAGTTGAACTTCATATCCCCATTCTAAGTTATTATCCCATCCAAACTGATGTAAATAGTTTGCAATGGAAGCCAATATATCTGGCTGACTGTTCCATATGTCTCTATTTCCGTCATTATCATAATCTACAGCGAATTTAACAAGAGTGGAAGGTAGGAACTGAGGTTGTCCAAGAGCACCCGCTTTCGAAGCTTTTAAATATTTAATATTTATTTCATTTTCTATAGCAAAATCAATTAGATAAATAAGCTCATTCAAGTAAACTAGTCTATTTGATGATGAAAAGCTGAGTAGAGATAGTACTTGAAGACTGTCTAGCCTTGGCCTTACTCTTCCAAAGAATGTCTCGTTAGCCCATATAGCAAGCAAAAAATGTCTATCTACTTCATATAAATTTTCGATATTTTCTAATATTTTTTGAAGGCTTTTTTTATATTTTTTGCCTACTTTGGTTTTTTGTAAAATTAGTTTTTTATTGAAATACTTTGCAGGATCAGAAAACTCAGCCTGCTCGTTTTTATTGAGTAACCTTTTTAATTTTATCACAGAGCCTATGTTGTCTTTGAGATGCGTTTCAATTTCACTAATAATTTTATGGCTATTAAATTTTTGCTGGAGTTTTGGTAGCAAAAACTTATCCAGCCAGTATTCATACACTTTTGTACTCTGCGGAAAAATAGGTGCCGGTAAGGATATGAAAATTATACACAAAATAATTTTGATAGTGTTCTTCAAGACAAAAATCTATTTATTAATTTAGTGCTTTCTTGCCATAAACGATCTGCAATATCCGATTTTAAAGCCTCTTTTGAGGGGTTTGATTCACTTCTCTTTATGAAATACTTACCAGAAACTTTTTGCACCGTCTCGTTTGTTGCTAGATAGACAAGAGTGTCTGCGCCTTCCTCAGGTGATATGCCTCTGTATTTTAAAACTAACCTAATAATAAACTGTAAAAGTCCTTTATGATCTTGACCTATGTTCGTATTTACGATTCCTGGATGTACACAATTTACAGATATATTTTTTTCGGTAAGATTTTCCGATAACTTTAGTGTAAATAACAAATTACATAACTTAGACCTTGAATAACGTTCGTACCAACTTTTCGAATTGCTACTGTCCAAATTATTAAAATCTAGAACTGCGGTTTTATGAGCGCTACTCCCTACATTAATTATTCTGCCACCTTCACGTATCAAATTTTTTTCAAGAAGCCTGTTTGTAAGATAAAAGGGACCTAGATGGTTTGTTGCAAAGACTTTTTCAATTCCCACACTATTATACGATTTCTTAAACAAAATAGTTCCTGCGTTATTGATCAGACAATTTAGTTTTATCTTAGATTTGTTAAATACATTCACAATTTCATTAATATCATCAGGCTCAGACAAATCACATCTTAAGAAACTTACCTGTTTGTCGTTGCAAAATGACTTAAGTTCATATTTTACAGCATCTAATTTATTTTTATTTCGATATGTAATAAAAAGCCGATGGTTCATCGCTAATAAGGACCTTGCAGCGGAAAGTCCAATCCCGTCAGTTCCTCCAGTAAGAAATATATTCTGCATAAACCTTCCCTGTAGAAATCTTCCATCCAAGCAATGGCATTCTTTTATACAATAATTATTATTTTAGCCCCTTTTCTATTAATACTAAATAGATAATAAATTTACGCAACGTAAGTCTTGTATTAAATAACTCAATGCATTATTTCACGTTCATCGGAGGAAAGGTTTTATGATAGAGGCTTGGTCAAATCAAGTAATTAAGAATAGAATTTTCATACTTATAATAACAGTTTTACTGATTTTAGTGTCAGTTTTTTCTATCTCTAAAAACCCTATAGGGGTTAATAATTCAAATGAAATGTGGTTCCTTGAAGGCGATCCAACGCTTTTAGCTCATGATAAAATGAGAGATCTATTTGGAAGCACTGAGTCTCTAGTTGTCGGTATAGAAGCGAGACCAAAAGATAAAGACCTTTTCAATCTTGAAACTGTAAAGATGATTGAAGAAATTCATGCAATGTTAGAAGAACATGAGGTGGTTGAGAAGGTTGATAGTCTAGCCAGATATCAGAGGACATATAATCGAGGTGGGGTTGTTGCTACAGACTATATTTTCGAGGACATAGAGAATTTAGATGATAATTTAGATCAATTAGACACGGCTAGGATTGCCATGCAGGATGAAAACCTAGCGCTCGACACCCTTATAAGCAAAGATTTTAGGCATACCAGAATAATTGCAAGAACGGAGTATATTGTTAACGGACTTGATCACAAGCTTAAAGTTGTAACGGATTTACGTAACTTCATAAATGAGATGGGATATTTGGAAAAGGGATATGATATAAAGTTTGGAGGACAACCGGTTTTAAATGAACGTTTCACCGTAATCAGTAACTCAGATGCCGCTTGGCTAAATCCTACTGTTGCTGCTATAATGATGATTGTCTTAGGCATTGTTTTTAGATCTTTGACCGGTATTTTGGCTCCCTGGGTCGTTATTGGTACAGCAGTCACAATGATGACCGGTTTACAAGCGTATCTTGGCTATAATATAACGCCAGTAAACCAAGCTTTAATTCCTATCACAATGTTGTTAGGTATGGCGTGCACGGTTCACGTTATGTCTGAGTTTTATAGCTTAAGAACTCTTTCCAAGCACACAGCTTTAGACGCATCTAAAGAATTAATAAAAAACCTTTTTAAGCCTATATTCTTTACGCAATTTACCACTTCAATTGGATTTGCTGCGCTGTATATAACAAAATTATCTCCTGTGCGTGAGTTTTCGTTGTTAGCAACGATACTACCAATGATTATTTTTATTCTCTCAATGACTTCGTTGCCTGCTGCTTTATCATTTTTAAACAGACTCTCACCAGCTACGAAGAAAGCTTATGACAATGATTGGCTTACACGTGTGACCTCCAGTCTTCCAAATTTTTCATACAAAAATAGATTTAGTATTTTAATGGTGGGACTGCTACTCATCTCTGTAAGCTTTTTTAGCGCAACCTACATTAAAGTTGATACGAATATTTTTAAATTTTTTAAAGGTGATCTCAAAATATCAGAAGACTTGAGGTATTTTGATAGAGAGTTTAAAGGATCATCAAATATTGATATGATGCTAGACTCTGAATTAGAAGAGGGGATTAAAGAGCCCAGCTTTCTCACAAAACTTGATGCTCTCGAGGCTTTTCTTGAAAAACAAGAAAAGTCAGGGAAAATAGTCGGTTATCTGGATCAACTTAAGCAAATTAGGAAGGCGTTTTCAGATAACAAAAAAGAGTTTTACAAAATACCAGATAGTAAACCCATGACTAGCCAGCTTTTGTTATTGTTCGAAAACTCAGGTCCTGATGATGACCTTTCAGATATTAAAGATTTTGATGAGCGATTTACGAGAATAACTTTACCGACAATTAATATGGATGCTAGTGAATATAATCAGTTTCTGGATGATATGATGCAAACAATAAACAAAGATTTTCCAGACTTGAATGTTACTCCTACCGGTCCAATGGTAATGTTTCAAGCTCAAAATGAGTATACCGATAAAGGGATTAGCCAATCATTCATGCTTTCATTAACCTTTATAAGTGTTGTTCTTTTTATTATCTTTTGGTCTATTAAACATGGCGCGATTGCCGTGTTCCCAGCAGTCGTTCCAATAGTTTTTGCTGGTGGATGTTTTGCAATGTTGGGTAAGGATTTGAATTTGGGATCATTAATAGTGGGAGCTATGACAATGGGTATTGCGATTGACGACTGTATTCATGTCGTCAGTAGATATAAGTTAGCGAGATCTCTAGGAAGTTCCGTAGAACACTCAATAAAGAGAGCTATGACAGAGTCAGGAAGAGCCATTATCACTACGTCTTTGGCGCTTGTTATCGGGTTTAGCACTTTTTTGTTTGCACGTTTAGTACCTATGATTGATATTGGATGGCTCACCACTGTGATTTTTACTTTGGCTTTGTTAGGGTGCCTGTTGTTTATACCCGCGCTACTCTTTATATTCGAAAAAGAAGAAAAACTCACCTAAGCTTTGAGATTGTTACGTATATGAACTTTAATATGATATTTTCAAAATACTTTTTGTTTTTTCTTGTGTTACTTTTCCCAAATGTATCTGTGTCCATGACCGCTTACGAGATCATGAAAAAAGTTGATCAGAGGTATACAGGAGAAACTATAGAGCAGACATCTACTCTTGTTTTGATCGACAAGAAAAATAGAAAAAGAGAGAGAAAACTAAAGGGTTTTACAAAAGAAGTTTCAACCGGAACAAAAAGCATCTCTTTTTTCTTGAGCCCTTCCGATGTGAAGAACACCTCCTATTTGTCTTACAACTGGGACGATCCGTCAAAAGATAATGACTCCTGGTTGTATCTCCCAAGTCTTCAAAAAACTAATAGGATTTCTGGTGGAGATCGATCCAATTCTTTTATGGGTAGTGATTTTACATATGCTGATTTAGATGGAGTAGAAATTGAAGACTATACTTACAAAATTGTAAAAGATAGTGATGTAGTTGATGGTGCAGATTGTTGGGTAATTGAGGCTACACCAAAATCAAAAGATGTAATAAAGGAAACAGGTTACTTAAAAACACTTACTTGGATTAGAAAAGATATATTCTTTGGTGTCAAAGGCAGAATACTTGTAAAGAAGGGGAAAAAAGTTAAGCTCTGGTCAGCAAAGGATATTAAAAAAATTGATGGTGTCTGGGTTGCAAAGACGCAACAGATGACTACTACAAAAAAGAAGAAGCGTGAGCATTCAAGTATTTTTATTATTGACACAATAGCGTTTAATAAAAAATTAAATGATAGCTTGTTTGAATCCGAGGCCATGCAGCGAGGCTATTAATAAACGTGTTCAGGCTCGTAATTTTACTTGTTTTTATAACACTTCTTTACTCGACAGTATATGCACAATCAGATGACGATTTTCTATCTGATTTTGGTGGAGATGATTTCGAGGAAATAGAAAGTGAACTTGATCTCGTTACAACGAATGTTGTTAAAGAAAAATTTTCTGACATTTCAATCGAAAAAAAAGAAACCAGTGAAAGTTTTGATTGGGACGCTATTTTCTCTCAAAACTTATACTATGGCCTTGAATCTCCATCTGTTCCTTTTTTCAGGAGAGCTCCAGGGATTGAGGCAATACATAGCAATATTTATCTAGGGCTAAATACAAAATTTGCGGAAGACATTAACTTCAAGCTCTCTGGTGACGTCAATTGGGACTGGGGGTATTTTGAAAGCTATAAGTATTCTTACGGTCCTACAGCTGCTGATTTTAAGCTAAGAGATCTGTACATTGACTTTTATCCAATCGATGGACTTTGGTTTAGAGTTGGAAATCAAATAATTGCGAGAGGAGAGTCAAGCTTACTAATTTCAAGTGATATTACTAATCCAAGAGATCTATCTACTATTGGGTTGCAGGATTTGGATGATATAAGATTAAATATTCCCTCTATATTAGCTGGGTACAATATTGGTTCGTTAAAGCAAGAGATTATTGTCTTTTTGGACGAAAAAAGAAATAAAGTTGCAAGATCTGGAACAGCATTTGATCCTGAAGCTGCTTTTTTAGGTGCGTCAATAATTACCGATGTTTCTCCCGTGCAACATAATATAAGTTACGCCTTAAGAAATAAAATCCTTTTATCGGGCTTTCAATTGGATTTGTCTTTAGGAGAATATAATAATAAGCAGTTATCAACACTGAGTTCCTCTGTGTCAGGAAATGTAACTACGCTTAGCACTCAGCAGGATAGAATAGCTTTCTTAGGTTTAAGCGGTAATTTTGCGTTTTCAGACTTTGTTCTAAAATTCGATACCTCTCACAAAAAGGGAAAAAGATTTCCTTATTCCAATCCTTTGATAGGCCCTTGGTCTGAAAATGAGGTATCCGAATTTTCTTTAGGCGCTGATTATTCTGGTTTTAGGGATTTGAGCATAAATATTGAATTAGCTAGTACGTATATTCATGATCACGGTGCGCAAATAGCAAATAAGCAGAATGAATATGGATATAGTTTAAGGTTTGATTGGAGATTGTATAACGATCTTTTAGATATTTCATTGCAGCATGCAAATATTTTGGGAGATAATGGGAGTTTTTCATCAGTATCAGCGGTATATGAGTTAAGCAACAGCATCAATATTGGTAGCAAATTTATTTCCTTTGATAGCTATAACAATACTGAGCAATTATATCCCTATAGGCATCAAGATTTGATCGAGCTTACACTAGATTACTATTTTAATTGATGGGCCAAAATATCAATAGTAGTGGAATACTTGTTATAATAATAAGGACTTCGAGAACTAAACCCATTCTCCAGTAGTCCCCAAATCTGTAGCCGCCAGGCCCCAAGATTATGGTATTATTTTTATGTCCAATCGGAGTTAGAAAAGCACATGATGCTGATACTGCGACTGCCATAAGAAATGTATCTGTATTTAAATTTAGTGTTTGCGCTAATTGAATGCTTATAGGTGCAATAACTAAAGTCGTAGCAGTATTATTTAAGATATCCGATAGTGTCATGGTAATAATCATAATTATTGCGATAATCAACCATGGTTCCATTGATGACGCATATTTTGTTAAAATCTGGACAATTATTTCTGTTGTACCATTACTCTCAAGAGCAGCTCCTAAAGGTATAACAGAGGCTAAAAGGATAATTACGGGCCATTCCACACTAGAATAAACATCTCTAGGAGGTACTATTTTAGTAAGGCAGTATAATATTATCACTAAGCCCAAAACAATAGGTAACTTTAGTAGGCCAACGCTTGCGACTATCAGGCCAACAAAGAAAATACTCAGAGCTGCGGTCATCTTGCTTGTATCCGTAATGTTTAAGCCTCGTTCTGCAAGAGGGAGGCACCCAATCCAATTAATTACCTCATTAAAGCTCTCTTTGGGCACAAGAATCAAAAGCATATCGCCTTCTCTTATTATTGTTCTCCGAATTTGTTTTCTTATGGGGCGTCCTTTTCTTGAAATTCCAAGTAACACTGTAGCTTTCCGCCAAGCCAATCCAACTTTTATTGCAGACGTATTTAATAAACGAGACGTGTCTGTAACGACAACTTCAATAGGAATATAATTATCTGATTCAGCTAAAATCCGATCTTTTTTAAACGGGAATTCAAGTTTTTGTGTCGATCGAAATTCATCTAAAGACTCTGGGGTTGCATCTATTATAAGTTGATCATTTTCCTCTATTTTTAAATTTCGACTACCTTTATCTATTCTTATCGAGTTTCTTATTATACCCAGTACTGCAGAGTCACATTTTTCTGCTGCTTCATAAATTTCATGAAGATTTTTTCCTAATATAAGTGAATTTCTTGATACTGTTAAATTTGATACATACGAGGCTATCTCTATTAATTCTTTCCCTGCGTCATCATTTTGTGAGGTCTTTGGTATTAAACGCCAGCCAATTAAGGCGACAAATGCAAGTCCAATTATTGCGGTTATTCCTCCTACTGGAAAAAAGTCAAACATTTTAAATGGTTCACCGGTGTGCTCATAGCGAATGCTTGATATTATTATGTTTGGAGGCGTACCTATCAGGGTAGCCATACCTCCAAGAATTGTTGCGAACGATAAGGGCATTAGTGTCTTTCTTGGTGCCCAATTAGATGCTCTAGCTTTATTTATATCTATTGGCATTAAGAGCGCAAGCGCTGCAACGTTATTCATGAAAGCCGAGAGAATTGCACCTATAAAACCTATAATCGATATATGTCCCCACAGACTTTTCCCAAATGCTGATATTTTTTGGCCAATAAAAAAAATTGCTCCGGAGTTAATCAAGCCTTTTGATACTACTAATACTAATGCAACGATAATAGTTGCCGGGTGAGCAAAGCCATCAAACGCATTATTGTACGGAACAACACCAATAGCTACAGATATTATGAGAATGGAAAAAGCAACTAAATCATAACGAAATTTTCCCCAAAGCAACAAAGAGAAAAGTAAACAAAAAATTGCCACTAATAAAATCTGTTCGGAGTTCATCTAGAAAACCTATTTTAACTTTCTAGAAAATAGATCAAGTATTCTAAACCAGTGGGTTTCGGCATGCCTCCTATTATATAGTTGACCTCTATTTGGAAATGCAAACCCATGATGAGTTTTTGGAAATATCTCAATTTTATAGTTAACTGAAGTTGCAGACAGATGTTTTTCCAGAGCATTTATCATTTCTAATGGAGCATAGCTATCTGTTTCTGCACAGCCAAAATAAAGCTCACCTTTTACACTATTAATAAATAGATGGGGGGAGTCTTCGCTCTCTGTTACCAACTTTACACCATGTATTGAGGCCGCTGCTGCGACTTTTTCTGGTAATTTTCCAGCTGCATAGAAAGCAAAGGGCCCACTCATACAATATCCAACTAATCCAATAGAACAATTTTTTGCGCTATTTTGATTTTCACAAAATTCAATCATGTGATCTATGTCCTCTAAAACTAGGGCATTAGATAGGTTGTCCATATTTTTAAACATCAATTCTCTTGAGGCTTCTGGAGAGTAACCTTCGATAAAATTAAGGTTCGGTTTATTCCATTCAAAAGGCTTAGCTGTTCTATAATAGAGGTTAGGGCAGAGTACGTAGTAACCGCAAGCAGCTATTCTGGATGCCATGTCGTGAAGTTCCTGCCTGATACCAGGAGCATCCATTAACAGAATAACAACGGGATATATATCATCGTCGCTTGGGTGCACAATAAATGTAGGCATTTTTTGATTTTCAGAAACTTTAATTTCTACTATTTTTTCTATCATTAAGTCACCCCCATAATTGATTTAAAATATACAGAAAATTTTGCGAATAACCCCCTGTTTTCGCAAAGTTTTTCCATTTGATGAAAAATTTTTATTTGTAGTTATCAACTTAACACTATTGTTACTTTCAATCGAAGTTGCAAGCATATTTGTTTCTTCTAAAAGCTCGAATAATGACTTATTTTCTACTAATATAGCAAGGGCTCTTCTAGCATTTTCAGCGACTAGTATTCCGCTTAATCTATTGTCTTTAGAAAAAGCCGGCCCTCCACTGAGGCCACCAATTGAGTTAAGACTGAATGGTGATCTGTCTGTGATGCTATAAACAAGGCCTCTTTCAAAAACTCCATATGACTTGTTTTCTAATCCTACGTGTCCGAGATAATTTAATGCTAAATCACCAGCATTTCCTGCTGGATATCCTGAAGAAAAAGCTTCTTCTTTATATCTATTGATTTCAAAATAGGGGAGATCTATATCTTCTTTATTCTTGAAAATTGCCAAATCTGAATTGGGATGGATATATATATCTTTTATAATCATTTGTTTTTTTCCAAATGACATCATAACTTTTGGGCATTGATTTATAACATGCCTTGCGGTAACCCAGGTATCTTGACCAACATAAAATGCTGTTCCAGACCCACCTTGACGACGAATTTTACTTTCTGATTGAATTGTAAATTTTGGAAGAGATCGAAGATTTTTTTTGTTACTTGTAGGTGTATTCATATTGTTCGAATACTCAATTGTCTTAATTGATGTAATATTTTTGTTTGAAAAGCTATTGGATTTAGGCCTTGATGAGCCGTCTTTTTCGAATGAGGATGCGAACGACCATAGTATCGCTATAATTGCAATTGAAAAATAAAACCCATTACTAATGAATCTCATGTTTATCCAGCGATTGCCGCACTATTTAATAGCGCAACTGATATTTTTATAGAAAATAAAAGAATAGATGAAGAAATCTCACCATTTTCAATTCTCTTTGGAAGATCATTTATTAAGATGTCAACGGATTTGAAGCAAAAAAGCTGAATAATTATTGCTACAAACCCCCAAACGATGATCTCATAGATGGATCCACTAGCGGATAGAGAACTTGCAAGTGGTAAAGCTAAACCAATTAAAGCACCAGAAAAACTTATAGCGGCAGCAGTATTTTTCTGTCTTATTAAAGCTATTTCTTTCATTGGCGTAATGAATAGATAGATGATTACACCAATTAAAAGCACGATAACTGACGTTACAAAATGGCTAATAAGAAAGGGAAGCCCGTTTAATAACCCTCCAAAAATGAGACCGAAATCACCCATATTTTTTCCTATGCATTTAGTTTATTAGTTATATTAAAAAACAACAATTTTTATACTAGATCAAGAGATGATATCAGTTTTTCTTGTTCTCTTGTCTCTATGGCGCCAGGACGATATTGCCGAATAAAGGAAATAGGCTCCTCTACTATACCAAGCTTTTTGCATAATAAAGCGGCAATAAGACCAGATCTTCCAAGTCCAGCATTACAATGTATAAGAATGTTTTTATCTTTTTGAATTTCATCACACAAATTATCAAGAAAGCGATGTAATTGTACTTTATTTTTTGGTACAGACTTGTCTTTGATAGGAAAATAGTAGTGACTAAAGTTATGTTTCTTTATAAGTTCGAAGAGGTTTGCAATCTGTAATGACGCTAACTCTTTTCTCTCTAAAAGTGATGCAACAATATCTATTTTTCTTTTTTTAAGTTCTAATAAATCCATCTCTGCTTGAATAGCCTTATTCCCGATGTCTCTCTTGCCGGGATAATGAGATATCCATAGTTGACCTTTTGTTAAAGGGTTTAAGGGAATATTATCAGGTAAAATCACTTTATATTTTAAAGCAGTGTTTAACTAGCGCCTAATTTTATCGCAATATTTTTTGTTTGGACATAATTTAAGAGCGCTTCTCGTCCTTTTTCTCTTCCATATCCAGACTTTCCATATCCCCCAAACGGTGTTTCAACACCACCAGCAAACCACTCATTTATAAAGAATTGGCCTGCTCTGACTTTTTGTGCACAATGCATAGCTCTGTCAAGGTCTTTAGTAAATACACCGCCTACAAGACCGTATTCGGTTCCGTTCGAGATACTTATGGCTTCGTCATCATCTTTAAATTTAAGTATCGATAGCACTGGTCCAAATATTTCGGTTTGAGCTATTTCCATATTCTGATCAACATCGGCAAAAACTGTAGGTTCTAAGAAAAATCCCTTATTATTTAGTTTTCTTGCACCTGTTACAGCCTTTGCTCCTTGCTTTTGGGCTTCATCACAGATTGAAACCGCTCTATCTCGTTGTTTTAAGGAGATCATAGCGCCCATATTATTTGCAAACTCGTCTCTTTCAATACCTATTCCTACAGACATATTCTTTGCAACGTCTTCTGCCAAACCAACAACCTCGTCATAAACTTTCTCATGAACTACTAATCGTGACATTGCTGAGCAAACTTGTCCTGCATTGAAGAAAATGCCTTTTCTGATGTTTTCTCTCAAGTTAGTCATTGAAGCGTCTTGATAAACAATCCCCGCTGATTTTCCACCGAGTTCTAATACAGTGGGTACTATATTTTTTGCAGCCGCCGTTGCAATAGCAGATCCCGTTTTAACTGAGCCTGTAAAAGCTATTTGGTTGATATTTTTATGAGAGCATAAATATTCACCAGCCGTTCCGCCTATTCCGCAAATAATATTTACAGTTCCAGCTGGAAAATCTGCCGCTTCTGCAGCTTTGGCAAAGAAATATTGGGTTATCGGTGTAAGTTCTGGAGATTTAATTACACACGCATTCCCCGTCGTTAAACCAGTAGACAAAGATCTCGCTGTCATCTCCATCGGGAAATTCCAAGGAATAACTTGAGCAGACACACCGTAAGGTTCATAGGAAGTGAAATCATAGTATGCTGATCCAAGAGGTATTGAACGACCTTCTAGCGTTTCAGCCTGGTTCCCATAATATTCAAAGTATCTAGCAGCATTTGTTACTTCAAATTTGGCTTCAAAAAGCGTTTTACCGGCTTCCATAGACAATAATGGAGCAATTTCTTCTAAATTTTCCACTAAATACGCACCGATTTTTTTTACCATTCTTGCACGTTCTACTGGGCGCATATTTGTAAGAAAACCGCTTTCATGAACCTTTTTCGCAGCAGAAACAGCCTTATCAACGTCAGCATTATCCGCAATGGCTTGGTCAGCTAATTTCTCCCCTGTACCCGGGTTATCTACTTGAATTACACCCGCACCACCATCAACAAATTTTCCATCTATATAATTCTGCCAGTAATCCTTCATTGCAAGACCTCTCGTTAACTATTCAAGACAAATTTAAATTTTAATTATATAATACAACAATAAATTTCAAATTATCAATTTTATAGGAAAAAGATGATATTTTATGATTGTAATACTGCGCCAAGCCCTCGCAGGGTTCGTATGTTTATCCAAGAAAAAAAAATCAACATCGAGACTAAGAACGTTGATTTAAGAAATTCAGAACAAATGGAGGATTGGTTTTCAAAAATAAATCCACGAAATACAGTTCCTGTCTTAGTTTCTAAAGAAAACAACATCTTTTATCACAGTCTTTCTATATGTGTTTATCTTGAGCAAGAGTTCCCTGAAATAAATCTACTTGGAAGCACAAACGAAGAAAAGGGACAAATAATAAACTTAATTAATGACGTTGAAAGTAATTTATTTATAGCAATTGCAGATTGTTTAAGAAATACTTCTAAAGCCATGAAAAATAGAGCTATTACCGGTCCAAAAAATTATGAACAAATTCCAGAATTAGCAATTAGGGGAAGAGAAAGGGTTAAATCATACTTTGAAATATTAAACCACCAATTAAGTGGTAAATCCTTTTTGTGCTCAGATAGGTTTACGGCAGCCGATATATGGGCGTTTGTTGCTGTTGATTTTACGAGAGCAATCAAAGAGCCAATACCTGATTTAATGACCGGTTTGAGGGATTGGTATGAAAGAGTTTCTAAGAGGGATAGTGCACAATTAAAACTATAAAGGGAATTACGTGTCAATAATTGATACTACTCAGGATCTTGAGGCTTTTTGTTTGGCGGCCGCAAATTATCCCTATGTAACCATTGATACGGAGTTTATGCGTGATAAGACTTATTACGCTAAACTATGTTTAATTCAAATTGCTTATCCTGAAAAAGGTAAAGACAGTTTTGCGTTAATAGATCCACTATCAGAAAAACTATCCCTAAAACCATTTTTTGACCTTTTAGCAAATGAAGGTGTTTTAAAAGTTCTGCATTCAGGAAGGCAGGATCTAGAAATCTTTTTCAATAAAACAGGTGTACTTCCAAAACCTATATTCGATACTCAAATCGCTGCTATGGTTTGCGGCTTTGGTGATCAAGTTGCTTATGAGACTTTAGTAAATCAAATTGCAGAGAAAAAAATAGATAAATCTAGCAGGTTTACAGATTGGTCAAAGAGACCACTTTCAGATAAGCAAATCAATTATGCCTTAACTGATGTAACTTATTTAAGAACTATTTATGAAAAGCTTAAAGATGAAATAAATAACTCTAATAGGCTTTCTTGGGTAAAAGAAGAATTTGATATTCTTAAAAACCCTAAAACGTATTCCACTGATCCAGACGAGTCTTGGAAAAAGATAAGGCTTCGAAGGAAAGATCAAGATTTTGTTAAAATTATAAAGAGCATTTCTTCGTTTAGGGAAAATGAAGCGCAGAAAAGGGATTTGCCAAGAGGACATATTTTAAAAGATGAAGAAATAATTCAAATAGCTTCTCAGAGACCAAAAAAACTTCAAGATCTTTATAGCTCTAGATTACCATCTAAGGCGTTAAAAACTGAATGGATTGCAAAAGGTATCTTAGAGTGTATAAAAAGCTCTAAGTCTTTACCTGACGAGCCTATCGAGGACTATCAATATATTCCCTTATCTTCGAGCCAGTTAGCCCTCGTTGAGCTTTTGAAGGTTCTTCTTAAATTTAATGCCTCTTGTCATAATGTGGCAACAAAATTAATTGCCAGTTCAAAGGATATTGAAATGATTGCACGACATGAAAATCCAAATGTGAGAGCTTTAGAGGGATGGAGGTTCAAAATTTTTGGTGAAGATGCATTGAAACTAAAAAATGGTGAAATATCTCTTACATTCAATGACAATGGGCTACATCTTATAACAGTATAAAGTTATTGAGGAATATACACATGAATTTTGATCAAATTAAGGAAGACCTCGATTTATTTAGTGAGTGGGAAGATAGATATGGATATATAATTGATTTAGGAAAGCAGGTCTCCCTCCCGGATGAAATGAAAACAGACAAAAATAAGGTAAATGGTTGCGCAAGTCAGGTATGGCTAGATATGAATTGGAACATATCTAACAGTTCTAAAGTATTTAATATAGAAGGAGACTCTGATGCTCTCATAGTTAAGGGCTTAATCGCTATTCTTTTAAGCCTATATAAAGGCAAAACACTTGTCGAAGCACAAGCCGTTGATCCAAGGGCAGAGTTTGAGAAATTAGGCTTAAATGCTCACCTTTCTTCACAAAGATCAAACGGGTTAAAATCTATGATTGACCAAATTAAAATTTTCGTGAACACTAGAGAAAATTGAGTCTCTTAGTGGAGGTTTGGTATGTCTGACGAAGAAGAAATTGACGAAGAAATTATTCTTAGTGAGCTTAGTGACGATGAGCTCGTTCTCCAAATGCACGATGATTTATATGACGGTCTTAATGATGAGATCGTTGAAGGTGTAAACATCCTTTTGGAGAGAAAATGGCAACCTTATGATGTTTTAACAAAAGCATTAGTAGAAGGCATGCGGATAGTAGGAGAGGACTTTCGTGATGGCATATTATTCGTACCGGAAGTTTTATTAGCAGCCAATGCCATGAAGGCAGGAATGGCAATTCTTAAGCCACTGTTAGCAGAAACAGGTGCGCCGCGCTTAGGAAAGCTTGTGATTGGCACAGTAAAGGGTGATATACACGATATTGGAAAAAACCTTGTAATCATGATGATGGAAGGTGCAGGCTTTGAGGTTAGAGACTTAGGAATAAATAATCCTGTTGAAAACTACTTAACAGCGCTAGAGGAAGAGGAACCGGATTTTTTGGGTATGTCTGCGTTATTGACAACAACTATGCCCTATATGAAGGTGGTAATTGATACCTTAGTTGAAAAAGGATTAAGAGATAAGTACATGGTGTTAGTTGGTGGGGCGCCTTTGAACGAAGAATTTAGCAAATCAATTGGCGCTGACGCATATTGTAGAGATGCTGCTGTTGCCGTTGAAACAGCTAAAGACATGATGAAAAGAAAGCATAATCAATTAAAAGCTTAGGCCATTTAATTAAAAGAAAGAGTAATTACTTCAATTAGAAATTTGATATTACTGACTCAAACATCCTTAATCCCGAAATGCTACCTAACTCCTTATCAACTGCTCGTTCTGGATGTGGCATCATTCCGATAACGCGCTTGTTTTTTGAGCAAACTCCTGCGATATCTTTGATTGAACCATTTGGATTGTCTCTATACTTTAAAATAATTCCTTCATTTTGTTCTAATTCCTCAATTTCTGGGCCATTTAAGAAATACTGACCGTCATGATGCGCTATAGGAATTGAAATAGTTTTATTGTGCTCAAAATTAGAGGTAAAAAATGTTTTATTGTTTGCCACAATCAAATCTTGGTCCTTACAAATAAATTTTTGATTAGTATTTGGTATTAATGCTCCCGGTAATATCTTTGTCTCTGTTAAAATTTGAAACCCATTGCAAATTCCGATAATAAATCCCCCAATCTCATAAAAGTTTTTAACAGCTTTCATAATAGGCGATTTTGCCGCTATCGCTCCGCATCTGAGATAGTCACCATAGGAGAACCCTCCTGGAAGTACAAGGAGGTCAACTTTTGGAAGGGTTGTCTCTTTATGCCAGATCATTTTGACATCAAATTCAGGAAATATTTCAAAAGCTCTTTGACAATCTTTATCACAATTAGAACCAGGAAAAACTATGACTCCGCACTTTATTATTCTGAAACCTCATAATATTTAAATTCTTCAATTACGGAATTAGTAAGCAAATCTGCACAGATTCTTTCTACTTCCTTAATAGCTTGCTCCCTATTTTTTGATGATGCCGTTAATTCAAAGAGCTTTCCTTGTTTTACATCCAAAATATTTCCTAGATTATTTATGTTGATAGATTGCTTGATAGCCTCTCCTTGTGGGTCAAGAACACCTTTTTTAAAAATAACCTCAACTTTGAATTTGAAAACTTCTTCATTAGGGGTCATTGTACAGCACTTCTCACATTTTTTGGTAATAAATCAAATCTATCCGCTACTTCAGTGTATGCAATTGAAATACTACCTTCATTCAATCTAAAAACATCTTTATCGAGGCGTTTTTTTGTTTTTGAGTCCCATAGACGACAGGTATCAGGACTTATTTCATCAGCAATAATAAGTTTTTCGCCCTCTGATCTGAAGCTTCTACCGATTTCAATCTTGAAGTCTACAAGTGTCAGATTAACTGCAGAAAGCAGGCCACATAGAAAATCATTTGTTCTTAAGGCTATCTCAAATATTTCTCCTAGCTCTGTTTCTGTAGCCCACTCAAAAGTACTTATTTGACTTTCAGTAACCAATGGATCATTTAGACTGTCATCCTTGTAGTAAAACTCCACTAATGGTCTGGGTAAGCGTTTACCTTCCTCTATGCCCAATCTTTTTGATAAGGAGCCAGCTGCAATATTTCGGACGACTACTTCTAAAGGTATGATGTCACACTTTTCTACTAATTGCTCGCGCATATTTAATCTACTAATAAAGTGGGTTGGAACATTAACAGAATTAAGTTTTTGCATAAAAAATTCTGACAAAAAATTATTTAGAACTCCCTTACCTTCTATTACCTCCTTTTTTTTTGCATTAAAGGCAGTTGCTTCATCCTTGAAATGCTGGATTAGGCTATAGGAATCTCCCGTAGAGTACAAAATCTTCGCCTTGCCTTCATAAAGTTTTTTCTTTTTTTTTATAGTCATTATTTGGTGCCAAAAACTCTCTTAAATAAAGTGTCAACAAATTTTGTATGATACTCCAGTTTAGAAATCTCCAATAGCTCATTTTCATTTATATGTGACTTTATAAAACTATCTCTTTGAGCTTCTTCTATGAAGTCCAAATTTTCTGAGTTCCAAACCTTCATTGCAACTTTCTGTACGTTAGCATAAGCATCCTCACGGCTAACTCCTTTCTGGGTCAACATAAGTAATAACTGCTGTGAATTGTAAAGACCTTTAGATTTTTCCATATTCCTTTTCATATTTTCTGGATAAACACGCAGATCCTTTATAACTTTTGTAAGACGTGTGATAGCAAAATCTAACGTAATAGTTGTATCTGGACCAATATTTCTTTCTACTGAGCTATGAGAAATATCTCTTTCATGCCAAAGCGTAATATTTTCTAGTGCGGGGATTACGGCCATCCTAACTAATCTTGCTAAACCAGTGAGGTTTTCTGTAAGGACTGGATTTCTCTTATGTGGCATAGCGCTTGAACCTTTTTGGCCTTCTGAGAAGTTCTCTTCTGCTTCAAGCACTTCGGATCTACTCAAATGTCTAATTTCTGTTGCGATCCTTTCGACAGAGGAGGCTATAATTGCCAACACAGAAAAAAACATGGCGTGTCTATCTCTAGGAATAATTTGGGTTGATATTGTTTCCGGAAAGAGATTAAGTTTTTTACATACCATTGCCTCCACCTTAGGATCAATGTTTGCAAAAGTTCCAACAGCACCTGATAGAGCTCCAGTTGAAATTTCTTTCTTAGCATTATGTAATCTTATAAGATTTCTTTCCATCTCTGCGTACGCCTGCGCTAGTTTTAAGCCAAAAGTTGTTGGTTCTGCGAATATCCCATGACTGCGCCCTATACAAATGGTATCTTTATGTTCGAAAGCTCTTACCTTTATAACATCTAACAGGTCTTTTAAGCCTTTTTCAAGATAGTTAGATGCGTTAACCAATTGTATGTTGAAACATGTGTCAAGTACATCAGAAGACGTTAAACCTTGGTGAACAAATCTTGAGCTCTCTCCAATAAACTTTGAAAGATATGTAAGAAAAGCAATTACGTCATGCTTTGTTATTTTTTCAATGGCATCAATTTCATCAATGTCATAATCTATACCACTAGCCTTCAACACATTTTTCGTTGTTCCCTTAGGAATAAGGCTTATACTTTCCATAGCTTCGCAAGCATATGCTTCGATTTCAAACCAAATTTTATACTTTTCTTGCTGTGACCATACTTTTATCATTTCTGGCCTAGAGTAACGCTTTATCATCTCTTAAATTTCATTGGGGCACTAGGTTATAGTTATTATTTATTAATGTAGAGTGCAACGAATTAATTGTTTGCTTTTAATTTTTTAACTATTTTTTTGATATCTAACCTATTCAATTCAAGAGTATTAATGGGGCTCCAGTTTTTCATATAATTTCTTTGCCAAGTTCTTTGTCTTTTTGCAAATTGGCGTGTCTTTAGGGCAATATTTTGGAATAGTTTTTCAAAACTTATTTCCCCTTTTAAGTAACTAACTATCTCTTCTGCGCCTATTGCTTTTGCAAAAGGTAATTTTTTATCCCAACAAGTGTTATAGACTTGCTCTACTTCTTTTATAACACCACACTCTAACATATGATTGACCCTATTACCTATCCTATTAGCCAAACACTCTTTTTCTAATTCAACCAATAATAAAGTTGCGTTTGATGCAGAAATTAATGGGGACGTATTTTTGCTTTGCCAATATAACATACTCTTGCCGGTTGCTTCTAGCACTTCCCATGCTCTTTGAACTCTTCGTCTGTTATTGGTATCTATTTTCTCTAAAATATCTGGATCATTTATATTTAAACCCTTTAAGAAAAAAGAAAGATCACATGAATTTGCAAAATCTCTGATCTCTTCTGGGATTTGAGGAATTTGTGACAAACCGTTTAATAATGCGTTAAAATATAATCCTGTACCACCAACAAAAATAAACGTTTTTGAGTTTTTTGAATATAGATCAAAAATATTTTTAACATCTTTGATCCAATCTCCAACGCTATAATTAACAGTACATGAAACATGACCATAAAGATCATGCATTGTCTTCTTTTCTGTTGGGCGATCTGTAAGTATTTTCCAACAATCATACACTTGTAGAGCATCGGCATTGATTATCACAGGGCTTTCAAAATAATCAGCAAGCTCAATGGCAAAAGAAGATTTCCCCGAGGCTGTACAACCACTTATACAAATAAATTTGTGCATAGATCCAAAGTACTATTATTTGATAAGTTTAATACAGATATAATTTATCTTATAGTTTCTTCTTTAGGTATTGTTTTTCTATTCCAAGCGCCAAGATATATCGCTCCAGATGTTATTAGTGATTGAACAAGAAATGCAATAGATATGAGCGAAAAGTAATGATTAACGGACCCAGTAGTGTATCTTGAAACAATGATACTGCCTATTATAACGATTAATAAACGAATAATTGCCGCTATAGCAGGCCAGAGAACTCTTCCTGCACCCTGAGATGCAAAATATAAACATAACCCACTAGCAAAAAAAATATAGAAAGGACCAACAATTTCTAAGTAAGTTTTGCATACTTCCTGAGCAATCTGGTCAGATGTAAATGCATTAGACCAAAAACTAGGGTAGAAATAGGCACCGAACCCTATTAAGCCAGCCGCCAAAGCACTATAAAGAGTAGCAACCCATCCAATGTTTAAAGCCCTCTTTAATTTATTAGCACCAATATTTATTCCTATTAAAGCAGTTGATGCTGCTCCAAAGCCAAAAACAATTGGAATAATAAGAAATTCCAAACGTGCCCCAACGCCATAGCCTGCGAGTGTCTGAACGCCAAAATTTGTCATGTACGCGGTTATGACAACAACTGACCCCCAAGTGCAAAATGCATTTATTGACGCTAAAGATCCTAATTTAATAATAGAAATTATGCTATTAGGATTAAAAAACCGGATTGATATCCTTAGCTTTAATGCGTTACTTTTGTGCATAAGCCAAAATAGCAAACAAAAGGCAGCTATCCCATTTCCTATAACAATGGAAAGTGATGATCCTGCAATACCCATGCTCTGTATAGGGCCTATGCCAAATATGAATATTGCTCCCAATATTATTTGAACCAATGACCCAATACCTAAGAAAAGTGAGGCAATGAACATGTTGCCTGTTGCTCTCACTACGCCAGCCATACCATTTGCAACCCAGATGGTAAATGACCCAGCGAAGAGAACGTTAGAGTATTTCAAAACTTCTTCTAAAACTTCCTTGCTAGCCCCAAGGCTTATATAAATTACCTCACCGAATATTAAAAAAATAACGGCAAATAGTATACCTAGACCAAATGTAAATATTAGACCACTTAATGCAATCTCTTCTGCTGCCTGAACATTATTAGCGCCAAGCTTTTGAGCCACTAAACCGGTAATGGCACCACCTATTGTTCCAGCTGATAGCATTAAGAGCAAAAAGAGCATTGGAAAGCCCAAGGCCAAGCCGCCTAGGGGTATCACCCCGAGTTGTCCAATGTAAAAGCCTTCTATAATGAAAGTAATAATCCACATAGACATTGTGAGCATATTAGGAATAGCTAGTTTAAGAACTATTGACCCAATATGCGCACTGAGTAATTCCGATTTGTTTATCAATCTATATTCCTTGAAGTTATACAAATAAACGCAGAATGTGTTACAATTGATTTAATGATACTATAAATATAAACTCGAAAGATGTTACCTTTAATTAACTAATTTTTGGCTTGAATATAAAGTGAAAATTGCATTTAAAAATTCATACCCAAAATGTCCAAAGGGAATGTCAGTGAATGAGTGGAAAGCTAGAGTTGACTTAGCTGCCATCTATAGATTAACCGACTACTATGGTTGGACAAGCGTTGTATATAACCATATAACCTTAAGAATTCCAGACACTGATACTTTTCTTATAAACCCCTTTGGCCTTAGATACGACGAAATTAATGCATCGAATTTAATTAAGATTGATTTAGATGGGAATAAGTTAGACCCTAATGATTGGCCCATAAATCAGGCTGGGTATAATATTCATTCTGCTATACATAAAGCAAGAAATAAAGACCTTCATTGTGTTATGCATACCCATGAACCAATGAGTCAAACAATTGCAGCGCTAAAAGAAAAGGTTATACCTATGTTTCAAGAGGCTTGCCAATTATATGAAAGGGTAGGCTATCATGATTTTGAGGGTATAGTTCTGGACGCCTCTGAGAAAAAAAGACTTATTAAATCTCTTGGTAAGTTAAATCATACATTAGTTTTAAGAAATCATGGTTTAATTACTGCTGGACCAAGCGCTATTTGGGCGTTTATTAGGCACCAAGTGTTTATTAGGAATGCCGAGATACAACTAAGAGCAATGAGTTCGGGTGGTAAGATTATAAAAATTCCAAAAAAAATTATGGTTCATACTAGAAAACAGTTCGAAGGTGGAGCTGCTCAAGGTGGAGCCGAAGTGAGGCATCCTGAGTGGCCAGCTTATTGGAGATTGCTGGATAAGCTTGATCCAAATTGGAAAAAATAAATTCTAAATTCTAAATATTTCTTCCATTAGATTGAAGCTCGGCTTTACTTCCTTCGTGTAGTTTGAATATTCACCAGGATATAGAATACTGTTAATGTCTGCCGCTATTGATGCCCCGAGATTTACTTGAGTATCTTCTATCGCGATGGCCTCGCATGGACTAACCCCAATTTTTTTGAGTGCGTTTTGATAAATTTCGGGATTTGGTTTTGGATGTAAGCAGTCTTTAGACGTAGTAATTATATCAAAGTCATTAAAGTTTACTTTATCTTCAAGTGCTTTAGATAACGACTTTATATTCGTCTCTGAAGTAGTTGTTATTAAACCAACTTTTAAATCACTTGCTTTGCTATGGTGAAATACTTCAACAAACTCAATCCGTGATATATCTTCTTGCTCAATAAGTTCTGCGTAAATCTCTTCTTTAAGATTATGAATTTTATCAACCAAGTCTTCTGCTATGTTTGGTATTGTGAAATTTCTTATTCTATCTTTGCCGCCGGGGACTTTAAGCATTTCGCAATAGTTTGCTACGTTCCAGTAACAGTCAATATTTAATCTTTTAAAAGCTAAATTGTAACTCCGTCTTTGTATCTCAGAGGTTTCAGCAATTGTTCCGATAGACCCAAATAAGACTGCTTTTAAGTTTTTATTCACTCCATACCTCCACTAAATTTTGTACCCCTTAACATTTTCATTTGATATCCCATGATGCCTGGAAAGCTTTTTTTAATTTCTCAATATTAAAATCTTTTTGTCTAGCCGCCTCCAAAATCGGAATCTCTTTCTTTACAACAAGGTCCAACGCATGAGGCAATGCATCCAAATACTTTTTTGGCACTGTCATAGCTCCATGCTGGTCAGCATGTATAAAGTCTCCAGGCTTTATTTCTAATCCCAATATATTTACAGGTGTGTCTAACTCAGTGATATGTACAAAGGCGTGACTAGGCCCTATGCTTCCCGCAATAACTTGATACCCAGAATCCAGCATCCCTAAATCTCTAAGCAGTCCATTAGTAACAGTGCCTTTAATTTTCAATCCCTTATGTACAGCAACATTAAGCTCACCCCAAAAAGCTCCAATACAGTTAGGAAAGTCCATGTCTTCTATAACGACTACAGGGTTTTTTTCGTTTTTGACGATATACTCGTAATATTCCATACGGATATTGTTAATTTCTTTTTGAGATTTGAGTGGGGGTGAAGAGGCACGTATTTTAGCCGTTTTTGCAAAACCAACAATGGGCTGGGTAGAATTTTGCGCTGTAACCATCGAGCTTTTAGTAAACCCTATAGCGGATCTTGTGCCTAATATAACATCCATAGCATTACACATTGTTGGCGTATCGTATTTTGAAGTTGTTTTAATAAGTTGATCAATATTCATCATCTATTCTTTACCCAATTTTATGCTGCCATCAAGGTGATATTTTCGTCGTCCTGTCCAATATGTCGATATCCTGCATCTTCCAAAAATGAAGAAGATCTATGAATACCCAGTTTTCCTTAAGCTTCTTTCCTTCTCTCCTGTAAATATCAATTACCCGCATATCACCTCTTTTCCCAGTGGATGGCATTCCCATAAATCCTCCTGAATGGACCAACGAAAGATTTGGCCAACCAAAAAACCCTCCAAAAAATCCTTCTGTTATCCTACAAATATGCCCATTAAACTGGCGTTCCTTAAAACTTTCTCTGAATGGTCCGGAGTGTTGTTCGGCATATCTTTCGATTGTATACGTGGCTCCTATGCCTGATGGACCCCACCATAACATATCTTGGTGCCAGCTTTTTTTAAGCTCCTTTATTAATGAAACTCTATCAGTTGATTTCCAAACTTTTAGATCATCAATCATATCTTCAATAGCTTTTTTAGTTTTAATAGTTTCCGTCGCATCTTGATCGTCAAATAATAAACCATCATGTGATGACGGACCGGGTTGAACAAGATTAGCCCCTGTTTGATAATGGAAAGGGTATACCCCTGCTTGAGACATAAAGTGGGGAATATCAAAAAACATTGCTGTTTCGACGATTTTATTTGAAACTATTTTGTTGAATTCTGCATATCGCAGAAAAGTCAGTTTTTTATTTGGCGATATTTTTAGCCATGGTTTATCAAATAGACCCATCAAGTGGCCCATTGACACCACCCAAACACCTTCGTTACCCGAAATAATATTGTTTCCCGCAAAAAAAATATCCATTCTTCTTGTGAGGCTAGACAAACTGGATTTCAAAGGGTTCCAGAAAAGCTCACATACAGAATTGCCCCCATTTATTTCATTAAAAGGATGAAAACCACGCCAGGTGATGTTTTTTGAACAATATTTCAAAAAAACTTTTTTCGTATCTTCAATATTGGACGTTTCTAGTACCTCGTAAAATTCACGCACTAAGTTTTTTTCAGCTAGAAAACTCACCTAATTCTTCTTTTAATTAATTATCGTTACGGTTTCTTATCGTTTTTGTTGTGTCAGATTGAAGCAAATTACAAAATTGCTTGCTAGAATCTAACTTAATATATTAACATTTTAGTATCTACTTGCAAACGTATGCAATAAGTTTATTTTGGAAAGTTAAATGGCTGAAATTCAACTTAAAAAACTTACAAAACGTTGGGGTAATTTTACAGCAGTAGATGATTTCAATTTAACAATAGCTGATAAAGAATTTCTTGTATTATTAGGGCCATCAGGTTGTGGAAAAACAACAACAATGAGAATGATTGCTGGCTTAGAAGATGCAACCGACGGCGAAATTTTAGTAGATGGCAAAAAAATAAATGACCTTGAGCCAAAGGACCGTGATGTCGCGATGGTATTTCAGAGTTACGCACTTTACCCAAACATGAATGTGTATGATAATATTAGATTTCCTCTCAAGGTGAGGGGAATAGATAAATCTACGCATAATGAAAAAGTAATGCGTGCCGTGAAAATGGTGGAATTAGAAAATTTTCTTCATCGTAAGCCTGCTGAATTATCGGGAGGTCAGAGGCAGAGGGTAGCTTTAGCGCGCGCTATCGTAAGAGAGCCAAACGTTTTTTTAATGGATGAACCTCTATCGAATCTTGATGCCAAGTTACGAGTATCTACACGCGCTCAAATAAAAAATCTGAGTCATGAACTTGCCGTCACAACTGTCTATGTTACTCATGACCAAGTTGAGGCTATGACACTTGCCGACAGAGTTGTCGTTATGAGAGAGGGTATTATTCAGCAGGTAGGTAGTCCTACAGAGATATATGACAACCCCGCCAATGCTTTTGTGGCAAGCTTTATAGGCTCTCCTGCCATGAATTTGATTGACGGAGAGGTTAAAAATAAAAAATTCACTGCTGATTTGACCTCAGTGAGTGGATTAAATGTAGAAAACTCAAAAGTCACGTTAGGCTTCAGAGCCGAAGACGCTAGCGTCGTGAAAAGCGGCGGACAAATAAATGCTCCAATTTATACGTTAGAAATCTTAGGTGATGCAACTATGGTCACCGTTAAGATTGGACAATCATTGGTAAGTATAAAAACAGAAAAAGATTACAGAGCGAATATTGAGGATTATGTTTCAATTCATATTCCATCAAAGAAATGTCACCTGTTTGATCACAAAACGGGGGATCGAATTGGGAGATAATTTTTCCCATAAATTCTCGAGAAATCGAGACAAACCTAGTGCTTTTAATATGAAGCACAAAACTATCATGGAGTTTTATTATGATTAAAAATATTATGCGGTTGGTTGTAGCAAGTGCTATAGCCGTTTTTGCTGCCCCTATTTTTGCTGATGGTCACGGATGTAAAATATCGGCAAGGGTAAGCATTGTAGGTAACGAGTTTCCAGCAATCCACGCAGTTGCAGATGGCGCAAAGGTATGTAAGGGATCAGAAGTTAAAGCTAACTTGACAGCTGATCACCAAAAAATAAATGTTGCTGGTATGAGTGGTAATCCAGCGGAGTATACTTCCGCCATTATAGCCAATTCATCAATAGTTGCGTTAATGAATAATGATGTGATTAGACCATTAGATGATCTTGTTGCAAAACATGGAAAAGGTCTAAAGAAAAACCAGCTTATCACAATTAATGGTAAAGTTATGGCCGTTGCTTTCATGGCGAATGCACAACATTTAGTTTATCGTTCAGATATTTTAGAAAAAGCTGGCATATCGGCTCCAAAAACCTATGAAGAAATGCTCGCTGGAGCAAAAATCATAAAAGATAAAGGTTTAATGGATTATCCTCTAGGAGGTGCATATAAAGCTGGCTGGAATTTAGCTCAGGAATTCACAAATATGTATATCGGTCATGGAGGTGAGTTTTTTAAGTCTGGTTCAGCTGAAGTGTCAATTAATAATGCAAAAGGAGTAGCTACTCTTGAAATGTTAAAGGCTCTTTCCGCATATATGAACCCAGATTTCTTGACTCATGACTCAAACGCGACCTCAGCAGAGTGGAAAGCTGGTAATGTAGCTATGATGAATATGTGGGGATCAAGAATGGGTCCTTTAATGGATCCTGAGCAGTCAACCCCAACCGTAGTAAAAACAACTACACTAGGAGATCCTATGACTGTTGGAGGAGGATCAACTCCTGCAACAACACTTTGGTGGGACGGTTGGACTGTTGCTAAAAACATCTCAGATGCAGAAGCTGAAGCTACGTTTATAGCAATGATGAATGGTATTAATCCTAAAAGATTAGACGATAAAATGATGCCATTAGCTGTTTGGCTGATCGAAGGATTTAAGCCTGGTCCAGCAAATGTAGGAGTTGCTGCTGCAGCAAGAATGAACGCAATTCCATATCCTATGCTACCGTATCAAGGACTTCTACACTCAGCTCTTGGTAGTGAAATTGTAGACTTTATGCAAGGTAAAGAAGATGCAGCCACTGCTCTTGCAGACGTTGAAGCTGCTTATACTGCAGCCGCAAAAGAGAAGGGGTTCCTTAACTAAAAGCGATCTTGTATCAGGGAAGCTTAATGCTTCCCTGATAATTTTTTGGTTCCAGAGTTTATTTAATGAAACATAAAACTTTTTTTTGGTTCTTTTTGCCTACTGCATCTGCAATGCTGCTTTTTATTGCTTTGCCAATTTTTTCAATTGTCATTCAGTCACTATTTACCCCTCATGATGCTGTAATTATCGTTACAGAGAACTGTGATCCTTTTGGTTGCAAGCAAGAAACAACAATTGATCAAGAAGCAACAAGAGATTTAAGGAAATCCGAACCATTAGGAAAGTTTGTTGGTTTAGAAATTTATAAGGACAGAGGCCATCTGGCAGTAAACGAAGTAAAAGAAATATGGATAGAATCCAATAATTTCACAGAATTTAAAAAAAATATCGGAAACTTACCTTTTTATAGGGCAATGGCTTTCACTTTGACATTTACGTTCACGGTAACTCCGTTAATGCTCGTTTTTGGTTTTATCATTGCTTTGGCTGTGAATTCTCTCCATCACAACTTAAAAGGGTTAACTATCTTTTTCTCTCTTCTTCCAATGATCGTTTCTCCTTTGATAGGGTCTCTTGTCTTATTTTGGATGATAGACAGTAGAGGAATAATTGGTGAAGCACTGCAATATGTATTCGAAGACCCTGATCTATCTCTAAAGGCATCCACTGGTCTAACTTGGGTTATGTTGATAGTTTATGGCGTTTGGCATGCTGCTCCTTTTTCATTCGTTGTCTTCTATGCAGGATTACAAACCTTACCAATGGACACTATAGAAAGCGCAAAAATCGATGGTGCGTCAAGGTTACAACAAGTTTGGTATGTAGTGATACCTCATCTAATGCCGCTTATTACTTTTGTAGCATTGATGCAATTAATGGATAATTTTAGAGTCTTTGAACCAATAGTTGGCTTTAGTGCTGAAGCACATGCACAATCTCTTTCATGGTTTATTTTCAATGACTTAGGAGGAGAAACTAGATTACTTTCGTCTGCAGCAACATCTTCAGTTCTAACAATAATAGGTGTCTCTATTCTATTATTTCCTGTTTTGATTAGAACTTGGCGTGATTTCAACGAAAAGAGTGCAAAATGATAAATCACTCTCTTAAACTTCCTATCTCGCTCAAAGTTTCCATATCGATATTTATTGTTTTTTGGCTAATTATTGCAGCTTTTCCGTTCATTTGGACTCTTTGGGGATCTTTTAAGATAGAAGCCGACTTCTTTTCAAAAGCAGATTGGATGAACGCTCTGTTTGCCCCACGTACTATTGCTGAGAAAGGTGGAGCCTTTACGGGAGATGGTTATTATGGAGCTTGGGTGCAAGAGAACTTTTGGCAAGCGGTCATCAATACAACTTTAGTATGCTTCTTTGTAGTAGGGACGTCCTTAACAATCGGGACACTAGGCGGGTATGCGCTTTCAAGATCATCTTACAAGTATACCTTTTGGCTGTTGATAACTGCTCTTATTTTTAGAGCTATGCCTCCGATAACGTTAGTAGCTGGTTATTTGCTACCATTTTATGAGTGGAATTTGTGGGGACATTTAGCAACCACTGTTATAGTCTTGGTCGCCATCAATCAGCCTTTTACATTGTGGATGCTGCATAGTTTTTTTCAAAAAATTCCGAAAGAATTAGATGAAAGCGCAAAAGTCGACGGATGCACACAGTTTCAGGCTTTTAGGCACGTTATTATACCTGTGATGTGGCCTGGTGTTATTACAACAGGACTGTTTAGCTTTTTATTGGCTTACAATGATTTTGCTATAACATCTATGCTTTTATCACAAAATAACCAAACCATGGTGCCCAAGATAGCTAGTTTTATGGGAACTACACAAACTGAGGGAAATGTAATGTTTGCTGTAGCAGCAGTTGTTTCAACTACTGCACCCTTATTTATTATGGTCATGTTTTTTCAAAGGCAGATTGTAAGTGGACTGACTGCTGGAGCAGTTAAGGGATAAATTTTGAGAAGAAATAATTGAAGAAAAATTTTTTATTAATTTTAAAGGTAGAGGTTTAAAAAATGGCGGTTAGAAAAATTAAAAACAGTAAATCAGAGGGTGAAAAGCTTGAAGAGGATTTTAACGTAAGGACTGTGGTCGAAAAAACATTGAAAGAAGTTGAAGTGAAAGGAAATGAAGCTGTTCGTGAGCTTTCAAAAAAGTTTGATAACTTTGATCGACCAAACTTTTTGCTTTCAGAATCCGAAATTGACGCCGCAATGCAAAAAGTTTCTACGCGTGACATGGAAGATATCAAATTTGCTCAAAATCAGATTAGAAGGTTTGCGAAAGAGCAGATGAATAGTATGAGTGATGTAGAGGTCGAAACTTTGCCAGGAGTAGTTTTAGGTCATAAAAATATCCCAGTGCAATCAGTAGGGTGTTATGTTCCTGGAGGCAAGTTTCCAATGGTTGCCTCTGCGCACATGTCAGTTTTAACAGCTTCAGTTGCAGGCGTGCCACGTATTATCTCTTCCGCGCCACCTGTAAATGGTGAACCTCATCCGGCAATCGTTGCAGCAATGAAAATGGGAGGAGCCAACGAAATATACGTGCTAGGTGGTATTCAAGCTGTCGCAGCAATGGCTATTGGCACTGAAACGATTAAGTCAGTCGATATGCTGGTTGGACCTGGAAATGCATTCGTTGCTGAAGCAAAACGCCAGTTATTTGGGAGGGTGGGAATTGATCTTTTTGCTGGACCCACTGAAACAATGGTTATCGCAGACAAAACTGTTGACGCTGAAATGTGTGCCACCGATCTTCTTGGCCAGGCAGAACATGGATATAATTCACCGGCTTGCTTAATAACTAATTCAGAGAGCTTAGCAAACGATACAATTAAAGAAATTGAAAGACTTTTAAAAATTTTACCAACATCTGATACTGCCAGTGCTAGCTGGAGGGACTATGGTGATATAGTGCTATGTGACACTCACGAAGAGATGTTGTCTGTTGCAAACGAAATGGCCTATGAACATGTACAAGTAATGACTGATAGAGACGATTGGTATCTAGAGCATATGCATTCCTACGGTGCATTGTTCTTAGGTCAAAGAACGAATGTAGCGAACGGAGATAAAGTGATTGGCACCAATCATACTCTTCCTACAAAAAAAGCAGGTAGATATACTGGGGGCTTATGGGTGGGTAAATTTTTGAAAACACATAGCTATCAAAAAATTCTGACTGATGAAGCTGCTACAAAAATTGGTGAGTATGGGTCGCGTCTATGCGTTCTTGAAGGGTTTATTGGGCATGCAGAACAGTGTAACTTGAGGGTAAGGCGCTTTGGAGGGAAAAATATTCCTTATGGGGGTTCAGCAGATTAATGAGTGCTAGTAAATCGGAAAAACTTAAAGATCATATCGCTCCTCTATTATCTGCCATGAGGGATTTTTCAGATCAGACTGTTCAAGAACAACTTGAAAAAATACTGGTTCCAGAATGTCAAATTAAGATGTGTTTTCCTGTTGGAACGATAAAAGGAGCAGAAAAATATTTCGGTACTACGTATAAGCCTCTTTTAAGAGCATTTCCAAATCTTGAAAGAAGAGATCTAATCATTTTAGCGGGTGAAACTCCAGAGGGAACCGACTGGGTTGCCTGTATGGGAAACTATTTTGGGACCTTTGTATCTTCTTTTTTAGATATTTTACCGACGGGACAACTTGCTCACATGCGGTTTCATGAGTTTTACAGATTTGATAAAGAAAAAATAGTTGAGATTCAAGCTATATGGGACTTACCAGAGCTAATGATGCAATCAAACTCATGGCCAATGGCTCCACAGCTGGGGAAGTTCATGTGCACTCCTGGTCCAATATCTGGTGATGGTTTATATGCGAGAGGCGACGGAAATTCAAGTATGTTGAAAATTAAAAACATGCTTACAGATTTGTGTAAGCACCCGTCTGACCCAAACCCAAAAGCAATGAAACTTGAAAAATATTGGCATCCTCAGTTCAATTGGTATGGTCCTGCTGGAATTGGATCTTGTAGAGGAATTTCAGGGTTTAGAAATTGGCATCAAATACCTTTTTTAAACGCAATGCCAGATCGAACGGTAGATGACAAGTCAGACTTCCATTCGAAATGGAAAGCCGATACACATTGGATCGCAGAGGGGCTATATGTATGTGAAACCGGCTGGCCAAATATGCATATGCAATTAAATTTCGACGGTTGGCTGGGAATTGCACCAGTTAATAAAGAAATATTTTTACGTAGTCTCGACTTTTGGAAGTTAGGAGAGGATGGTTTAATTAGGGAGAACTGGGTTTTAGTTGATATTTTGGATATGTATCATCAGGTCGGAATAAATGTTTTTCAAAGGCTTAGGGAATTAAATAAATCGAGATCACATAGCGATATTAACATTGATGAGAACTATTAATGAATTTACCTAGTACACCTTCATTTTCGTTAAAAAACAAACGTGCTCTTATTGCAGGAGCCTCTTCAGGGATTGGATTAGCATGTGCAGTTGCTCTTGCTGAATATGGAGCTTCTATAACAATTGCTGCAAGAAGGTCACAGAAATTAGAAGAACTAAGCGCCTC
>CACGMO010000017.1 GCA_902574225.1 uncultured Alphaproteobacteria bacterium
TTCGCTAATGCAAGGGTATGACCATATCATTAGACAAAATATGTTAGGAAAAGATGATAAATAATTCTGAAAGACCAAAACGTACACCAATATACTTGATCGGACTTGTATGCATAATGCTCTCCGCATCGTTCGCAGCGGTTCCTTTTTATGATTGGTTTTGCAAGGTTACAGGCTATGGCGGTACACCCGAAACTTATTCGGATTCGTTCGATGGCCCTATCTTAAATAAAACAATTAAAGTTCGATTTGATGCATCAAAGGCTAAAGATATGAGGTGGAACTTCATACCAATGCAAAATGAGGTGGAGGTCAAAATTGGAGAAACAGCACTAGTCTTTTATGAAGCACACAATCCAACTAGTGAGACTATCTCTGGTCAAGCTAGCTTCAACGTTTTTCCATTTTCAGCGGGAAACTATTTCAGTAAAATCGACTGCTTTTGTTTTGTCGAGCAAACTTTGCAGCCAGGAGAGCGAGTTAAGATGCCGGTAACATTTTACATTGATCCAGAAATTGATGAGAATATTGAGACAAGGAATATAAAATCGCTGACATTATCATATACTTTTTATAAACTAGAAGAAGAGACCAAATCATAACATTTTAAGTGTGAGAGGAAAAAAATGGCACATGAAAAAAATCACGATTACCATATTCTTAATCCGAGTTTGTGGCCGTTTTTAAGCGCTCTTGGGGCGTTTATACTTCTCTTTGGAAGTGTGCTATTCATGCATGGAGGTAGTGTTTTTATCGCAGCATTGGGTCTTCTAGTGGTTTTATACTGTATGTTCGCCTGGTGGTCAGATGTAGTTTTTGAAAGTAAGGACGGTGATCACACACCAGTTGTTCAGATAGGTTTGAGATATGGTGTGATCATGTTTATTACATCCGAAGTTATGTTCTTTCTCGCTTGGTTCTGGACTTTTTTTAAACATGCCCTATACCCTATGGAGGCCGTGGGTGGTGTTTGGCCACCGACAGGAATTGAGACGTTTGACCCTTGGCATCTTCCTTTAATAAACACATTAATTCTACTTTGCTCAGGTGCAGCAGCAACATGGGCCCACCACGCAATTGCGCATGAGAATGATAGAAAAGGTTTGGAAAATGGCTTGATACTGGCAATTGGGTTAGGCGCTCTTTTCACGGTATTTCAAATATATGAATATACGCATGCTTCGTTCTCCTTTTCAGGGAACATCTATGGGGCTAGCTTCTTCATGGCCACTGGATTTCATGGTTTCCATGTTCTTATTGGGACTGTTTTCCTGCTTGTTTGTTTGATAAGAGCAAAGAAGGGCCATTTCTCGCCTGAGAAGCATATCGGTTTTGAAGCTGCAGCCTGGTATTGGCATTTCGTTGACGTTGTTTGGTTATTCCTATTTGCCGCAATTTACATTTGGGGCGCTTAAGCGATCTCAAAATTTGCTTTTAGATGAATAGAAAGTGGCTTTTTGTTGTTTTTATAGCTGTACCTGGGCTAATGCTTTTGTTGTACTTGGGCGTTTGGCAAATGAAACGACTAGCGTGGAAGGAAGCGCTATTAGAAAATATTAGTAATAATTTGAGCAGTGAACCCTCAATATTACCAAGAGAGTTAAAAAAATCAGAACACAACTATAAAATGGTAGAGGTTGAAGGCTTTTTAGAGCCAAGAACCATTTTTATTCTTACTCCACTCAAAGGATCTGGAGCAGGTTTTAGGGTTATTTCCCCCTTGAAATTACAAGATGGAAGTAAAATTCTAATAGATAGAGGCGTTATAAAGGAACAAGATACGGACCGTTTAGAGACTCTCGGACAACAGAATTCAGTAACAGGGTATCTACTTTGGCCGAACGAGACAGATTATTTCACTCCGGATCCAAACCTTAAGCGGAATATATGGTTTTCTCGAGATTTAGAAAAAATGGCTAGCTTTCTTGAGACTCAAAAAATATTGGTGGTTGCGACAGAAAATAGACTCGACCCAAGTTTAAAGATGCAAAATCCGACTAGAGATATACCAAACAATCACCTTCAATATGCGATTACCTGGTTTATGATGTCTATTTTATGGTTTGGTATGAGTGCGTACTTCGTATATAAAATGAAAAAAAAAAAAGAAAATTAAGTAATGCTGTACCATTCGACCAGGGGACTAGATAATTCCAAAAACTTTAGTGAAGTCTTGCATGCGGGATTAGCTGGGGATGGTGGCCTATTTGTCCCAAAGTTCATTCCACAGTTAAACCAGGAAATTTTAAATCAATGGAGACATCTTAGTTATGAAGAGCTTGCCTTAGAGATAATTTCATTATTTTCTGGCGATTGCTTTAGTAGGGCAGAGCTTTCTGAGATTGTGAATGAGTCTTACTCGGGGTTTCATCATGAGCTAAAAAGTCCCTTGATAAAATTAGAAGACAATCATTATTTTCTCGAGTTATTTCATGGACCTACATTAGCATTTAAAGACTTTGCTATGCAGGTAATAGCAAGAATGTTTGCAAAGACACTGCAAAAGAAAGATTTAAAAATTAATATCATAACTGCAACTTCAGGTGATACGGGATCAGCGGCTGTTGAAGCGTTTAAGGGTATATCAAACGTCAATTTATACGTACTTTATCCCCATGAAAGAATTTCTCAAATACAGAGAAAGCAAATGACTACTTCAAATGCTAAGAATGTAAAAGTATTTGCTGTGCAAGGAACTTTCGATGATTGTCAATTGATAGTGAAGGAATTGTTTGCGGATAAATCGCTTGTAAGCGATGTTAATTTATCTGGTGTAAACTCAATTAATTGGGCTAGAATCCTGTTTCAAATTATTTACTATTTCTCTGCTTTCTATCAGTTGAAAGACCTTTCTGCAGGAAAAATAAGCTTTAGTGTTCCCACCGGTAATTTTGGAGATGCTTATGCTGGGTATATTTCAAAAAGAATGGGTTTACCAATAAATAAGATTATTGTGGCAACAAATAAAAATGATATCTTGGATCGAGTTTTTAAGACTGGCGTTTATAAAAGTGAGAGTGTGAGCAAAACATTATCCCCTTCTATGGATATACAAGTTGCTTCCAATTTTGAAAGACTACTATTTGATCTTTTTAATAATGATACCAAAGAGGTTAGAAAGCTAATGAATAATCTATCCAATAAAGGTCACTTTAATCTCGAGAAAAGAATATTAACAAGGATTTCAAAAGACTTTGATAGTGGAGCTGTGACAGATAATGATACGATTGCAACAATAAATCAATTTTATAATGAGAGAGAGATAGTTTTGTGTCCTCATAGTGCTATTGGCGTGCATGTAGCAAAAGAATTCATCGATACAGGAGAAACAGTTGTTTCACTTGGAACTGCACATCCAGCAAAATTTAAAGAGACTGTTGAGAGCGCATTAGAGGTGAGTATACCAATTCCCCCAGCGCTTCAATTTATCGTGGATAAGCAAGAGAGGGTAAAAGTGATACCTCCAAATAAACATAAAGTGGCAGAAGAAATTAGAAAAGGCTATTTAAAAGAGAATTGAGCGTCAGGAAAGTAAGATCTTAGGAATGATTTTTGGTAAACCCGAAATTATATTAAAATCGACAAAGTTAGAACTAAGAGGGCCGCAATATCGTGATTTTGAGCAGTGGCGTAATCTGAGAGAGAATAGTAAAGCATTTTTAGAGTTATGGGAGCCGAAAAGGGGTAATGACTTTTTCAAGCGTAATGCTTTTAACAGTAGAGTTAGGTGGGCAAAAAAAAGTTCTAAGGCAGGCCAATCATACCAATTTTTCATTTTTGATAAATTTCAAAACCTGCTAGGGTCAATAACAATTGATAACATTAGGAAGGCGCCCTCTAATGCGGGCACCTTGGGTTATTGGCTAGGTAAGGAGCACACAGGTAAGGGTTTTATGAGAGAAGCGGTTTTGACCATTATCGACTTTTCTTTCAATAAATTAAACATTTCAAGATTGGAGGCAGCCACCCTGCCAGAAAATAGGTCTTCTCGGGGGCTTTTGGAAAGAGTTGGCTTTAAATATGAAGGAGTAGGGCAAAGCTATTTGCAAATAAATGGTCGTTGGAGAAATCATATTTTATATGGTTTGTTAAGAAATGACAGAAGAGGACGAGTGAAGGAGAACTAAAATAATAGAGAAAGAAGAAGATTACTTTGAGTTCATAAGAAATATTAGAAACATACTTTCAGATAATACTATTACTGATATTTCTTCCTCCTATATATCAGAACCTAGGGGTTTATATAAAAACCAATCTCGCTATGTGATTAAGCCTAGATCGACTAAAGAGGTTTCCGAGTGTATGAAACTTGCTACAAAATATAAAATTGGAGTTGTGCCCTGGAGTGGTGGCACTGGACTGGTAGGAGGGCAAATCGCGCCAGATAAATATAGCGTGACTTTATCTTTGGAAAGGATGAATATTATTAAAAACTTTTCTTCTATCAATCAATCTGTAGAGGTTGAAGCTGGTGTAATTTTGGAAACGATTCACGACTTTGTAGGCAAAAGAAATTTTCTATATCCTTTATCAATGGCATCAAAGGGGACATGTTGTATAGGTGGAAATTTGGCAACAAATGCCGGCGGAATTGGCGTATTAAAATATGGAAATGCAAGAGATCTTTGTTTAGGACTTGAGGTCGTATTGGCTGATGGCTCTATCATTAATGATATAAAGACACTCAAAAAAGATAACACTGGATATGACCTAAAAAACCTGTTTATTGGTTCTGAAGGATCTTTAGGTATAATCACTAGAGCTGTTTTAAGACTTTATCCTACTCCACAAAATAAAATTGTGGCATTTTTTGGAGTGAAAAATTTTAATGCAGCCTTAAAAAGCTATTTAGAAATATCAAAAAGGTTTGGGCAATATTTGCAGGCGTTTGAGTTAATTAGTGATGTAGGGTTACGGTTTCTTGAAGAAACGAAAATGGTTCAATCGACCATCCAAAGAAGTAAATCAGAATGGCATGTCTTGGTTGAATTTGGATATAATAATAGTTCAGTAGAGCAAGATGTATATGAAGCTTTGGATGACCTTTGTAATAAAAATATTATTTCGCATGTAGTACTTGGTGATACAGAGACTAAAGCAAGAAAGTTGTGGAAAATAAGAGAAGACATACCTGAGGCTAATAGAAAAATCGGGGCAATAACGTCTCATGATATTGCTCTGCCACTGGAAAATATGGAAAGTTTTATAAATAAAAGCCTTATTGAGATAAAAGAAATAAATAAATTTCTAAGAGTAAATTGCTTTGGGCATATGGGCGATGGAAACTTACACTTCAATGTATTTCCTCCTCGGGAAGAAAAAAATTCTAGTTATGTAAGAATAAAATCCCAATTGACTAATGTTATAAATAATAATTGCAAACGCCTAGGAGGCTCGTTTAGTGCAGAGCATGGAGTTGGTCGATTGAAGGTTAAAGACTTAAAGCAGTATTGCGATCCTGGAAAGTTTAAGGTAATGCGTCAGATTAAGAAAGCCATCGATCCTTTCACTATTCTAAATCCTGGGGTAATTTTAAGGCAAGATAATCAAGATATATAAATTAAAGATTAATGAAAAGCAGTCATAATAATCTAAGATTATTACTTGAGTCCAAGAATGACTATATTGAAGTTGAAAGGTTATTGGATCTAGTATTTACGCCTAGAAGAACACTACTTAGTTCATATCAGTTGAGGAATTCAGCTAACAAAGTCAACAATCTTTCCTATGTGATAAAAGATTATTCGAAGAAAGTTGTTGGTTCCATCAGATTTTGGAATATACAGGTAGATAGTCATAGTAGTAGAGGTCTTCTTCTGGGTCCTCTCGCAATCCATCCAATATACCAAAGTGAAGGTTTAGGCGAAAAATTAGTTTTAAACAGCATAGAAAAAGCACATTCCGAAAACTGGAATTGGATTGTCTTGGTTGGAGATTTGAGCTACTACTCAAAATTCGGGTTCAGCAAGCGTCCAACAAGTGGAATATCCATTGGTAGTGGCTATGACAATTCAAGGCTATTAGGCCTAGATATAAACGGTGAGTTTCTAAAAGCGGCTGTCGGTCGTTTGATTAAAGCAAACTAGGTTTTCAGAATATTGATCTAGAGATTTTGTAAACCGAAGGCATCATGAAGACTCCTCACGGCTAGTTCCAGATACTTTTTTTCAATTAAAACCGAAAGTTTTATTTCTGAAGTTGAAATAACATTGATGTTAATGTTTTCTTGTGACAGCGTTTCGAACATTTTCTGGGCTACACCTGCATGTGTTTTCATTCCTATTCCAATAATAGAAACTTTAGCTAAATTCTTGTTTTCTATTAAGCGTTCATAAGAGACAACATTGTTTTCCTTCGCTTTCGATATAGCTTTTTTTGCCATCTCTAACTCATCTTCAGGACAAGAAAAAGTAATGTTCGTTAATCCTGTTTCAGTGTTACTCTGAACTATCATGTCAATATTTACGCCGGAGCTTGCTAACGGTCCAAAAATCTTTGCCGCTACTCCGGGTTTGTCTTCTATGTTTGTAAGTGTTAATTGGGACTCATTTTTTTGGAAAGCTATTCCAGATACAATATTTTTCTCCATAATTTCCTCTTCATCACAGACAAGTGTTCCCTCTTCTTTTAAAAAACTATTTAGCACTCTTATAGGTACTTTGTGGCGCATTGCAAGTTCCACTGCCCTTGTTTGCAGTACATTGGCTCCGAGCGAAGCCATTTCTAACATTTCTTCAAATGAAATTTTTTTTAGTTTTGATGCGTTTTTTTTGATTCTCGGGTCTGTAGTGTAGATACCTGATACGTCTGTATATATATCGCATCTTTCCGCATCTATCGCGGCAGCAATCGCTACAGCTGATGTATCAGAGCCACCTCGCCCTAGTGTCGTTATTCTTCCTGCTTGCTCCATCCCCTGAAACCCGGAAACTACTGCAACTTTAACCCCTTCCTTAAAACTTCTAATAATTTGTTCCGTATTTATTTCTTCAATTTTTGCATTCGAATGAAAGCTATCTGTTCTAATCGGAATCTGCCACCCACGCCAGCTTCTGGAAGAAACCTCTATACTATTCAAAGCTATAGCTAAAAGAGACGAGGATACATCCTCCCCTGTCGATATTAAAGAGTCATACTCAGGATCAACCAAGTTTTCAACTCCAACCTGTTTTGCTAGATCAATTAGTTTATTAGTCTCTTTTGACATTGCGGATACGACAGCAACTACATTCCATCCATCTTTTGTTTCATCGGAAATAATATCTCTTACAGCCCTTATTCTATCTATGTCCGCGACAGAAGTCCCGCCAAATTTCATGGTTAAAATTTTCATTATATTTTAATTTACTTTGTCATCATTCCATGGCAACGGAATGAAAGGAATGCCTTCATCTGCTAGATCTTGAGCTTCGTCGATAGTGGTCTTTCCAATAATTGGTTTTTCTTCTTTCTCTCCATAGTGCATAGCCCTTGCTTCTGTGGGAAAATTTTCTCCCACATCTATTGCAGTTGCCTTTATCTTTTTTTTCAAAGCTCTAATTTCTTTCTCAAGAGCGCTCTGCGCTGAAATTAATGTCTGGTTCCTTCGTTCACTATCGGAAGTTATTCTTGGCGCCATTAAAGACTTCTCAACTTCTTTTGAAGAGCATATAGCACACTCGAGGTGCCCTTTTTTTTCTAATTTTTCAAATGATCCAGAGTCCGAAAACCAGCTATCAAACTGATGACCATTTTTACAATTAAGAGTGTATTTAATCATATATTTTTATTTTTTTTTTGAAACACTAAGATGCCAACTATTGACTTTCTTTTCTGCTTCTCCTTTGGGTTATTGGTTGAAAAGCGATAGAAATATGAGTTTTACAATATGGTTTGCCTGGCTCTGATTCATGCCCACAAAACCAAAAAGTGTCTGTTGCTGGGTCTCCTATTGGCCACTTGCAAGTTCTTTCAGTCAATTCCATAAGGGAAATTTTTTTTGATTTCATTTCCACTTTAAGTAAGTTTTTTATGGTTTCTTCGCTTAAATCGGAAACAACTTCGAGGGTGCTTTCACGAGAAAGTTTTGAGTTAGCTGATGGGCTTATAGAATGATCATCGTCATTAATTTTTTCACGAAAAGCCGAGGGTCCCTTAGGTTTCTGCGGTCTCCCTCTTTTTTTTGGTTCCTGATTTACTTTTGGTGGGCGGCCCCTTTTTACACTTTTTATTGCTTTGGTTGGATTAGCTCCACTTTTTGATATGTTTGTGTCTCGATTTGATAGCCCTAGTCTATGTACTTTTCCTATCACCGCATTTCTTGTTATGTTGCCTAGTTCCTTGGCGATTTCACTTGCACTGTTTCCTTCAAGCCACATTTTTTTCAATATAGCTACTCGTTCGTCATTCCAGGCCATCATTAGCTCCAAAAATTATGGTGTAAAATTTCACAAAAAGAACGTATACAATGGTTTTATGAATAAATAAAGAATTAGTTAGAATTAATTATGAAGCAGCAACCGGAAAATATTTACCGTTTTTCAAATTTTTTGGGCTTATTTACGCTTGTGCTGAGAGAACAGCGACGGTTCACTTCTATTTGGACCCAAACACTTCTAGCGCCTATTGTAACAAGTGCACTTTTTATAGTAGTTTTCTCATTTGTTTTCTCTGATAGAAATGGGGGATCATTATCTAATAGCAATTATAGTTTGTTTCTTGCTCCCGGTATTCTTATGATGGTTACCATCCAAAATTCTTTTGCTAATACCTCTACGTCTATACTAGTTTCCAAAGTCAACGGGAACATCGTTGACACCTTAATGCCATCGTTGTCTTCTTTGGAGCTGTCACTAGGTTTCATGATAGGTGGAGTTCTTAGAGGGCTATTCGTAGCAACAGGCGTTTTGGTTGTAATATTCCCATTTTTGAGTCTGTTCCCAGTTAATTTGTTTACACTATATTTTTACATAACAATGGGAAGTATTACATTCTCTCTGTTGGGTATATTAGTCGGAGTTTTTTGTAAGAAGTTTGACCAAATGAGTGCAGTTAATAATTTTTTTATTGCTCCCCTATCATTTCTTTCAGGCACATTCTATTCCGTCAGTAAACTTCCGGGACCATTCGACTTAATCTCCTTTTTTAACCCTGTCTTTTGGCTAATGGATGGAGTAAGATTTGGAGCACTTGGTGAAGCAGAATCAAATATTTTCTTAGGTTGTCTTGGAATTATGTCCGTTAACTTGATATTATTCTTAACTGTATGGAAATGGTTTTCCGTTGGATATTTTTTAAAGGATTAACCTCAATTGAGCATAAAATCTAAAAAGAGAGATCTATGACTAAAATCCTAAATCGACCTTCGGAGACACCATTGATGAGTACCTACAGCCGATCTGATTTGGCTTTTGTAAGGGGAGAAGGCGTATGGCTTTTTGATAAAAAAGGAAAAATGTTTTTAGATCTAGCTTCTGGAATAGCAGTAAATTCGTTGGGCCACAGCCACCCTAAGCTAGTAAAAGTACTAGCCGATCAAGGATCAAAACTCTGGCACACTTCAAATTTGTATACAGTACCAAATCAAGAGGACTTGGCAAACGTACTAACAAAGAACACTTTTGCAGAAAAAGTTTTTTTTACAAACTCGGGAGCAGAAAGCGTTGAGTGTGCTATTAAGATCGCTAGGAGGTTTTTTTTTGCAAAGGGCCAATCGAATAGAAATAGGATAATCTCTTTTGAAGGATCCTTTCACGGAAGGACTATGGGTACAATATCAGCTGCTGGCAGCAGAAAGTTATTGGAAGGCTTTGGCCCGAGGTTGCCTGGTTTTGACTTAATTAAAAGATTTTCTCTTGAAAGTGTTGAAAAAAAAATATCAAAAAGAACTTGCGCAATTCTTGTTGAGCCAATACTCGGGGAGGGAGGAATAGTAACTCTTTCCTGTTCTTTTTTAAATGGACTTAAAAACCTTTGTGAAAAATATAACCTGCTGCTTATTTTTGACGAGGTTCAGTCTGGTGTTGGAAGATCTGGTCATTTTTTAGCCCATGAAAGCTGTGAGGTGTCTCCTGATATTGTGGCCCTTGCAAAAGGCTTAGGAAACGGCTTTCCTATAGGTGCTTGTTTAGCAACTAAAAGAGTTGCAGATTGTATGGTGCCTGGTACTCATGGCTCAACTTACGGGGGTAATCCTTTAGGTTGTGCTGTTGCGTTAGAGACAACAAAACATATTTTAAAACCACGCTTTTTATCTGACATTCGTAAAAAGGGTGATTTCTTTAAAGAAAAATTAAATTGTTTATTAGACAAATTTCCCGATCAAATTTTAGAAGTGAGGGGAAGGGGTTTGATGTTGGGTTTAAAGTGTGCGAATAAAAATGTTCAGCTTATCGATATGTGCAGGCAAGAAAAGTTGTTACTAGTTCCAGGAGCATCTAATACTTTAAGAATATTACCACCTTTAACCATTAAGTATAAAGAGATAGAAGAGGGCACTAAAAGATTAGAACGAGCGTTATTAAAAATGAGAAAACTATAGTGAATAATTTTCTGAACCTAAATGAAATTGCTCCAAAAAATTTGGAAGCCATACTTGAAGATGCGAGTAGAGTAAAAAAAGCATCCCTTGGCGATATTGTCTTGAATGAGCATTATAGTAGCTGTCTGAATAATACGATTACAGGATTACTATTTGAAAAGCTGTCTACTAGAACGCGCCTCTCCTTTGAGGCTGCAGTATTGAAACTTGGTGGTCAGGTGTCGAATATTCGTAAAGATGAAATTCATTTGGGTCAGGGTGAAACGCTCCAGGATACGAGCGCAATGTTTTCTTTATTTTTGGATGTTCTGGTTCTTAGGCTATACGAAGAAGAAAAATTATATGAGTTTGCGCGAAATTCAAAAATTCCAATAATTAATGGCTTGACAAACGAGTCACACCCTTGCCAGGTATTAACGGATATATTTACATTTCAAGAATTTAGAGGCAGCATCAGCGGGAAAAAAGTTGTTTGGTTGGGGGTGGCAAACAATGTATTTCAAAGTTTTTTACATGCTGCTGTTGCTCTAAAGTTTGAAATTGTTTTCTCTGGGCCATTAAAGTTTCAGCCCGGTGAAAAAATGTTAGAATTTATACAAAAATACAACTCCGATATTCTCACTATTGAACCAAATCCAGTTGTCGCAGTTGATAGTGCAGACCTTGTTGTAACGGATAAGTGGGTATCCATGCACGATAATCAGCTTCCAAAATCAGATATAGATGATTTGGCAAGCTATAGGGTGACTAAAAAACTACTCCGCTTCGCAAGAACAGATGTGCTGTTTATGCATTGTCTTCCCGCTGATAAAGGGCAGGAGGTATCTCAGGACATTTTTGAAGACAAGAGATGTGTTACTTTACAAGAGGCAGAGAATAGAATGCATGTACAAAAATCAATTCTCAGATGGTGTTTGGGTTTATTTTGAATTTTTAGAAAAAATTTAGCAGTAAAATGCCCAAAAGTGACACGGTCGCAAAAAATACCAAAACATTTTTACTTAAAAACATTCTTAAATTTGAGAAGGTATTTTTAGAAAGAACATTATCTTTACTGTTAGGAGACTTTGATAAAGTAAAATTCTGTATTGAAGCCAATTTTAAAACTTCGCTGTTAGACGCTTTCTGTTCTTCTTCAAGCGCAATCAACTGCTTATTAAAGTAAGCTATCATTTCTCGCTGGTGATTTTCAAGCTTGTCGATAGCGACTTCAAGTTCTTTGAATGCATTGTTTTGGGCGTTTTGAAATTCATCTAAACGCTCGTTCACCAAGGAAGTAACATTCTGCCTTATTTCTTCAATCTGATTGCCTGATAGAAAACGCTCTCTAACATCTTGTATGCGGTCTTTAATAATGTTGTTTTCCATATTCTTTTGGCCCAGTGACACTCTCTATTCTAGTACAGATAATCTATATATGCAAAAACTGTGCAAACCTCAGTGATTTAAACTTTAAGTCCATTGGTGCCCGCTGCCGGACTTGAACCGGCACGACCGTTAAGTCGAGGGATTTTAAGTCCCTTGTGTCTACCAATTCCACCAAGCGGGCTTAGTAAAGATTATCATCCATACCTTAGTATTATATACGTTTTGGCGTCAAGAGCTTTCAATTAGTTATTGCTTTTATTACAGAATGAAATAAATGGAGAGATTAATTAAGATCAATTAGGAGGCCTAATATGGAGTTCATTGTCATTTACCTTACTATGCTGTTAATCTATATTGCCGTAGATTTCATATGGATAACCTTTTTTATGCAACCTTACTTCACTGCAAACCTAGGTCATCTACTCAGAGAATCAGTAGGGACTAGCTTTCTGTTAACGTTTGGATCTATTTTCTTTGTATTCTACGTTTTAGGTCTTTATTGGTTTGGAATGCGAGCAGGCGTTGCTTCAAACTCCGCTCTCACAGCGACGTTTTCAGGGGCTTTTTTAGGTTTTCTAGCTTACGGAACCTATGGCTTGACAAATTATATTTTTTTCAAGGGATATCCACTATCCATAACTCTTTTAGATATTACTTGGGGGTCACTATTAGGAGGTGCGGTATCATTGTTCGGCTATTTAATTTTTCTACGCTTTTTCCACCAGAGCTGAAATCTTATTCATCAATCCCTCGAAATCTTTTCTCAAGATCTTGTGAATGACTATTCTCTATCTTGTTGAAGAGGTTGTCTATTGGATTAAATTTGTCACCAATCTCTACTCTCTCAAAAATTGAACTGAAATTTCTTTTGAAACAATCCCACTCTACCTGATCTGGTGACCTGTCGAGGCAGTTTTTTATTTTAATTGTTGTTTCAGGAATAAATGGTTCTGAAATCTCGCTATAGAAAAGCATAAGATTGAAGCCAAATCTGACAATCTTTGCGGCTTTTGTCTGATCAGTTTTAATTACTGTCCAAGGTTGTGTACGTTGTAAATATTCATTCCCTATTGACCAAATCTTTCTCAAATGTGTTGTGGCTTTTCTTATTTCTATTTTTGTCATTGCGTCATCATAGTTTTTGAAAGTGTTCTCAATTTCTGAGATAGTATCAAATTCTTCTTGGGTATACTGCATGCCTTCAGGTAATGCTTTGCCGAATTTTGATAACGTAAATTTAGTTAGCCGGCTAACGAAGTTTCCCAAAACGTCTGCTAAATCTTTATTTATGCACGACTGGAAGCTCTTCCAAGTAAAATCTGAATCTGAAGTCTCTGGTGCATTTGAGAGTAACCACCAACGCCAATAGTCCGAGGGAAATAAATCTAGTGCTTGGTTCATAAACACGCCTCTTTTTTGACTAGTAGAAAACTTTCCCCCTTCATAAGTCAACCAATTAAAGCCTTTAATATAATCAACTAATTTCCAAGATTGATTAGCGCCTAAGAGAGTTGCTGGGAAAGAAAGAGTATGAAATGGGATATTATCTTTCGCCATAAATTGAACATAATGTACGTCTCTCGCTCCATGTTCGTTCAACCACCAACTTTTCCAGTAGTCTGCAGACTTTTTTTTGCTAGTTGCCCAGTCGATCGTCGATGAGATGTAAGCAATTGGGGCATCAAACCAGACATAAAATACTTTGTTTTCCATTCCTTCCCATGGCCTACCATCTTTTTCAACAGGAATTCCCCAATCTAGATCTCGAGTAATACTGCGATCTTTTAAGCCCTCTCCATCCATTAACCATTTCTTTGCGATAGAAGTAGTTAAAATAGGCCAAGTTTCATTAGACTCAATCCAAGCTAAGAGCCTATCTTTAAGTTTACTTTGCATTAAATAAAGATGGGTAGTCTTTATCAATTCTAACTTTTTTGAACCAGATAAAGCAGAGCGTGGGTTAATAAGTTCACTAGCCTCCAATTGCCTAGTGCAATTTTCGCATTGATCTCCTCGAGCTTTTTCATATGAGCATTCCGGGCACGTACCAATGACATATCTATCGGGAAGAAATCTTTTGTCTTCGGTAGAATATAGTTGTCTTTCTTCTACCGTTTTTAAAAGACCATTTTTATTTAAATTTAATGCAAACATTTTTGTAAGTTCATGATTGCTACTTGATGACGAACGTCCAAAAAAATCAAAAGAGAGAAAGAATCTCTTTGATAGATCTTTTTGGACTTGCCACATTTCCCTGCAATACTCTTCTGTGGATGTTTGATTTTCAATAGCTGCGAGCTCAGCAGGAGTCCCATGCTCATCGGTGGCACAAATAAAGGCAACTTCATGGCCTTTAGCTCTCATGTACCTTGCATAAAGGTCCGCAGGAAGTTGGCTTCCAATTAAATTTCCTAAGTGCTTTATTCCATTTATGTAAGGTAACGCTGATGTTATGAGAATTCTTTTCATATTATACTCTATTTATAATTCAGTATTTTTTTTAAAGTACAAATATGTATATGTCCAAAAAAAATCTTTTAACTGTTGATTGCCTAGCATTAGTCGTACCACTTGTATCTTGATTATTAAAAGTTTTTTAGTTAATGGTTAACGAGTATCCGCAGGGGTTTAGCTCAGTTGGTAGAGCATCGGTCTCCAAAACCGAGGGTCGTGGGTTCGAGTCCCTCAGCCCCTGCCAGAGCTAGCTTTTTTTATTCCTTCACTAAATGCTACTTGAAATATTCTTCGCTAGCATTTATACAAGTAACGAAAAGAGGTTACAATTGACCAACATCTTTAAATTTTTACAACAAAGTCGTCAAGAAGCGTCCAAAATTGTTTGGCCAACTCGAAGGGAAACAATGACCACTACAATAATGGTTTTTATAATGGTGGCAATTTTAGCAACATTCTTTTTGATTACAGACTCAATTATATCTTTTTTACTGAGGATTATATTGAGTTTAAATTTTTAGATTTGTAATTCGACAAAAATTAATCATAACTGAGGTCGAAATAGTTGACCTAACTGTTTTTTTTTATTAAAGGTTTCCAGAAAACAAGTGGATAAGTCAAAATGGCTATGCGATGGTACTCGGTAAGCGTCTTTTCGAATTTTGAGAAAAAGGTAGCCGAGAGTATAAAAGAAATGGTTGTGCAGAAGAATCTCGAGGATGAGGTAGCAGAAGTTTTGGTGCCAACCGAAGAAGTATTAGAGATTCGTAGGGGGAAAAAAGTTCAAAGAGAACGAAGATTTATGCCTGGATACGTGCTCGTGAAAATGGACATGAGTGAGGAAGTATATCACGCAATTAAGGGAATCAACCGCGTGTCGGGATTTCTTGGAGCACATGGTAAACCGACCCCATTACCAGATGCAGAAGTCGCTAGAATAATTAATCAAGTTGAAGAGGGTGGAGACCAACCAAGATCTCTGATAGCATTCGAAGTAGGTGAAAAAGTAAATGTCACTGATGGGCCGTTTGAGGGTTTTGCTGGTTCGGTGGAAGAAGTTGACGACATAAATTCAAGGCTGAAACTGACAGTGTCAATATTTGGCAGAGCTACCCCAGTAGAGTTAGAATTTACGCAAGTTCAAAAACAAAACTGATATTTAATGTATGAAAGAGGAAAATAGTACATGGCAAAAAAAATAGAAGGCTACTTGAAACTGCAAATCCCCGCGGGAAAAGCCAATCCATCGCCACCCGTAGGCCCAGCTCTGGGGCAACGGGGACTGAATATTATGGAGTTTTGTAAGGCATTTAACGCTAACACACAGGACATGGAGCCCGGTGCGCCCTGCCCAACAGTCATTACTTACTATGTAGATAAGTCATTTTCGATGGATATTAAAACTCCGCCAGCTTCATTTTTTTTGAAAAAGGCATCTGGTTTAAAAGCCGGTTCTTCTACAGCAGGAAAGGAAACTGCTGGCACTGTCACATCTAGACAAGTTAGAGAGATTGCAGAGTCAAAAATGAAGGATCTAAATGCAAATGACATTGAGGGTGCAATGCAAATAATATTGGGCTCGGCCAGATCTATGGGTATTGAAATTAAGGATTAAATAGGGGATATACAGAAATGGTAAAAGCAGGGAAGAACTTCTTAAATGCTAAGAAAGCATTCGAAGGCAAGCACGATCTCAGTATTGATGAGGCTGTAAATTTAGTCAAAAATAATGCTTCTGCGAAATTTGATGAAACAGTAGACATCGCAATTAACCTCGGTGTTGACCCAAAGCATGCGGATCAAATGGTTAGAGGGGTATGTGCTTTACCACATGGCAATGGGAAAAATATGAAGGTAGCTGTATTTGCTAAAGGCGAAAAAGCCGAGGAAGCAAAAAAAGCTGGAGCAGATATAGTCGGTGCAGAAGATTTAATGGAAACGATTCAGGGAGGAGTAATTGAATTTGACCGCTGTATTGCTACGCCCGATATGATGGCAATTGTAGGGAGATTAGGCAAAGTGCTTGGTCCAAGAAATTTGATGCCAAACCCTAAAGTAGGTACTGTTACAGTCGATGTTGAAAAGGCTGTAAAGTCGGCAAAATCTGGAGAAGTGCAGTTTAAAGTTGAAAAATCTGGGGTTGTCCAAGCAGGCTTGGGCAAAGTATCATTTGACAAACAAAAAATTTCGGAAAATATTACAGCATTTATCGAATCAGTAAACAAGGCAAAACCGGCAGGAGCAAAGGGTTCGTATTTGAAAAGGATCTCCGTTAGTTCAACTATGGGACCAAGCGTTACTTTAGATAGCAGCCAATTTGCCAGCTGATAAGATGCATGAGTTGAGAAACTCATGCACTTTTAAAAGTGTTAGCTGAATTAGTGCTAATACTAAGTCGAAGATGGTGGGTTTCTAATTGTGTAAATCCTGCCTGAGACAGGTAGAAATGTTTTGAGACTATATTAGTCAAGCTCACCTACCTGTTTTGTTAAAGGAGAAATCCTTTTTTAGCCTCAAGCAGGAAATACTGTGGACGGCACAAACGTTGGAGTGGAATAGTTGGATAGAGCTAGAAAAGAACAGGTAGTAAATGAATTAAAGGATGTTTTCGAGCATTCTGGAATAGTCGTTGCTGCCAAGTATGCAGGCATTACCGTTGCTGAAATGTCAGACCTCCGAAATAAAATGCGGGAAAATAGTGCTAACGTAAGGGTGGCGAAAAACAGATTAGCGCGCATCGCTATAGAAAAGTCCCCACCTGAGGGTATGAAGCATTTGCTGGTAGATCAGATAGTTTTATTGTATTCAGAAGACCCGGTGACGGCAGCTAAAATATCTGTTGAATTCGCGAAAACTAACGAAAATCTTAAAATTGTTGGCGGAGCAATGGGCGACAAGATATTGGACTGCAATGGTGTGACTGAAGTCTCAAAGCTTCCTTCAAGAGATGAAGTGTTGTCAAGCATCAGTGCTCTTCTTACAGCACCAGGAGGTAATTTGGCGGCAAACGTTACTGGTCCAGCTTCAACAATCGCAGGCGTTTTAGAAAATATTGGGGGAGACTAGGTGTAGTTTTTCCTTTAACTTTTAAATAATTAGAATGGGTGAAAAATAATGGCTGACTTAAAAAAACTTGCAGAAGAAATCTCCAAACTGTCTCTCGTGGATGCAGTTGAGTTGAAAAACATACTTAAGGATGAGTACGGCATTGAGCCTGCTGCTGGTGGTGCAGTAATGGTAGCAGGAGCTGCCGCCGGTGGACCCGGTGGGGCTGATGGAGCTGCTGGTGCAGATGAAAAAAGTGAATTCAATGTTATTCTAAAAGCAGCTGGTGATAAAAAGATTAATGTTATCAAAGAAGTTAGAACTATAACAGGTTTAGGTCTTAAGGAGGCAAAAGACCTTGTCGAAGCCGGTGGGAAAGCGGTTAAGGAAGGTGTGCCGAAAGACGAGGCTGAAGAAATTAAAAAGAAACTTGAGGAGGCAGGAGCTGAAGTCGAACTATCTTAGGGTTGATAACAACAATGCCAACTTCAGCGACCTATTACAAATACTTAATCTCTTTTCGGGAGTGCTTTGGGAAAGCACATGAATTGGAAGAGCTTTTGAAATTTAGTGATCTAATATCCCGTTCAGATCAAAAAAACAATGATCAGAGGTTTCCATGAGCAAAGATGTGTTTACAAAAAGCCGAATAAGAAAATATTTTGGTAAGATCAGGGAGGTTGCAGAGATGCCCAACCTCATTGAAGTTCAAAAGTCATCCTACGACTTGTTTCTAAACTCTGGAGAAGGCTCCGAGCCCATAAAAGGAGAAGGATTGAGAGGCGCTTTTGAGTCAATATTTCCAATAACTGACTTCAATGAGACTGCGGTCTTGGAGTTTGTTTCATACGAATTAGAGAAACCCAAATACGATTTGGAAGAGTGTCATCAAAGAGATCTCACTTTTGGCGCTCCCCTCAAGGTTAAGTTGCGGTTGATTGTATTTGAAATTGATGAGGAAAGTCAGGCAAAATCTGTCAAAGGGATCAAAGAGCAGGATGTGTACATGGGCGATATTCCTCTAATGACCCCTAACGGGACTTTTCTAGTCAATGGTACGGAAAGAGTTGTTGTTTCCCAGATGCATAGATCACCTGGGGTATTTTTTGACAACGACAAAGGCAAGACGCATTCTTCTGGTAAAATACTTTTTACCAGTCGTATTATTCCTTATCGAGGCTCTTGGCTTGATTTTGAGTTTGATGCCAAAGACTTAGTATATGTAAGAATAGATCGTAGAAGAAAAATCCCAGTCTCGACTCTCCTTTTTGCATTGGGTTTAAGTCAAGAAGAGATCTGCGATACTTATTATCAGCAAGTCACTTATCGCTTAGTTGAAGGCAATAAATGGTCAACTCCTTTTTACCCATCACGATTTAGGGGAGTCAAACCTTTATTTGACTTGGTTGATTCTAAAACAGGTGAGGTGATCGCAGAAGCAGGCAAAAAGATCACTCCTAGATTTGTCAAAGAAATAGAAGATTCCAACTCTGTTAAGGAGATTTTGGTGCCGTTCGAATCCATAATCGGTCGATTTGCGTCAAGTGATATCATCAATGAGGAAACTGGTGAAATATGGTTGGAAGCCGGTGAAGAGGTAACTTGTGATTTTGATCAAAAAAGCGGCTCGATAACAGGTGGCAATTTAAAAACGCTCTTCGATAATGGAGTGACTGAAATACAAACACTGGACATTGATCATGTGAATGTTGGTCCATATCTTAGAAACACAATGGCGTCAGACAAGAATTTTAATCGTCAAATGGCACTTGAAGACATATATAAAGTCATGAGACCAGGAGAACCTCCGACAATAGAAGCCGCTGCAGATTTATTTGAATCTCTCTTTTTTGATGAAGAAAGATATGACCTGTCGGCTGTGGGAAGAGTTAAATTAAATATGCGTCTTGATCTCGATGCACCAGACACAACGCGCATACTGAGGAAGGAAGACATTGTCGCAGTAATAAGAGCTCTTGTGGAATTGAAAGACGGCAAGGGTGAAATTGATGATATAGATCACTTGGGAAATCGAAGGGTCAGATCTGTCGGAGAGCTGATGGAAAATCAGTACAGGGTTGGTTTGCTAAGAATGGAAAGAGCCATTCGAGAGCGAATGTCTTCTGTAGAAATTGACACTGTGATGCCTCAAGATCTTATTAACGCCAAACCTGCAGCTGCAGCCGTGAAAGAATTTTTTGGATCGAGCCAATTATCACAATTCATGGATCAAACCAATCCATTATCTGAGGTAACTCATAAGAGGCGCCTCTCTGCGCTCGGTCCCGGAGGATTAACTCGAGACAGAGCAGGATTTGAAGTAAGGGATGTTCATCCTACTCATTATGGAAGAGTTTGCCCAATCGAGACTCCTGAAGGTCCAAATATAGGATTGATCAATTCATTAGCTTCGTTTGCGAAAGTAAATAAATACGGTTTTATTGAAACGCCCTACAGGAGGGTTGAGAATGGAAAGGTTACTGACGACGTCGTTTACATGTCGGCTACGGAAGAGATGAAATATACAATTGCCCAGGCTAACGCGAAACTTAACAAAGATGATGCGTTTGAGAATGAATTAGTCTCTACTCGCAGGTTCGGAGATTATATGTTAAACCCGTCCGCTTCAGTTGATTATATTGATGTTTCACCCAAGCAGTTGGTTTCGGTGGCAGCCTCATTAATTCCTTTTTTGGAAAATGATGATGCCAACCGAGCATTGATGGGGTCAAATATGCAGAGGCAAGCTGTCCCCTTGTTGACTGCCGAGGCACCTTTTGTTGGAACTGGTATGGAATCAGTCGTAGCAAAAGACTCAGGAGCTGCAATTGTAGCAAAACGCTCTGGAGTGATTGACCAGGTCGATGCAATGAGGATCGTCGTAAGAGTTACGGATGAAGTAGATCTCGGTGATCATGGAGTTGATATTTACAGATTGAGAAAGTTTCAAAGGTCTAATCAAAACACTTGTATCAATCAGCGACCATTGGTGAAAAAAGGTGATCATGTCGTGAAAGGGGAGGTGATAGCGGATGGTCCCTCAACCGACATGGGTGAGCTGGCATTGGGAAAGAATGTGTTGGTCGCCTTTATGCCATGGAACGGCTATAACTATGAAGACTCAATTTTAATTTCCGAAAGACTTGTTAAAGATGACGTATTTACGTCAGTTCATATTGAAGAATTTGAGGTGGCTGCTAGAGATACGAAGCTTGGTCCAGAAGAAATTACCAGAGATATTCCAAATGTGGGCGAAGACTCTTTAAGAAACTTGGATGAAGCTGGTATTGTCTATATCGGAGCAGAGGTTGGACCAGGTGACATACTAGTCGGAAAGATTACTCCAAAGGGGGAAAGCCCAATGACACCTGAGGAAAAACTTCTTAGAGCTATATTCGGTGAGAAAGCTTCAGATGTAAGAGATACTTCTCTTAGGATGGGTCCAGGGGATCATGGTACTATTGTCGAGGTTAGAGTTTTCAACAGACATGGCATAGAAAAAGACGAGCGTGCTTTGCAGAATGAGAGACATGAAATAGAGAGTTTAAGTAAAGATAGAGACGATGGCTTAGAGATCTTAGAAAGGAATATATATTCGAGATTAAATGATCTTCTAGTCGGTAAGAAAATAAATGATGGGCCTAAAGGTGCAGTTAAGGGTTCAAAGATAACTCAAGATAAACTAGACAGTTTGTCCAAGGGACTTTGGTGGAAATTTTCTTTGGAGGCAGAAAGTGATGCAAAAAAAATGGAAGCGCTACAAGAGCAATTTGAGAAACAAAAACAGATCGCAAATGACTCCTATCAAGACAAAGTTGAGAAGGTAAGAAGAGGAGATGATTTACCACCCGGCGTTATGAAAATGGTGAAGGTATTCGTGGCTGTTAAACGAAAGCTTCAACCAGGTGATAAGATGGCGGGAAGGCATGGCAATAAGGGTGTTATATCGAAAGTTGTACCTGAGGAGGATATGCCCTTTTTAGAAGATGGGACAACGGTAGATCTTGTGTTAAATCCCCTTGGAGTTCCAAGCAGAATGAACGTTGGTCAAATTCTTGAAACCCATATGGGGTGGGCTGCAAAATCATTAGGGGAATCCATTAACAACGCAATCTCTGAATTCAAAAAAAGCAATGATCAGAAAATTTTAGAAAATGCATTGTCAAATGCTTATGGAAGTGATGAATTTAAAAAACAAATTAAAGGCTTGTCTGCCGATAATTTGCTCACTGTAGCAAGCAATGTTAAGAAGGGAGTGCCTATTGCGACACCTGTTTTTGATGGGGCAAAAGAAAGTGACGTTACTGAGGCTCTCAAAAGGGCTGGTTTAGACGAGAGTGCTCAGTCAATTCTTTTCGATGGGAGGACAGGAGAGCAATTCGCGAGACCAGTTACCGTTGGTGTTAAATATATCCTAAAGTTACACCATTTGGTGGACGAGAAAATACATGCAAGATCCACTGGTCCATACAGCTTAGTTACACAGCAACCATTGGGAGGCAAGGCGCAATTTGGAGGTCAAAGGTTTGGTGAAATGGAAGTTTGGGCCTTAGAAGCGTATGGAGCAGCATACTCCCTCCAAGAAATGTTAACTGTAAAATCTGATGATGTGGCTGGTAGAACAAAGGTCTATGAAAGTATAGTTAAAGGAGAAGATAATTTTGAAGCTGGAATTCCAGAATCATTTAACGTGCTGGTGAAAGAAATTAGATCTCTGGGCCTCAACATAGAACTGTTAGATGATGAAATTAACTAGTTGCTTGCTATATGCAAATTTAAACATTTTATAGGATGTAAAAATGAATAAAGAAATAACGAATCCCTTTGGCAAACCACAAGCACTCAAGACCTTTGATGAGATAAGAATTTCTATTGCCTCACCCGAAAGAATATTGAGTTGGTCTTTTGGTGAAATAAAAAAACCCGAAACTATAAATTATCGTACTTTTAAGCCTGAAAGAGATGGCTTGTTTTGTTCAAGAATATTCGGGCCAGTTAAAGACTATGAATGTCTCTGTGGCAAGTACAAAAGAATGAAGTATAGAGGAGTTACGTGCGAAAAGTGTGGGGTTGAAGTAACTTTGCAAAAAGTAAGACGAGAAAGAATGGGTCACATTGAACTTGCTTCGCCTGTTGCACATATTTGGTTCTTAAAATCTCTTCCGTCTAGAATTGGGTTAATGCTGGATATGACCTTACGGGATTTAGAAAGAATACTGTACTTTGAGCAATATGTAGTGATAGAGCCTGGTTTGACCGATTTGAAGGCGGGGCAACTACTTTCAGAGGAAGAATATTTAGATGCCCAAGATCAATATGGCTTGGATGCTTTCCAAGCAGGCATTGGGGCCGAAGCGATCAGGGAAATGCTTATGGCGATTGACGTTGACTCAGAGGCTGAGAAACTTAGAGAAGAGCTTAAAGAGGCAACAGGTGAACTTAAACCAAAGAAGATAATAAAGAGACTGAAGCTTATTGAAAATTTTAGAGAAAGCTCTAACAAGCCTGAATGGATGATTATGACAGTAATCCCAGTTATTCCGCCTGAGTTAAGACCCTTGGTTCCGTTGGACGGTGGAAGGTTTGCAACTTCAGATTTAAATGATCTTTACAGGAGAGTTATCAACAGGAATAACCGATTGAAAAGGTTAATGGAATTGAAAGCGCCTGATATCATTATTAGAAATGAGAAAAGGATGCTTCAAGAGTCTGTTGATGCTCTTTTTGACAATGGGCGGCGCGGACGAGTGATAACTGGAGGGAACAAAAGACCCTTGAAATCCCTTTCCGATATGCTTAAAGGAAAGCAAGGTCGCTTTAGGCAGAATCTTTTAGGGAAGCGGGTTGACTTTTCAGGTCGTTCGGTGATTGTTACTGGGCCTGGTTTAAAACTGCATCAGTGCGGACTTCCAAAAAAGATGGCTCTTGAGCTTTTTAAACCATTCATTTACTCCAAACTAGAAGCTCGTGGTCTTTCTTCCACAGTAAAACAAGCAAAAAAAATGGTGGAGAGAGAAAGACCAGAAGTTTGGGATATATTGGAGGAGGTAATTCGAGAGCATCCAGTACTCTTAAATCGTGCACCAACTCTACATAGACTTGGAATACAGGCTTTTGAACCAGTATTAATTGAAGGAAAGGCGATAAACCTACATCCTTTGGTATGTTCAGCCTTTAATGCCGACTTTGATGGTGACCAGATGGCTGTTCACGTACCTTTAAGTTTAGAGGCACAGCTTGAGGCTCGTGTTTTAATGATGTCAACGAATAATGTACTTTCTCCTGCCAATGGTAAGCCAATTATAGTACCCTCCCAAGATATGGTTCTAGGGCTTTACTACATTTCTCTAATGAGAGAAGGCCAGATAGGTGAAGGAATGATCTTTTCCTCTGTGGACGAGGTTGAGCATGCTCTCGAAGCAGGTGTCGTCAATATGCATTCAAAGATCACAGCAAAGGTTGCTCAAATAGATAGCGACGGCGAAACATTTTTCGAAAGGTTTGAGACTACTCCCGGTAGGCTTAGACTTGGGGCGTTACTACCAAAGAACCATAAAGCACCATTTGAGATCGTAAACCGACTTCTTAGGAAGAAAGAAGTTGGCGAAGTTATCGATACTGTTTACAGGCATTGCGGGCAAAAAGAGTCAGTTATATTTTGCGATCAAATTATGCAACTTGGTTTCCATGAGGCATTCAAGGCAGGAATATCTTTTGGTAAGGATGATATGGTTATTCCAGAGACTAAATGGGATTTTGTAAACGAAACGAGAGATCAAGTTAAGGATTTTGAAAGACAATATATGGACGGTCTGATTACACAAGGTGAGAAATACAATAAGGTAGTAGATGCATGGTCAAAATGTTCAGATTTGGTCGCCGACGCAATGATGGCTGATATTTCGTCCACCAAGAAAAGTGATGATGGATCTGAATTAGAGCCTAATTCGGTTTACATGATGGCGCACTCAGGTGCTCGAGGCTCACCTGCTCAAATGAAGCAATTAGGTGGAATGCGTGGTCTTATGGCAAAGCCATCTGGAGCTATTATCGAGACACCAATAATAGCAAACTTCAAGGAAGGTTTATCTGTTTTAGAGTACTTTAACTCAACACATGGAGCGCGAAAGGGTCTTGCTGATACAGCTTTAAAAACCGCTAATTCAGGATATTTGACGCGACGTTTAGTTGATGTTGCTCAAGATTGTATAGTTAGAATTAATGACTGCGGAACCGAAACATCGATTAAGTGCGAGGCAGCCGTTAGTGATGGCGAAGTAGTGGCTACTTTGTCCGAGCGGATTTTAGGTAGGGTTGCAGCCGAGGATATAAAAAGTCTATCAGATGATAGTGTGATATGCAGTAAAGGTTCGATGATAGATGAGCGCATTGCTGATTTGATTGAAAAAGCGGAGATCGCAACAGTACAAATACGGTCACCTCTAACATGTGAAGCTGATGACGGAATATGTGCCACCTGCTATGGAAGAGATTTGGCTAGAGGAACACCAGTTAATCCCGGAGAAGCTGTTGGAATTATTGCTGCACAATCAATCGGTGAGCCAGGAACACAGCTTACTATGAGAACTTTCCATATAGGGGGTATTGCGCAGGGTGGATCACAGTCATTTATGCAATCCAATCATAGTGGGATGGTAGAGTTTAAAAGTGCTAATATTCTTACTAATGGACAAGGTGAAGAAATTGTTACTAGTCGCAGTATGGAGCTAGTAATAAACAATGAAAAGGGTGTCGCTCTTAGTTCTCATAGGCTTTCTTATGGGACTAAGCTATTTGTCAAAGAGAAGCAAAAAATATCTGCAGGCGACAAGCTATTTGAGTGGGATCCATATACGCTTCCTATAATCGCTGAAAGAGGTGGAGTCGTAAAGTTTGCTGACTTGATACCAGGGGTATCAGTAAGGGAAGATGTGGACGATGCTACAGGAATATCACAAAAAATAGTTTCAGATTGGAGGAACTCTTCAAAAGGTAGTTCTTTGCAGCCAGAAATCATAATTGTGGACAAAGAGACTAGTGAGCCAGTCAGGCTTGAAAATGGTAATCCCGCTGTTCACCCAATGTCAGTTGATGCTATAATGTCAGTTGAGGATGGATCTGAGGTCCAACCAGGGGATGTATTAGCAAGAATCCCTAGAGAGGGTGCAAAGACCAAAGATATTACTGGTGGTTTGCCTAGAGTTGCAGAGCTGTTTGAAGCTCGAAGACCTAAAGATCATGCCATAATCGCTGAGAAAGATGGATATGTGCGTTTTGGAAAGGATTACAAAAACAAGAGAATTATTGCTGTGGTGCCTGATGGAAATGATGACGAAGCAGTAGAATATACAGTTCCAAAGGGAAAACACATACCTGTTCAAGAGGGAGATTTCGTGAGGAAGGGCGAATACATAATGGAAGGCAACCCTGCCCCACACGATATTTTAACAATAATGGGAGTAGAAGCGCTGGCAGAATACATGATTAATGAAGTTCAGGATGTATACAGGCTACAAGGTGTGAAGATAAACGATAAGCACATAGAAGTGATTGTTAGGCAAATGCTTCAAAAATGGGAGATAACAGATAGTGGAGGAACCATATTGCTAAAGGGTGAGCAGGTTGATAAGTCAGAGTTTCTAGACGCAAATGAAAAAGCATTAGAACAAGGCTTACAGCCAGCCAAGGGCGGGCCGGTCCTATTGGGGATAACAAAAGCAAGTCTGCAGACAAGAAGTTTTATTTCTGCTGCATCGTTCCAAGAAACAACAAGAGTATTAACAGAAGCATCAACTCAAGGTAAAAAAGACAAACTTATAGGCCTTAAAGAGAACGTTATAGTGGGGAGGTTAATCCCAGCAGGAACTGGAGGTTCAGCCAGAGATATAAGAAAGGTTGCTGCAATGCGTGATCTACAAATTCTAAATGAGCGTTCACAGGCAGAAAATCTTGAAGAAGAGGTTGTAGATACTGGTGATGATGTAGAAAAAACTTAAATTGGAAGATATAAAAGTCACACAACGCAAGTTTAGTCGTATTTGGTGTTGACAGTTACGAATTAAGTTTATAAATTCGCGCAAAATTCGTCGTAACTGTAACTAAATATTCAAAAATTCAAAAGGCAAGATTAAATTTTAGTTAATCCTCTGCATTGTAAAAAAGGGTCTAAGATGATCTATTTTAAGGAAGGTTAAGGGCAAGATGCCGACTATACAACAGTTGATAAGAAAGCCGAGAAAGCCCAGAACATACAGGCAGAAGTCAATGCATCTTCAAGCTTGTCCGCAAAAGAGAGGTGTGTGTACTAGGGTTTACACCACAACCCCAAAAAAACCCAACTCCGCGATGCGTAAGGTTGCTAAAGTTAGATTGACCAATGGTTACGAGGTTATTTCTTACATACCAGGAGAAGCACATAATCTTCAAGAGCACTCAGTTGTTTTGATTAGAGGCGGAAGAGTTAAAGACTTGCCTGGAGTTCGGTATCATGTGCTCAGGGGAGTGTTAGATACACAGGGTGTTAAAGACAGGAAACAGCGCAGATCAAAGTACGGCGCAAAGAAACCAAAATAAGAAAAATGAAAAATGTCACGTAGAAGAAGAGCCGAGAAAAGAGAGATATTACCTGATCCTAAGTTTAAAGATTTGGTCCTTTCCAAGTTTATGAATAATTTAATGCTTGATGGGAAAAAGTCAGTGTCAGAGAAAATAGTTTATGGCGCTTTTGATGAGATTGAGAATAAAATGAAAAGACCTCCGTTAGAAGTGTTCCATGAAGCTCTTGACAACATAAAACCAGCAGTAGAGGTGAGATCTCGTAGAGTAGGCGGAGCAACATATCAGGTGCCAGTTGAGGTAAGGCCACAGCGCAGAGAAGCTCTCGCTATTCGCTGGCTAATAAAGGCTTCAAGGGATAGAAACGAAAAGACTATGAAGGATAGGTTGGCATCCGAACTTATAGACGCGGTAAATACGCGAGGTTCCGCGGTTAAAAAGAAAGAAGATACACACAAGATGGCGGAGGCAAATAAAGCTTTCAGTCATTACAGGTGGTAATGGAAGAGTAAGAAATATGTCTAGAGAATATACTTTAAATCTTTACAGAAACTTCGGTATTATGGCTCATATCGATGCTGGTAAGACCACATGTACAGAAAGGATACTTTATTACACTGGAAAGTCTCACAAGATCGGAGAAGTACATGACGGGGCTGCGACAATGGATTGGATGGAGCAGGAACAAGAAAGAGGGATAACGATTACCTCAGCCGCTACTACAACATTTTGGGAGAGAACAGAAGATGGTGAAAAGCCACTTTCTCCGAAACACCGGTTCAATATAATTGATACGCCGGGACACGTTGATTTTACTATAGAGGTTGAAAGATCACTCGCTGTTTTGGATGGAGCAGTTTGTGTATTGGATGCAAATGCTGGTGTGGAGCCTCAGACGGAGACCGTATGGAGACAGGCTGACAGATACAAAGTTCCACGTATTGTTTTCGTAAACAAGATGGACAAAATTGGGGCTGACTATTTTCAGTGTGTGAAAATGATTAAAGATCGAACAGGAGCGATTCCATGTCCGATACAACTGCCTATTGGTTCAGAAACTAACCTCGAGGGAGTAATTGACCTAGTGACGATGAAGGAATGGACTTGGGCTGGAGAAGATCTAGGAGCAAGCTGGACTTGTCAAGATATTAGACCTGACCTAATCGAAACTGCTGAAAAGTACAGGGGAGAGATGATTGAAATAGCGGTAGAGATGGATGACATGGTAATGGAAAAATACCTTGAGGGAGAAGAACCAGATGAACTGACCCTAAGAGATCTTTTGCGAAAGGGTACCCTCAGCATGGCTTTTGTGCCCGTCCTTTGTGGATCAGCCTTTAAGAACAAGGGAGTGCAGCCTTTATTAAATGCAGTTATTGATTATCTACCAGGCCCTTTAGACGTACCTGCATACATGGGATTTAAGCCAGGTGACGAAAGCGAGGTGAGAGATATAGAGAGATCAGCAGACGACAGTCAACCTTTCTCTGGGCTAGCATTTAAGATAATGAATGATCCATTTGTTGGGTCACTAACCTTCACACGGATATATTCAGGAGTTATAAAAAAAGGAGATAGCTTTTTAAACTCTACCAAGGGTAAAAAAGAGCGCGTTGGGCGAATGATGATGATGCACTCCAATAACAGAGAAGAGATTGATGAAGCCTATGCTGGAGACATAATTGCCTTAGCGGGCCTGAAAGACACAACAACAGGAGACACTATATGCGACACAGTTAAACCGGTTGTTTTGGAAACCATGACATTTCCTGACCCTGTGATCGAAATTGCAGTTGAACCAAAAACTAAGAATGACCAAGAGAAAATGTCCGCCGGATTGCAGAGATTGGCCGCAGAAGATCCATCTTTCAGAGTTGAAACGGATCTAGAGTCCGGGCAGACGATAATGAAAGGCATGGGTGAACTACATTTAGATATTTTAGTTGATAGGCTAAAGAGAGAGTTCAAAGTAGAGGCCAATATAGGTGCGCCACAGGTTGCTTATAGAGAGACAGTTAGTAATGAAGCTGAAATTGATTACACGCATAAAAAGCAGTCTGGCGGAGCTGGTCAGTTCGCAAGGGTAAAGTTAATCATTTCTCCAACTGATCCTGGAGAAGGTTATTCGTTTGAAAGTAAAATAGTAGGAGGGGCAGTGCCTAAGGAGTATATACCTGGGGTAGAAAAAGGGATCCAATCTGTAATGGATAGTGGGCCATTGGCAGGGTTTCCCGTTATCGACTTCAAGGTAGCTTTGATTGATGGTGCTCAACATGATGTCGACTCAAGTGTACTAGCATTCGAGATTGCTTCTAGAGCGGCCATGAGGGATGGATTGAAAAAGGCAGGAGCAAAGCTGCTAGAACCGATAATGAAAGTTGAAGTAGTTACGCCTGATGAGTATACCGGTAATATTATTGGTGATCTAACATCTCGTCGTGGAATGGTTACTGGACAGGAAACTAGAGGAAATGCAATAGTAGTAAATGCACTCGTGCCACTCGCTAATATGTTTGGTTACATCAATAATTTAAGATCAATGTCGTCAGGACGGGCTCAATTTACAATGATTTTTGAGAAATATGAGGCTGTACCATCAAATATTTCTGAAGAAATACAAGCCAAATTTGCTTGAGTAAAAAAGGAATTCTAGAGAAGAGGAGAAAAAAATGGCAAAAGAAAAATTCGAACGAAATAAACCCCACGTCAACGTCGGAACCATTGGGCATGTTGACCACGGAAAAACTACTCTAACAGCAGCAATAACGAAGCAGTTTGGTGACTTTAGAGCATACGATCAAATCGATAATGCTCCTGAGGAAAAAGCTAGGGGAATAACTATCTCGACCGCTCATGTAGAATACGAGACAGATGCGAGGCATTATGCACATGTAGATTGCCCTGGCCATGCTGATTATGTAAAGAATATGATCACTGGAGCCGCACAAATGGACGGAGCCATTTTAGTTGTCAATGCAGCTGATGGTCCAATGCCCCAAACAAGAGAGCACATTTTGCTGGCAAGACAAGTTGGTGTTCCAGCACTGGTTGTTTTCTTGAACAAAGTTGATCAGGTAGATGATCCTGAATTATTAGAACTAGTCGAAATGGAAGTGAGAGAACTACTTTCATCTTACGAGTTCCCGGGAGATGATATTCCCATAATTTCTGGCTCAGCTTTAGCTGCTCTGGAAGATAGGGATGAAGAGATCGGTGCTAAGAAGATAGCTGAACTTATGAAAGCGGTAGATGACTCTATACCTACGCCTGATAGGCCTATTGATCAGCCATTTCTTATGCCTATCGAAGATGTATTTTCGATTTCAGGTCGGGGAACCGTTGTAACAGGGCGTGTAGAGCGTGGCGTGATTAACAATGGAGATGAAATTGAGATAGTAGGTATTAGGGAAACTTCTAAAACAGTGTGCACTGGTGTTGAGATGTTTAGAAAATTGCTTGACAGAGGCGAAGCAGGCGACAACATCGGCGCTCTACTGAGAGGTACCGAGCGCGATGGCGTTGAACGTGGACAATGTCTTGTTAAACCAGGATCTGTTACTCCTCACACTAAGTTTGAAGCAGAGGCTTATATTCTTACAAAAGATGAAGGAGGTAGACATACTCCGTTCTTCGGTAATTACAGACCGCAATTTTACTTCCGAACTACAGATGTTACAGGAACTGTTCAACTTCCTTCTGGAACAGAGATGGTCATGCCTGGAGATAACCTTAAGTTCGAAGTTGAACTGATCGCTCCAATAGCTATGGAGGAGAAATTGAGATTCGCGATCAGAGAAGGTGGTAGGACAGTTGGTGCCGGTGTTGTATCTAAGATAATAAAATAAGAGAAGGTAAGATGCAAAACCAAAGTATACGAATAAGGTTAAAGGCGTTTGACTACAGAGTGCTAGATACCAGCACTCAGGAGATTGTGTCAACGGCAAAACGCACCGGTGCGCAAGTACGAGGTCCCATACCCTTGCCCAACAAAATAGAGAGGTATACTGTTCTTAGAAGTCCACATGTAGACAAAAAAAGTAGGGAGCAATTTGAGATGCGAACACACAAACGACTTTTAGATATTGTGGATCCCACCCCGCAGACTGTTGATGCTCTTATGAAGCTTGACCTTGCAGCAGGCGTCGACGTAGAAATAAAACTTTGAAGTAAAGAAGGAGCAACAAACGTATGCGTACGGGCGTTATCGCAAAGAAAATAGGAATGTCTCGGATTTTCAATGAAGATGGGAGACAAGTCCCTGTAACGGTTCTTCTTTTAGATGATCTAAAGGTTGTTGCTAGACGAACCATGGAAAAGGATGGTTATACAGCTGTTCAATTAGGATCGGGATTGGCTAAAGCAAAAAATGTTAGCAAACCTATGAGGAGCTATTTTGCAGCCTCAAAAGTTGAGGTGAAGAGAGTGCTAAAGGAATTTAGAGTATCAAGCGAGAACCTTATAGAGGTCGGCTCACAAATCACCGCAAACCATTATGTTGAGGGCCAATTCGTTGATGTGTCTGGTATTTCTATAGGTAAGGGATTTGCTGGTGCGATGAAAAGACATAATTTTGGAGGTCTTAGAGCCAGTCATGGCGTTTCAATTTCGCATAGATCCCATGGTTCAACCGGCCAGTGTCAAGATCCGGGAAGGGTATTCAAGGGAAAAAAAATGGCAGGGCATATGGGGTCGAGAAAGGTTACGACACAGAATTTAGAGGTTGTGAGTACCGACGAGGAAGCTGGATTAATATTAGTTAGGGGCGCTGTACCTGGTGCTAAAGGGGGCTGGGTAACCATATCCGATGCAGTAAAAAAACCTGTAAATAAGGATGTGCCCATACCTGCGGCTATTAAGGATGCAGTTAAAGAAAAAAATGGAGCGGACGTAGAAAACGAAGCTGTAGTTAATGCAACGGTAAATGAGAATCCGGTTGAAGAGAAGGTAAAAGATGATGAAAGCTGAGCTACTTAACATTGATACAGGTAAGGCAAAGGCGGTGATGGTGTCAGATGAAATTTTCTCTCTAGAGCCAAGGAAAGATATTCTTAATAGGGTTGTGAAGTGGCAACTAGCGCATAGACAACAGGGAAGTCATTCAGTTAAAACAAGGTCTGAGGGCAGTTATTCAAAATCAAAGATTTATAGGCAAAAAGGTACTGGTGGAGCTAGGCATGGTGACAGAAACGCCCCAATTTTTAGAAAAGGAGGGGTATACAAAGGGCCTAAGCCAAGAAGTCACAGCCACGATCTTAACAAGAAGTTTAGAAAGCTAGGAATAAAGCATGCTCTATCAAGTAAAGTGTCCTTAGGAAAGGTAATATTCGTTGATGAAATAAGGACCAATTTTGAAAAAACAAAAGATTTAGTCAAAATTTTCGATAAGTATGGTTGGCAGAACCTTTTGATCATAGACGATCAAGAAAAGGCTAAAGGTTTGGCAAAGTTCACTAAGAGGCTCACAAATAGGGACGTTTTAAGTGTAAATGGAATAAATGTTTACGATATTCTGAGGAAAGATCAATTATTAATAACCTCAGCAGCACTAAAGCAATTGGAGGAAAAGCTTCAATGAAAAGCAACTATGATATAATCCGTCGTCCTATAATAACTGAAAAGGCAACATTAGCGTCCGAGGTAGGTGGAGTAGTATTTGAAGTTGCTATGAAATCAAATAAAACTGAGATAAAACAGGCAATTGAGGAACTTTTCAAAGTAAAGGTTAAGGCGGTGAATACGAGCATAACAAAAGGCAAGAGAAAACGCTTTCGTGGTCAACTAGGAAAGCAGAGAGATATAAAACGAGCATATGTGATGCTTGAAGAAGGTAACACAATAGATGTTACTTCCGGTCTTTAAGTTGGTATCGAGGTAGGAAAGATGGCGCTAAAGAATTATAAACCAACATCACCTGGGCAAAGAGGTCTTGTGTTAATCGATAAATCAGGATTGTGGAAAGGAAAGCCTGAAAAAACACTTACCAGAGGTTTAACAAAGAAGGGTGGACGTAATAATTTAGGACGGATCACAGTTAGGCATCAAGGAGGTGGCGCAAAAAGGTTATATAGGGAAATAGACTTCAAACGCTCGAAAACTGGTATTACCGCAACTGTAGAAAGAATTGAATACGATCCAAATCGATCTGCCTTCATTGCCTTAATTGTTTATGAGGATAAACAGAAATCTTATATTTTGGCCCCTCAGAGGCTTAAAGCCGGTGATACCGTAGTATCTGCAGAAAAAGCCGATGTTAAGCCGGGGAATGCTATGCCCTTTTCAAGTATGCCAGTGGGAACGATAGTCCACAACATAGAATTTAAGCAAGGTAAAGGTGGACAAATTGCAAGATCTGCTGGTGCTTATGCGCAATTTATTGGTAGAGATGGAGGCTATGCTCAATTGCGATTGTCATCGGGAGAGGTAAGAGTTGTTAGGCAAGAGTGCAGAGCTACAGTTGGAGCGGTTTCTAATCCAGATAATTCTAACCAAAATCTTGGAAAAGCTGGTAGGTCAAGATATTTAGGGAGAAGGCCATCTGTGCGCGGCGTTGTAATGAACCCAATTGATCACCCTCACGGTGGAGGAGAGGGTAGAACATCGGGCGGAAGACACCCTGTTACGCCTTGGGGAAAGCCCACAAAAGGAGCTAAGACTCGGTCAAACAAGGATACCGATAAATACATCATACGTTCACGACATTTAAAGAAGAAAGGAAGAAGGTAACATGGCTAGATCTGCTTGGAAAGGACCATTTGTTGATTCCCATCTTCTAAAAAAAGCTGAGCTCGTTAGAGAAAAAGGTAGTAAAGAGGTAATAAAGACTTGGTCTCGTAGATCAACGATATTGCCGCAGTTCGTAGGATTAACATTTGGTGTTTATAATGGACGTAAGCACATACCAGTGATGGTTTCTGAGGAGATGATAGGGCAAAAATTGGGTGAGTATAGCCCAACTCGAACTTATTATGGTCATGCGGCCGATAAAAAAGCTAAGAGGAAATAAATCGATGTCAAAGGAAAAGAATGGTCGCAGAGTTGCAGATAACGAAGCTATGGCAAAGCTAAGAATGATCAAGACGAGTCCACAAAAACTCAACTTAGTTGCTCAGCTTATAAGAAATAAGCCTGTAGCAAAAGCGTTATCTGACCTAAGATTTTCAAAGAAGCGCGTAGCAAAAGAGGTGTCAACTTGTCTACAAAGCGCAATAGCAAATGCAGAAAATAATCACGGACTTGATGTGGATGAACTCTTTGTTCAAAGTGCATATGTTGGAAAGAACATGGTGCTAAAAAGAGGAAGGCCACGCGCAAGAGGTCGTTACGGAAGAATACTTAAGCCTTTCAGCCAAATAACAATAGTAGTTAGACAGAATAAAGAAGAGGAATAAAACCCATGGGACAGAAAATAAATCCTATAGGATTAAGACTTCAGGTAAATAGAACGTGGGAGAGCGTTTGGTTTGCTGGGAGACGTGAATTTGGTGAACTGCTGCATCAAGATTTGGAAATTCGTAAATACGTTAAAGTTAATTGTTCTCAAGCGGGTATCAGTAGAGTAGTTATCGAAAGGCCACACAAAAAATGTAGAGTTACAATACACGCTGCAAGACCAGGCGTGATAATAGGTAAAAAAGGTTCCGATATTGAAACTCTGAGAAAGGCCCTCTCGAAACTGACTGGTAGTGAGTTATTATTAAATGTTTTGGAAGTAAGAAAGCCAGAAACCGACGCCGCGCTTGTGGCTGAAAGTATCGCTCAGCAGTTGGAAAGAAGAGTATCTTTTAGGAGAGCGATGAAGAGAGCAGTACAAAATGCTATGCGTATGGGTGCATTAGGCATAAGAGTTGACATATCAGGCCGTTTAGGGGGTGCAGAGATAGCCAGAACTGAATGGTATTCTGAGGGTAGAGTACCACGACATACACTCCGAGCCGATATAGATTACTGTGTTGCTGAAAGCAGTACAGCTTACGGTATAATAGGTGTAAAAGTATGGATTTTTAAGGGTGACATCATGGAGCATGATCCATCTGCCAGAGATAGAAGGTTGAGTGAATTAAAAGAGAGTCCATCTAGAGCCCAAAAAAGTACAACTATGCCTCAGGAAAGAGCAAATTAAAAATGTTACAACCAAAAAAAACTAAGTTTCGGAAACAGCATAAAGGTCGCATACATGGAGTAGCGAAAGGTGGGTACTCCGTTAACTTTGGTAACTATGCATTGAAAGCAACAGAGCCAGAAAGAATTACGGCAAGACAAATTGAGGCAGCTCGTAGGGCTCTAACACGGCATATGAAAAGACAGGGTAGAGTTTGGATAAGAATTTTTCCTGATGTACCAGTAACCGCAAAGCCTATAGAGGTAAGAATGGGTAAAGGTAAAGGTTCAGTTGATCGCTGGGTGGCGAAGGTTAAGCCAGGCAGAATTATGTTTGAGGTTGATGGCGTATCCGAGTTAATAGCAAAGGAAGGCCTGCGGCTGGCAGCAATGAAGCTTCCCGTCAAGTGTAGATTTGTTGTTAGGCAGGATTGGTAGCATTTTGAAGAGGTTATAAAGAGACAATGAAAATTAAAGATATAAGGGATAAAAGTACCGAGGAGCTAGAGGGAGAGCTTGAAAAGCTGAAAAAGGAATCATTCAATCTTAGGTTCCAAAAAGCAGGTGGGCAGCTTGAAAACACAGCTAGGGTTCGATTTGTTAGGCGAACAATAGCTAGAATATTAACGGTCCTTAATTCAAAAGTTGAGAAAGTATAGTCGGAGATTTTGATGCCAAAAAGAGTATTGCAAGGAACAGTAGTTAGCACGTTAAACCAAAATACGTTAACGGTTTCAGTTGAGAGAAGATTTAAACACCCAGTGCTTAAAAAAACGATTAGAAGATCAAAAAAGTATAGGGCACACGGTGATAACAACTCTTACAAATCCGGAGACATAGTAAAGATACGAGAAACGGTACCTATTTCCAAAACGAAGCGATGGGAAGTTGTAGAGTAAAAATTCAAAGTATAAATCGAAACCAAGGTAAATTTAACCTAAAGGTCGGGAGAAAAAAATGATACAAATGCAGAGCAACCTCGACGTTGCCGATAACTCAGGGGCGAAGAGGGTCCAGTGCATAAAAGTATTGGGTGGTGCTAAGAGAAAGTACGCTTCGGTTGGAGATGTCATAGTCGTTACTATAAAAGAAGCTATACCAAGAGGTAAAGTAAAGAAAGGTGAAGTGAGAAGAGCTGTCATAGTCAGAACTTCAAAACAAATTCATAGACAAGATGGGAGTTCGATTAAGTTCGATACTAATGCTGCAGTACTATTGAGCAATTCAGGTGAGCCAATTGGAACAAGAATATTTGGGCCTGTCGTGAGGGAACTTCGATTGAAGAAGTTTATGAAAATCGTATCATTAGCTCCGGAGGTTTTATGATGGCCGCGAGAATAAAAAAAGGTGATACAGTGGTGGTGCTTGCTGGAAAAGATAAAGGTAAGCGTGGTCAAGTATCTGAAGTACTCACCAAATTAAATAAAGTCGTTGTCGAGGGAGTTAACTCCGTTATTACGCATAAAAAGCAAGATAAAGATAGCGCAGGCGGAAGAGTGCCAAAGAACGCCCCAATACATGTATCAAATGTTGCTTTGATTGACCCAAAAAATGATGTTGCAACAAGAGTTGGATTTACGGTCAAAGATGGAAAAAAAGTTAGAGTAGCAAAGAACTCAGGGGAGGTAATAGATGGATAATTATAAGCCTCGTTTGGAAAAACTTTATAACGAGAAACTCAGATCAAGTCTCAAAGAACAATTTAAATATAAAAATGATTTGATGATACCAAAACTAGAAAAAGTAGTATTAAATATGGGAATAGGAGAGGCCGTTGCAGATACAAAGAAAGTTAAGTCAGCACACAATGACTTAATGTTGATTGCAGGCCAATTACCTGTATATACAAAGGCAAAAAAATCTATTGCGGGGTTTAAAGTTAGAGAGGGCATGCAATTAGGTGCAAAAGTTACACTAAGAAGGTCGAGAATGTATGAGTTTATTGATCGTCTGATTAATGTCGCCATGCCGAGAATAAGAGACTTTAGAGGATTATCGCCAAAAAGCTTTGATGGTAGAGGCAATTACGCACTCGGCATAAAAGAACACATAGTATTTCCAGAAATCGACTTCGATAAAGTAGACGAGATTTGGGGGCTTGATGTTGTGGTATGTACGACAGCAAGGTCAAATGATGAAGCTAAGTTTTTACTTGGTTTATTTAATTTTCCTTTTAGAGATTAGGATAGAATAATTATGGCAAAAGTTTCTATGGTGAATAGACAGATTAAGCGTGAGCGTTTAGTTCAAAAGTTTATGAAAAAGCGAGAAGAATTGAAAAAAATATCGAAAGACTCATCGTTAAGTAATGAAGAGCGCTTTAAGGCAAGGTTAGCACTCGCTAAGTTGCCAAGAAATTCAAGTCCAACAAGATTACATAATCGGTGTTCAGTCACAGGAAGACCGAAGGGCTATTACAGGAAGCTGAAGATGTCAAGAATAGCTTTGCGAGAGCTTGCTTCTGCTGGTGAAATCCCAGGTATGATAAAGTCCAGCTGGTAAGGAGAATTCAAAATGACAATGACTGATCCATTAGGGGATATGTTAACTAGAATTAGAAACGCTCAAATGAGACGCAAACAATACGTTCTCACACCAAACTCAAAATTGCGAGCGTGGGTTTTAGATGTGTTAAAAAGTGAGGGCTACATCAGGAGTTATGAAATTGAAAAGCATGTATCAGGAACAGATAATATTAGGGTAGACCTAAAATATTTTGATGGAGAGCCAGTGATAAAAGAGCTCAAGCGTGTGTCTACCCCAGGTCGAAGGGTGTATTTAGGAGCAGATAACCTTCCAAAAGTTAGACAAGGTTTGGGGGTAGCAATTGTGTCCACCTCTAAAGGTATTATGTCAGATGCAAAAGCTCGTCAATCCAGAGTGGGTGGCGAAGTTTTATGTACTGTTTTTTAAGGATAGGCCATGTCAAGGATAGGAAAAAAACCAATTGAAATTCCGAGTGGAGTTGAAGCTGTACTTAAAGAGGGTACTATAGAGGTCAAAGGTGCTCTTGGTTCAAGACATTTTGATTTTTCAGAAAAACTTAAGGTCGATATCGCTGATAATAATATTACAGTAACTCCAAAGAATCTTGAGAAAGAAACGCGCCAGCTTTGGGGTATGTCGAGGTCGCAGATAGCAAATATAGTGCATGGAGTTAATGCAGGATTTTCGAAAGAACTTGAAATAAATGGGGTTGGTTATAGGGCAGCCGTCCAGGGTAAGGTTCTTAAATTGTCCTTGGGATATTCTCATGATGTTGATTTTGACATTCCAGATGATGTTAAAATAACGTGTGCAAAACCTACTGAAATCAAAGTGGAAGGTATAGATCAGCAGGTTGTGGGTGAAGTGGCAGCAAAGATACGTGCTTGGAGGGCTCCTGAGCCTTACAAGGGAAAAGGAATACGGTATAAAGGTGAATACATTTTTGCGAAAGAGGGAAAGAAGAAGTAGGAGCTATAAATGACAACACACAAGATAAAATTGTTTAAGAATCGATCTCTCAGGGTCAGAAACAAGTTAAAGAAAACTAGCTACGGTAAATGTAGGCTGTCTATTCACAGATCTTCAAAGAACATTTATGCGCAAGTTATAGACGATAGACTAGGAAAAACCTTGGCTTCTGTGTCATCACTAGAAAAGAGCTTAGGAGTAGTTGGAAAAAATAATATAAAAGTTGCTACAAAAATTGGAAAGGAAATAGCTTCAAGAGCTCTAAAAAAAGGGATTAAGGAAGTGGTATTTGATAGGGGAGGATTCCTATATCATGGAAAAATTAAGGCGCTAGCAGACGCTGCTAGGGAAAATGGATTAAAACTATAGGGATAAGAGCTTTGGAAGATAAGAGAAAATTAGATAGAGAAGAATCAGAATTTACAGACCGTCTTGTAGCGATAAACCGTGTTTCAAAAACGGTAAAAGGAGGAAAGAGGTTTGGATTTGCGGCCTTAGTAGTAGTAGGTGACCAAAAAGGTAGAGTTGGGTATGGCAAAGGGAAAGCTAAGGAAGTTCCTGAAGCTATTCGCAAAGCTACAGAGCAAGCAAAACGAAAGACAGTAAAGGTTCCTTTGAGGGAAGGTAGAACTCTTCATCATGATATCGACGGCAGACATGGCGCTGGAAGGGTAATTATGAGAAGTGCAAAAGCGGGAACAGGAATAATTGCTGGTGGACCAATGCGAGCTGTTTTCGAGATGCTAGGTATTCAAGATGTTGTGGCGAAATCATTAGGTTCTCAGAATCCCTATAATATGATTAGAGCGACTATCAGTGGCTTGACCAAGGAATGGAGCCCACGAATGGTTGCTCAGCGGAGAGGAAAAAAAGTTTCTGAGATAACATTTAAATAACGGTAAGATTCATGAATAAGAAAATAAAAATTAAAAGGGTAGGATCTCTAATACGCCAGCCACAAAACCAGATTAGGGTTGTAAAAGGCTTGGGACTAAGGAAAACTAACTCGGTAAGAGAAATAGAGGATACGCCTTCGGTGAGGGGGATGCTGTCTAAAGTAGCACATCTGGTCAAGGTTTTAGATTGAAAAAGGAAGTTTAAGATAATGCGTTTAAATGATATTTCAGATAACCCTGGTGCTGTTAAAAAAAGGGTAAGAGTTGGAAGGGGACCCGGTTCCGGTAAGGGTAAAACTGCTGGCCGAGGGATAAAGGGTCAAAAGTCAAGATCGGGGGTCTCAATAAAGGCTTTTGAAGGTGGGCAAATGCCTCTCTATCAAAGGTTGCCTAAACGAGGTTTCAATTCAAGAAATTCGAAAAAACTACTAGATCAAGTCAACCTTGGTTCAATCCAAAAGCTCATTGATGCTAAAAAGATTGTCGAAAATAATTTGATAGATATAGCGGTTCTTCGTAATGTAGGTTTGGTAAACAAGAATGCGGTCTCCGTAAAGCTTTTGGCAAAAGGATCTCTCGCCTCCAAAGTAAAAATTGAAGTTTCGAGCGCTTCCGAAAAAGCAAGACAAGCAGTTGAAAAGATGGGTGGCGAGCTCAATCTTATTTCTGCATAAAAGGAATTATGTACTATGGTATCTGCGGCAGAACAGATGGCAGCCAATTTGAGCTGGAGCTCTATTGGTAAAGCTAAAGACCTTCAGAACAGGATTCTTTATGCATTGTTGCTTCTAATCATTTACAGAGCAGGTACTTATGTGCCCGTCCCTGGTGTGGATGCAGAGCAATTGAAAGCTTTTTTTGAGCAAAATGCTCAGGGTATAGGTGGGATGCTTAATATGTTTACCGGTGGAGCGGTGGGAAGAATGGCTGTATTTGCACTCGGAATTATGCCATATATAACATCGTCAATTATCATGCAATTGTTAACCTCTATGGTTCCATACCTTGAACAACTAAAAAAAGAGGGAGAACAGGGTAGACAGAAAATAAATCAGTATACAAGATACGGTACTGTGATACTGGCTTTCTTTCAATCATGGGGGATAGCCGCTGGTATTGAGTCTCAGGGTCTAGCGTCAGAACCTGGACTTTTCTTTCGCGTGTCCTGCGTTGTTACCCTCGTGGGAGGCACTATGCTTTTAATGTGGCTTGGTGAGCAGATAACTCAGAGGGGTATTGGAAATGGTATCTCGTTAATTATATACGTCGGTATAATAGCTGAATTACCCGGAGCTTTAGGACAGTTTTTTGCATCTGGTAGATCTGGAGCGCTAAGTGCCTTTACCATTATCTTTCTAATAATAGTAGTAATTGCCGTGATAGCATTTGTTGTTTTCGTTGAAAGAGCTCTCCGTAAGGTTCCTCTACAGTACCCTAGAAGACAAGTAGGAATGAAAATATTTGAAGGCGAAAACTCTAACCTGCCGGTAAAGGTAAATCCTGCGGGTGTCATTCCTGCGATATTTGCATCATCATTACTATTATTGCCCACGACTATGACCGCGTTTTCATCTAACGATAGTTCCGGTTTTGTAGGATTTTTAGCTGCTTATCTAGGCCCCGGCCAAGTACTTTACTATTTGTTCTTTGGAGGGATGATTATTTTCTTCACCTATTTTTACACACTAAATGTATCTTTTAAACCAGAGGACGTTGCAGAAAATATAAAGAAGCAGGGGGGATTTGTTCCTGGAATACGGCCAGGACAAAAAACAGCTGAATACCTTGAATACGTAGTGGTTAGGCTTTTAGTAGTTGGGTCACTATATTTGGCCGCAGTCTGTCTTTTACCTGAGTTTTTGAGAGCGCAGATGAATGTTCCTTTTTACTTCGGTGGTACATCAGTACTGATCGTTGTGTCTGTTACTTTGGATACAGTAGGACAATTGCAATCGCACCTTTTAGCTTTTCAATATGAAGGTTTAATTGAGAAGTCGCGTTTAGGTAAGAAAAATAAAAGGCAAAGCAGGTTTAGAAGATGATTATAATATTGTTTGGACCTCCGGGAGCCGGAAAAGGGACTCAAGCCCAAAGATTGGTCGATAAACACAACCTAAAACAATTATCGACTGGAGACATGCTCAGGGAGGCTATAACTGAAGGAAGTGAATTAGGTAAAAAAGCGAGCTCAATTATGGATAGAGGTGAGTTGGTTTCCGACGATATCATACTAGCAATGATTAAAGATAAGTTGAGAAAAAGAGGCGGTGACGGGTTTATATTCGATGGATTTCCACGCAACTTGGAGCAGGCTAAAGCGCTAGATAAAATGTTACATGAGTTAAAATTAAGGTTAGATTTGGTAATCGAAATAGTAGTAAATGATGAGGTGTTAATAAAAAGAATTGAAAATCGCGCCAAAGAAAGCAAAAACGCTCGAAGTGATGATAACGAAGAAGTACTTAAAAACAGGTTAAATATCTATCATGAGAGTACTGAAATGATAAAACCATACTATTTAGAGCAGAGAAAACTCGTTAAAATAGATGGGATGAGAAGTATTGAGCAAGTTAGTAGCGATATAGAAGGTCAATTGCTAAATATTGAGAAATGATGCCAGTGGTACCTAATACCGCGTCTATTTAAGAAGGCTGAGATGACATTTTAAAGGAATAAAAGAAATATTATATTGATCTATTGACCTTATTAATTTTAGCGTTATAAAGACAGTCTGGAACGTTGTATAGCTAGAGAAAAACATTAGTGGAGAGTAAGAATGGCTAGAATAGCCGGGATAAATTTGCCGACAAATAAGAGGGTCTTAATTGCGCTCACTTACATTCACGGTATAGGCAGAGTTACTTCTAAAAGTATATGTGATGCTGCGGGAGTAAACGTATCAACGCGAGTTAACCAACTTTCCGAGCAAGAAGTCGCTTCTATTAGACAGCAAATCGATGGTAATGTGGTGGTAGAGGGTGACTTGAGAAGGGAGAGGACAATAAACATTAAAAGGCTCATGGACCTTGGATGTTACAGGGGCTTAAGGCACAGGAGAGGTTTACCTGTAAGAGGGCAGCGAACGCACACTAATGCTAGAACAAGAAAAGGACCAGCAAAAGCAATAGCTGGAAAGAAAAAATAAGACGGAAAATCATATGGTTAAAAAAAAGAAGAAAGAGAAGAAAAACATTACAACCGGAATTGCTCATATAAATTCCAGTTTCAATAATACCAAAGTTCTAATTTCTGACGTGCAAGGAAATGCGATAGCGTGGTCTTCAAGTGGAACTATGGGTTTTAAAGGTTCAAGAAAGGCAACGCCATATGCTGCACAGCTGGCGGCAGAGGATGCTGGAAAGAAGGCGCAGGAGCATGGTATGAAGTCTCTTGATGTACATGTTCAAGGTCCGGGCTCCGGTAGAGAGTCAGCACTGAGAGCACTGTCCGCTATTGGGATGAACGTAACGTCAATTAGAGATGTTACGCCAATTGCACATAATGGATGTAGACCACCAAAACGACGACGTGTCTAAAGACACGTTGTAAATATTTCAACCTCGGGAACGCTTAGCTGTCACGGATCGAGCTAATGTAAGAATGGAGGACTAGATGATCCACAAAAACTGGCATGAACTTATAAAACCTTCGGGTTTAAATTTAGTAAACGATGAACAAAATCCAAATTCTGCAACTATTGTTGTTGAACCACTCGAAAGAGGGTTTGGGCTTACCTTAGGAAATGCTCTTAGAAGAACGCTTCTTTCCTCTCTTCAAGGAGCTTCAATCACTTCAGTAAAGATAAATAGTGTTTTACACGAATTTTCTTCGATACCAGGCGTAAGAGAGGATGTTACAGATATAGTTCTAAATCTTAAGTCTATCGCAGTAGGTATGGAAGTAGAGGGTCCAAAGAAATTAACATTAAAAGAACAAGGCCCTAAGGCTGTTACCGCCGGAGATATCGTTGAGACAAATGGAATAAGCATTCTGAACAAAGATGCTATGATATGTCAGCTAGATGAAGGCGGATCACTTGATATGGAACTTACGGTTGATACGGGAAAAGGATACGTGCCAGGTGATAAACATAGAGATGAAGATATGGCTATAGGTTTGATTTCTGTAGACGCTATGTTTTCTCCCGTGAAAAAAGTGTCATACAAGGTGGACTCTACGCGCGAAGGGCAAGTTCTTGACTATGATAAACTCTCGCTATCCATAGAGACCGATGGATCAGTGAGTCCGGAGGATGCGATAGCTTTTGCTGCTAGAATATTACAAGATCAGCTTACTGTTTTCGTAAATTTTGAGGAGCCTCAAGCTGAAGAGATTGCAAGTGAGGAAGATGAACTAGCTTTTAATCCACTTTTATTGAAAAAAGTTGAAGAACTCGAGCTATCAGTGAGGTCTGCAAATTGCTTAAAGAATGATAATATTGTTTACATTGGTGACTTAATTTTAAAAACGGAATCGGAAATGTTAAGAACTCCTAACTTTGGCAGAAAATCTCTCAATGAAATTAAGGAAGTTCTTACTTCAATGGGGCTGCATTTAGGAATGGATGTTTCTGAGTGGCCACCTGAAAACATTGAAGAACTTGCAAAAAAACATGAAGATCAATATTAAATAACTATATGAGGGATGCACTATGAGACATTCGCATGGTTACAGGAAGTTAAACAGAACGCATGAACATAGGTCAGCTATGTTTGCTAATATGGCTTGTAGCTTAATTGAGCACGAACAAATTAAAACAACGCTTCCTAAAGCAAAAGAACTTAAGCCGATTGTGGAAAAGTTAATAACCCTCGCGAAGAAAGGCAATTTGCATTCTAGAAGAATTTTAATTTCAAGGATTAAACAGCAAGACGCCGTAAGAAAATTGTTTGATGTTTTAGCATCACGTTATAAAGATCGACATGGAGGCTGTGTAAGAGTTTTAAAAGCTGGTCAGAGATATGGGGACATGGCGGATATGGCTATAATTGAACTTGTTGATAGAGATGAAAACGCCAAAGGTGCAGGTGATCGAAAACGTCTAGAAGAACAGGAAAGTGCCGAAGCCACCGAAAATAAAGAGTAAATAATTGCTTATTAATGGCTGATAGCCGAGACATAATCGTTGAGGAAGATGGAGTCGACTGCAGGCTAAGCACCTGGATTAAAAGAAATGATAGGCGGCTAACTTTCAAGTCGGTGAACACGCTTTGTAGAAAAGGCTTGATTAAAGTTAACGGCATTAAGACACAGGCGTCTTACAGACTCAAAAAAGGTGACGTAGTTACTATCCCCTCCTTAAGTGTCAATGGCGATGAACCAACCCCAAAAATTGATCCTAAGTTGGCCAAGCTGTTGCTTGGTGCAATAATTTTAAAGGACAATAATCTGATTGCCCTAAACAAACCAGAGGGTTTAGCCTCTCAAGGAGGTAGTAATCAGGGAACGCGTCATGTAGATGCATATAAATCCACACTACAATTTGGTTCAAAGGATCCACCAAGATTAATTCATAGGCTTGATAAGGAAACCTCTGGTATTTTGTTGCTAGCTAGAGACGTTAAGACGGCTAGCGCTTTTGCTGCTCTATTCAGGGACAAACAGGTTGAGAAGATATATTGGGCACTTGTTGAAGGGGTGCCAAAAAAAGAAACAGGTATATTGGAAAGCTATATCGGAAACGTAGATATTTGGAAGCCCAGTATTGATAGGGGACTTATAGGGCAAAAAAAAAGTAGGCAAAATAGTGCTAATAAGAAAAAAGCACTTACTTTCTATAAAGTGATAGAAACGATAGGGTCAAATTATGCGTGGCTAGAATTAAAACCTGCTACTGGTCGTACTCATCAGTTGAGAATTCATTGTGCTGAGTTAGGAAACCCCATCGTAGGAGATAGAAAATACAAAAACGGTGACAATAAGAATTCTAAAGACTTTCCATTTAGCTTTAAAAAGCTCTTTCTGCATGCAAGGTGCGTTACTTTCGTGCATCCAATATCAAAAAAGACAACAAAAATTGAAGCACCTTTGCCTAAGCATATGGGTTTAGTTTGGAAACATTTTGGTTGGAAAATTTGATGTGCAATTAATGGTTTAGAATTAAACACCTATGATTATTAGCAAAGATAAATACTGGAAAAGAGTCAGAAAAGAGGAGCAAAGTGAAAACTTGTTCCTCATTTACTTAGATAAGGTATGCCTCAAGTCAGATAAAGGCCATAAATTAAAGCTGTCTGAACAATTAGCTAACGAGGTCATAAGAGAGTGGAGTGCAGATGGAAAACTTAGTGCTATTAAAAACAGCCTCTATACTAAATTTTGCTTTTCAGCGACTGATGTGACAAAAAAAGAGAGGGAAGCTGTTTTTGGTCGTTTGGTGGAATATGGCACCTGTGATCCTATTTGTTATATTGCAAGTGAACCAACAAACCTACATTTAAAGCAAAAAAATCTCTATAGTCCCTTGATAGACTGGGCTGAAAAATTTTTCGCGATAAAATTGAATATAGGAACAGGACTTCTTTTTATAGAGCAGCCACCCATAAACGCTAAAATAATTAAAAAATACTTAGAAGAGCTTGATAATTTTCATTTAACTGCAATACATGAGCTGACTAAAAGTCTAGGATCTCTTTTTACTTGCCTAGCACTGTATAAAAACGTAATAAGTCCAGATTTTGCTTGGGAAGTTGCTAATGTTGAAGATAACTTTAGGATTGAAGTCTGGGGTGAAGTTGAAGAAGAAAAGCAGAAAAAAAATGTAGATTTTGATCATTTCAAAGATCTGACAAAAATACTCCAAATGATATAGTTCGTGAGCTTTGAGAATCACACTTGATTGAAGAATCAGTGTTTAAGAAGAGTTGTCTGCAAAAAAAAGATGATAAACCTCTTAATTAACTGATTTTAATGACTTTTTTCTGCATGAATAATTAAAAGTGGAAAAATATGTGAGAATGTTTAAACTTACGATCTTTAAGTGTGTATGGGTATTTTTAAATACACACCAAAGTTTCGAAACTTAAATTAGGTTAAAGAAGGAAAAAATATGAAGAAACTATTTTTGGGAGTGCTCACATCGCTAGCTTTGGCTGCTGGTGGCACTTTTGCTGGAACATTAGATGATGTGAAGGCACGCGGAAATTTACTATGTGGTGTATCCACGGGTGCACCTGGTTTTGCTACTGTCGATGATAGCGGTAAAGACGTTGGGTTTGACGTAGACTATTGTCGAGCTCTGGCAGCTGCGATTTTTGGTGATCCAATGGCAGTGAAATTTGTCGGTCTAACCTCTGCAGTAAGATTTACAGCATTGGCAGCCGGGGAAGTTGATATACTTGCCAGGAACACAACATGGACATATAGCAGAGATACCGACCTGAAACAGACATTTTTAGGTGTAAACTATTATGATGGTCAAGGCTTCATGGTTAAGAAGGAATTAGGTGTTAAGTCTACAACAGAATTAGATGGTGCGACCGTTTGTATTCAAGTTGGTACAACAACAGAACTTAACCTCGCTGACTACTTCAAGGAAAATGGTATGAGCTACGAGCCTGTGCCAAC
>CACGMO010000018.1 GCA_902574225.1 uncultured Alphaproteobacteria bacterium
CTCTCATCTTAAGGGAGCAAGTAAACTACATTTTTGCATTTTAGCTCTTTGATAAAATCTTCTACTTAATTCATGTTAGGTTTGAATATACATAGAAATCAATTTACAGACCACAGTTCAAAATATACGTAACTACAATATCCCCTTGTTAATTCCTACAGGAATTATGGCCCTCTCTTTTTGTTCAGTGAAATAATAACCATTTGGTATCAATTTATAACTATTGGGGGATGGATTGGGGATAGAATATCTTACCAAGACCTAAGTAATTGAATAATATAATTTTATTACTTGATATGGCAAAGTCTTTAAGAATCCAATAATTTGTCTATAAAAGATCAAGAGCATCTATGGCCTCTTCAATACAATAATGATGATTGCCGATGAACAAACCATTCTTATCAAGATACTTGGCGTTTTTAAGCTCATCGTGAATGGAGTAATCGAAATATTGTATTACATCATTTTTTGCAAAATTACCGCTAACTATCGGCCTACATTCGAAGCCCAAATTATTAAGTCGTTGCTGGAGAACAGTGCGGTCATAGGTACACTCTGGGCTAACAATTAATGAAAAGCCAAACCAGCTTGAAATGCCAATCTCATTCTGAATGATAAAATTAGATTTATTACGCATTTTTGCTTTGAACAATTTAGCATTATTTTGTCGACCAGCAATTATTTTCGGCAACTTTTCCAGTTGAACTTTTCCAATAGCTCCAGACATTTCCAAAGGTCGTAAATTGTAACCTGGTAAAATGAATCTAAAGCTTTCTTCAAAATCATTATCAGACTTCTCTGTAGTAACTTTATTAAACTTAGGTAAATTTCGTGTCCACCCATGCGCACGTAAAGCTAACAATATGTGAAATAATTCCTCCTCATCTGTAACGATGACACCTCCCTCCATCGTAGAAATATGATGCGAAAAAAAGCATGAAAAAGACCCCATTACTCCAAAGGTACCAGTATATTTATTTTTATAGGTCGCTCCCATCGACTCACAATTATCTTCAATCAGAATAATGTCTTTATTATCTATTATACCAGCGATTTGACCAAAATCATTTGGGTTACCTAAGAGGTTTACGGCCATTATGGCCCGAGTCTTTGGCCCAATTGCATCTGATAAAGCTTCCAGATCATAGTTAAGAGTTGTTAAGTCGATATCGACGAACTTAAGATGCAAACCATATTGTTGTAACGGAAAAAAAGTAGTTGACCAGCTTACTGCCGGCACGATTATCTCATCACCCCGCATAAGCTTCAACTTTTTGTTTTGAGAATAAAATAGAGCAGCCGTCATTAAAAGATTTGCAGAGGATCCAGAATTGACCATAATTGCATATTTAGCGCCAAAAAAATTAGCAAAATCGTTCTCAAAACTACTTACTTCAGGTCCCATCGAATACTGGTTAGATGCAATCACACGCTGGATAGCCTTTATTTCTTCCTCATCCCATGAAGAAGTTGCTAAGGGAAACTTGAAAGTCATTGCACCACCTTCTCTAAATAATATGAATAAGTTTTCTGTATACCTTGTTTAAGTTTTATCTCTGGCTTCCTTCCAGACGGTTTTATCGGACATATTTTGGGTATCATAAGCACCCCTGTAAGCTGAAGACTGACTCGTACCTTGGGTAATGAGCTTGACGAAGATTTCTTGTTTAGCTGTTAACATTTTAGTTCATCCTCTAAGCATTTTTCAGTACATAGATTCTGCTGATGATTAAACAATTTGTTAGGTATAGGGTAGGTGGGGTATTGAAATTTCAATTCTTCATACATCATGTTTTATTATTGCCTTGTTGTGGGTAATGTTGTGGGTAGCCACAAATAATATAACATAAAATTCAATTTAAACAATAATTTAAGGGATAATTATAGCGGAAGAGGTGTCCCCATTTTACAAGTCCAATAAAGTTCAAAAAAGCGTAATTAACATATAAGATTCAATAGCTTATGTGCTATAATAGGTTCAATTAAATCCACTAATGTTTACTAATATTCATGCTTAATTGGGGGATGGGAATGAAGAAATTAACAGCACGATTTGTAGATAGTATTAAAGAGCCTGGGAAATACTACGATGCCAACAACTTTTTCTTAAGTGTACTTGTTATGTAAGGGTTAAAATTAAAGTTTACAGAAAAAAATTAGATGACAAAAAATTTAAAAAAGGGCAGCATGTAGCCGCCCTTTTAGAAACAGTACCTCTAAAATTTAGAACTTAAATGAAGCTGTCAATGTTGACGATCCAGTACTTGTCATTACAGCACTTATTGTTCCAGCTGAACCTAGTGGGCCAGAAGCACCAATTGTTGTCAAGGCGTCATCCTTGTTATAGGTACCATTGAGAGTAATGGTTGGTGAAATCACCATAGAACCAGATGCGATTAGGTTATCACCAGCTGCGCTTGTTCCAGCCTTCTCTTGATATGTAATACCAACAGAAGTTCCACCACCTGCGTAGCTAAGACCTACTGTACTGATACTCTTGTGTACCGCCTTAAGTGCAAACACATCGGTGATTGTGTTTGTACCAGCGTATGCTGTGGCTGTATTGGTAAGAGCACTATAGGTAAGGCTCTTATCTTTGAGACCGTCAGAGTTTTGCGCGTTAGAAGCGTTAAGTGTCATGCCGCTACCAAGATCCACTTTGGCACCTAGACCCATAGAATAGTTAGCACCAGCATTTACTCTTGATATTGTAAAGTCGACACTACCCAAACTGGCACCGATTGAGAAACCAAGATCTCCGTCAGCCTGCCATCCGAGGCCGTATGACATTGTACCGTAAGTACCTTTTATTCCAATTGTTTGGTTCTTTGATTCAAGGTTATCTCCATCGATTTCGTTGTCTAATTTTAAATTAGCACCGCCCAAATCCATAGTAGCTTGTAGCTGGTTATCAGTAGAGTTTGTATCTAAGCCGACATCCATGCCGAAAATAGTTGACACAGCAGCAGTGGCGGCGTGTTGAGTTTTACCGACTGATATGGTCATCATACCATTACTCAGTAATAATGTTCCACTTGAAACAGAGCCACCACCAATGTTAATTGTTCCACCCGTGGTCGCTTTCCAACCGTCGCCAGCAGACATTGACACACCAAGCGATGCTAACGTATTGATTGATGGAGCTGTCTCATAGGCTTCATCCTCGGCATCTTGTGAAGCTTGGAAGGCTCTGATGTCATCATCTAGATCCGCTATCCCTGAACCACTAGTTTGACCGTTGCCATTACCCCAAGCGTGAATTATTACATCCATAGCATTAGAGTGTGAACCTCCCAAAAAGTCATCTATCACATCTTCTATCACTGATACGTTGGCTGTGGCACCAGCTGCGCCAAAGGTTGTATTTCCGATGGTGTAACTCGTGTGCGCGTTTATCTGTGTTGCCATTGATGAGAGAATATTAGACGCTCTTGTTTGATTGGCTGTATGATTTGCTACTGCAGCTACCGCAGCTTCTTCACCTGTAACACCAGCATTATTATTGTTTCCAAGTAGTCCAAAGAGACGATCTTTTTTTTCATCTTTAGTTTTCATATCAGTTGAATCGCTATTAGATGGATTTGTCAGCTTTATAGACATAGCTCCTGACCACGTTATTGGATTCGCATTGTCGAAGTATGGTTGATCAGAAACAGCGCTTGGATCAGCAGTTAACGCTGGTGCTGTGAGCCCAACAATTGCTGTTGTCGTAAGAAGAAAATTTTTCATATCAATCCTCATGTTTTAATCTGTTAACTTAGGTGCAACTGCATAAATACAATACCCGACAAATGAATAAAGGTTTAAGCAGTTAACTTATTATTTTCATTTTATCCAAAAAGTTCAATATAGATTAAAGAAAATATCAATGCGTCTTTGAAACTTATAAATCGAAAAAAAATGTGAGACCACTATCCCTTGCATTAAGAAGGGCAGGAGTTTTGACCCCCACCTATCTCGGCTCCACATCTATAATGGTGTGACGAGTGGGATTAATCCTTCGGTGGCAACGGTGTTGCACCAGTTTTTCCACGCCATTGCAGTGACTGCTTATTCAAAACGATCAAATCAGCGTCGCCTGAAATTATATCATTACACAATTTGACCGCATTCGCTGCTTGATCGGTGGTCAGATTTTTATATGCGGGTCGAGGCAGATAATCGTACCAGACGCCACCGCAAACGGCGTCAAGTATAATGCGTTGAAAGCAGTGATCATTACTCACTGGCCAATGCTTGTGTGATGTTCGTGCAAGATGTGGCATGACCTCTTTTGTCAGTAAGATATATCGAGATACCAGATCGGCCGTGCTCATTGCATGCCTCCATGTTCGACCCGTAGCTTAGCAAGATTAGCAACTCAAATAAATAAATAATCGATAGGTGTGGAGAAAAGATAACAGCAGATATTCAAAAAAGGCTTGCGGCTCTGTTCGATTAGCTGCGATGTTTTACCGTGGCTTTGGGACCTTTCGCAGTGTTATGTAACTGGATGCGGTCCCTTATTAAGTTCCCACACATCTAAATCTTGCATTATTTATGAACAGATAAGCTCAAATTATTCGGCTGCATCTATGAAATTTATGAAACCTCCAGATTGCCTTTTCCAGAAATTTGAATAAATACCATTTTGTTTCAATAAATTAGGATGTGATCCTTGCTCTACAATTTTTCCACGGTCCAATACAATTATCCTATCCATGTTTGAAAGGGTCGATAATCGATGGGCAATAGCGAGCACAGTTTTACCATCCATCACTTGCTCAAGAGCTTTTTGTATTGTCGCTTCTACTTCGCTATCTAATGCGCTTGTTGCCTCATCAAGTACTAAAACTGGAGCATTTTTTATTATAGCGCGCGCAAGAGCAATACGTTGGCGTTGGCCGCCTGAAAGTTTAACTCCACGTTCTCCTAAAAAAGCCTCGTATCCTCTACGGCCATTGTTGTCTATGAGGTCTTTAATAAACTCGTGAGCACCTGCCTTTATGGACGCGGAACTGACTTCTTCAAATGAGGCATCAGGTTTTCCATAAAGTATGTTTTCCTTTGCAGACCTGTTAAACATTGAAGTTTCCTGTGACACCATGCCGATCTGACGCCGAAGGCTGTCTTGGGTTACATGCAAAATGTTTTGCCCATCAATAAAAATCCCACCGGATTCTGGATCGTGCAACCTCAATAGTAAGTTAACTAGTGTAGATTTCCCCGCCCCAGACGCTCCAACAAGACCAATCTTTTCTCCAGGCTCTATTGTAAACGAAATTTCATTTACACTGGCGATCTTTTGCCCGTAGGAGAATGAGACATTTTTAAATTGAATTTTACCATGTGGTATGATTAGAGTATCTGCATTGTTTCTATCAAGCATAGTCTGAGGGACCGCCAAAGTATGCATGGCGTCTTCAACTTCACCAAGCTTTGTGTAAATGGTCATTAACGAAAAACCAACCCAGCCTGCCATCATTGTTAGACGCATTGATACTGAACCAGCAGCAACAATTTCACCAGGAGATATTTTTCCTTGAAACCAAAGAGCGATAGCAAAGGCAAAAACGGCTGCAAAAACTATGCTAGCATATATCATCATAAAAGTTCGAAACCAAACGAGTTCACTACCGTAGATAGTGAGTTTTTTACGAAGCTTTCCAAAAGCTTTCAAGGCAGCTGAGTCCTCGTGTTTTGAGTTCGCAAATATTTTGACCACATTGATATTGCTTATAGTGTCTACAATTTGACCCGTGGCAACGGCTTGCGCGTTTGCTGTCGTAGCTGCTTTTGCTTTAATGCGCGGCATGAAAAAACGCATTACAAAAACAAAGCCAACAAACCACAAAAGTACAACTGATCCGATCCGCCAATCTATTATGCTTATTATAACTACGGCAGCTATCACTGAAATAAGAGCGAACAAGACCGTGTGTATACTTTCAACCACTACATCTGTTAACGCATTAGCTGCCTGAACCTCTTTTTGTGCCACACGCCCGGCAAAATCATTTTCAAAAAAGGTTTTTGAATGACCTAACGTCCATCGATGAATACGGGTGGCTATTAGGGTTCTAATACCTGGCGTCAGTATTACAGACTGGATGTATGCTGAAACTGCAAAAAATAACGGCCTTGCTCCTAGCAAAAAGACAACGGCAATAATTAGCACAAACAGCTTTTCTGACAACAAAACGCTAGGGTCATTATCGAGTAATAAATCCAAGATAAACCCCATCAACGCTGCTGTAAGTGTTTCTGCAATCGCAGATAATATACTTGCCACAGCGGCCAAGCCTATTACAAGATGGCTGCCGCTCAAGCACCAGTAACAAAACTTAAAAAGGCTATCAGGTGGCGTCCCTGATGACTCTTTTAGATGATCTATAGAAAGATACGGCAGTCTCAATTTTAATACTCTATTTGAACTGAATTTTCGTTAATTTTACATACAGCATAAACTCTGATAATTAGCTAGGCTTAAATTTAAAAATTTCTAATTGATTTTATTATAAATTATCAAAACGTAGCAAACAGCAATGTAGAAAGGCATCTTCCAAGGGAAAGCGTGTTTGTATGTTCCATGGTGGCAAATCCACGGGGCCAGTTACATATGGTGGTAAACAACGATGTGCAGAAGCAAAAACTATTCATGGAAGAGAAACAAGGCTGAAACGTGTAAATCGTTCGGAAAAACTGGCAGAATTAAAGTTCTATTTTAATCTGTTAACGGTAAATAAAAATAATTAGTATGAAGATAATAATCAAATCATGATTTACTTGAGTGCAGGAGAAATCTTAAATGGAAAATAAGAACGTTCTAACTTTTGATGATAATGAGATAATCATAAGAATTACGCCAAAAATCACCAATGATTTCGGCTGGGATGGTGATTTAGCAATTAATTTTGAAGTATTTGAAAACAACTCACTGGACCCCGATCAATATGCTTCTTTGATGGCTTTAGCACAAATGATGGGGTCGCTACCGTTACTAATGGAAGCGGACGATAACATTAGGCAAAAGGTCGGAGATTTTTATGAAAAAAATAAAAATAAGTCAGGTATAGAGGGACGTACAGGAGGGTTTTATCAGAAAAGCACTAAAAAGAGAAAGGCCCAAAGTTCAAAAAAATCCGCAAAGAATGGAAACATTATTCAAATGATGAATTATAGACAGCCTGAAAAAAAATAGGCGAACGGATTATCTTATTTTATAAACAATTTTTTATTTTTCTCTCTATTCGTTGAAATGATCACGAATATAGTCAGGTTGTTGGCTGGGCGGATAGGATATTGTTTCTGCATTAGTTCTAACATAAAAAAACTCATGTTTTTGATCATACCCTTTAAGCTTATTGTATTGGGAATGATTACACCATATAGGACTTCGACTAGGATCAACTCGAATAGCACAAACATTTTCTGAACCTATCTTAGTTATTTCAATTATAATGTGTTCTACTGAACGTACTGTCAGGCTTTCCTTGATAATGTTTTGAATATCTCTTTTATATTTGTCGATATTTTTGAAATTGTCTTCAAATATACCAGAAATGCCACCACTGTCTTTTACTCCAACAAGAAGGGTTCCTCCCACAGAATTTAGAAATCCACCAATAGTTTTTATAGCTGAGTGGGTTATAGCCTCGTCTTTTTTTCCACTATGCTGATTTATGAAAAAAGTTTCCTTGAATTCTACCATCTTATTCTCGTGGCCATTAATTAAACGTTTAATAAATTTGGGGTTCTTTAAATTTTCATTCCAGCTTTTTTCAACCGAGCTTCCAAAATCTTTTTTTAATTTTTTCGAAAGTTTCTCAACAAGAGTTGTTTGATAATCCCAATTCCTCTCAAGATAATCAGCATATAAACCTAGTTGGACTAGCTTTTGTCTAACACTCGCAATGGAGTATCCTTTTTCATGAATATCTTGCTCGGAAAAATTTGTTCCTAGCAAATAGAGGTCTGGTTCTTTTGGACCCGGCAAACCACTTAACTCTCTCGAAATGGTTTCAAGCTCTAAACCGTTATTTGCTAATAATGTAAGTCTATTAGTTTTAAGCAAACTCCATTTCTCGAAACCTAACTTGTATTTCTTATCTATATGTTCTGGCTCATTACCCTCAATGTAGATTCTATAAAAGTTTTCATAAAAACGGAAAACTAAGAAAAAAACTCCAAAACAGGAAAAGCACAATAGTAATACCGCTAAGCCGTAATTTGTTTGACCCAACCCTAGTGTAAGAAGAATCAAAGATTTTATTGTTTCTGGTACTAAAAAACTTCCAAATATAAGAAAAACGTTTACGAGTAAAGTCAAAATAAACAGACCTGAAATAACTCTGTTTTTTAAATTAAGCTTTGCTGACGCTTCTCTAGCTCTATCATAAATCTTTTTATCAAAATCAAAAGCTTCCGCCTTAAATTTAGTAAAATCATCTATTCCATAAGCAGCAAGTAAATCGTCATCTGAAAGAGAATTTATTTCGTTTGTATTTTTCTTTTTAAAGGTGTTTGATCTGTTTCTTAAAAAAGAAACAACATTTTCTTTACTCTCTAAACGTAGCACATCATTCCCGTTCAAAACTGATAACGATGGGTAAACACTATCTATCTTCACTTGGAATGGATCCAAAAATTTGTCCGTTCCCCTCATATATTCACTAAATTCACTCAAAGCTTTTATAAAACTCTTATTCTTAAATCGACTTGATATAAGAAGGTTTCTGCTCTTTAAATTTTTAACAATAAGCGTTGGGAGGCATCCAATGACATCAGAAATTTGTACGGCATCGTAGCCAGCTAGCCAATATTTCTGAATAACCTCTTTGTCTTCAGCAGTAAGCTTATCCTTCTTTAATTTCTTTCCTGACGATTTAAATCCTACATCTCTTAATGTGAGATTATCAATGGCTAGAAATTGACTAAGGGTAAGATTTTTCTTTTTAAGAAACTCATGTATTAGTGGTGCTCCAGAAGTATAATTGGTTATGTGAGGGGTTAGGTAAGACTTATCACTAAAGTTCTTAAGAAGAAGTTCTTTATCTCCAGTATTTTCTATCAGCTGACCTTTTTGGGCGATCTCAAGAAAATTTATTTTTTTCTTCTCTTTAGCCATTAATTAAATTTCCGCTAAACAAAATATTTTATCAATGCTACTTTATCAAAAGTCACTGTTTAGACAAAACTTTAAAAAATGATGCTTTTTTATTTAATTGAAAATTTTTGAAAAAAAAAATTGCCTTAAGGTTCTGAAGATACCGTTCTTCCTGGTTTCTCTGAGTTTTTTGACCGGCTGCTGGTGGCAAGAGATGCTCTGTAATTCCGCAATGAGAGATGAACACAATAATAGTAGAATGTTTTATGATGAATGCACGGCGATTAATGATCCGGCGACAAGGGGCTGGTTACTTGAACAATAAAACCATATGGAGTCAGAAATGACAGCTATTCGATATACAGTGATATTGTTAATTTTGTCATCGTGTATGGCCTACGGCTTATATGTTTATTTTGACTGGGGATCAGCAAAGGAATTTCAAAAGGATGTTGATTGGCTTTTTTGGGCTTGTGTGAAGATACTACAAGATTGGGGGAGGTGGACAGGTCTTGGCTACAATCTTTTAAACATTATTATATTTATAATTCTTCAGCCACTACTTATCTTAATATTCTTCGTACTTTGGAGGATAGAGGTGTCAAAAAGAAAAAGACGAGATGGTTTCTAATTTTAAAAACTTAAGACCATACAATGCAGCACAATCTTTAGCTTGGATAAAGAGCAGTCGAATATTAAGCGTTCTTATCATGACTTTGAGCATAATGTTCTTTGGCTTTGCTTCATATGCTTCCGAAGATATGGATTTAGTGAAACTTAAAAGGTCTGCAGACGCTGGGGTTCCAAAAAGCCAGTTGGAGTTGGCACTAATATATTCTGAGGGAGCAAACGGTATCAGGAAAAATACTGAAGCGGCTATTAAGTGGTTTCGTCTGGCTGCATCTGCAGGAAATTCTGATGCACAGGTACTCCTTGCTGATGCAATACGAAGAGGCCTAGGAACACAAAGAGATATAAACGAAGCTATTATTTGGTACAAAATGGCAGCAGAAAATGGAAACCCAATGGCCTTTGCAAGCCTTGGTCAAATTTATTTAGAGGGTGAGGGCGTAGTAAAAGATATTACAGAGGCGCTTGAATGGCTTAAACGCGGTGCAGAAGCTGATAACCCCTATTCACAAATGCGGTTAGGAGACAGTTATTTAGCGGGCCAAGGTGTTGAACGCAGTAAAGCAGAGGCTGAAAAATGGTACGAAAGAGCGATGACGAACTTAGAGCACCAGCGTCTTTTAAGATTAGGGAATAACTATCTATTTGGGAAAGGTGTTGAAAGAAATTTAGTAACGTCTTTCAAAAATTTTGCTGAGACGGCGAAGGGGGGGAATGCTGAAGGTCAGTTTAGAGTTGGGGATGCGCTCTACAAAGGTCTCGGAATTCCAAAAAATAAAAGAGATGCAATACAGTGGTACAGTAAAGCCGCTAATAAAGGCAACATCTTTGCAAAACATGCCCTGGCACAGGCATATTTTAATGGTGATGGAGTTAGACAGGATAGATTAAAGGCATTAGAAATGCTTGAGGAAGCGGTAGAAGAAGGACATATTGACAGCTTATTTGCCCTTGGTCAGCTCTATCTACAAGGCGATTTTGTTGAGAAAAATATTAATAAAGCCTTCACCTTGTTTGAAAAGGCGGCAAAGCAAGGAGATGCAAACAGCCAATATGACGTTGGACTTCTTTTAAAAACAGGTGTGGGTGTTCAACAAAATGTAAAGGAGGCTTTCAAATGGTTTATGCTTGCCTCTGATCAAAATAATCCTGACGCACAACTAGAATTAGGATTGGCTTTCAGCGCTGGGAGTGGCGTTGAGAAAAACTTTTCAGAAGCATACAAATGGTTTCTTGTATCTGCGGAGGGAGGAAATAAGATTGCGCAAAACGAAGTTGGCAGAGCTTTAAGGGATGGATTAGGAGCCCCTAAAGATATGCAACAGGCTTTTGGTTGGTTTGTTAAATCCGCTAATCTTGGTTATAAAGAGGCGATGACAAATGTGGGGCTAGCCTATCTAGATGGCCAAGGAGTTATCAAAAACATCCAAGACGCAATAGAATGGTTCCGAAAAAGCGCTGATCAGGGTGATGCTAACGCTGAATACCATCTCGCAAAAATGTATTCTTCAGGAGTACATGTTTCTCCTAACCCGACAGAGGCATTCAAATTGATGCAGAGCGCTGCATTAAATGGGCTCGTTGTGGCGCAAAGGGAGTTAGGCGAGTTTTACAGCAAAGGAGTGGGTACAACAAAAAACCCATCTATGGCATTCGAGTGGCTAAATAAGGCCTCCGAGAACGATGATGGTCGTGCCCATTATTTACTTGCTCAGGCTTATTTCAGGGGAGATGGAACGCAGAAAGATAGTAATATGGCCCTCCTTAAAGCTCAAAAAGCTTTATCCCTCGGAATTTCAGAAGCATCTTTTTTAGTGGAGGTTTTGTCATCTTCAGCGGACATAAAAAGTAATCCTGTCCTTGATGAGGGTAAAGAGATAGAGTTTGGTAATTACTATGCTCTTATAATTGGAAATGATGATTATCAAAACGTCGATAAATTAAATACAGGTGCTGTTGATGCGAAGGCTGTAAATGAGATACTTAAAACAAAATTCAATTTTAAAACCGAATTGCTGATAAACCAATCTCGAACACAGATTTTGGATACATTATATAGTTACAGAACCAAACTTACTGAAAGTGATAACTTATTAATTTTTTATTCTGGCCACGGTGAAAAAGATAAAAAGACTAATAGAGGTCACTGGCTTCCAGTTGATGCAGACCCTGAGAAGAAGTACACATGGATTTCCAATAGTGCCATCTTAGACGAAATAGAAGCCTCAGATGCCAAACATATTTTACTCGTTATTGACTCTTGTTTCTCAGGAATATTTGCAGAGAAACGTCTAAGGGAGAAAGAAGGGGTAAAGTCAATTCAAAGAGAGCTCCTCGAACAGAAAAGTCAATTGAAATCACGATGGGTAATGACTGCTGGTGGTGATGAACCTGTCTTCGATGCTGCTCAGGGAGAAAATTCGATTTTTGTTAAGCATTTTTTGTTAGCACTTACTAAAGTTTCACAACCTATTACTGCAATGCAACTTTTTGATCAAAGCATTAAAAACAGCGTTGAGCTAAATAGTAACCAAGTGCCTACGTATAGCCAAATTCAGCATGTAGATAGTCGAGGTGGCGAATTTATCTTTGTGCGCGCTAAAAACTGAATGAGGATCCTTTAGGATAAAGAGGGTAGACTTTCTCAGTTTTCCAATCACCATCCTTATCGATAGCAACTCTATCAACAACACCATCTTCGTTTTCATCCAACAGCCATCGGAATGAATACTTCCCCTGATTATCAATTGATACCAACCCAAGACCATCTATAACTCTGTTGTCGTCCCGATCTATAGACATCTGCCATCCTGTATTTTCTTCATTTCGATGGGATATTATATTTGCATACCCACTATCATTTACATCTATATAAAAACTTCCGTCTCTTTGCCAAATAGCAGTATTAGGATCGCTAATCTCGTTACCATTCTCTGATGCATTATCGGCTATTGATAAAATCGACTTATCAATGATTTTATTACCCAACTCTATTTTCACCGTTCTGGAAAATAAGGAGCGTGGTACTGCCATAAAATTACTTGATGCCGTTTTTAAAAGATTGTCTCCATTTTTTAGAATTGTGAATCCAATAATCTGAGACTCAATTTTCTCCTCATTATCGTTAGGTGTATGAATATACTGAATGTAGTCTAGACCAACGGGGCCAATAACTTCATATGGGCCAAGCGACTTAGTTTCACCTTTCTTTATTGGCTTTCTATCGAGGAGGACCTGTTTTTCTCCTTTTGAGTCTTGATAAATTAAAGTTATGAGGCCAGAGCTTAATCCCTTTAAATCTATTCCAAGCTCAGCGCCAGTCACAACAAAATCTCCATTATCTAATTTATATGAAAAATCTTTTTTAAGATTAACAGTAATATCAATTGTACCTTTCATGTCACCGGATAATGTCCGTCGTTTATCAGACTTCCGCTCAAGACCCTTTTTTTTCAGAGAGCTTTCTTTGTCTAAAAATACACCCACATTAGCAAGTTTAATTTCGTTTACCAATTGATCAGAGCGCTCACCTGCTTGGAAGGAAGAATAAAATTCCCTTGCCAAGCTTTCATTACTTGTTGTCTGCAATTGATAAGCGCCTGTCCCAATGAAAATGCCAAAAGCGGCTATTGAGGCGGCTATAGCTCCACTACCAAAGTTGCCAAAGCTGAAACGAGCCCGCTTCTTTTTTTCTAAGCTTTCTTCCTTTTCAATTCTTTTCTTTCGGAGTCTTGCATAGAGGAGTTCAGGCATTTCCTTCTTTTCTTTAGTGTGCTTTAGCATCACTGTATTTGCCAATTGAAACTTATAAATTCGTGCTTCTAATTCTTTATCTTTTACGCGAGCATTGCTTATATTGCTGGCTAGTTCAGGACTGGCATCGCCATCCACATATTGCATTATTTGTTCATCTGTAAAGTCCATTCTACTCATTCCTCATTAGTGCTCTGTAATTGCTTATAAAGACAGTTTGAAAATGATTTCTTTGCTCTTGCAAGGAGAGGTAAGAGGGTTCCAAGTGGCATGCCAAGAAGCTTACTCATTCTTTCGGTTGTCATTGGCTTCCCTGAGCGATCATCGCGTCCATTAATTTGCAAATAGAAAACTTGATATTGTTTTTCACTAAGTTTTTTAAGACACGTTTCGTAAGCTATGTTGGTATATACTTCTTCTGATACGTCAACATTGAGATATGCTTCTGACATGTTTCTGATATCCGTTAGGATAATGTCATAATTTTTTTTACGCCGCCCTTTATCTATGTATATTCTTTCGAGGATCGTACGCGCCCAAGCAAGAAAATGCTTCCCATCGAATTGGTCCATTTTTTCTATGCATCGAACACATGTATCGTGAACTATTTCTTCCGCTTCACTTTCATTCCTATAACCATTTTTACTCTGTAGATAAAACATCCTATCAAACAGCTTTTGGTAGGAGTCTTTAAGCTGATCTTCAATCAAAACTTGCCAGTTTGTTTTGCGGTCCAATGCAGAAACCTCGAATCATTTCATCTAAAATCTTTAGGAAAAATAGGACAAACTTTTTTTTTTAACAACTGCAATAAAATCCACCTTCCACTCGTTAAGTACTTTTGATCGCACAAAAATAGGTGAAAAAATGGATAAATTTATAGTCTTTGCAACAATCTTTTTTCAAGGTGAGGTAAAACAGTTGGAATATAAGGCAATCGATTTCTCAACGAAGGAAGAGTGTTATGAATATATGACTAAACATGACAAGCACTTTGGTGAGGTTGTAGATGACATACGACAAAGCATCCAACCTACGGGTAGACTTCTTGTTATTGGTTGTTCCGAGCGGAATAAAATTGTTCGCAATGACAACGGTGAATGGAATTGAATTGAAATGAGTCTTTTTATTATTTGGGCAACCGTGGCCTTTAATGGTGAGGCCACTAACTTAGAGTATCAAGGTGGTTTGTTTAAAACACACGAAAAGTGTATTGAGTATTTAACGAAAGAAGAAAGTTACGTTTTAGAAACTCTCAATGAACATATTGATAATAAATATCCAGATGGAAAATTACTCATGTTGGCGTGTGGCGCTAGATCTAATTTTGAAAAATATAAACGATTAGATGAAACAATATGAACACGGATGCAGTATCTTTGTCAGAGGTATCCCCTTGAGGAGAAATTGAGATAGAAAGAGTAACTCATGAGCACAAAGATAAGTTTTCATGCAATGTGTAAGATCAAAATGGAATTTTTAAAATAATTTTTTAAAACACAATAATACTGCGCTCTCATTCGTTCAGTGAATTAGGTAACGATAAACAGGGAGCAAATTATGAGCATTACGCTTGAAAGTAATTTTTCACATCATGCGATAAAGCGATCACAGCAAAGAGGAATAAGACCTTGGGTTGTAAATTTTATTTTGGAATACGCAGACAAATATAAGCACGCAAACGAAAGTTGCATCTCACAATTTATTTCTAAACGTAGGGTCAAAAAACTCATTCAGGAAAATGTTTTGTCACCCGCGAAGGCAGCACTAATAGACGGAGTGGTTGTGATCGCTAAGGATGAAACCATAGTAACTGTCTTCCATAAGAAAATGCGCTTTCGTAAATAACTCAAGAAAAGGAAAGAGAATAATGGAAGTTAAAATCCCAATAAAAAAGCCCCCGGTAATCGACACTTTGCCTAACAGTCTAAGTACAGCTGAGGAACAGCTTAATATGCTTTTGAAGGATAAATTCTTTGGTTTTACTAATTTTATAGATCTGGTCTTTTGGTGGTGTGTGGACATTTTACATGTATGGGGAGATATTACTGGTCTTGGCTATAATCTTATAAACATCTTAATTTTTATCCTGCTACAACCCGCTCTAATTTTAATATTCTTCACATTATGGATCGTTGAACGTGCACGAAGAGGGGGGTCTCATGGTTAGTACCACTACATGGATTGTTTTCGCACAACTCGTTATCTTCAACCCTCAGAGCAATGGAAATGAAAATGAGCTTACTGAATTTAGACAAAGAGAGTTTCCAACGCAAAGCCAATGCTACCAGTTCTTGCACGACAACTATGTGTTTCTCGATACAGCTCTAAAAAGACATGCGGAAAGACGAAATGGCCGCGTAATAATCTTGGGTTGTGGAGATCGAGCAGAACTAAGTGAGATCTCGTCAGACTATGACCGTCAATACGGACGAGGATAAAAACATTTTAAAAAAGAAAAGGAGAAGAAAATGCCATTTGATGAACATAATTATGAATATGTAAGAGATAATAGTTTCGCTCAAAAAAGAGCACTTGTTGCTGATAGCAGGTTTAAAATTATTCAAAAGAGACAAACGAAAAAACGATTTGATAAGCCAATTGTATATTTCTTAATAGGTGCGACGCTTTTTTTCTTGTTTATTCAGATGGGAATAATCACCCCGATGACTTTGCATTCATGAATTGGAAATACATAATAGCTGCTACAGTTCTAGTATATTTCCTAAGGGGAGATGAGTGGTTTCTATATTTTGCTGCCTATGCAGATTATTGCTATGAATTTCAAGGTATCAACAAAACAACAGAAGACCTTGGCAACTTTTTTTCATGCTTCTCTAAAGCAGCAACCTTTCAATAGCTAGTTAGATCATGGCAAATATTTGGTATTTGGTAGCTATAATGTTTGGAGTTCATGAAGATGGAAAAGTAGACGTTTATATTTTTAAAGAACCAAAAAACGCTCCAGGTTTTTACTCGACCATTTCATGTCAAAATTATGTAAGTGCAAACGCAAGTTACTTAGCTGAAACCCTGAGAATTCAATATGGTGATCGTCCTGTGAAACAACTTTTATGTGCCCAAGTAGATAGTGTTAAGTATCTAATCGAAAATACGAAGAGATAAAGAGCTTTAGCAGTGCAATATTTTCGAACATCCACTCGTTAAGTTAAGAGAAAGTAGGAAAGGATTTAATGTGCAAAACCGATTTATATTTATAGTTTTTTCAGCGCTCCTTGCTTTAAGTGGTTGCGTGACTACAGATCAGCCCTCTAACGGTTTTACCAAGATAAAAGAAGAAGATATTAGGAGCCTCGAAAAAGAAAAAACGGAAAAATCAAACGAGAAATCTAGTCAGTACTTTGTTGTTGCACAATTAAGATCAGTTAATGACCAGCCACAAGAATTTCTTGAGTTTAAGAGTAAAAGGTTCGCGGACATTAGTGCATGCGTGAATTGGATGAGTGAGAATAATAATTTAATAACACAAAGTCTGCAAAAGCATGTAACGAACCGAAAAAAGGGATATTTCGTCGATAACATCAAGTGTCTTAAGACAAGCATGTTCTTTCAAGTACGTGCAAGTGAAGCTATTAGTGTGTAATCGTTATGTATTATACACTCTAATGGCATTTCAGTTTGTAGTGTTAAAAGGGCTATCTTATTTGTCGTTTTCTTCATTTTCCTTTAGATGATCTGGCTTAATAGGAAAACCTTGGTTCGCTATTCCATGAATCGTTATTCCGATGCCTAAACACGCTACAAGAACCGCAAAGGCGGGATTTATATCGATAATCACACCACAAAACGTAATAAATATTACAATTAAAATTCCACCAAAAATTTTAAAGCGAGATATATTATCTTTGGCAAGTTCCTCCCGATAAAGAGTTTCTGATTCATTCTGAAAACCCTTATCTATTTCTTTATGAAGTTTTCTCTTTCTTGCTTTTTTCCAAGATTGCAAAGATCTTCCACGGAAATTTGCACCAACTCTCTCTGGCAAAACCTTGGCTGCATCTCCTGTTACAATTGTTATTGAAGTTGGTTTCGCTACTAAATAGGGAAGCTTACTATCTTGCTTTTCTACAAGCGTTAAGTCGGTTCGAAATCTAGTCCCCCATGGATGGTTATTTGGAAGGTGTTTGGGAAAAACTATGTGCCAATTTTGGTCAAAAATTTCCAGAGCTCGTACACGAATTTCGTAAGAATTCTTACCCCCTTTTTTTTTAAAGGTTTCAACAAGCACCTGCTTATGAATTTCTTTCTTTCCTGGTGAGAGTGTATCGTTCATTTGTTTTACTAATATTAGTGATAACCTAATTTTTAGAGTTTTATGTTAGCATTTAGAAAAATTTTTTATAACCTTTAGAACTATATATTCTTTGAAAATCAAAAAAAAGAAGTAGAATTTTGTGAATTAATTTATGTTAGAAAAGTAATAATGGACGAGATTGTATCACATAGCTCTATCGAAGAATTACTTAATCATATTAATTTAGAGGTAGCCTCAGCATTAGAGAGTGATGAGGATGGAGGATTACCCCACCTAGAGTTTTTAAATTGGTGTATAAATGTTCTCACAGATCTAGATGAAGCCGAAAATCTAATTTATTCCAACCACGTTGAAAAGGGATCAGCAGTGCATGGGTTTAGCTATTCGGAGTATGATGGGAAGCTGGATTTATATATTACGAGCTATAAGAACTCAAATGAGGAATATACAATACATAAAGCCGATGCCTACGCAGCCCTTAATAGGCTTTATAATTTTTCAGAAAAACATCTAAATGCAAAGAAAAACACTCTAAAAGTTGAAGATGATGCATTTGATCTTGTAGAAATTATGCGAACAGAAAAGATCAATATTATTAGATTTTTCTTATTTACTGATGGAAAGAGTACCATTGAGCGGTTAGAGGACAGAAATATCAACGATATTCCAACGCAAGTTCATATATGGGATATTAATAGATTTTTTAGAACTCAATCAGCTTCAGGTTTCAGCGATGATACCGATATAATTGTCTCTGATTATGGATATCCTTCTTTAGATTGTTCTTCCACTTTTCAAGATGATGAGGATTTAGAAACATACTTATGTATTGTACCGGGAAATTTTCTTGCTGACATTTATATGAATTTCACTACGAGATTGATTGAAAGAAACGTGCGCTCTTTTTTGTCATTTAAATCAAAAATAAACCGCGGAATGCTAAAAACCATTCAAGATGAACCCAATAAATTTATTGCTTACAATAATGGTCTTACAGCAACTGCTACCAAAATAGAGATTAACAAAGAAAAAAATAAAATAACAAAAATTTATGGTCTTCAAATAGTAAATGGTGGTCAAACAACGAATGCTATTTTTCGTGCAAAGCACTCTAATAAAGAGAGTGTTGATAAAGTATCTGTTGCCCTCAAACTTTGTGTTCTAAGTGAAGAAAACATAGACGAAATTGGGCCGAATATTTCCAGGTATGCAAATACGCAAAATGCTATCCGAAGAACTGATTTCTCTTCCAATAATGTCGTTTATCGACAACTTGAGCAAATTTCCAGAAAGATGTTAGCTCCTGCCATGAAGGGATATCAAGTTCAGACGAAATGGTTTTTTGAACGAACTCGAGGGCAATATACTGATATGCTCTCAATGCACAAAACACCAGGGCAGAAGAAATCCTTTCAGAAGAATTTCCCTCCAAAGCAGAAGTTTGACAAAAGAGATCTTAGCAAATGCTGGGCGATTTGGTATCAAGATATAGAAAGAGTTTCTCATGGCCCAGAAACCTATAATCCCATATTTTTAGAGGATCTTGAAAGTAATAAGAAGAAATTTGACAAAGATGATCCTGAAAGGTCATTTCAAAAACTTGTGGGTCTTAAAATAATTTTCGATGCTACTCGAACGATAGTTCGAAAAGAAAAATATGGAACAATAGGAATGGGCTTTGTTACAGATTACACAATGGCGCTTATTTCAAATCTTTCCTCTATGAGACTTGATCCAATTAGTGTTTGGAAAGAACAAGAGGTTCCAGAAGAGTATATTGAAAATGTAAACTACATAGCCCCTATTGTTGGGGAAACTTTGGCTGAAATTTGTTTAAAGCATGGTTTCCAAGCTAGAAGTGTCTCGAGAGGAAATAATAAGGTAAATGGAAAATCTTTCTGGACTATCCTTAAAGAAAAAAACCTTAAGTTACCAAAAATGTTTCAAGGTGCTGCAATTAAAGGCGCTGAAGATACTCCAACTATTGGGACACCAGTCATTAATGACGAGCAAAGTGAAGCGAAAGATAGAGCAGAAAAAATATCGGGCGAAATATTTCTTGAGATTACTGCATGGGCAAAAGAAACGGAAAATCTGCAACCTTATCAGAGAGGAATTCTTTATAGTGTGGGAAGTAGAATTAAAAGGGAGCAAGATATTTCCGGAAAACAAGCGGTTCAAGCAATGAAAGCATATGACGAGGCTATTGACCTAGGTTTTAAATCGCAGTTGGAAGATGGCTAAAAAAACCAGAATCTTTTATAGCTCATCATCTAAATCTTGATTGCCTTCAACACTGTTGACTGTGAACTCTGTTGTTTTTACGTTTTCCGAATTTGGAAAGCTTATTGCACATGTTGGTATTATAAGATCTAAATTCGCTTCTCCTATATTTGCATCTATCATATACAATACTAAAAGACCTCTTTCCTTTGGTCTTGCCTGCCTGAAATCCTCGCGTTTTGCCTTTTTGGGCTTAGGATACAAGCTTTGTATTTGGGCTATCTCACTCGCACTAAAATCAAGCCGTTCTGTCTGTTCGTTCATGATGTTACTTCTTGAAATAGTCATAACATTTTCATACATGCTATTCTTTCGCTGCAATGGTCGCGATAAAAACTTTCCTACTTTTATCTCGGTATCTTGACCTCTACTTGAGTTTGAAAAAAGAGCAACCGTCCAATCAGTGAGCTCACTGATCTGATTCATTTGTTTGATATAATTAACTATGGTCTTAGTGTTCCATATCCCGACGACGTTTTTACTATAAATAAACTGATTTATAAAATCTATTATGTCACCTGCAGCGACATTCTTTATAAGAGTGTTGTAATTATTTATTTCTTCTTTTTTTCTTACTGAAATCTTATCTAGGAATTTAGCGCACAATTCGAAATTTTCTTTCTGCACTTCTAAACCTTTGGGACTCAAATCAAACGAGTAAATCTGAGGACTGCTATTATTATATGAAATTGATAATTTTTTTGCATGATATTGTTTGTTTAGAGCGGTTACCAGCATCATCCCAGGATGCGATTGGATTTGTTGCTGGTATTCCGTTGGCGCTAATACTCTTGTATTCATTTGCTCAATTCTTGTTCTGAGGCCTTCTGAAGCGTTTGCGATATGTCCATACCAATTGTAAAGTCGTCCAGTGGTGAATATTCTACAAAGGTCAACATAGTTGTCTCGATACCCAAACCATCGCCCCATTTGCATTAAGGTGTCATACATGCGCGAGGTTCGTAGAAAATAACTTGTCATTAAGCCTGGTAAAGTCAATCCTCTAGACAGTTTGTCGCCACCAATCCTGATAGAAGTAAGCCCATTAGGATACTTATCTTCATCAATAACGTCTTTAAAGTCTCCGTTGATCCCATAAACATGGCCTTTTATTAAAGATGCCGATTTTTTCAACGTAGGTTCAATTTGGTTCCATGAAACCCCTGAATTCTGAAAATCTTTCTTATAAACAGTTTTTATATGATCAATATGAGTGTTGTGCTCATCATTTAGCTGCTCCATTCTAAGGTCGGCATAAACTTCGTCAATAAATCCATCAACTAACTCTACTGCTTGCCTTTGAACATTTTGAAATCGGGTTACATGGATTAACATTGTTTTATGTTCGTATTCATCACCTCTTAAATTTCGAATTGATACTCCAACCAAAAATGAGTAAAGAGCCTCTTTAAGACTAAGTGGTAAGTCTCCTAGGTTGAAATCCTTGGTATGTTTATTGGGGAGAAAATCTTGCCAATCACTATTGTAGGTTAAAGGATTATCTAAGTTTCTAAACCAATCCACTTCAGTCTTTCTTTTAGTTATGTCGATAATGCCATCTTTACTAGTGTCCTCATCTTCAAACTCACCAAATACATGCGACGGACCAATATAATTTTCTGCTCGGCCTAAACACATAATGAAATTGCGTGGAAATAAATCTTTAGTGTTTTCAATATCAATCAGAACATTCGCGAACGGCGTGGCGGTATAGCCGATATATGTATTCTTATCAAATAAGCTCAAAAGCTCCTTAATAAGTCTATTGATTGTAGATGGGTCAAAATCAGGTTTTTTAGTATTGACGGAGGCATGATCTGCCTCATCATCAATTAAAAGAAGAGGTAAGTCTCTATGAGTACTTTGTCCCTCTGGAATGAAACTTTTTATATATTTTATCAAGCGAGTGAGCGTGTTGACATTTTTCTTATTTATGGAAAAAGTTTTAGTGAAGGTACTATTAGGCTGTTTTACTCGAGTAAAGTCGCCCGTGTCGTTTCTTGACGTAATTCCCTCAATCCGAAGTTTCTGAGGGTCATCAATAAATTTTGCAACACCACAAAAGGTTGAAACTGCATCAGTTTTTGAATTGCTACCAGTCACACCTTCTTCAAAACGTTCCTGAGTTTGGACTCTTAGATTGTTATGTAGACCAGAAAGAACAATAATTATTTTATATCCTGCGTCTAAACCTTTATTAATTACGCCCAAGAAATTCGTTGTTTTTCCTGATTGCACATCACCCACAACCAGCCCTCTGGAAGCCCATTTCCCCTCTCTTAAAGGATCCTCAATTCTACTTAAAATTTTATCAGTCGAATTATCGAGCTCTTCCACGATGAAGTTCGATAGTTTTGAGCTTTGTAGCTTTTTGTAGGCCTGCCAATGCAAGCCATTTTCAATATCCGCTCGGCGTCTATCCATCCACTCAATATGTTGAGTACTTACCAAGTCAACCACTGAGTGTGTTTCTGTCTCAATGGAAAGGTTGGTTGCTATCTTATCTGTTAATTTTTCAACATTTATTTTGTCTGCGGGGAAAGATTGTCCTATAGCATCTGATGTTTTCTTTTTTAAGTCTAAGTGTGCTTCCAACGTTGACTGAATTTGTTCTCTATTAGGTAATATTGTTCCACCATTTAGAAGTCTAAAAACTATCAAATATATTTCTTCTTCAATATCTTTTATCGAACTACTCATAAAAACTCCTTGATCAATTCCTCTTTATAAGAACGCCATGGCTCATGATATGTCAGGTTCTCCAAAATTTTCTTTTTACTCATGAGTTCATTAGCTTGCATCAACGCTCCTTCAGTCATTTCTTTTACTGTCTCATAGGGTATCTCACTTTGTTGAATTGTCTCTTTAGCAGTTTCAACTTGAATAACTTCAGTAGGAAGTAGTCTTTCAATTAACCCTAATAATTTCTCTATATCAGTTTTCCTACCCGCATAGTTTTCTTTTATCAACTTTACATATGGGTGATTTCGGTTAATAACGAATTCTTTTGATTGATCTGCTTTCTTTTTCATCTGCCATAAAAATATGTCAGGCGATGCTGTTGTTCTAGAAAGAACCTTCCCACGATCTCTATACGCTTCATCAGCTTGTTTTCTGACGTGCTTCGCTATAGCTTCCAGACTGTTCTTGATATCACCTGATGGTATCGTTGCTCGGCTCTTCAACACATCAATTTGCCATACTTCGTCGAAATCTGTATCAATATCAACGAGAATACGAGCTTTATTAATATGTTCTTCAACTTTCATTCGTTTTAATCCCAGCCAACCTCCATTCACTATTAGCCTTTTATTTCTGTAAACATAAAATCCTTGCTGTTGATTCCAGCCATTAATGCCACCCGCTTTTTTATACTCATCAGGATTTTCAAAAGTGGACTGGTGTGGGAGAATATAGGGCGTAACTCTTATTCCTCTCAATTCTTGTTTTTCCAAAGATCTAGATCCAGGTGGAATTGGGTCCCATGGCTCTACAGGAATATCGTCTGAATTAACATAAATTTTTAATTTGTTTGGTGATGCTATATATCGGCAAAATATGGTTCCCAGATAGGAAATTAAATCAATACCCATGTCTTTAAAGGCTTTTGCATTTGCGGAGTTTTTCAGAAGGCGGTCACAGTTTTTCCATAAAACTAATGTACCCTTTTCCCCAATCTTCAATTTTTCATCAAGAGAGTCGTACCATGCAGGTAGTTTCTTAGATATTAGCCACTTATTTTCTTGCTCTAAGATATCGAGATCCCAAGCTCTATAGCAGAGTTGTCCACTTTGAGTTTTACTAAAAACATGAAGCTCCCTAGCCATCGAAAATGATGCTGTTTTTAATCCAAAGCCGAAGCGGCCTAAATCATGCTTTTCTCTTTTTTCCCTAGGATGTTTTGACCCTAAAACAACATTTCTTGAAATTGTCTCTTCGGTCATTCCTTCTCCATCATCCAAAATAGCGATAAAGGGATCCCCATTTCCCCATTCCATATGGATATTTACCTTAGAAGAAAATGCTGAGATCGAGTTATCAATAAGATCTGCAACTGCTGTATTGAAGCTATAGCCAAAGCTTCTAATAGATTCAATCATTGAGATTGAAGGAGGGACTTCATCAAAATCCGATAGATCTATTTCAGATGCCATTGTCTATTCCTTATAAAAACGGTAATATACATTAATTAAATTAATTAATGAATGAAAATTCAAGAGTTGCTCTAAGAGGAAAGTGTTGACTTTTTAAGTTTTTTCTTTTAACGTTTCGTCTTCAGTTTATCTTCCTTTTATTTTTAAAAATTTCTCAACTGCATACGGTTGGTAAAAGTTAATAAATTTTTAAAAATAAAAGGAAGATAACTATGACAATCCAAACAAAAATTCCATACAATCTAGAAATGACTATTTCAGCTGAGGCTCTTGAAAAAACTCAGTTTCTTCTAAAGTCTCTTGGTTTCGATTTATTTGAAATTTGGCAGCATGACTCAGGTTTAAGTTATGAAATTTGGAAAAGCGAAAAAAACTCTGTTCGGGTAAATATATCTCAGGATCAATTACAAAAAGATGCTTCTAGGGCTGATGTCGTGGAAGAAATTGATTATCTTTATTGGGAGCTAAGAGCTATTAAAAATATACTTATTGATCATGTTTATGAACCAGATGTTGAAAATTTGGAAGTTGAAAAAACACCTCAACAGGAATTTGCAGAAGCTATAGCGTCACTAAAAGAACTTGACGCTTTTGAAGATTCTGAAAAAACGTTCTTGTTTAAAAAGCATGTTGATCCGATACTGATAGCGTATTTGTCGATGGACCAGGATCAAAGAAAAGCAATACAGCAGTAGGGAGGAAAATATGTTAGAACTTAATCAAGAACAAAAACTAGCTGCCCAGCATTCGAGTGAACGTTTGCTAGTACTTGCTGGACCGGGAACGGGTAAGACATCAGCGCTTATAGGACGTTACTTACATCTTTTAGAAAATGGCGTTCCCTCTGAAAAAATACTTTGCTGCTCATTTTCTAAAAAAGCTGCAGAAGAGATAAAAACGAGAGTTAAAAAAGAAACCGATGTCAATATAGAGAATGGAAACCTTACGACCTTTCATGCCTTGGGAAACAAGATTGTTAAAGAATATGCACACTTAATCAATATCAGTCCCCCAACAAAAATACTCTCTCTGCATAGTCAAAGGGTTGCTGTCGTCAATAAAATTAGAAAGGAAAAAGCGGATATTCTCAAAGAAACTACGGCAGAAAAAATTATCTACTGTGGTGATATTTTAGGTCAAATAGACATATTTCGACAAAATCTCTTGGATCCCGAAGATGCAGCTATCAAAGCTTCTGAGAAATCAGATGTTCTTTTTGAAATTAGCTCGAGAGTTTATGAACATTATGAAAAATTTTTAAGTGATAACAACGAGATTGATTTTGAAAGAATGATTCAATTGTCCACAAAAATACTCGATATTGACTCTTCTGGTGATAAGTCATTTGTAAGTAAATTTGATCATGTTTTAGTGGATGAATTTCAAGACATAAATTACTCCCAAAAAGTTATGATTGACCACATATTGAAGGGTGGCGCTAACTACTGGGTTGTGGGCGATGATGATCAAGCAATCTACGGCTGGAGAGGTAGCGATGTCAAATTTATTCTAGGATTTGAAAATGATTATCCAGGTGCAGCAAAAGTTAATTTAGTGAAAAACTATAGGTCTGGATCATCTATTGTTCTTATGGCTAAGCAAATGGCTCAGCACTTAACCTCCAGGCATATAAAAGAACTGAATGCGGTTAAAAGCGAACAAGGGCAAGTCAAGAAGTTCAATTTTGCAAATGAGTATACCGAAGCCGATGAGATTGTAGAAATTATTAAGTCGCAAAAAAAAGAGGGTTTGAAGAACAAAGACATAGCCGTTTTGGCTAGAACAAATGAGCTTCCAGCTGCTGTTGCATCAAAACTCGCATTAGCAAATATACCGTACTTTACTAAGGATGGCTCTGGTATGTTTTCAGATCGATTTTCAAAGCAGCTTCTTAATGCTTTAGCTGAAAGTGAAGGAAAATCACTTCACAAAAAATGGGCTACAAAATTTAATCCCCAGCTAGCCAGTTTTGCAAAAGCACTGAAAGATGATCCTTGGAAGAAAAAGGTCACATCGTTATCAACTTATATTTTAAATCGCGTCCCGGATGGAATGTCTGAAGATGATGTGCTGGCAGCCAAAGAAACAGTTGAAATTCATAAAAAGTACTTTTTGGGGAAAGAAAATCCTGAAGAGATATTTCGGGATCTTAATGCCCAAGCAGAGGGTGACGAAACTTCTGATGCTGTGTACTTAGGTACGATACACGGTGCCAAGGGTTTAGAGTGGGAAAGTGTTTTCATTATAGGTTGGGAGGAAAGTATTCTGCCTCATTCACTTGCAATTGATAGGCTGGATGAGGAGAGGCGATTGGCCTATGTAGGGCTTACAAGGGCAAAACAAAATCTGTTTATGACGTATGTCGACAAGCGCAAGGGTAAAGAAAAAGTGCCTTCATTCTTTTTGACTGACTTATTTTTGGCTCCTGCTGCTCAGATCTTAGGTGATAATGAAAATTGGCCGGATGATAAACTTGCTAAAGTCAGTGATAGGACGCCGGAAGATATAAAAGCTGATTTGACTAGATTGATTGATGAGTCTGTGAAGGCAAGAAATGACGCTGCTTATGAATTTGATGCCGCAGAAGGGCTGCTTTCATATGTTGGGTATAGTGCGAGTAAAAACGGACCCTCCGATCAAAGGCGACAAATGATTCTTGCAGACGTTTTCTATGACTCAATTGAGTATCCCGAGTTCCTTAAAGCATCTGTACTACTTCAATGGGGAAAGCCAAAATCACCTGAGAGATTTAAAAAGTTAAGAAATTCATTAAATTCATTCAAAAGTTTGAATGAGGGAAAAACTAATAAGTCTCAACAAGCAATTGAAAAATGGGAAAAAGATATAGAATATTTGGACAATGTGCTTGCTGAATCTGTCGAGAATGATGATGAGACTTGATGACTATAGATCTAAGTTAAGAGACAAAAATTCACGATTTAAAGATAGATTATACGTAGATTTTTCTACCAGTGAATTAGTTGAGGCAAGCACCGTATTTCTTTCCTCAAAGCAACTTGATTTAGAGATATCCACGTTAATTGATCATGAACTTAGAAAGCGAAGATCTTTGGATAAAAATGCAGAAAATGTTGAAGCTTGCAAGGAGATATACAAAAATTTTAAAGAAGCTAAATTAAAACCAATAGAGTGGCTCTACCGTGCTAGAGTTAGGTTGAGAAAAATTCATAATGCGCCAGATGTTTTTGGAACATTTTCTACATACGTTATCTTGTTAGATTGGCTTGATAAGAATAACAATTATGGAGTTTATGTCGGTCAAACAAGAAAGATTCCTGAAGAAAGATTTGCTCAGCATAAAAGGGGAGAAAAAGCAGGGCGTAATGTTATGGAAAGGGGAAGGCAACTTCTTTGGTCTTTAATGCCATATGGACAAAATGTCTTAAAAGCAAAGACAAGAAGGTTGTATGAGGGGGCTGTTCACCATTGCCTTGCATCTGTTAAAGCAAAGGGATTTAAAAATGATCTTCTCAAAGTAGGAGGAGACGGAAAAAATGAAAATCCGGATGAGTGGCCAGGCAGCTTTCAAATTAAACTTAGAAATTTTTTGAGGGAAGAAACTATTGAGAATTAATAATGCCATTTAAATTTGGTTCTATAGAGGGGGTGGCAAAAGGCGATACATTCCCTTCACGCAAAAGCCTTGGGGAGTCCGGGGTTCATGCTCCAATTCAGGCTGGTATTTGGGGAAGAGAAAAAGAGGGTGCATGCTCAATAGTTTTATCTGGTGGCTATGAAAATGATATCGATGATCTGGACTACATAAAATACACCGGGGAAGGAGGCCTCGACTCGAGAAAAAAGCTGGTTAGAAATCAAGAATTCACTCGAGGAAATAGGGCGCTGCAGCTAAGCTTTGAATATAACTTACCTGTACGGGTTTCAAGGGGTTATCAAATACCTAATGGCCCTACCGAGGGCTATCGCTACGACGGCTTGTATTATGTGAGTTTCGTCGAAAGAGTGAGGGTAGATAACGGATTTTTTATTTGTAGATTTCATCTTCAGAGCGAAGATTCATTTGCTGATTTAGAAAAGAAGCTTTTAAAAACTTTTAAAGAAAGTTATTCAATAACCAGACGAGTAGCTACTAGTATTAGTCGTATTGAAAGAAACGTAGCTCTTGCAGAGAAGATAAAGGATTTATACCAAAATCGATGTCAAGTATGTGGTGTCCATCTAAAAAAACCATCGGGGGCTATCTCTGTTGGAGCACATATAAGGGGACTTGGAAAGCCGCATGATGGCCCCGATAGTATTCAGAATATGATGTGTTTATGCCCTAATCATCATGCACAATTTGATGCTTTTACTTTTTATATAGAGCCAAATAATTTTGAAATTGTTGGTTTGGAAGGATATGAAGGTAAAAAAATTAAAGTTTCTGCTAGGCATAAAATAGACAGATCATTTCTTAATTATCATAAGGGGCTTTGTTTAGACGTAATTACATGAACGAAAAAGAGGAAAATCTTTATGTTGAAAAGGCACTCTCTTTTGGAAACTAATTTGAGAGTGTGACGGTTGGACCGAAAGTTAAATAAGGTTCGCTTTTCAAAAAAGCTTCTAATGTGGGAATGCCAGTGGCAGTCCTTTTCGTTTCTGAAAATAAAAAAAAGGGAGCTGTTTCTACCAAGAGCTTTAACTTCTTATTCATAAGCCAAGTGTTTGCTAGTTGCCATACTGTTTTGAAAGAGGGTTCATCTAAATATATGTAAACCGCAATATCTAGACCTTCATTGCAAATTATAAAAGTTTTATTTGAGGAATCTTTTATATCTCTGTCATCATCCCATTTTTTGAATTCTTTTCTAAAATCAAGCGTGTCTGTCTGGTTTGCGTCAGCAATAGAAAAAAAAATATCTTCGCTTTGATAGACACTTAATTCGGTTGAAAAATAGCTTTTCTTTTTTTGCAAAAACTTCCCTTTTTCTCTTATTGTCTTCTTTGGACTGACAGGAGGAAAATCTATTGGCTCATCATCGTCGTAGTTTACACTACTAGTATTCAAAATTGATTGCCCGACCAAGTTTATTTCCTTATCATATTCTTGTTTGCCAATATCATCTCTCCCTGTTGCAGAGCCAACAGACGTATATTGAGTTTCAAATATTAGCATGTATAGCCTCCACGATTTTAGGTTATCGCATTTTTAGATTAACACAAATCATAAAGCGTTTGGCTAACCCCTAGGCTAAACGATATTTTTTAAATAATTGTAAATAAATACCAGATGTGTAATTCATCTGCGCTTATTATAATAACTATATAATGTTTGGAGTCCCAAATACTAAAGTGGGGGTCCCCGGGGGGTATGGTATTAGAGGGAACGTCAGCCACCTCCCTGTCATTATTAACCTAGTGTTATTATTAATTACTCATAAAATCTAAAGCTACATCTTTATCAGTATGGTAAATATCATAGGTGTGCTTCATGGCTTTTAAAGATTCAAGGGGAATATCTGGACCATGTTCTTTCATTAATGCTTTTACGCCCCGTTCAATTTGCGACCATTGTTTGTGAGATAAGTTTTCAAGTGGCCCGTATACTTCTTTTAACAACGCATACGTTTTATTCAATTGTGAATTTTCTGGCACAGTTATCTCCTTTTTTAAAATAGATTTTAGCATAAGTGACAAGTAGCTAAAAGTGAGGATCTCACAACTTTGCAGGCAGTAGACTAAATGTGGGCCTTAATGTGGGCCTAGCAATATCATATATTTTTAAGTTGCTGATTTATATGACATTTTAAGGATTGTATGGCGGAGGAGGTGGGATTCGAACCCACGGTAGACTTTCACCTACGTCGGTTTTCAAGACCGGTGCATTCAACCACTCTGCCACTCCTCCGACTACCGAAATCATATAAAGAAATTTTTTTTTTTCAATTGAAAAGATCTTTATTAATTAAACACTAATATCTATACTAATCAGAGACAGGTAAGTTATTTTTATGTATCGAGGAGAGTGTGATGAGAGTTAAAGCATATGCAGCAAAAAACGAAAAAGGACTGTTAGAACCTTATGAATACGAATTAGGGGAAATAGGGCCTGATGATGTTGATATAGAGATAGAAAACTGCGGACTTTGCTATAGTGATGTTCACTACATAGACAATGATTTTTCAAACAACGAATATCCCTTTGTTCCTGGCCATGAGGTCATTGGAAAAATAACAGCAATTGGCAGCCAAGTTAAAGACAGATATATTGGGCAAAGGGTAGGAGTCGGATTTCAGGCTGGTTATTGTAAGACATGTGAATGTTGCTATAACGGTGATCATAATCTATGTGATGATAGAGTGGGTGTTTTCGTGGGGCGAAACGGGGGTTTTGCCGACAAAATAAGAGTTCAAGATTTAAGTGCTATTCCAATCCCTGACGCACTTGATCCCCGAACTGCCGGTCCACTAATGTGCGGTGGTATTACTGTCTTCAATCCCTTCGTCCAGTATGCAGTAAAACCTACAGATAGCGTATGTATTTTTGGAATAGGTGGGCTTGGACACATGGCTATTAAGTTTGCTAATGCTTGGGGTTGTGAAGTGACCGCTATTACCGGCTCTGAAAGTAAAGTAGATGAGGCAAAGAGTTACGGAGCACACAAAGTGGTTATTGCCAGTGATATTGACGCTATTAAGAAACTAAAAAAATCTTTCGATTATTTATTTTTCACAGGCCATGCATTTGAAGGTAAATGGGGTTTGTTTATGAATACTCTTAAGCCAAAAGGCAGGCTTCATTTTCTTGGACTATTGCCCGAGCCTTTAAATATAACTATGTTTCACATGCTGAGGGGACAAAATTCAGTATCTGCAAGCCCTGTTGGAGGACCCGAAGCAATGAAGAAAATGGTAGACTTTTGTGCAAGACATAAAATCATTCCCGAGGTAGAGTTTTTCAAAATGTCAGATATCAACGAAGCCATAGCCCATCTTAAGAGTGGTAAGGCAAGATACAGGATAGTTTTGGAAAACTAATAGTGATCAGTTTTTAATTTTGATTGAAATCATTTCGGCGACGGAATTCTGATTTTCATTAACCTTTTCTTGTAAGTCATTAATACGTTCACGCCTCTCCGATATTTGCACCGAGTTCTTCATGATGTCTATAGCATTTGTCTGTGTCTTAGACTGGATTTCTATAATACGCTTTTGGTTCTCAGAAGCCAATTCCTCTATTTTTATACATCTCTTTGTGTTCTGGTCTATGCGCTTCTTGTTATCCTTTTCAGTAGCCTTGGACGGATGGAACTCACCCTTTAGAAATTTCTCATTTGTAGTTAAGTTTTCTGTATTGAACTGGAGGGTTTCCTCATTTTTTTTCATAATCATTCTGTTAAGCTCAATTAGCTTTTTGTTTATCTCAGTGAGTTGTTTATTTACTTCAAGAATAGTCTTATTTACAGAAGATTTGTGCTCCAGAAAATCTAGTTGAGCTTTATTGTTCATTGACTCTCTAAAATTTATTTCAACCTCCTTTTCAGCAATCATATTGCTCATAATAGCTAACCTATTCCTTAAGATTTCATCTGTTTCTTGATTAGCTAGGTGATGGTTGCCCATGTAAGCTGCATTGTAGTTTCTCATGATTGAGGCATAATTTTGTTCGATAGAGGCTCTACATACTTCTACTTTTGTTTTGTTTGAATTAATAAGTATTTCAAGCTCGAATATTTTTCTACGATTAGATTGTATTTGTGCCTTATTTTCCGGGTTCATACGTCACCTCTTTCAAAATATATTGATTGTTAAATCTTTACTACCTATCACTTTAAACTACTATAACTAATTAAAGATATAAAAATATTAAATTTTGGTAAACCGATTTTAGGATTAGAAAAAAATGTATAGAGAATTATTGACTTCGCAGCGTGGAGATGCTTTCGTGATTTCGCTTAACAGACCGGAAAAGTTAAACGCTTTTACAAAAACCATGCAGGATGAACTCATCACAGCCTTTGATTACGCCGACCAGACTGATGAGATTAAATTCGTTGTAATTACTGGTGAAGGGCGTGCCTATTGCGCTGGGGCAGATTTAGTTGATGGTCCAAATACTTTTAATTATGCAGAAGAAGGTAACAGGCTTTCTAATGACGATCATCGTGATGGAGGCGGGTTAGTAGCGCTTAGAATTTTTAGATCTAAGAAGCCAGTAATAGGTGCGATTAATGGGGATGCTGTTGGTGTAGGAGCGACAATGACTTTACCAATGGATATAAGAATTGCCTCTAAATCGGCTCGGTTTGGATTTGTGTTTTCAAGAAGAGGTGCAGTACCCGAAGCGTGTTCCAGCTGGTTTCTTCCAAGAATAGTAGGTATTTCTAAAGCTCTGGATTGGTGCTACACTGGGAAAGTATTTAATTCTCAAGAAGCCTTGCAACATGGATTGGTTTCGGAAGTAATATCCGATGATATTTTGATAGATAGAGCACTTGACATTGGAGCAAGCTACAGTGGTAAAACCTCCGCGATATCAGTATCCCTTGCAAGGCAAATGATGTGGAATATGCTAGCCGCAACCCACCCAGAGGAAGCACATATTTTAGACTCTATGGCGATGGAAAAAATGGGAAAGTCCCCAGATATTAAGGAAGGAATAGCGTCGTTTTTAGAAAAGAGAGAACCTAATTTTCCAATGAAAGTCAGCAAAGATTTACCTGACCTATCTGCTGCTATTAATTCCGAGTAGTGATAAGCTTACATTTTAAAAGATTTTAAAGAATTGTTTGCTACGGCTACCATTTCATAGAAAGTGCTCTTCTCTCTTGTGAAAGCCTCTTTGTATTGTCTAACGGCAGAAACAGGTAGAACAGATAAGTTTTGCGATAATAAGGCTGAAGCACAAGCTTTTCCAAAAAGAGTTCCCGGCGCAATGCCCCTTCCTGAATATCCGAAACACGATAGAGCATTCTCTTCAAAGTTGACAATTTTTGGTATATGGTCTTTAGTCATTGCAATCTTACCGGACCATTGATAGTCAAATTCTACGTCTGGTAAAAAGGGAAATAGGTCCTTAAGCTTTCTTTTTGCCCAATTCAAATGAACATATTGTCCTAAGCCATCAGTGTTGCCCATTGTTCCAATAATAAGGCGCCCAGCGTCATCTACCCTAAATGAAGACATAATTGTTGCTGTATCCCAACAACCCTCCTTGCCGGGTAAGATCGTACTCATTTCATTAGAATTTAGAGGTCTTGTGGCAAATTGAGAATAATAAACCGTGGAAAATTTACCCGTATTGTATGGCTTATCTAAATCTTGATAGGCATTCATCGCGAGTAATAAATATTTGCTTTTAATCTCAATGCCTCGTACATAGGTTTTCCATATACCATTTTGTTTTCTAAAGTGAGATACTCTTGATTTTTCATAAATCTTTACGCCTAATTCTTTTGCTTTTCGTGCGAGGCCTCTACAATAAGCCAATGGATGTATTGTTCCAGCTCTAGGGTCATGAAGTGATCCAAAAAATTTTGAGCTTCCCAATTTATTGTCAGTTTCAGTTTTATTGATCAGAGTTAGAGGCTCTTCAAAAATTTTACCTTGATCAAATCTTTCACTTAGATATTCCATTCCCTTTTCAGAATGAGCGCAATGCAAAGTTCCATTTCTTTCAGGATCACATTTAATTTGATTTTCTTCAATAATTGAGAAAACTAAATCAGGGGCTGATGCGAGTGCGGATATAAGAGTTCTACCTTGCTCTTCTCCTAAAATGGAAATGATTTTTTTTGGTGGTAGCCATAGTCCTGCATTTACCAAGCCAACATTTCTACCGGAACCACCGAACCCAATGGTCTCACATTCCAGTAATACTGCTTTGGCTCCCTGTTTTGCTGCTTCTAAAGCGGCAGAGCACCCTGTAAAACCTCCACCAATTATCAATAAATCAGTAGTAATGCTTTCAGGGTCCTCAGAAAAATTCTCTTTTTCTTTAGACGTATTTTCCCATAAATTGTTCATTGCAATAATCTATACTTATTTGAAAAATTACGTATGTATGGCCAGCTACTCAATCTAATTTTAATGGCATGCCGATAAGCAAACCGCCATCAACTGCTAACAGTTGGCCTGTAACATGATTGCTTAAATCACTAGCAAAAAAAAGTATTGACCCAATTATGTCTTCAGCGGTAGGGCATTCGCCAAGGGGATTTTTATTTTCATACGCTAATATCGCTTCCTTAAACTTCTGATCTCCAAGGCTATTTTTCCACCAGTCGGTTGCTACAAAACCTGGACATACCGCATTAACCCTTATTCCATCTGGACCTAGTGAGCGAGAAAGTGCCATTGTCATGGAGTTAAGGGCACCCTTAGACGCAGCATAGGCAATTGATGACCCCATTCCTCGTAGGCCAGCAACAGATGAGATATTCACGATACTACTTTTTCTATTTCTGGCGAGATGAGGTCGTGCATATTTGATTAACTCATAGTTGCTATTAAGGTTTAAAGCCAAAATATTTTCAAAGTCATCTCTTTGCAATGCATCTAAGTTAGAATGATCGGCAAACTTTGTTCTGCCGGCATTATTTATTAAAATGTTGATTGCATTAAATTCGCCGAGCGCTTTATCAATTAAATGCTTGCATCCTTCATCAGTTGCAATATCAGACTTTACTATAAGAGGCGATTTTCCGAGTTGTGAGCATTTATGCGCCACTTCCTCTGCTGCCTCTTTGCTCTTGGAATAATTAATTGTAACCCTACCACCTAAAGCAGTTATTTTTTTCGCTGCCTCGGCGCCAATTCCTAACGAAGATCCAGTGATAACAGCAACCTTACCGTCAAAATTCATCATATCCTCCGAATAAACTTTCATTTAACAAAAGAATATTTCAAAATTAAAAATATTTTAAGAGATACTTTATATTTTAAAAAGATTGGTTCATGATATAAACTTAAGCATTGTTTTAGATAGAAGGAAAATGCATATGAAGCTTTATTTTGCACCAAATTCAAGGGCAGTAAGGATAGCTTGGTTGCTGGAGGAGCTAGGCTTAGATTACGAAGTTGAAAAATATTCAGTGGGAGACAGAGCACTTCGAACACCTGAATACTACAAAATACATCCTATGGGGCGCATTCCGGTATTAGAAGACGGGCAAGTCAGGATATATGAGTCAGGTGCTATTGTTCAATATTTATTGGCGCGATATGGAGACGGAAAATTTTCTCCAGACGTCGAAGACCCCATGTTTCCCGAATACTTACAATGGCTTCATTATGCTGAAGGTTCGATAATGGGCCAAGTAAATATTTTAGTAGTAGAAACAATACTTCTTCCTCCAGAAAAGAGGAATGATGTAAATGTAAACCGAGCTAAAAAATTGCTTGGCGTAGCACTCGGTAACGTCGATAGCAGGCTAGTAGACCGAGATTATTTAACCGGCACTTTTTCAGGAGCGGATATAATGACAGGCCACGCTTGCTTTGGTGCCATGAGAGCAGGCGCAGATATTTCAGAGATGACGAACCTAGATTCCTACGTTAATCGTTTGCTGAAGAGACCAGCTTTGGAAAAGGCGAGATCATTATGATTAAAAGTAATATAATAAAACACACTGATCACTTACAAGCGGAAATAAGAGATAATATTGGTTTGATAGCATTTAATCGACCTGAGTCAAAAAATGCATTATCAGATGAACTAACACCAGCTTTGAGGACGACTTTAGAAAATTTTGAGAGTGATAAAAATGTACGAGTAATTTTAATCACTGGTAATGGAGGAGCGTTCTGTTCTGGAGGAGATGTAAAAAGCTTTGCAAACAATAGTGATCCAGGATTATCGAGTGATTTGTCTGTTGAACAAAAAGTTAGAAAATTACAAATTGGTCAGGAGGGAGTTTCCTTAAAGATACATGAAATGCCAAAACCAACTATAGCCGTACTTCCGGGAGCAGCTGCTGGTGCTGGAATGTCAATAGCGTTGGCTTGTGACATTAGAATTGCCTCAGAGGATGCTTTTTTTGTTCCTGGGTTTGGCGGTATAGGGCTCTCGGGTGATTATGGTGGAAGTTGGTCCCTTGGACAACTAGTAGGACCTTCTAAGGCAAAAGACATTTACTTTTCCAATAAGAGAATTAGTGCTTCCGAGGCATTAAATGAAGGTATCGTTAATTATGTAGTTTCAAATGAAGAACTTGAAGAGTTCTCATTTAAAAAAGCACAAAATATAGCTTATTTCTCTCCTACTGCTCTTCAATATATGAAAGAGAATCATAATAGAGCTACTTTTTCTACAATGAAAGAAAGCCTAGCTATGGAAGCGGATAGAATGATCAGATGCTTTCAAACGGAAGATCATAAAAATGCAGCAAAATCTTTCGTAAATAAAGAGAAACCAATTTTCAAGGGTCAATAATTAGGAGGAGTTATATGGTCGAATTTAAATTTATTTTTGATTTTGGAAGTCCAAAAGCATATCTCGTTTACAATATGGTTCCAGGCATTGAGGAACGAACTGGCGTTAAAGCAGACTATGTCCCTGTTTTACTTGGTGGCATATTCAAATCAACAAATAACGTTTCTCCTATTGAGGCATTTAAAACAGTTCCTGCTAAGGGTAAATATGATGATTTAGACACAGCGAGATTTGTAAAGAAGCATGGTATCGATTTTAACTTTAATTCTCATTTCCCTATTAATACTTTAAACCTTATGCGAGGAGCAATATATGCTAAGGAAAATGATTTTTTTGAAGACTATATTAAGGTTATTTTTAAAAGTATGTGGGTTGATAACAAAAAAATGGATGAGTTAGATGTTATAAAAACTGTTTTAGAGGAAAATAAGTTACCAGCTCAAAATATTTTCGAAGGCACTCAAGATCAGAATATTAAATCGAAGCTTATAGAAAATACTTCTAAAGCAGTGGAAGATGGATTATTTGGAGTTCCAAGCTTTTTGATTGATAACGAACTTTTTTTTGGTAAAGAAACACTTCAAGATGTTGAAGACTTAATTAAAGGTAAAGTTGCTTGATTACGAAACAATTTATTCTAAAAGACGCTCCAGACGCAAAATTGAATGTCTCTAATTTTGAGTTGCAAGAGGTAGAGTTGCCCGAACTAGTGGATGGTGAAGTTCTAATTCGTAATATATTATTATCCATTGATGCTGCAAATAGAACTTGGATGCAGGGAAGAACTTATAGGGACCAAGTCATAGCTGGGGATGTAATGCCGAGTTACTCGGTCGCTGAGATTATAGAAAGTAAAGATCCAGAGTTTGAAAAAGGCCAGATAGTGACGGCGGATAGCTTTTGGGCAGAGTATAGCGTTATTCAGTCAAAAGACTTAAATAAGTGCCCAGACAATATATCGTTGCCAAATTTGTTGTCTCTTTTTGGGATAGCTGGTCTAACGGCTTATCATGGATTATTTGACGTAGGGAAGGCAAAACCTTCTGACACGGTAGTAGTATCAGCTGCAGCTGGGTCAGTTGGTGTGTACGTCGGCCAGTTGGCTAAAGCTATTGGCTGTAAAGTTGTTGGAATTGCGGGTGGTGATACAAAATGCAAAAAAGTAGTTAAAGAGCTGGGCTTTGATGGATGTGTAGATTATAAAAATGCAAATTTAGTGCGGGATTTAAAGACTCATTGTCCCGAGGGAATTGATATTTATTTCGACAACGTAGGAGGCACAGTGCTTGAAGCGGTTTTAATTAGAATGAAAAACAAGGGAAGAGTTGTTTGCTGCGGGGCAGTCAGTCAATATGAAAGCGCTTCTCCAATTGGACCTAGGAATGTACCAGGCTTTGTTATTACCAAAAGGCTAAAATTGGAGGGATTCATTGTTATGGATTTCAAAGAGAAGCACCTGGAAGCAATCACCCACATGAAAAAATTATTAAATGAAGGAAAGATTTCCATAGTTGAAGATATAACCGAGGGTCTTCCAAGTGCCCCAAAGGCGCTTGTCAATCTCCTGAATGGAAAAAACTTTGGTAAGAGTATGGTGAGAGTGGGTCCGGATCCCGATAAGCGAAAAATGAACTAATTCAAAATGGATTTTGAAGAGGCAACTAAAAAGGTTTTAGAGACTGACGATTTATATCAGTTTTCTCAATACACACATGACGGCCAAATTTACAAGACCTTCGTAAATACCCCACAGACATTGCATGAATTGCTTGAGTATGGAAAAAAAACTCGTCAGTGGGACGAATTTATTATTTATGAGAATGAACGAATTACATATTCGGAGTTTTTAGAAAAAGTGAATAGCGTGGCCGCTTTCCTTCAGAAAGAGTTGGGAGTAAAAAAAGGTGACAAAGTTGCAATAGCAATGCGAAACTTTCCCGAATATCCAATTCTATTGATGGGTATCGTATCCTTAGGAGCAATAGTTGTTTTTGTAAACGCTTGGTGGACAACAAGTGAAATGGAGTATGGTTTTAATGATAGTTCGGCAAAAATATGCTTCGCAGATAAAGAAAGATTAAATGTTATTCTTCCGTTTGCAAAAGCCTATGGAATTAAATTAATTGGTATTCGATCGGAACATGATAACAACGTTTTAGACTATGAAGAGGAAGTGGCCTCCTATCCATCAAAAAGTTTGAAGGCACCTAATATTGACCCAAAAGACGATTTTGGAATTATGTATACTTCTGGATCAACTGGAAACCCTAAAGGCGTTGTTCTTACTCACAGGGGAGCTATTTCAGCGGTATTTTCTTGGTTAATGATGGAAAAGATTGGTTCTTATGTGTATCCTGAAAAAGTGGCTGCTAAAAAACCATCTAGCATTCTTCTACTTTCTCCTTTTTTTCATGTAAATGGATCTCATCCAAACTTCTTATATGGGATTGCGAAAGGGTCAAAGATTATCTTGATGTACAGGTGGGACCCAAAACAAGCGGTTGATATAATCGAAAATGAAAACATAACTCTTATTCGAGCTGTTCCAACTGTTATTTCTGATCTTGTTGAGGAAGCTATAACGCAAAATAAATCTTTGAGCTCTTTGGAAACACTGAATGCCGGAGGTGCGAAACGGCCACCTCCAAATGTGGCTCGTGAAAAAAAAGCGCTTCCTTCAACAGATATTTCTTCTGGATATGGAATGACAGAGACCAACGCTTTAGGCGTGAGTGTATCTGGTGATGAGTATTTAGAAAATCCTGAATTGGCTGGTAGGTTAATTGGCGTCCTTCAAGACATAAAAATAGTTGATGAGAATGATAAGGAAGTTAAGAGTGGGGAGGTTGGTGAAATTGCAATAAAAAGCCCAGCCAATATGCGGTGTTACCTCAACAAAAAGATAGAAACCGATGAGGTTCTTATAGATGGCTGGATGCATACTGGTGATTTAGGCTTTATAAATAGTCAAGGTTTGGTAACGATTGTCGATCGAAAAAAAAATATAATCATCAGAGGAGGTGAAAATATATCGTGTTTAGAGGTTGAGGGTATGCTTCAAAAGCATCAATCAATACTAGAGTCTATAGTTTTTGCAGTACCAAATGAACGATTTGGAGAAGAGGTTGGTGTCTGTATTAATTTAAAGAAAAAAGAAACTTTAAAAAAAGAAGACATAAATCAATTTCTTAATGATAAGCTAGCAAAGTTTAAAATACCTACCCATTATTGGCTGTCAGATGATAGCCTGCCTAGGGGTGCTACGGATAAACTTGATAGAATTAAAACTCGTAAGCTTTGCTTGAATAATAAAATAAAAAGTTTGCTGTAAAAAAGAGAGGAATAACATGAAAGAGTATGAATTTGTTAGGGTGCGAATTGATGATCACATAATGTCGGTAACAATTAATCGGCCAGAAGTTTATAACGCTGTGCATCCACCATTGAGTTTAGAATTAAATGAAATATGGGATAATTTTGGTAAAGATAAAGACCTTTGGGTTGCTGTTTTGACTGGAAAAGGAGATAAGGCTTTTTCAGCTGGAAATGACCTGAAATACTCGGCTTTACCGTCAGAACAAAAAGTTCAGCAACCGTCAACAGGATTTGCTGGATTAACTAGAAGGTTCGATAGAACAAAACCAATTATAGCAGCTGTTAACGGCTTTGCAATGGGAGGAGGAATGGAAACTGCTTTATGCTGCGACATAATTATTGCCTCTGAAAATGCTAAATTTGCTTTGCCAGAAGTAAAGGTAGGATTTTTTGCTGCGGCAGGAGGAGTTCAAAGGCTTAGTCGTCAAATTGGTAAAAAGGCAGCTGTGGAGATAATGTTAACAGGAAGGAATGTTTTAGCAGCGGAGGCTTTGGAATTGGGAATTATTAATGAAGTCGTGCCGCATTCTTCTCTAATGGAAATCGCGATGGAAAAAGCGAAAGCTATTGCCTCCAATTGTCCATCATCGATACGGTATTCAATGGAAGCGCTAAACCACATGGACCACCTTGAAAACTATCCCGATGCTTTACGTAAAAGTGCGGAATTGATTGAGTTACTCCGACAAACTGAGGACCATAAAGAAGGTGTTTCTGCTTTTGTAGAAAAAAGAAAACCTAATTGGAAAAATCAATAAAAAAAGGAAATTTTATGACCAATCTTTTTGATCTTACAGGAAAGACTTGTCTTCTAACGGGCGCATCCAAGGGTATTGGAAAATCTATGGCGATTGCTCTCGCACAATATGGAGGCACTTTAATAATTTCAAGTAGAAAGATAGACGTTCTTAAGAAGACAGCTGAAGAAATAAATGAAACAATAGGGGAAGAGAGAGTTTTTCCGGTAGCAGCAAATGCAGGGAGAAAGGACGAACTAGAAAACTTGGTTAATGCAGCACGGCAGCTTTCCGGGAAAATAGATGTACTGGTTTGTAATGCTGGGGTTAATCCTCACTATGGACCAATGTCAGATATATCAGACGAAGCTTATGATAAAACGATGGCAACAAACGTAAAATCAAATCATTGGCTATGCCAAATGGTTGTTCCAGATATGGTGGAGAGGGGAGGAGGATCAATCATGATTACTTCTAGTGTAGGAGCATTCGAACCATCTCTGAATTTAGGCACTTACCATATTTCAAAGTTAGCGGTAATAGGATTAGTTAGAAATTTAGCTGCTGAATATGGGCCTCAAAATATTAGAGTCAATGCAATATGTCCTGCAATAATTAAAACGGATTTTGCCAAGGCATTATGGGATGATGATACAAAGGCTAAGGAGGCAATTTCTAAAATACCGCTTGGTCGTTTAGGAGAACCAGAGGATCTGCAAGGGCTCGCGGTATTTCTAGCATCTAAAGCAAGTAGTTATATCACAGGCCAGGCGATGACTGTATGTGGTGGTGGCTATATGTGGCGTTAATAAATGGGAGATAGATATGGATATTAAAGATAGAGTAATAGTCGTAACTGGAGCCGCCAGTGGAATAGGTAGATCTCTTGTCAAAATCTTTTATAAACATGGCGCAAAGCATGTTGTGAGTGCAGATGTAAATACAGACGGAATAAGCAAAGTCGCGAAGGAATATGGCGGAACTGCGATGAGATGTGATGTTAGTCGGGAAGGGGATATTGCAAAAGTTATACGAACAACAGAAAGAGAAATTGGCCCAATATCAATTTTTTGTTCAAATGCAGGCATTGGTCATTTAGGAGGCATCGAGGTTCCGAATGATGATTGGCAAAAAATTTGGGAAATTAATCTGATGTCACACGTATGGGCTGCCAGGCACTTGGTTCCTTTAATGGAGAAAAGAGGAGAGGGATACTTATTAAATACGGCATCCGCTGCTGGTCTTTTGTCACAAGTTGGTGATGCATCCTATTCAACGACTAAACATGCTGCAATTGGTTTAGGAGAATGGCTTGCTTTTTCATACGCGAAAAAGGGGATAAAGGTTTCTATGTTGTGCCCCCAGGGAGTGAGAACCGCAATGACGGATGGATTGGATCCAGAGCTCGCTGTCGCTATGAAAGATGGAATGCTTGAACCCGATGATGTTGCCGAGGAATGTGTTAAAACGATAAATGAAGAGCGTTTCTTAGTACTGCCTCACCCTATAGTTGAAAAATATATTCAATATAAGACATCCAATTATGACGGATGGATAGCTGGGATGGCGAAATTAAATGAGAGATTTAGGTATTAAGGCTTGCGTTTTAGAGGACGCATCAGTCCTTCTTGAGCAACGCTTGCAACGAGGGTTCCGTTCTGTGAAAAAACTTTTCCTCTATTGAGACTTCTCGCAGCCCCTGAAAATGGACTATCCATTTCATACAAGTACCAATCATTAAAGTTAATTTTTTCATGAAACCACATTGCGTGATCCAAACTGGCCAGCATAACGTCTCCAGAATAAGCTGATACACCGTGAGGACGATTACCAGAGCCTAACAATGATACGTCAGAGGCGTATGCAAGAAAGCAATGATGTACCCACTGGTCTTTTGTATCAAGGGTCCCATCCACTTTAAACCACAAAAAGTTTTTGTCTGAAGTTGGTTCCGGATTGAATAAATCGGGTGGATCAACATCTCTTATTTCAATTGGCTTTGGGTTTAAAAAATTTGCGCGTCTTTTCTCGGGAACTTTATCCGCAATGAGTTTTCTCTGTTCGTTTCTATTAAGAACTCCCGAAGGCCCTTTTACTACTTTCATTTTATGCTGATGAGACCAACCCTCTTCTTCAATATGAAATGACGCAGCCATATTGAATATTTGTTTGCCATTTTGTATGGCAACCACTCTTCTCGTTGTGAAGCTTCCACCATCGCGTGCTCTGTCAACCTCATATATAATGGGTGTCGATGGATCTCCGGGTCTTATAAAATAAGCATGAAGAGAATGGCAAAGCCGTTCCTCAACGGTTTTGTAGGCCGCTGCTAATGCCTGTGCAATAACATGACCACCAAACACTCGTGATGCAACCTCGCCACCTTCGCCTTGCCCTCGAAAAAGATCGCGGTCCAAAGTTTCAATATCAAGAAGCTTTTCTATTTTTTCTTTCATAGTGCCTTCATTAGTTCATACGCACGCTTAGCCAGCTTTGGAACAGATAATGTTTCACGATTTGAGCGTTCAGGATTAGCGGCAATCCCAGATAAAGCCCTCTTTTTTACACCCTGTATAACACATGCCATTCGAAAAAAACAGAATGCGAGATAAAAATTAAAATCTTTTATGTAGTCGATATTTCTTAACTCGCAATATTCTTTAATAAAACCTTCATCGCTTGGTATTCCGAGAGGCTCTCTTTCAATACCTTGTAGTCCCCTACTAATTTTTCCTGCTGTTTGTTCCCACTGCATGATTAAAGATGCGAGGTCAGCAATGGGATGTCCAGTTGTACAAATCTCCCAGTCTATAATTGCCAGTAGTTTTGGCTCATGTTTATCAAATATCATATTATCGAGTCGAAAATCACCATGAACTAATGAACGAGGAGAGTTATCCA
>CACGMO010000019.1 GCA_902574225.1 uncultured Alphaproteobacteria bacterium
ATAACCTCTCTTTCTATGGATATGATCCCTAGAATTAGTAGAGCTCAGAAGATGGATGCGCTCTCATCGATGGCAAATATTGCTGGCTACAGAGCCGTGATAGAGGCCGCAAATAATTTTGGTCGATTTTTTACTGGACAAATAACCGCTGCTGGCCGAGTTCCTCCTGCTAAGGTCCTTGTAATAGGAGCAGGGGTCGCTGGTCTCGCTGCAATTGGCGCAGCCCAAGGCCTAGGTGCTATAGTAAGAGCATTCGACGTGAGGCCTGAAGTTGCTGAACAAATTGAGTCTATGGGAGGCGAATTTTTATTTCTTGATTTTGATGAAAGTAGCTCAACCGATGGAGGTTACGCAGCACCTTCGAGTCCCGAATTTAGAAAAAAGCAATTGGAATGTTTCCGAGAGCAAGCTCCAGATATAGATATATTGGTTACAACGGCGCTAATTCCTGGAAGAGATGCACCAAAATTATGGCTGAAAGATATGGTAGCTAAAATGAAGCCAGGCTCAGTAATCGTTGACCTTGCTGCTGAAAAAGGTGGAAATTGTGATTTAACGAAGGCAGATAAGAAAGTTGTTACAAAAAATGGCGTTACGATTATAGGCTACACAGATTTCCCAAGTAGGATGGCAAAACAGTCATCATCTCTCTACGCCAATAATGTAAGACATCTTTTTGATGATCTAACACCTGAAAAGAATGGAAAACTCGATATAAATCTCGACGACGATATTATAAGGGGTTCGCTTGTAACTCATGGTGGAAAAGTGATGTTCCCACCGCCAGCTCCAAAGGTTAAAGCGGTGCCAACTGCACAAAAGCCAGAGGTGGTCGAAAAGACACCCGAGCAATTGAAAATAGAAGAAGCTGCTGCTACTAGAAAGGCTGGTGCCTTTCAAGTAGGAATGTTAATTCTAGGAGGTTTGGTTATGGCTCTTTTAGGCCAATATGCTCCTCCAGCATTTATGCAACATTTCATAGTATTTGTTTTGTCTTGCTTCGTTGGCTTTCAGGTTATTTGGAATGTAAATCATGCATTGCACACACCATTGATGGCAGTGACCAATGCGATATCCGGTATTATTGTCGTAGGTGCACTTTTGCAGGTTGGGTCGCCTAATTTCGTTGTGGAAATACTTGCTAGTATTTCCGTTTTGATCGCAACAATAAACATCGTGGGAGGATTTCTTGTTACAAAACGAATGCTCGCCATGTTTCAGAAAAGTTAAGAGGTTTTCTAATGCTAAGTACAGAGTTAGTAACAGCGGCGTATATCGGTTCAAGCGTATTATTTATCCTCTCTCTAGGTGGGCTGAGCAACCAAGAAAAAGCCAAAAGAGGTGTTTGGTTTGGTATTGTGGGTATGGCTATTGCCATTTTGGCAACCGTATTAGGCCCGGAAATGACTGTATCTAGGTATTTAATTCCGAGCCTCATTGTAGGTTCAATAATTGGATTGTTTGTTGCCCAAAGAGTTCAAATGACGGGGATGCCTGAATTGGTAGCAGCCCTACATTCTTTTGTCGGTTTAGCAGCAGTTTTTATTGGTTTAAATCAGGAAATTAATCCTACAAAAATGTATTTTGGAGCCGATAAAGTGATACATGATATAGAAGTCTTTCTTGGTATTTTTATTGGTGCTATTACTTTCACGGGATCCGTAGTAGCGTATGGGAAGCTTGCTGGCAGTATAACTGGGAAAGCAGTTATTTTACCCGGTCGACATGTTCTAAACATATTAATGGTTGTTGTTTGTTTAGTGCTTGGTTGGATGTACCTTAACGACACGGTATTGGTGACATATCTTAACCAAACGGGGATATGGACCCTAGTAGCTATGACTATAATTGCTTTCGTTATCGGTGCGCATTTGGTTTTGGCTATTGGTGGTGCTGATATGCCCGTTGTCGTATCAATGCTAAATAGTTACTCAGGATGGGCAGCTGCAGCTACAGGTTTTATGTTAGGCAACGATCTGTTAATTGTTACCGGCGCGCTTGTTGGGTCCTCCGGAGCCATCCTTTCTTATATTATGTGTAAAGCAATGAATAGAAACTTTGTATCTGTTATATTAGGAGGATGGGGAGGAAGTGGAGAACCATTGGCTGATATTGAGGGAGAGATGGTGGCAACTGACAATGACTCAGTTGCCAGTATGCTCGAAAATGCAAAAGAGATTATTATTGTCCCAGGTTACGGAATGGCTGTTGCTCAAGCTCAATCGTCTATTTCTGAGCTTACCAAACGTCTTCGTAATAAAGGCAAAAATGTTAGATTTGCAATCCATCCCGTTGCAGGAAGATTACCTGGACATATGAATGTGCTCCTTGCTGAAGCAAAGGTACCATACGACATAGTTCTCGAAATGGATGAAATAAATCAAGATTTCCCAGAAACCGATGTAGTAATAGTTATTGGCTCGAATGATATTGTTAATCCCGCTGCTCAAGATGACCCAAATAGTCCTATTGCTGGGATGCCCGTACTGGAGGTATGGAAATCTAGAGACGTCATAATCTCGAAACGCGGTAAGGGTACAGGTTATTCGGGTATCGAAAATCCTCTGTTTTACAAAGAAAATAGCAGAATGTTGTATGGAGACGCAAAAAAGTCGGTTGACGAGCTATTGACAAAAATTAGCTGACTTTTTAAAAATCAGTTTCGGCTCCACCGTCTTTTTTTCTTCTTTGAACAAAATTGTATAGTTCTGACGCTATTTTTGAGTTAATCATTGGGGGTTCAAACTCCTCTAGTATCTGCTTCCAAAGATTGTTTGCCCTTTTCTCCGTCGATAGTTTCCCATCTGCTTCCCAAGCCTCATAGTTGCGCCAGTCTGATAAGATTGGTGCATAAAAAGCTTCCTTGTACCTTTCTTGGGTATGTGTGGCGCCGAAGAAGTGCCCATTATGACCCACCTCTTTTATAGCTGAGAAAGCCAACTTTTCCTCGCTAACATTTGTAATTTCAGGGTCAAGATATTTTTGCAGTTGCTGAATAATCTCGCAATCAATAATAAATTTCTCATAGCTAGCTATTAATCCACCTTCTAACCAACCTGCTCCGTGATAAACCATATTTATTCCCCCAGAAATAGCTGACCACAAACTGTTGGAGCTTTCCCATGTAGCCTGAGCGTCTGGAGCATTTGATGCACACGCATTTGACGCACGAAGAGGGATTTTGTAAAACCGAGCCATTTGACCTGTAATCTGCGTTGCTCTGATATACTCAGGTGTTCCAAAGGCAGGCGCTCCACTTTTCATGTCGACATTTGATGTAAAAGTCCCCAAAACGCAAGGGGTTCCAGGGCTTATATATTGAAGTAGCGCAATTGCTGCTAATGCTTCAGCCAGTGCCTGTGCAACTGATCCAGCTATCGTGACAGGAGACATCGCTCCGGCTAATGTAAAAGGTGTAACTACCACAGGCTGATTTTTTTTCGCGAATCTCATAGCACCGTCAAGCATTGGCCAATCATGCTTCAGTGGGGAAGTAGAATTGATGTTTGTAAAAATTCTTGGTTTTGAAAAGAATTCTTTTTCGTCTAAACCAGAAGCAATTTTTGCCATTTCCATTGCGTCCTCCACCCTTTCTGGACCAAGTGAATAGGCGTGAACCACTTTGTCGGTAAGAGTGAGTTGTTCATATAAACAATATAAGTGTCGGATTGAGGGATGAATATCTACTGGTTCTACTGAATATCCTCCTGAGAAATGAATGCAATTGAAAAATTGAGTTAATTTTGTCAAATCTTTAAAGCTATCAAAATCCCCGGGCCTTTTCCCCCTATCTAGATCTAACACGTTTGGAGGCGAAGAAACATTTCCAAATACAATATGTCGATCTCCAATTTTAATTTTATTCTTATGATTTCTTGGTGTGATAGAAAAATGTTGTGGAACTGTTTTCAACATGTCCATAACCCACTGGCGATCCATTTTTACCTTTGAGTCACTAAGCTCTACTTTACATCCTGCTTTTTGAAGAATATTGCATGCTTCTGGATTTAAGAATAGGACTCCTATCTCCTCGAGAATCTTCATTGCCGTATTGTGTATTGCGACCACCGCCTCTTCCTTAAGCGGCTCAACAAAATTATCAAAATTATATGGTATCTTCCAATTTTGTTGCTTGAGCGAAAGCCTCGAGGCTCTAATTTTTTTTTTAGAAATACGTGAAGATCTTCTTCTCATTATACATCCGTAGCATACATTTTGTGATTTATTATAAGATTATTACATAACTAGGAAAGTCTTATTGAACCACGCCTCCAATTCATCAATACTATCAATTATAAAGGGGGTATGGGCACTTAAATCTTTTTTATTGGCAGTTCCTGACAATACTCCAAGACAAGGCATGCTTATTTTATTCGCTGCGACTAAGTCATAAGTACTATCACCAATCATCAGTACCTCTTGGGAAAGTAAATTTGTTTTTCTCAAAAAAGCCTCTAGTTGTCCAGTTTCTGGCTTAGAACCATATCCACTATCATAGCCGATTATCATATCGAAATATTGAGTTAAATTATGCTGCTCAAGATGTTTTATAGCATTGGTTTCACTGTCATTTGTTACCAGACCGAATGTAATTGTCTCCAAGTTGTTAAACAATTTATGTAGATTAGTTAATGGTACTTGTTTAGCATCACCAGAGCCCTCAAATAGACCTTCATGGATCTTCTTTTTCATTACTTGCGGAAACTTTTGGAAAATCGCATCTACAACTTCATCGACGGAGCCATGCACAAAAATACTTTCCTTCAGGAATTTATCAGAAGCTAGGTCAAAGTTTATTGCTTTAGCCAATTTCAGTGTGTCTAGATTATGTTGATTACTGAACTTTGTGACAAAGACTTTAGCCCACTCTGACCATGATCTTTGGATGTCAAATAAAGTGCCATCTTTATCGAAGATAATCCCTTTAATTTTCATTCGTCATCTTTTAAACAGCCTAATAATTTGGAAACTAAGTCTTCCCATGAAGTGGGCTCTATAGATGCTCCAACAGCTTTAGGCATATAAGGCTTAACTAGATCACAAACCGAAAAATGGACACATACTGTTTGCTGATTGTCATTATATACGCTTTCCACCTGATAAGGATTGTCATCAATAAAAAAAGACTGGGCTTTATGGTTTTTCAGGATTTCCTTCACAGCCGGCCCCTTCATTCCCTCATTACTTATTAATGGATAATCCATATTTAGTTCTTTAAGATTGGCTACCCTATCATTATGAACGGAGTGAGGGACATTGCTTAAAATTATAATCTGGGCATATCCTTGAAGTTTCTTTAGTGCTTGTGGAGCACCTTTTGCAGCTGGCTGGATTTTCGTTTCCTCATTTATGAACCCCCACACCAGATCTTTTGCCGTATCTGGAGTGGCGACCTCATCTGTTTCTGCTTTCTTAATTGCATTATCTAACCGATAGCCAGTTAAATGTAAGCGGTGGCCATGTTTTGAAAGATATTTAGCAAAAGGTTCAGCAAAGTGAACGAGAACCTCATCGGCATCGAAAATCATCACTGGAAGTTTAGGATCAATCTTTAAATCTGATATTTGTTTTTTGGTATTTGGTGTCATAATTTTAAATAAGTTCAAAATATATTCTTTTTTGTAGGCCAGATAAAGAAAAATGCAATACAATACTTTAGTTAATTATTTGTGAAAGAGTGTAGAAATGAATGACAACGAAGACGTGCCAATCAAAGATGCGGCGACCGTTATCCTGTTGAGGGAAAAAAAAGATAGTACATATGTTCTTATGGGACAAAGAGGCAATAAGGCAGTTTTTATGCCCAGTAAATATGTATTCCCCGGGGGTGCGGTAGATGAAGATGATAGTAAAGTTAAATTATATAAAAGTATTGATGAAAACAAGATTGATTTACTTCATCAATACTCAAAAAAGAAAATTGCCAAGGAGCTTTGCGTTGCTGCAATAAGAGAGTTATGGGAAGAAGCTGGTTTACGGTTATGCGCAAAAGTAGACGATGTTGGAACAATAAGCGCAGAGTGGAAAGACTTCTGTAATGGCCTTTATTTACCCGATGCCAGCAATCTGGAATATGTGTTTAGAGCCATAACTCCGCCTGGAAGACCCAGAAGGTTTGATGCACGGTTCTTTATCTGTAGAGCTGAGAATATTCATGGAAACCTCGATGATTTTTCGTCTGCTTCAACCGAATTAAGTCATTTACACTGGATTGATATTAATGAGGTCAAGAGCCTTAACTTACCCTTTATAACAGAAGTTGTTCTTAATGAGGTCAAAGAGATTATTAAAGAGGGTCCAAATAAAAAAGGAGTTCCTTTTTTTAAACATGGAGCTTCTTCGGATTTTATTTTTATTAGTTAAAAATGCTTATTGACTAATTACATTAGTTTTAATATCTAAATATCAAATAAGGAATAAAGACATGGCTAAACCTTCTACAATAAAAATTAGACTTAATTCTACCGCAGATACAGGGCACTTTTACGTCACAAAGAAAAACTCAAGAACTATAACAGACAAGATGGTGGTCAAGAAGTATGACCCAGTAGCAAGGAAGCACGTAGATTATAAGGAAGGAAAAATTAAGTAAGGTAGCAACTTTCCAAAAAAGAGCTGCTACCTTAAGAAATTAGTCTCTGTTTCCCATAAACTGAAGAAGAAACATAAACATGTTCAAGAAGTTTAGGTACAAGGACAGAGCACCCATTATACCCATCTTTTCTGCATACTCTTCACCGTATGATGACCTATACTGCAAGTAAGTATTTTTTATATTTTGAGTATCATATGCGGTCAATCCAGCAAAAATTAGCACGCCAATCGCAGATATTGCGAGGTGCATAACTGGGCTTTGAAAAAACCAATTTGCTATAGATGCTACGATTATACCGATCAAACCTATAAACAGAAAATTCCCTAAAGCTGATAGGTCTCTCTTGGTTGTATACCCGTAGAGGCTAAGTGCTCCAAATGCGACCGCAGTAGTAAAAAAGGTTTGTGCGATTGATATTGCTGTATATGCCAAGAAAATATATGATATTGAAAGTCCGATTAACGCGGCGAAAATCCAGAAAACTAATTGCGCTGTCTGAGTTCGCATAGAGTGGATTTTAGCACTAAACATAAAAACAACGCCAAGTGGCGCTAACATTACAACCCACTGTAGCCATGTCCCAAATATTGCCATTACCAGCGCAGGCGTTGTGCCCACCGCGTAAGCTACGGCCCCTGTTATCAACATCGCTAACGACATAAGTCCATATACTTTGTTCATGTGGGCTCTAAGACCTGCGTCTATGGCCTGAGATGAATCTACATATGATTTTGCAGTTTGATATTCTGCCATGTTTACTGACCCCTAATTAATTATTGAGTTAAAATAATCTTAATATCCTTCAAATAAGCTATTTTTTCAAGTATTCAATGAATATTTGATTAAAAAATATCAAATAAAATGGTAGAAAAGACAAAGTAAAAAGCCAATTTAGGAAACATGGGGTCAAAAATCTTTACCGAACAAGAGAAACAAAGCCTTTTTCTGAACGCGATAGATATAGTCCATGAGGCTGGAAAAATAACAATTGGCTATTTTAAACAAAATCTGGTTATTGAGAATAAAGACGGGAACTTTTTCAATCCGGTTACAGTTGCAGATAAATCAGCAGAAAAAAAAATCAGAGAAATGATTGAAAAGCTTTATCCAAATGACTCAATAATTGGTGAAGAATATGGAAGGAAAAGTGGTTCAACTGACTTCACGTGGATTATAGACCCTATTGATGGAACAAAAGCCTTTATTTCGGGAATTCCAACATGGGGGATACTGTTATCTCTGGTCGAAAACAATAAACCCATAATGGGCATTATTTATCAGCCATTTACTGGCGAGCTTTTTTGGGGAGGTTTTGGAAAAGCTTTCAAGAAAATAAATCTTAAAAGCAATGATCCACAGTCTTTAATTGTCAGAAAATGTAGAAGTATAGCTAATGCAGTTATTGCAACCTCATCACCCACCATACCAAACCAACTATTTCAAACCAGTTTAGATGAAATAATGAGACTTTCGAAGTTAGATAGGTACGGCTTAGATTGCTATGCATATGCAATGCTAGCAGACGGATGTATTGATGCGGTGATTGAATTTGGTCTGCAAGAATATGATATTAGAGCACCTGAAGCTATCGTTTTGGCTGCTGGCGGCATTATAAGTAATCTTGATGGTTCGTACCCATTGACAGGGGGCGATGTAATTGCCTCAGGTGACCCCCGCGTTCATGAACAAATAATTAAAGTTTTCAGCAATAACTTTCAATAATTATGAGTCAATGAATTTATGTATCAAAGATATTGCCTCTTTTCTAATTTTTTCTTTTTCAATCAAAATTTCATGCTGAGCTTTTTTGATTTTTACTACATTGATGAAATCATATCTTCTAATTAATCGCAGCACAGCTTTGTTATCGGTTATTCTTTCCTGGTCGGCAAGCAACACCAAGATATTTTTATTCGGCAAATCAACCCTATTTAGGCTGTCAACCTCCTTCAATATTGCAATCAAATAACCAAGGGTTGGCACGCCACTATGTAAATTAAGGTTGTTTTTTAATATTGTCTGCAAACGCTTAAACTGCTTTTTGTCGGACGTAAGTGTATTTTTTCTAAAATCTACAGTAAGTGAATAGGGCTTATATTTTTCCGGATTTTGTTGGGTAAGCATTAATAATCCCAAAAGTCGCAATGCTTTTTCAAATTTGATAACTAATCTTTGAATTGGCCTCGCTATGTAAGGGAAATTACCCCAGAGTGGGGATAGAAAAATATATTTATCAAAACATTCTGGGTCTAATATAAGTCTTCTTAACCCCAGAAGACACCCTAGGGAGTGAGCGATTAAATGCCATGGAGGTGACAAATTTTTCTGTTTTGCCAAACTTATCAATTCATCTAAGTCCAATTGATATTCAGCAGCGCTTGAAATATGTTGAATTTTGGGTTGGGAAGGAAAGGGCCGCTCAGAAAGTCCCCATCCTCTCCAATCAAGTGTTATGACGTTGAATCCTTTTTTTACGAAAAGTGTAAATGTTTCCGAGTATTTTTCTATAAATTCACGATGACCATTCAAAAAAAAAATAGTTCCACGAACTCTCTCTTTTTGGATTTTCCAAATTGCCATTCGAAGACTTCGACCATCTTTAGTCTTTCTAAATATAGTCTCCCCATTCTCAAGCATATATCTCTCGAGATTTTTATCCATCAGATCTTTAGGCTAAAAGGCTACTTAACTCCATCGCAGCACTCATTGAGCCTTCCACCTTTAATGATCCTGTCATGTAAGCCTCTGTTGCATTCATATCACCATCAAGAATTTTTGTAAAAACATCAAGAGAAGCGATTAACGTACAATCAGTCTCTTCGTCTGATATTCTTACGCCATCGCTATCTACTACTATTGAGCCCTCATCTTCAATTTTAAATTTAACGCTTGAGTCAAAAGTTGCCTCGGCCATTTTATCATTTATAGCTGCAACAGCCTTCTCTAATATTTCACTCATAATATTCTTTCTTTTCTAAAATTCTATTTTTTTGCTTAGGGGTTTCCTATAACATAACAATGGGGAAAGTGTGATTTTACCTATGTTTGCATACCCCATGCGTCTCGATTATAAAATATTTTTCTATGAATTTCAAACGAAGCAATAAAAATACCTCTATTTGTCGGGCAATTTTAGGTCCGACTAACACTGGCAAGACGTATTACGCATTAGAAAGAATGATTTCCTACAAAAATGGGGTAATAGGGGTCCCCTTAAGGCTTCTCGCACGTGAAATATATGATCGACTTGTTTTGTTGAAGGGGATTGAAAACGTAGTGCTAAATACAGGTGAAGAAAAAATACGAGGAAAGTTTGAGAGATATTGGGTCTGTACGACTGAAGCGATGCCTGTTGAAAAGACATTTGAATTTGTTGCAGTAGATGAAATCCAATTATGTTCTGATTCAGAAAGGGGGCACATATTTACAGAAAGGTTAATAAATTCGCGTGGACAATTTGAAACACTTTTCTTGGGATCCACAGTTATAGAGCATCTAATAAAAGCCATAATACCCGATATTGAAGTAATTAGTAGAGATAGACTTTCAAGATTGAGTTATTCTGGAAAGAAAAATATTTCCAAATTGGGTCCTAGATCAGCAGTCGTAGATTTTTCAGTTGATAGAGTTTACGAGATGGCTGAACACATTAGAACATCTAAGGGCGGGGCAGCAGTGGTGCTAGGAGCACTTTCTCCAAAGACTAGAAACGCACAGGTTGAGTTGTACCAGAATGGAGACGTTGATTACATAGTAGCCACAGATGCAATAGGCATGGGATTAAACTTGCCAATTAATAACGTTTATTTCGCAGCTATGCAAAAATTTGATGGACGTCGACTAAGACCGCTCAACACTTTAGAAGTCGCTCAGATTGCTGGTCGCGCAGGGCGTTACACCTCTGATGGTTTTTTTGGTGAAACTGGTAGCCTCAATCAAATGCAAGAAATTGTTATTAAAGATGTTGAGAATAATGTTTTTCCAATGCTAAAAAAGTTAAAATGGCGTAATACTGCGCTTGAATTTAATGATGTTGGATCACTTATAAAATCTCTAGATTTGATAGCAAAAGACAATTATCTAGAACGCTCTCAAGACGGATCTGACGTAAATATTTTAAAGTTTATCAAGGCAACCTTTTCTGAACGTTTAAACGATTTGAAAAGAGATGACGTTCAGCTGTTATGGAAAGTATGCCAGATACCAGATTTCAGGAAGATCTCTAATCAAGACCATGCAGGTCTAGTTATGAAAATATTTGACTTTGTTAGAACAAAAGGCTTCATTCCTCCAGATTGGTTGAATATAGAGATTGCTCGTCTAGATAATATTCAAGGTGATATCGACGTATTATCTAAGAGACTATCTTTCATTAGAACTTGGTCATTTGTTGCCAACATTAACAAATGGCTATTGGATAACGAATATTTTATTGGAATTACCAGAAATATTGAAGATAAGCTATCAGATGCCTTGCATCTAAAACTTACGCAACGATTTGTTGACCTTAGGAGGTCTGTCTTGATAAAAAAGGGAATGGAAGAATATTTTGATGAGAAAGATTTCGAGTTAAGAGATGATAGCTGCGTTTATATCAAGGGGCATCTCTTTGGCGAAATGGATGGATTTGTATTTAATCTTTCTGGGGCAGATTCTGTATTGGAGAATAAAAAATTGATGCAGGTAGTGAGACCTTTTTTACGTCAACATCTCACTCGCTTAGTAACGAGTTTTTATGAGGCACCAGAACGTGAAATTTTGCTTCGTGTAAATGGGCACGTGATTTGGCGAGGTAGCACAGTTGGTCATCTAGAGAAAAGTCAAAAAATATTGAATCCAAAAGTTAAACTGATCAAGTCAGATGAACTGGATAAAAGCAGCCTGGAAAAAATTCAAAGAAAACTCGACATTTTTATTGCAAATAAGGTAAAGACACTGATGCCTAATCTTTTGTCTCTTGCCAATGACAATAAATTGAGGGGAGGTGCAGCTGGGTTTGCACATATTTTTGTTAATAATTTGGGTGTTCTTATGAAATCTGAGGTTATGGAGCAATTCAATAGCATCGATAACGAGAGCAAAGCTAAACTAAGGAATTTTGGCATAAGGTTTGGGTATAAGACAATATATGATACAACGCTTCTTAAACCAGAAGCCTCAAGTTTAAGAATTGCTCTATTTAATGTTTTCTGTGCTATCCCTGAGCCCTCATTATTCCACCCCCCAGCTGGTCTGGTTACAGTTGAATATGAAAAACATATATCCAAGAAACAATATTTGGTTGCAGGCTTTTTTGTGGCAGGCAATAGGGCTATAAGAATAGACATGCTTGAAAGACTGTTTTTTATGATCAAAGAGTATTCCAAAGATGAGTGGATAATAATTCAACCAGCTATGTTATCGATTACTGGATTAGGGTTAGAAAAATTTACAGAGCTTATTAGAAGCCTTCGATTTGAGATCAAACATGAGAAAATAGAAAAAGGTAATGAGATTATAACTTTTGAGAAGAATGATGAGCACTACATGGTTATGTTTAAAAAACAGTTAGTAAACAAAAGAGAAAAATTAATGTCAGATGCTAAAACATTTAAAAAAACGAAGCAAAATAGAAAAAAGAATAGGGCAAAAAAACAACTGCCCACAAAAGACTCACCTTTTTCTTTATTAAAGGTTTTAATAAAAAATTGAGCCTATCTGAAAAACCACCTTTATCCCAGTGTCGGTTAGATTTATGGCTGTGGGCGGCAAGGTTCTACAAAACAAGAAATATAGCAGCATTAAATATTAAAAAAGGAATGGTGCGTCTATCCGGGAAAACCAAAACAAAGCCAGCCTCTTTAATAAATTTACATAGTCAATTGGTTATTGAACAAAACTTTGTTAGAAAAACAGTCTTGGTCGAAGAGTTAGCTGTAAAAAGAGTTTCTCCTGCAGAAGCTAAAAACTTCTACAAAATAATATTCGAAGATAGCCAGGAAGGCGCAAAATTTTTTCCAGCCAGAATAAGGTATAAACCTGATAAAAAGATAAGAAGAAATTTAAAGGCGCTTAAAGAAAAATTACACTTTCTTTCCGATAATTAAATCCTATTATAATATTACGAGTTGTTAGGAGAACCGATTGACCTACATAGTCAACGATAAATGCATAGGTTGTAAATATACTGACTGCGTCGATGTCTGCCCAGTAGATTGCTTTTATGAGGGTGAAAATATGCTTGTAATTCACCCCGATGAATGCATTGACTGTGGCGTTTGCGAACCAGAGTGTCCAGCAGATGCAATCAAGCCTGACACGGAACCCGATGCTGCTGAATGGGTTGAATTCAATAGAAAATATTCCGAGCAGTGGCCGAACATTACAATTAGAAGAGATCCATTACCAGATGCAGACAAAATGGAAGGTGAGTCAGGCAAATTTGAAAAATTCTTCTCCGAAAAAGCTGGAGAAGGAGATTAACTTTTAAGTAGCTATTTTTGTTTAACTATGGTACACCGATTTCTCAATTTAATGGTGGATATTCATGGATAAAAACGTATCAGATGTAGATTTTAAAATAGAGGATTTTGTGGTTTATCCCTCTCATGGGGTAGGGCAGATTGTTGATGAAGAAATACAGAATATTGCGGGCTTTGAGCTAAAAATGTATGTTATAACGTTTGATAAGGATAAAATGACTTTGAAGGTCCCCAAAGATAAAATAGAATCTACCGGTATGCGGAAGTTGTCAAGCCCAAACATCATTGGGAGGGCACTAGAGGTAATTGGTTCTAAAGCAAAGGTCAAACGTGCAATGTGGTCCAGACGTGCACAAGATTACGAACAGAAAATAAATTCTGGTGAGCTTATTCAAATTGCAGAAGTAGTAAGAGACCTGCATCGAAACGATGAACAAAGGGAACAATCTTACTCAGAAAGGCAACTCTACGAAGCTGCTTTAGAACGGTTAACAAGAGAGATCGCCGCAGTAGATGGTGTTGAAGAAAAAAAGGCTCAAGAGAAGGTGGATAAGGTTTTAGATGGAAAAGCAGCGTAGCATCTTTAATAGCCCGTCATCTCTAAATAACCGACCCCCGATAAATCACCACTAAATGAAATTGGTCCCTCCCAGTAAGGGAAGCTGGTGCCCATCCAAGAGTTAATATTTAGAGCCTCCGTATCGATAGTTAGGCGATTTTTGCCAAGAAAAGAGATTTTCCATTTGGTAGGAATTTTTCTGCCCTTAACGGTTGAATAAGCAGTTTCCTCAAGTTTGATTTCAGAATCATTAAGCTGCTTTTGAGTTCCATCCTGGTTAATCCATGATCCAGATAGAAAATCATTGCCAGAAGCATGTCGTACCTTGAAAAGCATCACTTTCTTTCCGTTATTGAGATGTAAAGAAAACCAATCCCAACCGAGTTGGCTTTTGCTTAGAAGATTACTTGACCATTCACGATCTAACCAACCCACTCCCTCTACAAAATGGCGCTCTCCATTCAGAGTGACCCACCCTTCTACATTATAGAAGGGTTGACTATAATAGTGGGAAGCTGCAGTTGTTTCAGATTTTTTGCTATAACCGGCATTACCTTGTAGAACTGGTTTAATTTTAGTCGAAAATTTTAACGAGAAGGCGAAGTCTACGCCGCTAGATTCTAATTCCAAAGTTTCTAAATGATCGTCTCCTGTAATGCTCCAATTATCTATCCAGGCTTTAAAAGGGTTCAGATTAACACCTGCTTGATCACTTTCTTTACGTGCAAAACGTTCTTCAAAATAATGCTGTGTATCTGTAGTTATGGCGCTATGGGCCATCCAAAAGCCATTTAGGTGATTAGGTTTTTTGCTCGATGTTGGTATGAGATTACTCTTAAACAAGGTCCATTGTATACCCAAATTCTCTATGGATTCGGACTTTAGATTTGAAGTCAGGTACCACCATTCAATTCTAAAGTTTTTGTGTGGCCCATGATCCCTTGGGAAAGTAATCTGATAGTCTGGATCTGCTAAATTAAATTCATTATCATGTTCATCAGCTAACGAGTTATAACCAAAAAGCAAAAAACAATACAGAAATACAAATATCTTGCGGCTCATAATGGTCTATATATTTTTCTATCAAAATTTGACTGCGTTTTCACATTTGACATTCTAAAAGATAAAATAGTCGAGAAAACTGAAGCCAAAGTGGCAATAATCCAGATTTGTAGCCAGTATTTTGGGAAAACTTGTATTGGAATTCTCCATCCAAAAAAATTTGGGTTTATTACCTCCGACAATATTAAAGCTATCATTACACCCATTCCAATCGAAAGGAAACAGACTAAATTGGTCAAAATGAAGATCTTCAATAGCTCCAAGCGTATGACCTGATTTACGGAAAAGCCAATCAGATAGACCGGTAGGAGATCTTTTTTTCTCAATTTATTTATACTCATTAGATTAGTATAGAGCGTGAATGCTGCCACAAATAAAGTTATTAAGGCGAGTTGAAAACTTATCTTGAAAGTATTGTCAAAGATCCCTAGAGAAATTTGTCGCACCTGTTGAGGATTAATAATTGCTTCTGAATTTATCACAATCTTTGATGACAACTCATTGAAAAAATCTAAACGATTGGGTTCGTCAAGTTTTACTGCGATGGTGCTCGGAATTTGAGATGAAAAAAATGTTCTAAAAAGTTTAAGTTGCATCATTAACTGATTATTTGGGTTGCCATAATCTGCGTAAATTCCACCAACCTGGATACGAATCTTTTTGTCATTAATCTCTAATTCTAAAAAATCGTCTAAATTTATTTTTTCTCGGATAGACAATTGTTCGCTAACAAAGATTATCTCCCCATTTCTGATACTATTCCATGCATTTCTTTTTTTGTCTAATAACGGCCAATTTTCTTCATAAACAGAAGAGGGATTGAACCCATAGATCTCGACAGCCTTATCATTATATCTACCTTTATTCTTTATAATAGGATAAGCCTCTCCATCATATTTTTTAACCACATCTTTTATTTTATTGAGCTGACCTTCATTCGCTATATTGATATAATATTCGGCGAAGATCCTACTCTCCAACCACTCGACAAAAGTTGATTTGAAGCTTGTTACCATTCCGTGAACTCCAACATTTATTGATAGAGCTAAGAAAAAAGCGATATAGCCTGCAAAGAGAAGTGTGCCAAATTTTTGAGTATCTCTGAGAAGCCAAAAAGATAGTGCAAATCGTTCCGGTAGTTTTTTGGCAGTGAAAAATAAAAAAAGTTTAATAAGTAAAGGTAGTAAAATACAACCAACAACAATTACCGATCCCAAAAATAGGAAGTTGGCAATTTTTATGTTGGAAATTATTGATAAATAGTAAAAAAAGAAAGTTGAAGTTAAAAGCATTGCATACATAACAATAGAGAGCTTTTTCCTCAAGTGGAATTTTTTATAACCAGTTGGCTCTATTGGCCTTAGATTATCGAGCCTTAACAGCGCCCTGGAGCAAGCTAATAAAGTGCCTAGTCCCGCGATCAATACACTATAAAAGTACCAACTAATTGATAAGTCAATTTTGCCATCTACTGGACTATTATAAATATTTGAGACTGTGTTATTTATATCCGGAAGAAGTTCTCGGGCTAGCAGAAAACCGCCAAATGCTCCAATGGAACCAGAAAATAATGAAATTAAAAGTAACTCTGTCACAAGTGTCAAATTGATCAGAGTTCTCTCAATCCCTATCGTCTTCAAAATTTTTACGGTGAGTCTTCGCTGATCATATGCCATACCGACGCTGGTATATACAATAAACATTCCTACAAAAAAGGAGAGAAAGCCGAATGCTCTAATGTTAAATGTAAAGCTTTCGGAGATAAATCTGAATTCTCCAGCACTATTATCATCGATCAACATTAAATTTTTAAGTGGGAGCTTATCAAGAGTGTTTAAGCTTTTATTTATATACTCAAAATATGTAAATCTCCCTTCCATATTCAGTAGACTTTGGACCGAAGTAATATCACCTATTAAGATATCTTCGGGTAAGTGAGCGAGTTCTATTCCAGTAAAATTAGAAAGGTGATTTGTAATCTTCTCAAAAGTTTTACCAGAGCCATATAATATGGCTTCATCATTTGCGTGCATTTCAAAAAAATTTGTATCAGCAAGATTTTTTCCACTAGGTAGTATTTTTTTTCCATCTGCTAAAAGATCGACGCCCACAACAATAATATTTGTATTTTTTAAAGGTGCTCGTATCACTGGGTTTACAAGCCATCCATTGAGGCGCAATCTAACATAATCGTTCTCACTTACATAAGGTAATTCCCTATCAATAATTATAGGCTTGAAAGCTGTTTGTAGGAGAGCGATCGATCTTTTTTGTGCTTTAATGGTTTGATTGTTCACAATGTCTATGCTCGACCAAAGAGTTGAAGCTATCGCTATACCTAATATAGTGAAAAAGAGTTGCCCTTTTGCTTTTTTCCAGTTCGCGACAATTACTCTAAGTACTAAAAGAAATTGGTTCATTTCTCTGATATTTTTCTTGATTTAAGCTCTAAGCACACTTCTAATTTTGAGGCGATAGCAATTGAGTGCGTTATCACTACTAGGCTGGTATTATACTTTCGATTTATGTTCAAGAGCATGTCTAAAACTATTTTTGAATTCTTTTCATCCAAGCTACCAGTTGGTTCATCCGCGAATAAAATCTTTGGTTGAGCAGCTAATGCTCTTGCTATAGCTACCCTTTGTTGTTCTCCTCCAGAAAGATTTTCCGGCCACTCCTCCAGTAATCTGGAAATTTGGAGATCGTCAATGATTGCTTTGATATATTCGCTATCATGCTTCTTATTAATCCTAGATTGGAATTCAATATTTTCTTTAACAGAGAGACATGGGATCAAATTATATTGTTGGAATATTATCGCTGTCTCGTTCAGTCTTAATAAAGCCTGATCAGATGGTTTAAGATCCCAAAAGTTTTGCTTCCTAAACAAAACCTCACCGGTAGAAGGTTTCTCCAGCCCAGAAGCGATATGCAAAAGTGTTGACTTTCCAACGCCGCTCTCACCTACAAGAGCATAGCTAGTGGAAGAGCTAAAGTTGATATTGACATCGGTAAAAAGCTCGAGGGATCCTGAGTTTGTAACAAAGATTTTTGAAACATCCTTTATTTCTACAATGTGATCTTCCATCGCCTCTAATTTCTCCTGATATAAGAGATATTTATTTTTGATTGAAATAGTAGAGCTTTTACATCTTTCAATGCTGAAACCATTTTAAATCGTTGGTATGCTATCTATCCTTGAGCTTGTTTACAGAGCGTAATCGTAAAGGATAGTCGAAAATGAGCGATGCTAATTGGCAAGTAGTTTAGAAAGTTTTATATTTTTGTTCTCTTCTTCTTTATTAGACGGAATCACTTGCAGACTAATCTCTGTAACTTTTTCATTGATCACTCCCGCCATTTTTGGACGTCTTGTGTCAGGAACCCATCGATCTGCCCATAAAGAGAGAGAAAGAAAAACTTTGACTAGATCTTTGCATCTTTCTGTGGGAACGTACCTCGCCCTCTTTTTGTTATCCGGCACATAACGCGTAATCAACTTTTTGCTAGCCATAGACTTTAATCTTTCTGTCAATAGGTTTCTGGAGATATTGAGGTTATTTTGAATAGATTCGAAGTTTTGATTGCCCATCATTATATCCCTTGCAATCAAGAGAGTCCATTTGTCTCCTAAAATTGATAGGGCTGTTGCAATACTACATTTATGTTGGTGGCTGCCTCTACTTGACATATAAATTTTCCCAGTTTTAGTTTACGTAACGTCATATTCCATTGTAACATAAACCGTGACGAAGAAGTCAACTTTTTTATTTCATATGTTTCTACTACACAAAAAAATATCTTGTGGCAAATAATAAAAAAAAACTTGAAATGGTATGCAGATTGCAGAAATTTGTATTATTAATAAATAGAATCAAAGGCTGCCAAAGAAAGACATAATGAGCGAAGTGGTTTATCAAAAAACGTCAAAAAGCGATTTGTTGTTCAATAAGAACGTTAAACTTGAAAAGGAACTTCTGGAGGAGGGTTCCAAGGACCTCTATGATATAATCAAGTTTTGTTGTGCTATAAAAGAAAATCCAATATCACCAAACCTGAAGGAATGGTCAAGAAAGGATTATACGTCTGATATAAGCTCTATGGTTTATAATAGCTCAAACTCAGAAAATACTGACTATGATGAACAAACTAAAAAGGTGCTCAGCTATGCTCAAAGAGCTCAAATTTATGCAATGACAGCAATTACTGCCCTAAACTCTGGAAATGGCGAAAAAGCAGTCTGGAATGCTGTTAGGGCTCAAAAATATGTATCTCACGTCCAAGAAATGATGAAAATATCGTCACCGAGACCAGACGGACAACGGCCAAAGGATACGAACATAAAGGGGTTAGTAGGAAATGATCTTGAAGCAAATGACCTAATAGACGAGTTTGAAAAACTTATTCAGATCCATGATAGTTATGGTGCATTTAGAAGATTGGCTGCTAAAAAACTAGGTGTCCCAGCTATGAAAGTCACAATAAAGGAAATTAACGAAATTACAAAACAGGTCCACAGGGCCTACGAATTTAGCCCAAAGAGATGAAGAACCGAAAAAATGTAATTGCAACTAGCATTTTTTTATATTCTATTAGCCTTGATTTAAAATAGTTTTAGTGTATTTTTGCATGGGAAACATTAGGTATTAAACTATGAATAATTTTACAAATTCTAGCTCAATCATCTCTTCAGATACCGTCATAAAGGGAAAAATTGAATTCAAAGGGGAGCTTCTGATTGAAGGAAAAGCTTCTGGCGACATACTGGGGGATAATTTAACCTTAGGTCCAAGTGCAAAGGTGGACGGCAAAATTATTGTAAAAGCAATTACTGTTCAGGGTAATTTCACAGGATTTATTCGATCTGATACCGTTAAGTTAGATGCCGGATCTACCGTTAAAGGGGATATCGAACATAGTGAGATTTCAATTGAGACTGGTGCAAACTTTAATGGTAAGGTGATAAGAATAGCTAAGCCGCAAAGAAAAACTGACGATAGCGAAAGTGGAGAAGATAATTCAATTTACTCTTTAACTGAAAAGGCAGTTGCAAAATAAATTACTAGTTTTCAAGCATTTTATCCTAGCTTTTTTTTTCTGTGTTACTGCTGGACCCTATGTTGTTGTAGAAAATTACGGGAACTGGAAAACACTGAGTGTTGCCTCTAAAACAGCTTACATTACAGGTTTATGGGATGGTTATATAGCTTTCTTTGGAAAAGAGCTTGGAGAAAAATATAGTGATAATTGTAGTAACATTCGTATTACTAGGGTCTCAGATCTTGTAGTAATGGTTGATAGCCTTTACGAACAAGAAAAAAATAGAAGCTTTTCTCCTGCTATTTTATTGAGAGAAAAAGGTCTGCAAAATCTTTGTGGCAACTAAAAAAAAATTTAATTTTCAACGTGCATAGTTTTAAGGCATGCCTTTGGCAGTTCTTCAGGCAAATAGCATCTTGCGTGGGCACATTTGAATTTTTTCTTTATTTCAACTGTCTTTTTAATCACTTTCTTCTTCGGTTTTAGCCTATCTGTGACCCACCAAGCCAACTGCTTATCACAGCCATCTACATTTTTATACTTATTCCAAAGTGGTGTGTTGACGCAATCTGGCGATCCTTCGGGACACTTTAGCCTAACATGAAAATGCTCACTATGACCTCTCTCAGGCCGTATCTTCATCAGCCAAGATCTATCTGCCGATCCCGCATTTTTACACATCCAAACTTTTATTGCTGCGTTAACAAATATTTTATTTACTCTTTCATCTTGCGCCGCAGCTTTCAGAATATTCATATGCTCTTGAGTCCAATTAGAGTTAACATTTTTTTGATTTTTTGACACTACATTCATTTCTTTAAAAGAAGGTTTTCCGTACCTGTGGTCATTATGACTGTCTTTCACTGATAGGTCTAGAGTTGCTGGTTTTCTAAATTTTATATCTACCTCTAACCCTACTTGGTGAGCAGCATGGCCATAAGGGGTAGGCCCACCTCGCGGGTTGCCAAGATCGCCAATATATAATCCTATCCATCCAAACTCTGCAACTTTTTGAGAAAGGTCCTTTGTAAAATTTATTAGCCGTGGGTGTCCCCAATTGCGTCCCCTCTTTGAATTTATGTGTTGCCATGTTTCTCCTTTAACAGGTAATTCAACGCCACCATTGAGACATCCCTTATTATACTTTCCAATGCTTTCAGACTTAAGCTTTGTTGGGGTTAAGAAGTTACCAAAAATTTTTTTTGCCAATACTTTTTCTGATGCATCGTGGGCAAGGGCTGCGCTCATAAGGACCGAGATGCAAAATAGTATAAAAAAAAGAAATCCTTTCAATATAACCATCTGTTGTAAGTCCTCCTGTAAATGTAAAATTTCGATGTAATAATATACCCGGCTTCAATTAAGCTTTAGTCTCTAATTTTTGCAAGTTCAATATAAAATCTTTAAGAACAGAAATGTTCTGTTAAGCTTATGTTGAAGATTACATTTAATTCATCTGTTGCTGGAGGGAATGCTATGAACAGAATAGTTAATTCAATTGAGGCCAAAGACATTGAAAATCATTTCCATCCGTACACTAACCCCCAAACTTTAAAAGAGAGCGGTCCACATGTGATTTGCAGGGGAGAGGGTGTATATGTGTATGACAATTCAAATAGAAAATTTATAGAGGGCATGAGTGGTTTGTGGTGTGCTTCATTAGGATTTAATAATAAAGATTTAGTTGAAGCTGCAACTAAGCAAATGGAAAAACTTCCCTTCTACCATAGTTTCGCAGGCAAAGTGCCGGAGGTTGCTGCTAACTTGGCTGAAAAACTTGTTGGAATAGCTCCAGAAGGATTAGATAAAGTTTTCTTTTGTAATTCGGGATCAGAGGCTAATGACACTGCAATTAAAGTTGTCTGGTACTATCAAAACGCTCTAGGCCGACCTGAAAAGAGGAAAATTATCAGTCGAAAAAGGGGCTATCATGGGGTAACTATGGTTGCAGGAAGTTTAACAGGATTACCGTATGCTCAAGATGGGTTTGGTTTACCCTTAGACTTTGTTAGGCACACCTCTTGTCCGCATTATTTTATAGAAAAACTTGAAGGAGAGTCTGAACAAAATTTTGTAGACAGAATGTTAAATAATCTAGAGGAACTCATCCTTGAAGAAGGTCCTGATACTATTGGGGCGTTTATTGCAGAGCCTGTCATGGGAGCTGGTGGTGTTATTATTCCTCCTCAAAATTATTTTACTAAGGTACAGGCATTGCTGAAAAAATATGATGTGCTTTTTATTGCAGATGAAGTGATCTGTGGATTTGGTAGAACAGGTAATATGTGGGGCTCAGAAACGTTTGATTTAAAACCTGATATATTAACTTGTGCTAAGGCTTTATCAGGTGCTTATGCGCCAATATCAGCTTTACTCATTAATAAAACTGTTGTTTCTGAGATAGAAAACCAGGCCAACGAACTCGGTATTTTTGGGCATGGGTTTACATATTCTGCGCACCCTATGTCGGCTGCAGTAGCTCATAGAACCCTTGAAATTTATGAAGAGAAAAAAATTGTGGAACATGTGAGGAATATGGAAAAAAGTTTTATTGAAAGGGTAAAAAACTTGTCAAAATATAACTTTGTTGGAGATACTAGGGCTATTGGGTTAATTGGTGCAATAGAATTTGTCTCGGAGCCAAGCTCAAATAATAAACCTGACCCCAGTAGAAAAGTTGCTGCAAAGATACAGCAAAAAATCCAAGACGCGGGTGTTATTTTAAGGTCGCTTCCAGGCGACAGTTTGGCGTTTTGTCCACCCTTAATTATTGAAGAAAGTCAAATCCATGAGATGTTTGATAAAATTGACAGTGTTTTAGCAAGGATTGATTTCCAAAATTTATGATATTCTTGAAACCTAATATCAAAGATGCTAAAATCTGACTAAATCTATCGGAATTAAAATAATTTTCTGAGGTTATAGAACGATGGTTGGTGATTCAGAACAAAAAGTAATATTGTTGACGGGTGCGAGTAGAGGAATAGGCCACGCCACTGTTCGAAAGTTTTCTGAAGAAAAGTGGCGTGTAATAACCTGTTCGAGGCAGGCGTTTGACACAAAATGTCCTTGGCCTGGTGGCGAGGCTAACCATGTTCAGGTCGATCTAGCAAATCCGAACAACACTCTCGAGGCTATAGATGAGGTCAAAAAACGACTAAATGGTAAATTGCACGCGCTAGTGAACAATGCTGGGATATCACCCAAAGGCGTGAATGGAGAAAGGCTGGACACTCTAGGAACCGATCTAAGTATTTGGGGAAAAGTTTTTCATGTTAACTTTTTTGCCTCCGTAATTTTAGCGAGGGGATTGAAGGAAGAGCTTTTAAAAGCACGAGGGTCTATTGTAAATGTTACATCAATTGCAGGAAGTAGGGTTCACCCTTTTGCTGGCGCGGCCTACGCGACATCGAAAGCAGCTTTAGGAGCCTTAACTAGGGAAATGTCAAAAGATTTCGGTCCTTTGGGTGTTCGAGTAAATGCCATTGCGCCCGGAGAGGTTAAGACTGCAATTTTGAGTGAAGGTACCGACAAGATAGTCGCTGATATTCCAATGAAACGACTTGGTTTGCCGGAAGAAGTAGCTGACACCATTTTTTATTTGTGTTCCAAAGAAGCGAGTTATGTCTCAGGGGCGGAAATAGAGATTAATGGAGGCCAGCATGTTTAAATTGATCACATTTAAGGGTTTCTCAAGTCTGAAATAGGTTTCCGAAAAGTCTCCATGGTAAAAGAAAAGATTGATGACCAGCAAATACTTAAGGACATTTTTTCAAAGTCATTAGAGTTAGCTGATCCAGCTAAAAAAATTGAAAAAATAAATTTTGATCCTCCTGTAGGACAACTTTTTTTTGTAGCCGTAGGAAAAGGTGCAGGAAGATTAGCAAATTCTTTCAAGAAAAGTTATCCGGGGAAAGCGGATGGGATCGTAGTTATTCCTGAAAATGAAAAATGTTATGAATCAGGGTTTGAGGTAATCAAAGCTACGCATCCTATTCCCTCAAAGAAGGGTCTGGACGCGTCCCTTAAAATACTTAACGCAATTTCAAAACTCGGAAAAGATGATTTGTTAATCTTTTGTATTTCAGGGGGAGCTTCTGCTTTATTGCCTTTACCTCCAGAAGGGTTCGCTCTTGAAGATGAAATTCAATTAAATAAGATTTTACTTGGCTCTGGATTGTCAATTAAAGAAATGAATCTCTTCCGAGGGGTGTTTTCTCAAATAAAGGGAGGTAAGTTAGCTTTAGCTGCCTATCCCTGTCCGATAATCAATCTGGTAGTATCTGATATCCCTGGTGGAGATTTGTCTCTAGTTGGAAGTGGCCCAACCTTTGTTCCGGAGATAAAAAGAACAATTTCCAGCAATTTGGATTTTGGTTCAAACATTAATAAGTTTTTTTCAGAATATAAAAAAATATTAATTCAACGCGGAGACCAAAATGCGATCGTGTTAAAGTCAGTATGTATTGGGTCTAGTGCCATATTATTGGATAGTGTGCGAGATTATATAGAGAAAAAATATGAATTTAATCTTCTGTTATTATCCTCAGAGTTTGAAGGCGATGCGTCGTCTTTGGCCAATTTTCATGCATCAATACTTAAAGAGATAAAACGATTTGATCGACCAATTAAAAAGCCAGCGATTATTGTCTCAAGCGGTGAAGCCCATGTTAAGTTACCAAAAAATCATGGTAGAGGGGGAAGAAATTCACATTTCGCTTTGGCATTAGCGAAGGAAATTGAGGGGGTCCCAGGAATTACCGCTTTAGCAGCTGATACTGATGGGATTGATGGCTTTGAGAAGAATGCGGGAGCGATTATCTCGGGTGACACTTTCCAGGTATTGAAAGAGAGAGCCCCACAGAATGATTTTTTAGAGGCCTTTGACTCCTTTTCAGCGCACAAAATAGCATCGAGCCTATTTTATACAGGCGCTACAGGAATAAATTTAAACGATATTAGAATCGCTATTGTGCGATAAATATAAATTGGGATTTACTCTCTCTTTTAATACTTTTTGTCACAAGGCCAAAAAGGCTGTTGTTTTATCGGTTTTTTTTTCTTAAAATTTGGAGAATCTTTTTTTCTTCAAAAATTCTGGGAGGGATAATGTCGGAGAATGTAAGTGATTTAGATACTTTTCTAAAAGTATTAGCAAGAAATGTCAGTAAATTTGGCAACTCGCCAGCATATAGAGAAAAAGAATATGGTATTTGGCAGACATGGACTTGGTCGGAAGCTAACGAAGAAATAATGAACCTTGCCAAAGGCTTGATCAAATTAGGCGTTAAAGAAGGTGATCATGTCGCTGTGATTGGGAGAAATAGGCCCTATCTCTATTGGTCTCTGGTAGCGGCGCAGCATATTGGTGCGGTACCGGTACCTCTTTACCAAGACGCAGTTGCAGACGAGATGGAATATATTCTCACCCATTGCTCAGCAACCTTCGCTATAGTTGGGGATCAAGAGCAGGTTGATAAAATTCATGAAATACAAGAAAAAATTAAAGGACTAAAAGATATAGTGTATGTAGATCCGAAGGGTCTCCGGTCATATGACAAGGCTAATCTTCATTTCTTCAATGACGTAACTAATTTTGGGAAAGACGATAATGGAGATCTGCAAGCCGAATTAAGTAAAAGGATGGCAAAGATTACGGGTGAGACAACATCCGTTCTCTTATACACTTCTGGCACAACCGGTAGATCAAAGGGTGTTGTTCAAACACATAAGGCAATTATTGGGGCATCATCTGGCGCTAATGAGTTTGATCGTTGGTCTCCAGATGATCATATAGTTTGTTATCTGCCTATGGCATGGGTTGGTGATTTTATGATTTCCGTGGGCCAAGTAATGGTTGCTGGAGCATGTCTCAACTGTCCAGAAGGTGCAGATACTGTGCAGATGGACGTTAAAGAAATGGGGCCCACGGTATTTTTTGGGCCACCACCGCTATGGGAAAGATTAAAAACCGAAGTGAATATCAGAATAGAAGACGCGAGTTCTTTTAAAAAAGGTGCATTCCATTATTTCATGAACCATGCGGAAAAGGTCGGGAAGAAGATATTAGAGAAAGCAAGTGTCGGATTTATAGATAGGCTAATATACTCGCTTGGCGAATTTGTTATATATGGCCCATTGAAAAATATGTTGGGCTTAACAAAGGTGAGAATCGCATACACTGCAGGAGAAGCAATAAGTGCAGAACTATTTGATTTTTACAGGGCGCTTGGCATAAATCTTAAGCAGCTTTATGGACAAACGGAAGCCTCTGTATTTCTGACCATGCAGGACGATAATGACGTAAGATCAGACACTGTTGGGCGACCAATAAGAGGTGTTGAGCTTAAGATAGCAGACTCTGGCGAAGTTTTGTATCGATCCGTAGGAGCATTTAAAGAGTATTATAAAAATCCAAAGGCTACACAAGAAACAAAAGATAAAGAGGGTTGGGTGGCAACCGGAGATGCTGGGTACATTGAAGAGTCTAGTGGTCAGTTAAGAATTATTGACCGGGCCAAAGATGTTGGCAAAATGAAGAGTGGAGATATGTTTGCGCCAAAATATGTGGAGAATAAATTGAAATTTTTCCCTAATATATTGGAAGCAGTGTTATTTGGTTCAGGGAAAGATAAATGTGTTGCGTTTCTAAATATTGATCTGTCCGCCGTCGGTAACTGGGCCGAGAGAAATAACATAAATTATGCGTCATATCAGGAGCTTGCTTCGAATGAAAAAGTAATCGATATGATGAAACATCATGTTGAGGAGGTGAACCAAGATCTTGCTGCAGACACAACAATGTCAGGATGCCAAATCCATAGATTTTTAATTTTGCACAAAGAGTTAGATCCCGATGATGGTGAAATCACAAGAACAAGAAAAGTGAGGCGCAGTTTTGTCGCAGAGAAGTATGAAGATCTAGTAAACGCGCTTTACAAAGGAGATAACGAGGTGTCCACGAAAACTGAAGTAACGTATGAAGACGGAAAGAAGGGTTATCTTGAAGCTACCCTTAAGTTAGTGGATGCTCAGACATATATGCTTAAAGAAAAAAGTGATGCTGCTTAACTACGTGATAATTGAAGGTGTGAACTTATGAGTGAAAAGAATTCAGTAATAATGGAAGTTAAAAATATCAATCTTCGGTTTGGAGGCGTTATTGCTATCCAAAACGTGTCCTTCAACATTTTTGAGGGAGAGATACGAGCGATAATCGGACCTAACGGAGCCGGTAAATCTTCTATGCTCAATGTAATAAATGGCTTCTACCATCCTCAGGAAGGTGAGGTTTGGTTTAATGGAGAAAAAAGACCGTCTATGGAACCATACCAAATCGCAAAGACCGGCATTGCTAGAACATTTCAGAACATAGCGTTGTTTAAAGGGATGACAACTATTGAAAACGTAATGACAGGGCGGCAGCTAAAAATGAACAAGAACTTTTTTTGGCAAATGCTGCGTTATGGCCCGGCAATCGATGAAGAGGTTCAGCACAGAAGGAGATGCGAGGAAATAATTGATTTCTTGGAAATTAACCACATCCGGAAGACCCCAGTTGGGTCCTTACCGTATGGATTGCAGAAAAGAGTAGAATTGGCTCGTGCACTAGCTATGGATCCAAAGATCTTGCTGCTTGATGAACCAATGGCTGGTATGAATGTTGAAGAAAAACAGGACATGTCAAGATTTATTATCGACGTAAATGAAGAGTTTGGAACGACTATAGCTTTAATCGAGCATGATATGGCAGTTGTTATGGATTTGGCTGATAGGGTTGTCGTTTTAGATTATGGCAAGCTTTTAGCGGATGGGACCCCAGCCGAGGTTCAATCTAACCAAGCGGTCATAGATGCATATTTAGGAGTACCGCACTGATGGAAATTTTATACGCAATACTTATCGCGCCTTTCGTTGAAATGGGGTCCTACCCAGACTTATTTATTCAGGCACTTTGGGACGGTTTTGTGGCTGGAACTCTTTACGGACTTATAGCGCTTGGTTTCGTGCTTATTTTCAAAGCCTCCGGAGTTTTTAACTTTTCGCAACCCATCCTCGTCGTTTTGGCAGCGCTGTCCCTAGTAAGTTTTTATAAAATGGGCATTCCTGCTTGGATAAGTGTGATTCTAGTCTTGATATTGTTTTATGTTTTAGCTTGGCTAGTTGAACGACTTATACTCAGGCAACTGGTAAATCAGGATGGCAATATCTTATTTATGTCGACCATAGGATTGACATTTATTATTATTGGAGCGGCACAGTGGATTTTTGGAGGCGTCCCTAGTGCAATGATCGTCAATGAACTTGGGTTTCCCAACGGTTCACTTGAGTGGCCAATGTTCGATGGTGGAGTGTATTTTGAGATGATTGATATTTCAGCCGCAGTAATCGCAGTCATAATGATAGTGATCTTGGCAGTGTTTTTTAGCAAAACAAAAATTGGTAGAGGGTTACGAGCGGTTGCTGACGATCATCAAGCAGCTCTTTCTGTTGGTATTTCTCTGAACCAAATATGGGTAATTGTATGGTTTGTTGCAGGTATAGTGGCTTTAGTTACAGGAATATTTTGGGGAGCAAGATCTGACGTTTCGTTTGCGCTTCAAATAATTGGTTTTAAAGCTTTGCCTGTTTTGATCATCGGCGGTTTTACCTCTATTCAAGGAGCGATAATTGGTGGCCTGATTATTGGGTTAGGCGAAAAGATATTTGAAATTTATTGGGGACCTCTGCTTGGAAGTGGGGTTGAAGGTTGGTTTGCATATGTTATTGCACTAGTCTTTCTTCTCTACAGACCTCAGGGGCTCTTTGGTGACAAGCTTATAGAGAGGGTTTAGTAGAATGTTTTACAGAGAAACAGGCCAATTTAAGTCGAAGTATAAAGAAGAGCTAGCTGCATTCCCTTTAGCCGAAGATAAAGTAGGAATAGCTATACTCCTTGTAATAGCTTACGTCTTTATTCCTATATTCGGTATTCCAGGGTTGTCATTCGAATTCACCATGGGTGCGATTATGATCCCTGTGTTTATCTTTACCATTACAACACTTGGTTTGAACATTCTTTTGGGCTTTGCAGGCCAGATTTCGTTAGGTACCGGTGCTTTTATGGGGGTGGGAGCTTACAGTTGTTACAAGATTATGACGATATTTCCGGACCTAAATATAATTATATGCGTAATTTTATCGGGCTTTGTCACCGCGATAGTGGGTATGATTTTTGGTTTGCCATCTTTAAAAATAAAAGGCTTTTATTTAATCGTCGCGACTTTAGCTGCACAGTTTTTTCTAGAGTGGGCGTTTATACGTGTTGCTTGGCTTTATAATTATAATGATAGCGGTGGAATAGAAGGTACCAATAAGGAAATGTTTGGGCTTATTGTCAGTGGACCCCAGTCGGATGCCTTGACGAGATACTTTATAGTCTTAACGTTGCTAGTGTTGTTAACCTGGCTAGCCTCAAATGTTATAAGAGGGAGGATTGGTCGTTCTTGGATGATGATTAGGGATATGGATATTGCTGCTGAGTTAATAGGAGTACGGCCCTTGACAGCTAAGTTGTCAGCATTTGCGTTTTCATCATTTTATATTGGGATATCTGGTGCTCTGATGGTTTTTTTCTGGCTTGGCGCAGCTGAGGTGGAAAGCTTCGATGTAAGTCACAGCTTTACTTATTTATTCATGGTTATAATTGGGGGACTAGGATCAATCACAGGCAGTTACATGGGCGCTGCGCTAGTCTGGGTAATACCCGTTTTAATTAAAGAAATTGGAAAGACGGCATTTGGGTTCGATGCATTTGTAATGGAAAACTTTTCGATAATATTTTTGGGAGTAGCGATTGTGGTTATATTAATTGTTGAACCACATGGGCTAGCTCGGTTATGGCAAATAACGAAACAAAAGTTGAGGTTATGGCCATTTCCCTATTAATTCCCAGAAGTTTGAGAGAGGATATGAGCCCCTCTTTCGAAATGAAAATATGGCTCAAAAAAAATGCAGCTTGAAGCTGCTTCATTATGGGGAGATCAAAATGAAAAAACTTTTAATTGGTGCTGTAATGGCGTTAGGCACCGTTTTCTCATCAGTTAGCTTAAGTTTTGCTGATGAACTATTAGTACCAACCATGTCCTATCGCGTTGGACCTTATGCGGCTAACGGTACTATGATTGCCAATGGTTTCACCGACTACTTTATGATGTTAAATGAAAGAGACGGTGGTATCGGTGGTGTAAAGGTTAAGGCCGAAGAGTGTGAAACTGGATACAAGGCACAAGTTGGTGTTGAATGTTATGAATCATACAGAGGAAAGAATGCTTTAGTGCATACTCCAAACTCAACTGGTATAACCTTGCAAATTCTTCAAAAAGCTCCGGAAGACGAAGTGCCTATTTTGACAATGGGATATGGTCTTTCAGCTGCGGCAAAAGGAGAAACATTTCCTTGGGCATTTAACTATCCTGCGTCTTATTGGTCACAAATGACATCAATTTTGTCGTATATCGATAGTCAGGGTGGTCTTAAAGGAAAGAAAATAGGGTTCCTTTATCTAGATGTTGGGTATGGGCGAGAGCCTATTCCAGTCCTTGAAGAGTTAGGTCCTAAGATGGGTTTTGAAACACTTTATGTGCCGGTCGCAGGTAAAGAGATGCAAAATCAGTCATCACATTGGCTAACAATCAGAAAAGAAAAGCCTGACTGGGTAATCATGTGGGGATGGGGTGCAATGAACCCAACGGCGATCAAGGAAGCAGCCAAAACCAGATTTCCACTAGATAGATTTATTGGGAATTGGTGGTCAGGAGCACACGTCGATACGGAAGCCCTTGGTTCAAAAGCTAAAGGGTATCTTGCATCAAGCTTTACAACAACAGGCACTGACTTTCCTGCAATACAAGACATGATTAAGTACGTCGTGAAGCCAGGAAAGAGTAAAACTGAAATGGGAATGCCAGGAAAAGTTCTCTACAACAGAGCCATGTTTAATGCAGTGATTATCGCTGAGGCGATAGCGGTTGCTCAGAAAATGACTGGTAAAAAGAACGTTACCGGCGCTGATGTTCGCCTTGGTCTAGAAAATATCAAGCTAGACGAAGCTCGGCTTAAGGAACTTGGCCTCGAGGGCTTTACTGCACCGGTTATAGGATCATGTGCTGACCATGAAAGTGGTGGTTCTATCTTTGTACAGCAGTGGGACGGATCTGACTGGAAGAGAATTACCGGGTTAATTCCGCCAATGACAGATGTGGTTCAACCGCTTCTTACAGCTGCTGCTGAAAAATACGTCTCTGATAAGTCTGGATGGACTACGCAGAAGTGTAACTAAATTAAGAAATTTTGGCCCACAGCCTTAGGGGTGTGGGCCAAATCTAATTAAGGTAAAAAAATGTTTGATGACAAAAATCAAGAAATTCTTCTAGATGTAAGCAACATAGAAGTTGTTTATAACAATATTATCCTTGTTTTGCGCGGGGTAAGTCTAACGGTGGAAAAAGGTGGAATAACGGCGTTACTCGGAGGTAACGGCGCAGGAAAAAGCACCACATTAAAGTCGGTCTCAAATTTGCTTCGGTCTGAACGAGGCGAAGTAACTAAGGGCACAATATCATATAATGGTGAGTCAATTAAAGATTTGGATCCTGCAGATATGGTGAGGAGTGGAGTTATACAAGTTATGGAAGGCAGACACTGTTTTGAGCATCTCACTGTAGAAGAGAATTTATTGACTGGAGCATATACGCGTAAAGTCGGCGGAAGTGAAATTCAAGAAAGCCTAGATCTTGTATATAATTACTTTCCAAGACTAAAAGAGAGAAGAAAATCACTTGCGGGTTATACGTCCGGTGGAGAGCAACAGATGGTTGCAATTGGCCGAGCATTAATGTCTCAGCCGGAAACAATTCTTCTTGACGAGCCAAGTATGGGTTTAGCTCCCCAGCTTGTTGAAGAAATCTTTGAAATTGTTAAGCAATTAAATGAAAAAGAGAGTGTGGCTTTTTTATTGGCTGAACAAAATACAAATGTTGCATTAAAATATGCCCATAAAGGTTATATATTGGAGAGTGGTCGGGTAGTTATGGATGGCCCAGCAAAAGAACTCAGAGAAAATCCAGATGTTAAGGAATTCTATTTAGGTATGTCTGAGGAAGGAAGAAGCTCATTTAAAAATACTAAGTCATATCGCAGACGTAAAAGGTGGCTGTAAAAAGTTTATGGGGGAGTTCTTTGATAAACTTGAGACGAGGTCTGACGATGAAAGATCTAGTGATCTCTCTAAAGCAATTCCGCTGCAGATAAACAACGCTAAAGAGAACTCTAAAGCGTTTAGTAAAATATTGGCCGATGTTGACCCAAGTGAAATAAATTCAGTAGAAGATTTAACCAAACTCCCAGTTTTAAGGAAAAGCGAACTTGTTAGGCTACAAGCCCAAGATCCACCTCTTGGTGGTTTGATATCAGGTTCCGTTCAAGACTTGAACCAAATTTTTCAGTCTCCAGGACCAATTTACGAACCAGGGATGGTCAAAAAAGATTGGTGGCGATCTGCTAGAGCACTTAATGCGGCTGGAATAGGAAAAGGTGATATTGTCCAGAACTGTTTTTCTTATCACTTCACGCCGGCTGGAATGTTGAGTGAACAAGGTATACTAGCTGTAGGTGCAACGGTATTTCCTGCTGGGACTGGACAAACAGAATTACAAGCGCGAGCTGCCAGTGAGATTGGTGTAACAGCTTACATAGGAGTACCCGATTTTCTGCAAATTATTTTAGAGAAGGGAGATGAACTAGGGCTAGATCTATCAAAGATTAAAAAAGCACTTGTGGGAGGTGGCCCTCTTTTTCCAAAAACAAGACAAAGTTATAAAGAAAGAGGCATTATGTGTCTGCAAAATTATGGGACTGCAGATTTAGGCAATGTTGCTTATGAGACTGTAGCAGATGCGCCTATGGTTGTTGATGAAGGCGTTATCGTTGAAATAGTGACGCCAGGTACAGGTGATCCCGTTGCCGAAGGGGAAATTGGAGAAGTGCTAGTAACATCTTTAAACTCAGATTATCCACTCATCAGGTTCGCTACGGGTGACTTGTCGGCTATTGCGCCCGGGAAAAGTGAGTGTGGTAGGACTAATATTAGGATTGTTGGTTGGCGTGGGAGAGCTGACCAGACAACAAAAATTAAAGGCATGTTCGTTAGACCTGAGCAAGTTGCCGATTTGGTTGGCAGATCATCAGAGATTAAAAAGGCTAGGGTAAATGTAACGCGGAGCGATAATAATGACATCATGACTGTCCTTTTAGAGATTGAAGGTGATATGAATAAAGATTACAATTCTATGGTAAAGGAAATACTTAAACTTAAGGGTGATGTAGAATTAGTCACTCCTGGGTCATTACCTAATGATGGGAAGGTGATAGACGACCAAAGAACATTTGATTAGATAGGGGGTCAAAATGAAAAAAGTTGTAATAGTTGGAGCTTCAAGAACACCAATGGGAGGCTTTCATGGCGAAATGAGCCAAGCGACGGCGCCGGAGCTAGGTGGTGCAGCAATAAAAGGCGCAATAGAAAATGCTGGTGTTAAAAATGAGAGTATAGATGAAGTCATAATGGGCAATGTTTTGTCAGCGGGTCAAGGGCAAGCTCCTGCTAGACAAGCATCTTTTAACGCAGGTCTTTCCGAAAATGTGCCCGCTGTTACGTTGAATAAGATGTGTGGATCAGGTCTAAAGTCTGTTATTTACGCACACGATCAAATAAAAGCCGGAACCAGTGAGTTGGTGGCTGCGGGTGGAATGGAGAGTATGACTAACGCTCCTTACCTCTCCCCAAAAATGAGAGCTGGCGCACGTGTTGGTCATCAACAAATGTATGACCACATGTTCCTAGACGGTTTAGAAGATGCTTATGAGCCAGGAAGATTGATGGGCACATATGCAGAAGATACGGCTGAGTTATTCCAATTCACGAGAGAACAGCAAGACGAATATGCTATAGGTTCGTTGAATAATGCTCTAAGCGCTCAAAAAGATAACGCCTTTGATCAAGAAATTTCACCAGTTACTATTAAAACAAGAAAGGGCGACATAACCGTTAAAGAGGACGAGCAACCTAAGAATGCACAACCAGAAAAAATTCCAAATTTAAAGCCCGCATTCAAAAAAGATGGAACAGTTACTGCAGCCAACTCTTCCTCAATTTCTGATGGTGCAGCAGTACTATTAGTTAGCTCTGAAGAAAGAGCTGACGAGCTTTCACTTCCTATACGAGCGACAATTTTAGGACATACTGTTCACGCCCACAAGCCAGGAATGTTTACTACAGCACCTATTCCAGCTGCTAAGAAGTTGCTAGAAAGAGTAGGGTGGTCAACAGACGAAGTTGATTTGTGGGAAGTAAATGAAGCTTTTGCTGTTGTCCCTATGGGTTTCATGAAGGAGCTTAATATTCCGAGAGAAAAGATAAATGTTAATGGTGGTGCCTGTGCCCTAGGACATCCAATTGGAGCTTCGGGAGCTAGAATTCTTGTGACGCTACTTAATGCACTAGAAAAAAGAAATTTGAAAAAAGGTATTGCGGCTATTTGTTTAGGCGGTGGTGAGGGTCTAGCAATGGCTATAGAAAGACCATGAAGATTTCAGAGAATACTTCGGCACTCGTTACCGGAGGAGCATCTGGACTAGGCTTAGCGGTCGTCGAAAAATTTGTTTCCCTAGGAGCAAAAGTTGCAGTCTTCGATATGAATGAAGACGAAGGGTCAAAAGTCGCCAGTCAACATGGAGTTACCTTTGAGAAAGTGGATGTATCTGACCCTCAATCAGTGGCAGACGGTCTTAGTTCAATAAGAGAGAGAATTGGGCAGGAAAGCGTTTGCGTGAATTGTGCAGGTATTGGGTTTTCTCAAAAAACGGTTTCTAAGGGTCGAAACCATCAATATGAGTTATTTGATAAAACAATACGTATAAATCTAATTGGTACTTTTAACGTTGCGTCTCAAAGTGCTCTGGGGATGTCAGAGCAGAATGCCGTGTTAAGCGATGATCAAGAAAGAGGCGTAATAATTAATACAGCATCAGTTGCTGCTTTCGATGGTCAAATTGGACAGATCGCTTACTCAGCATCTAAGGGTGGTGTGGTTGGAATGACATTACCAATGGCGCGTGATTTAGCCCAAGATGGAATTAGGGTAGTTACAATTGCGCCAGGTCTCTTTAGTACGCCCATGTTACGAAGCTTACCCGAGGATGTTCAGGATGCCCTGGGCAAATCGGTACCCTTTCCTGCGAGACTGGGGTCACCCTCAGAATTTGCTGATTTAAGTGTCCAGATTGTAGAAAATAGTATGCTCAACGGAGAGACAATTCGGTTGGATGGTGCGATCCGTATGGCACCAAAATAGAGGCTCGTGAAAAATGTTTAATGCAACAATGGATTTTGGCTTGGGGGAAGATATAGATGCGCTCAGAGAAACCGTTAGGAAATTTGCTCTAGAAGAAATTGCTCCAAAGTCGGCAGAGGTAGATAGGTCCAACGACTTTCCCATGGAGCTTTGGGAGATGATGGGAAATTTGGGCTTGCATGGAATAACAATCTCTGAAGAGTTTGGCGGTGTCGATATGGGGTATCTTGCCCATTGTGTAGCGGTTGAAGAAATCAGTAGAGCCAATGCGGCAATAGGAATGTCATACGGAGCGCACTCAAATTTGTGTATAAACCAAATTTATAGATGGGGAAACGAGCAACAAAAAAACAAATATTTACCAAAGTTAATAACTGGTGAACATGTAGGATCGCTCGCGATGTCGGAACCAAGTGCTGGCTCTGATGTTGTTTCAATGAAGCTAAAGGCAGAAAAACGAAATGATTATTATTTACTAAATGGATCAAAAATGTGGATTACCAATGGACCTGATGCTGATACCCTCGTTGTATACGCGAAAACTGATGTATCGGCAGGTCCCAAGGGAATAACTGCTTTTCTCATAGAAAAAGGTATGGAAGGTTTTTCTACGGGAAAGAAACTTGATAAACTTGGAATGCGTGGATCAAATACGTCAGAGTTAATTTTTGAAAATTGTGAAGTTCCCTATGAAAATGTTCTTGGGGAGGAAGGTAAGGGAGTAAATGTACTTATGTCCGGACTTGATTATGAAAGAGTAGTTTTAGCAGCGGGTCCGGTTGGAATAATGGCTGGTGCGATGGATGTGGTGGTACCCTATATCCACGAAAGAGAACAATTTGGTAAACCTATCGGTACTTTCCAATTAATGCAGGGAAAGATCGCTGATATGTACACTACCATGAATGCATGCAGATCATATGTCTATTCTGTAGCAAGAGCATGCGATGAAGGACAAACGACAAGAAAAGACTCAGCTGGGTGCATACTTTATGCGGCTGAGAAAGCAACCCAAATAGCACTAGATGCAATCCAATGTCTTGGTGGCAACGGATATATTAATGATTATCCCACAGGCAGACTTCTACGGGATGCAAAACTCTATGAGATCGGTGCGGGTACTTCAGAAATTAGACGCATGCTTATTGGAAGAGAGTTATTTGAAGAAACAAAGCTAAGCTAATGAAAAACGTCGGGTCTGAAAGACCAACTAATTCTAAGGAATTCACAGAGAATTATTCTGCAATGGAGAAAGCCATTGAAAAAGTGGATAGCTTGGCAAAAAGGCTGATAGCAGGTGGCTCAGAAAACTCAAAAGCACGCCATGTAAAAAGAGGTAAAATGCTGCCAAGAGACAGAGTAGCAAATCTACTTGACACTGGATCATTTTTTTTGGAAGTTGGGCTCTTTGCTGCCAACGGTGAGTATAAAGATGAGGTCCCTTCCGCTGGTGCAATAGCAGGCGTTGGACTCGTATCCAAGCGGCTCTGTATGATTATTTGTAATGATGCAACAGTGAAGGGTGGAAGTTACTATCCTTTGACTGTAAAAAAACACTTAAGAGCACAGGAAATTGCAGCTGAAAATAATCTTCCATGTATTTATCTTGTAGATAGTGGTGGTGCAAATCTACCGTCTTGGGATGACGTGTTTCCTGACAAAAATCATTTTGGACGAATATTTTACAACCAGGCGCAAATGAGCGCGAGAGGTATACCACAAATCGCGGTTGTTATGGGGTCGTGTACTGCTGGTGGGGCATATCTGCCTGCTATGTCAGATCAAACAATAATTGTGAAGAACCAGGGCACAATATTTTTAGCTGGCCCACCGCTTCTAAAGCAAGCAACTGGTGAAATTGTCGATGCAGAAACGCTAGGTGGTGGAGACACTCATGCCAGATTATCAGGTGTTGCTGATTATTTGGCAGATAATGATGAGCATGCGATATCTTTAACCAGAATGATTATAAGTCATTTATCGTCAATTCCCGAATACAAACGCTCAAATTATAATCCACCAATACTTGATCCGGATGACCTTCTTGGGTTTGTGAATTCTGATCCAAAGAAAGGCTTTGATATATTCAATTTGATAGGGCGCATTGTTGACGGATCCAAATTTTCAGAATTTAAAGCGACTTATGGAGAAACACTTGTATGTGGTTTTGCTAAGGTTTGTGGAGTTGAGGTTGGTATTATAGGAAATAATGGAGTTTTGTTTTCTGAGAGTTCAAAAAAAGGGGCTCACTTTATAGAACTTTGTTGTCAAAGAAAAATACCCTTACTTTTTCTACAAAATATAACGGGATTTATGGTTGGAAAAAAATATGAGCAAACTGGTATTGCGAGCGATGGTGCCAAACTTGTTCATGCCGTATCTTGTGCTAATGTTCCTAAAATAACTGTTATAGTGGGTGGCTCATATGGCGCTGGTAACTACGGTATGTGTGGTCGAGCTTTTGGACCTCGATTTGTTTGGACATGGCCTAATGCAAAGGTAGCCGTCATGGGAGGCGAGCAGGCTGCTGGGGTAATGGCAGAAGTAAATATTGCTGCAGCGAAATCAAAGGGTAAGAAGCTTTCAGAGAAAGAAATAAATAACATTAAAAAACCAATTTTGGACATGTTTGCGCATAAGTCTGAAGCTACTTTCGCGTCAGCACATTTATGGGACGATGGAATTATCGACCCGAGAAAAACTAGAGAAGTGGTTGCTTTATCTCTTGAAATTGCAATGAATGCACCAGTTCAAGAGACAAAGTTCGGTGTCTTTAGGATGTAATGATGTTCAAAAGTATTTTAATTGCCAATAGAGGAGAAATTGCGCGCCGTTTAATTAAGTCAGCTAGCCGCCTTGGAATAAAAACGTATGCAGTCTATTCAGAAGTGGATAAAAATTCTATGCATACAAAAGAGGCGGACGTTGCAGTTTGCATCGGCCCCGCAGAATCTAAAAAAAGTTATTTAAATATAAAAAAGGTTATTGAGGTTGCTGGGGAAAATAAGATCGAAGCAATACACCCCGGTTATGGCTTCCTTTCAGAGAATTATCTTTTCGCAAAAAAGGTTGAGGCAAGTGGAATTACATTTATTGGCCCCAGTTGGAAGTCGATAAAAGCAATGGGTAATAAGAATAATGCAAAAGAAGTTATATCGTCGGCTAATATTCCGTTGGTAAGTGGTTTTTTAGTTAAGAAGGAAAAACCAGTTGAGAATAAGAAGAAGGCGATAGAAATAGGTTTTCCAGTTATTGCTAAAGCCGCGGCCGGTGGTGGAGGTAAAGGAATGAGAGTTGTGTATAACGAAAGTGACCTACAAGACTCTATTGAAGCAGTTACAAGAGAAGCTCAAAGTAGCTTTAAAGACGATGAGGTGATAATTGAAAAATATATCAAAGGCGGCAAACATATTGAAATTCAAATTGCAAGAGATAATCATGGAAATTGCATACATCTATTCGAACGTGATTGTTCATCACAAAGGAGATATCAGAAAGTTTTAGAGGAGGCGCCATCTATATCAATTCCTGAACTCACAAAACGAAGAATGTATAAGGCTGCAATAGATATTGCTAACAAAATAGATTATCGAGGTTTGGGGACCATAGAATTCATAGTCGATGTTCAATCTCATAAGGACCAGTTACCGTTTTTCTTTCTTGAAATGAATACAAGACTACAGGTCGAGCATCCTATTACTGAAGAAATTTTAGGCATGGATCTTGTCGAGTTACAGATAAACATTGCAGCAGGAAAAAAACTAGATATCGATAATGACAAAGTAACACCCCAGGGTCATGCAATAGAAGCCAGAATATATGCAGAGGATCCTAAAAATGACTTTTTACCCAGCCCTGGGTCAATTAAAGCTTTAAATCTTCCAAAGGAGGGGAGATGTGATTTTGGAGTCAGATCTGGTGATTTCGTAAGTACATTTTACGATCCAATGTTAGGAAAAGTTATAGTGCATGCTCATGATAGAGAAGAAGCTAGGACGAAGCTTATTGGTTGTTTAGAAGAATTAAAGATTCAGGGAATTAAAACAAATACAGATTTTCTTAGCTACATTCTGAGTAACGAAATATTTAGGAGGGATATAATCCAGATTACAGACCTTGATGATCTGGCTTTAAAATTTAAAAAACTTTTACCAAACCCAACTGATATAATAGCGGCTACTCTAATTATTCTAAACGCAGAAGCACAATTTAAAAATAAAATGTGGAGGCTATGGGGAACTGGCTCTACAAATATTTTGTTGAGACATCAAGAAAAAAGCTATGCAATAAAGGTCAATTCAAGCGATGGAAGAAAATTCCAAGTAAATATTGGAGATGAAATTTTTGTG
>CACGMO010000020.1 GCA_902574225.1 uncultured Alphaproteobacteria bacterium
CAATAGCTGCCAGTCGTCTTTAAAGGATCATGGGTGTTTAGAGTTCCATCACCCCCAACTAATTCAGGCCATCTATCTACTCCCTCTCCAAAGTCTCCATGGCACGACGCACATTGCTCTGCAAAAACTTCTTCACCATCAAAAGCTGTACCTGAGCCAATGGGAGCACCTACCCCGTCTGGTCTTACATCAATGTCCCAGCCTTTTACTTGTTGACTTGTTGCTATACTCCCTAGATTAAACGCTCTGTCTGATGCTTCCGAAGAAAATGTACTTATTAAACTAGTCAGCATCAATGCTGATACTATCTTAACCCAAACGTACATTGTCGACTCTGCCAGATTTACTTACCAACCAAGTAGCAATTGAATTATTATGGTAAATTGAATTTTTACCTCTTATCTTTTGAAGTTCCTGGATATATGGCTGGACATATCCAGTTTCGTCTATTGCTCTCGATTGGATCAAAAGCTCCTCACCACTCCATTCAAATGGGAGTGTGAACCTTACTAAAGATTTGGACATTATTGGTGCATGGAGCTGAGCGGTTCTCCAATTTTTCCCACCGTCTAAAGAGACATCAACCCTTTTTATTTTTCCTTTTCCAGACCAAGCTAATCCTCTTAATTGTTGAATTCCCTTGTGTAGGATTGGCTTTTCAGGGCTTGGCGATGTAACTACTGACTTTGCTTCCATAACCCATGTAAACATTCTTGCCTTTCCGTCTGTGAGTAAGTCGGTATATTTGGATGTCTCTTCTCTTGTCATGTAAGGCTTGTCACCAAACTCAAGTCTCCTTATCCATTTAACCCACATATTACCTTCCCACCCAGGCACTACAAGGCGAGCAGGGTAGCCTTGCTCTGGTCTTAAAGCTTCACCATTCATCGCCCACGCAATCAAACAATCATCCAAAATCTTTTCGATGGGAATTGATCGCGTCATTCCTGAAGTATCACTACCTTCAGCCAAAACCCATTTTGCCTTTGGCTTTAATCCCGTCTCTCTAAGTAGATCACTTAGCTTCACCCCAGTATATTGAACGTTATGAACCATACCAAAAGTATATTGGCACCCATTAAGTTGAGCCCCTTTCCATTCCATACCCCCATTAGCAGCACATTCTAGGAAATAAAATTTATTGACTTGAGGAAACCTCTTCAAATCATCAAGACTGAAGATCATCTCTCTATCCACCAATCCATTTATCATTAGGCGGTAATCAGTTGGATTAATTTCAGCTACTCCACCATGATGTCTTTCAAAGCATAGGCCATTTGGGGTTACGATACCTTCAAGATCCTGCAAAGGTGTAAAATTAACTGATGACTGAGGCGAAGCAGTAAGCCAAGGGACATTTCGTCTAATAACATTACTTTCAAACTCTGAGGGACTTCCATAAGGATTTTCATCAACCCCCGCACCTAAGTCTGGTGTCCATTCAGGTAAGTTTGGAGGAAGGTTGTTTGGATTTGGTTTGTCTTGAGCTAGAACCCTAGTCGAAAAGCCTACTGAGCCAAGAGCAGCGAAGGATTTAATCAAGTTTCGGCGACTGAATTTCAAGTATTTTACCTTCTATCAAAACAATTTGCTGCTAGATGACTTTTAAACTCTTAGTCAATTTATACTGGTTGCCACCATCTTCTTCCCATGAAAGTTCAAAGGTACCTTCCTCTTTTACTTTAAAGGGAAAAGATATGTATGGATTGCTCGAGATGGATGGCTCTAAATTCACGGTAAACACAACCTTACCATTGAACATTGCATTAAATTTATTAATAATTAGGCGCGGAATTGTTTTACCATCGACGTCCTTTACTCTTCCACTATGCATTGGGTGTCTAATAAGGGTCTTAATCTCTATTACTTCGTCAAGCTCTGCTTCTTTTGGTATCTTGGCTCTTGGTTTAATTTTTGACATTACTATCCTCCACAGCCCCCTATTGTAACTTTTATAGTTGATTGAGTTATTGAGTGGGTGCCGTCATTAAACTTTGCAACCAAATAAACATCCTGCGTTTTAGAGAGCCTCATCCTTGTTGATGCAAAACATTCACCTGAATAGGGAGTAAAATTGAATTTAGCAACATTTGGAGCCGGGTTCCCATCTGCCATTATATAAACTTCTTGCACAAAATCTGATTCAGACATTGGACTCTCTATCTCAAATGCAACCTTAACCTGATTTCCGTTTTCAGCAATTTCGGGAACATCTAAAAAAACGTCCACTTCTCTAGCCTGTGATCCAGAAATTATGTTATTAATTTGATCAGACACTTCAGGCTTACCGGCTAAAACGTCGCCAACGCCAGAGCAGAAAAGAGCGCTGGAAACAGCAATCATTTTTACAGCTTTTCTACGGCTTATATTCACAATTCCCCCTAACTTGGCTCTAATTATATATCACTCATACTGGAAGAGCAACGGTTTCCTAGACATAATTACCTGCAAAAATTTTACTTTAGACTATTGCTTTTAATTATTTCATAAACTTGCCACCAAAATAACTCTTGGCCGTTGTATCCCTCTATTCTGCCAACTTCCGTTTGGTCTTTTACGAATATAAAGGTCGGAGTAACTTTAACTGTTTTTGAAATTCCATATTTTTCTAATTCAACATTAGAAAAAAAATTAATAAAACTAAGTTTAAATTCGTCTTCGAATTCTGTTTTAAGATAAATATTGGCGATTTCATTCTCCCATGCTTTACAATAAGCGCATGTATCAGAATAAAAATACAACAATTTACCTCTAACTTCTGCATAGGTACTGTTTATGTAGCCACAAAAACAAATAATCAGGAAAAGAAAAAAAGGGTTTTTTTTCAAACCAAAAAATTCTTTAAAGGTAATGGGGATAATCGCTGTTAAAACATATTTTCCAAACAACCCATCTGTCATAATTAAATACGGCTTTCTATTTTCACAATTTATCTACGAGTAATATTTTCAAAACTATTATCGAAAGGTTTTTATCATTTTTTAAATTTATCACTAAGTTTTTTATTCTTTAAGAAGCAATAAGCACTCCGAGCCAATAAAATTTTCTACTATAACGTCTTGTCTGATAAAGCAAATTCAATATTATTATATGTGTGCTATCTGGCTCGATTAAAATGGACTCTTTAAGCTAGCTAGATGGGGGTTAACTAGTACATTATATAACATAATAATTGATGCAAAAAAGGAATCACTAAGGAGAAGAGAATGAAATTTTTAAAAAAACTGTGCATAGTTACTATAGTTTTTTGCTTTGGCACAGAGACATTTGCTGAAGAGTGGAATGTTTCAGTATGGGGCAAACGTAGAGCGTTCACCGAACATATTGAAAAACTTGCAGAGCTCGTAAGCGAGAAAACAAACGGAGAGTTCACTATGAATATCTCTTATGGTGGATTATCCAAAAATAAAGAAAACTTAGATGGTATAAGTATAGGTGCATTTGAGATGGCTCAATTCTGTGCTGGCTATCACCGTGATAAAAACAGAGTAGTAACTGTTTTGGAACTACCTTTTCTAGGAGTAGAGACTTTGGAACAAGAAGTAGCTGTTTCAAGCGCTGTATATGCACATCCAGCAGCGACCAAGGAAATGGAACAATGGAATGCAAAGCTTCTTATGACTTCACCTATGCCACAATATAACTTGGTGGGAACTGGGGATCCAAGAGATACTCTTGAAGAGTTTAACGGAATGAGAGTGCGAGCAACTGGTGGTTTAGGTCAGGCATTTAAAGCAGTTGGAGCCGTACCGACGTCGGTAACTGCTACAGAGGCCTATCAAGCAATGGAGTCAGGCGTCGTCGACACAGTAGCCTTTGCGCAACACGCACATTTATCATTTGGAACAATCAATCAAGCCGACTGGTGGACAGCCAACCTTAATCCAGGGACAGTAAATTGCCCAGTGGTAGTCAACATTGATGCGTATGAAGGACTATCATCTAAACATAAAAATGCGCTTGATGGATCAATAGAAGAAGCACTTGATCACTATCTAGATAATTATGGGAAACTTTTAAGCAAGTGGGATTCTGTGCTTGCTGAAAAAGGTGTAAAAAAGATAGAAATAAGCGATTCAGTAATTGCAGAGTTTCGTAAAAAAGCAGCTGATCCTATTCGTGACGCCTGGATAAAGGATATGGAAGCCCAAGGGTTGCCAGGTCAAGAATTGTACGATTTAGTTATGAAGACTTTGGCTAAAGCAAAGGCTTCAAACTAATACTGACTTATGGTTAGGTCAATTTGTTTTGACCTAACCATTTCAACTAAGGATTATCTAATGGCTGGCCAAGTTGCGGTAATTGAGGATGGGCATTTATTGAGTCGCCTCGACAGATATCTGCTAAAGCTTGAGAAATTTTGTGCTTTGATAAGTGGACTAGCGATTTTGTCTCTTATGTTTTTGGCCGTTTACTCTGTTACGGGTCGAAAATTTTTTAATGCTCCCCTAGCTGGATACGTTGATTATATAGAGGCTGCAATGCCTATAATAGCAATAATGGGTGTATCTTATGTGCAAAGAGATGGAAGTCATATTAGGATGGACATTTTTGTTTCTTTTTTAAGAGGGCGGGCTCTTTGGCTCTTTGAATTGCTGTCGATAGTTCTTATCCTAGTCCTTATCTTAGCACTTACATGGGGTGCGTGGGTGCATTTCGATAGGTCATTTGATTGTGCGCGTCCTTTTTGTAGTCGAGATAGTTCTATTGATATTGGATTGCCTATTTGGCCTTCTAAGCTTGTGGTTCCCTTTGCTTTTAGTGTTCTGGCCCTTCGTCTATTTTTACAAGCTATTGGATATACGAGAGCTTTAGTATTAGGATTGGATCAACCATCAGCAGTACCTTTAGTCTTAAGTGCCTCTGAACAAGCAAAACTTGAGACCGATGCAATTGATAGATCTAGTTGATGGAAAATATAACTATAGGTCTATGGGTGAGCGGAGGAATGTTGCTTCTTGTCGTTCTAGGTATGCGTGTAGCATTTGCTGCGGGTTTAGCTGGGTTTATTGGTTTGGTTTGGCTTCGTTGGAATGGGTTTGATTATGATCCTAATCGTTTTTTAAAAGCACTTCAGATAAGCGTCAAGGTTGCAGGTCTCACCCCTCACTCTAAAGTAAGCGCCCACGTGTTAAGTCTAATACCCGTTTTCATTTTAATTGGATATTTAGCCTATTATGCAAAGTTGACATCCGCTCTGTTTGAGGCTGCCAAACGATGGATCGCTTGGGTACCCGGTGGCCTGGCAGTATCAACTGTTTTTGCAACCGCTGGATTTGCTGCAGTATCAGGAGCCTCTGTTGCAACAGCTGCTGTATTTGCACGAATTGCAATTCCTGAGATGCTAAAAATAGGGTACAATAAACAATTTGCGGCTGGTGTTGTTGCTGCTGGTGGCACTTTAGCGTCTTTAATACCCCCCTCTGCAATTCTTGTAATTTATGCTATAATAGTGGAGCAGGACGTAGGGAAATTATTACTAGCTGGGTTTATTCCAGGTGCGGTTTCAGCATTAGTTTATGGCGGATTAATTGTTTGCATTGCCCTTTATTTTAAAAACGTTGGGCCTCCCGTTAGCGGATTTACTTGGAAAGAGCGTTTTGAAAGCCTAGCACCAGCTTTTCCAATTGTTGCCGTTATAATAATAATAATTTTTTTCGTTTATAACCCATTCGGTGATGCATGGGGAACACCTACAGAGGGAGGGGCCATAGGTGCTTTTATTGTTTTTTTAATGGCTATTTACAGAGGCATGCGAATAAAACAGCTTAAGGAAGCTCTTCTAGAAACTGCAAAATTAACTATAATGATATTTACCATTATTTGGGGTGTGCTAATCTATGTTCGCTTCCTCGGTTTTGCGAAGCTTCCAGATGCATTTTCATCTTGGATTACATCGCTGGATATGTCTCCTGTACTGATATTGGTTTGCATATTACTTGGATATGCTGTTCTCGGCATGTTCATGGATGCTATAGGTATGTTGCTATTAACACTACCAGTTGTTTACCCAGCTGTTATGGCACTAAATGGAGGTGAAACTGTATCAGCCGCTGATAGTGCATTTGGAATGTCTGGCACTATGTGCGCGATATGGTTTGGTATACTGGTTGTGAAAATGGCAGAGTTCTGTTTGATAACGCCACCCATTGGATTAAATTGCTTCGTCGTTGCCGGTGTCCGAGATGACCTGAGTGTGCAAGATGTTTTTAAAGGAGTAACTCCATTTTTTATTGCGGATGCATTTACCATTGCCGTTTTAATTTCTTTTCCAGGCATTGTTCTTTGGTTGCCGTCATTAGCCTGATGCTTGTCAAAGCAAAGGTTAAAAAGGACTAATTTGTTTCAATCATTCCAGTAAAGAGCTAATGGATTATCAATCAGGAGTTTTTTCTGTGTTTCCTCTTTTGGTGCAAAGAGTTCTATGATGTCCACTAGCTGACCGTCATCAGGCATATGCGACTTCATATTCGGATGAGGCCAATCCGTGCCCCATAAAACTCTGTCAGGAAAGTTTTCAACCAGTTTTTTCATAAACGGTAAAACATCGGAGTAGTTTTCTTCTGGTCCGACTTTAGTCAGCCTTTCAGGACAAGTTGTTTTGCACCAAAACTTCTCTGTTTCCATTAGCTTCATTAATAAATTAAAGTCTTTACTATTGGGGCCCTTTGCTACATCTGGTCGTGCCATGTGATCAAAAACTACACGTGTTGGAAGTGCTTGTAAAAAGGGAATCAGCTCCTCTAAGTCTTGTGACTCGACGTATACAACAATGTGCCATCCATATTCTGCGATCATATTCGATATATCTTTGAATATATCTTTCGGCGTATTATCTACTAGCCTTTTTACAAAATTGAATCTCACACCCCTGACACCTGCATGGTCCAAGCGCTGTAGGGTTTGATCATCGATTTCTGGTCCAACTGCTGCAATTCCTCTAGCCATATTATTTGAATTCAGCAAAGCATCCTCCAAGGCATCATTATTTTTTCCATGACAAGTCGCCTGCACTATCACGCTGCGTTCAAAACCTAAAAAATCTCTGAGTGCAAATAATTGCTCTTTGGATGCATCACAGGGGGTATACTTTCTTTCTGAAGCAAATGGGAACCGAGCAGCTGGACCAAAAACATGGCAGTGTGCATCTACTGCACCTTGCGGTACCTTGAACGTTGGTTTGCGAGGATTAGGGTGAAAAGGTAGCCAATCTGCATCCATGATTTCAATTAGCCTTCTCACTCTCTTCATGGGGAAATACCATACCATCAAATAGCTTTCGGGCCGTTCTTAAAATAGCTGTTGATTTGATTTTTTTATCTCCCAACTCTGCTAAAACATGCATCTGTCCTGAGGGATGTTCAATGGAACATAATTTTTTTTCACCATTAGGAATTATCGACAATTTATTGATAGGAGTATCTTCTATCAGACAAGCCGTTGCGACTGAAATGGCACCAAAAACACCGATAGAGCGATGGCACCGATGAGGAATAAATGTTCGCGTATTTATCATACCGTCGTGTAGAGGTTTGCTCACAATTGTCATTTTGGGTACCGTTTTCTCTTTCACATCTCCAAGATTCATAATCTTTCCGCACTTAAGTCGAAGGGACTCAAGAGTTTCTCTCAGATCACTATTTTGTTCCAGTTCCTCGACTCTTTCGTTTCCATTAAGACCTAGTTGACTTGCTCCAATAATGACGCATGGCATTCCGTTATCAATCATTGTTACAGAAAATCCATCTATTTCATCTTTTATATTACCGCTCGGTAAAAGCTCACCACATAGAGACCCCTCAATATCCAGAAACTCTAATAAAATGGGAGAACTTGGCAAAGTAACACCATCTATATATGTATTTCCATTGTAAGTTAACCTACCATCCGGGGTGTCAACAGTGGCAATAGCAATTTGTTTTGAATTCTCCATAAAAATTCTTACGGATGTTTTACCTTTTTCCGGGTTTATCAATCCTCGCTCTATTGCAAAGGGCGCAATACCAGCGAGTATGTTGCCACAATTTTGAGTAGAGGATACCACATAATCATCGACAGCAACCTGGAGAAATAGGTAGTCAACATCAATACCAGACCTTTTTGATTTTGAAACAATGGCAACCTTAGACGTCAAGGGGTTTCCTCCTCCAACACCATTTATTTGTAGATTATCTGGAGAACCAAAAACAGAAAGTAGAAAGTCTTCTCTTTTCGCAATATCATTCGGAATGTCCTCTTTTAAAAAATATAGCCCCTTTGACGTTCCTCCTCTCATCAACATCGCTGGGGTGCCTTCAGACATATTTTAATCCGTATTTCTTTAACTTCTCTCGCATATTATAGATATCTAATCCCAGTTCACCTGAGGCTAGTTTTTTTCGTTTTTCGATTTCGAGTCCTTCTCTTTCTTGTCCTAGTGCAAGAACTGTTTTTGCTTCTTCTCTTTTAACAATACACACTCCATCATCATCAGCTACTATCACATCACCTGCATCAACAGACGCTCCTGCGCAAACAATAGGAATGTTTACTGATCCAACGACCTCTTTCACAGTTCCCTGCGCATTATGGGCTTTACACCAAACAGGAAAACCTATTTTTCTTAATTCTGCAATATCTCGACAGCCACCATCAATAACGAAACCTCTACAACCTCTGGCAATTGCGGATGTTGCTAGCAATTCTCCAAAATACCCCGCATCTGAGGGAGATATCGTACCCAATATCATAATATCACCAGGCTTTATTTGTTCTATTGCAACGTGCACCATCCAGTTATCAGCGGGCGCAGCTAATATTGTTATAGCTGATCCTGCAATTCTCTTTCCTGGGATGACAGGCGAAATATAACTTGCCAACAAACCTTTTCTTCCTTGCGCTTCATGGATGGTAGATACTCCGCAGGATTGTAACCCATCAATAATTTCTTGCTCTACTCGCTCAAAGTTTTGTACTACGATTCCTCCCATCAAAGCTCATCCTTACAAACTGGGTAGATTGACTCAAATGCTTCAGCATATTTAGCAACACGACCTCCAGCCATTCCACCTGAATTGCGCCTAAAATGATTTGCTCGGTTTTCTGCTAAATTCGTATAATAATTCCACAGGTGATGCTGCCCTTCCATACATTCAATTGCTTTTCGTTTATTATCCCAAACTTCAGTGATATCCAAAAATACATTAGGTTTCCAACCCATTTGCTCGGTTTGGTGGGGTTCAAATAAATATAGTTGAGGGGCGCCTAGTACCTTTTCCCCTGGGTTATGTCCCCATGCCTGCGCAATCATACGTGTCTCAATCGCTATTTTAGTCATAAGCATATGATCTGTATTATACTGGTCATATTTAGAATGACTCATCATAAAATTTGGTTGAATATTTCGAATGACATCAACTATTTTTAACTTTGCTTTTTTGTCAATTTCCAAAGGATAGTCACCAAGGTCAAAAAAAATAATATCATGAGCATTTAGTGCCTTAGCTGCTTTTTCTGCTTCACTTTTTCTGTTGCTTTTTACTTTTTCTAACGTCATTTCACTTTGCTTCCATAGCTTGGCGCTCTCACCTCTCTCGCCATATGACATGCAAGCTATGGTAACTTTATAACCAAGCTTTTGATGAAGTGCTATAGCACCTCCGCAACGCCAAACAAAATCTGCGGCATGTGCTGAAAGTATCAGTGCTGTTTTATTTTCAGTCACTGTGTAAATCTCTCTCTATTTTGTCGAGAGTTTGCATTGCTGAAATAGCATCAGTAACACACGCATTTGGTGGGCGGTTTTCTTTAATAGCGGAAATAAATTCTCGATCAATTAACTCTATACCATTGTTTGAAACATCAACTCCACTCAAATCAATCTGTTTATTATCCCCATCATAAAGGTCATCATATCTAGCTAAATATGTTCCATTATTGCATATATATCTGAAAAACGTACCAAAAGGCCCATTATTGTTAAAGCTAAGAGAAAGAGTGCAAATTGCTTCATCTTCGGTTTTCATCCCGATAGACATATCCATAGCAATGCCGAGTTCTGGGTGTAAAGGTCCTTGCAAACCAAAGGTTCGCACCACTTTACTTTGTGTTTGGTACTGGAATAGATCAACCGTGTGACACGCATGATGCCAAAGTAGATGATCGGTCCAAGATCTTGGTTCACCCTTTGCATTAGTATTTGTTCTGCGAAAGAAGTAGGTTTGCGCATCCATTTGTTGAATTTTAAGTTCCCCTGCTCTGATTTTGTTGTTTATCCATTGATGAGATGGATTGAACCTCCGCACGTGACCTGCCATGCAGATTAGGCCAGTTTCCCTTTTCTTATCAACAATACGATTGCTATCAGCTAAGCTGTCAGCCATTGGAATTTCTACAAGAACATGTTTTCCAGCATCCATGCACTTAATCGCTTGGTTAGCATGCATCTGGGTAGGAGTTGATAGAATAACAGCATCAACATTTTGTAAAGAAATACACTCCTCAAGACTATCACTGAAGTGCTCTATGTGCCGCTCGTTTGCAAGAGCCTCTATTTTATTTCTGTTTGGCCCCATAACAGAGACAACTTCGATATCCTCAATATTTTTTAAGGCATCTAAATGCTTTAGGCCGAATGCACCGTAAGCTCCCGCAACACAAATTTTCATTTATTTTTCCTTATGCATTATTTTCTAAAATTATATGTCCAACAGCTGTATTAGAGGCAGGAACGTGATAGTGGCGATGGACTTCGGTTACATTTTCGTTCAAAGCACCTCTCATAATTAACCACATCACCATCTCAATTCCTTCACTACCAGTTTCCCTTAGATACTCAAGGTGCGTGATTTGACTGGCCCCAACTGGATCCTGTGTCATAAGGTCGAGGAACCGCTTGTCCCAATCAGAATTAATAAGTCCAGCCCTCTTATACTGTAACTGATGGCTCATACCCCCTGTACCAAAAATAATAACGTTTAAATCTTCTTCATAACTCTCAATGGCTCTTCGTATAGCTTTACCTAGATTATAGCATCTATTACCAGTTGGAGCCGGGTATTGAACAACGTTTACACAAAGTGGAATGACAAGAGCTGGCCATTCACCATTTTGTTTAATATCTCCAAACATCACTGACAAAGGAACGGTAAGACCGTGATCAACTTCCATCTCATTCATGATTGTAATATCAAATTCATTAAGCACTAAAGATTGTGCTATATGGCTTGCCATTTTTTGATGGTTTTTTACTGCTGGTACTGGCCTAGGCCCCCATCCTTCATCTGCTGGTTGAAATTCAGCCCCGCACCCAAGCGCAAAGGTAGGAATGCATCTCGCATCAAAAGCGGTACAATGATCGTTGTAAACAAGAAATATTACATCAGGATTTTGTTTTTTCATCCATACTCTAGATTTTTTAAATCCTTCAAAAACTGGTTTCCAATATTCCTCATGCGTTATACCCGTATCCATCGCAACACCAATTGCTGGCACATGCGAGCATCCTACTCCTGCCATAATTTTAGCCATTAATCTTCTCCCCACTCAGACTTATCTCTATTGCCTTCTATAGAACGTCCTCCCTTAAGCATCATCTCGCGATAGGAATCTACACCCATGCCAGTCATTCGTCCCGCGAGATTTTGGAAATTAATACCATCATTAGCCGCTAATTTTGAAGTATAATAAATATTACCTCCCAATTCCAATAGTAGATTCCACTCCCTTTTCAAAACAGCTTCGCGTTGTTCCTTAGACATTGGGTAGGCGTCAAGATAAGCCTCTTCATTTTTATTAAAGGCGTCTCTATTTTTCTGCAACCTGAGTGATATACAAAATTGGTTTAAATGATACCCCTCTCTTGATTTATCAGCATCAAAAACAATTGTGCCAGGGATTTTATCGTATTCTTTCTCAGTCATTTTAAAGAAGACCATTATTAACTTGGATTTCTTAATATTAAATAATAATTTTGAAAAGGTCTAAAAATATTATTACTCTTTTATGTCTCTGAGCTCAGCGGATAACTGTTTGGCAAAAGAAACAAAATTTTCTTTTATTTTAGACATCGAATTTGTCTTTTCTAATGAACCCAATTTGTTCTGCCAACGTACAGTTGCTTTTGACATATGATTTGTAAGCTTCAAGTCTTCAAGCATTCTTGACACCTCTTTGAGCTCTTCTGCTCGACGCTTGCCATGAGAAAGGCTTCTTTCGAAATTGTAAATAGAATGCTTGAGAATATCAAAATAGGGGTGAGATACTGACAATGAAGCAGATACTTCCTCCAGAACATTTGCCTCAACAGCTGCAAGAGCGCACTCAGCAGTGAGAGCTTCCAGCCCCTTAACCATTATAGAACGAACCATTTTAATCGAAGATGCCCTGCCAACGGGCCCCTTGATAATTTTTACATTCATTGGAAGTTTTTCTAAGATTGCGTGCGCTTGAGAAGCTTTATCTCCAGAAATTATGATAGGAACAAGGTGTTTTTCAGTAGATAAAGGTGCCATAACTGCAACGTCTACGTACCCTCCTCTGTTTGTTTCAATACTTTTACATGCACTTTTTTTCGAAGAAGGCGCACATGAATTGAGATCAAAAAAAAATGCCCCATCTTTTATAAATTGGCACGATTCTCTAGCCACTTTTAAAGCTTGATCAGCAGTAACCGTGGAAAAAATTAGATCAGAACCTTTAATAAGTTCGTGTAAAGACAGTTTTACACAGATATTTAGTTCCTTCGCCCTGGCAAGTATTTCTTCCTTAGTTTCAACTGAATGCAATTTAATATCGTAGGCTTTTATTTGATTATTTCGAAGGTTTCCCCATCCTGAGATAATCGAACATGCGGCTTCTCCTAAGCCTATAAAAGCTATGGTTAAACTATCTATACTCATTTTAATATGCAAACTCTTTAAAGGATTTTCCTAGGAGGTAGTCAGTAGAACTCCCTACTATATACTTATTCATTTGAACTCAAATCAAAAAGTTATATGATTATTTCTCAACAGGTCCCTCAGCTTTGATCCAGTCTCCAATTCCTCCAACGTTTTTAACATTCTTGTAACCCATTTCAATCATGGTTTTTCCAGTAAGCGCAGCCATACCACCTGCACCACACACTAGAATAATTTCTTGATCTTTTGATAGTGCCTTGTTATGAAATGGCGTTGATTCATCGGCTGCAAACTCGATAAACCCACGTGGAATTTTTAAAGAGCCCTGTATTGTTCCCGTGGACGTGATATCGGCACTGTCTCGAACATCAATGAAAATCGCGTCCCCTGATTTATGGCGCTCAATTCCCATCGCAACATCAATTTTTTCAACTAACGCATTCGCTTCTTTCAAATATTCATTGGACGTTTTCATTTTTTAATCCTTCTCTATCCCAGATTATTTACAGACTATTTTATTTATGGAAAAAATTAAAGTTACTTTATAAGCTTAATCCTAAAATTCATTATACAAATTATTTAATTTTCTGTTTGTCAAAAATTTTGGCTGCCCACGTCAATTAAAAATACAGACTGTTAAGGAGAAAAGGTTTGATCCAGATTGATCCAGATGCTTTCGTAGATATTTTCCGCAGTGAGGGTTTTAGGACTTCTTGAACTTAAACAAAATCTTTACATGCATTTACAAGGATGATAGGCGTTTAGCGATCTGCAATCACCTACACCCATAATTATGACTAAAGCAAGACCCCATCTTTTAACGCTTTCTCTCTTAGCAGGAACATATATACTCGTCCAAATCATAATCGTTCCATCCCTAACTGACTTACAAGAACAATTTAAAACAGATTATAAAACGATCCAATATACTATTTCTGGATACCTTTTGGGTGTTGCATTTGTAAATTTCATAGCAGGTCCGCTTTCGGATCGCTTTGGCAGGCGTCCAGTAATGTTGGCGTTCTTTTCCATTTTTTTTTTCTCCTCGCTAGGCTGTTATATTTCAGCAGATCTTTATAACTTTTTGTTTTTCAGACTTTGTCAATCTTCTTCCGCAGCGGGGTTAGTTCTATCTAGAGCCATTATTGGCGATTTCTCAACAAAAGATGAAACTGTGAAGATGTTGGGATTATTATCAATTGCAATGGGCATTGCCCCTTCCCTAGCACCACTAACAGGTGGAATAATCAACGACTATTTTGGTCCGAAAGGTATTTTCCTTTTTCTTACTTTCCTTAGTCTTTTGCTTCTTTCATTAATAATGATTGATCTTAAAGAGACGCATTTCCATAAAAGCAAAGATATATTTTCTCAAATAAAAACATATCCCACTTTAATCACTAGCTTAAACTTTTGGTTGCCAACGTCTACATTCGCTCTAAGTTTTTCTATCTTCGGGATTTTCTTTATTGGTGGGCCATATATTGCAGTAAAAGTTTTTAACCTAACTCCAACAGCTATGGGAATATACCTAGCGTTTCCAGCTCTTGGGTATGTTATAGGTAATATATTGGTCAGCAGAATCGCTAATTTAGTATCAACGAAAAATTTAATGGTATCAGGCAGTTTAATATTAGTTTTGGGGCCATGTTCTTCTTTATTACTTTCAAACTTTTTCTTCCATCCTTTAAGCTTCTTTCTACCCATACTTATAATGACTTTTGGATCAGGGGTTATTTGGCCTGCGTCAAATGCTGAAATAGTAAAGGCGATACCACATTTGGCAGGAAGCGCCTCTGGTTTAGGTTCAGCTATAATGACGCTAATGTCTTCGATTGCAGCGTTTTTAACCGGTATCTATATTGAAAAATTAAACCCACTGGATTTTGTATGCTATTTTTTAATCTTAGTAGGACTTCTTTCATTTTTCTCTTCCCTGTGTTCCAGATCAAAATGATATTTCAGAAGTATAAATGATAAATCGGTTGTCTTTTATAATCATAAAATTGCAAAATACAAAGATTTAAATGAACATCTTACGCTTGAAGGAAACAAACCAGTAGGATGATTTGATCTCGCCTACCCTAGTTTGTCCCCTATTCACAAATAACATAAACGACAATAAAAGCAAATTTTTAACCTTTTTGGTTAGATTTAATGAGTACTGATAGCTTTTTTCTGAAATGATAATGCTTTATTCTAAATGTGCCTAAGGAGAGACTCGAACTCTCACGATATCACTACCGACATATTGTGAGTCCGCTGCGTCTACCATAATAACAAAGCGATTACTCAGCTACTAAGTTTTATTATATCACACATTATTTATTAAACTTAACCATTTTGGTCTACCCCTCCGACTCTAGAGGAAGAAGGTTGTGCCAATATTATTATTAAGAGTTTGACTAATGAAGAATTTTTGGTTGTTGTCATATTGATTTGTGAAGTGTTTCTCGTAAACTATAAAAAAACACGTATAGAAAAGATCATGGATTATTATCTAGCTACTCACACGTATCATTCCGATGAGAAAAAAAAAGAATTTCTAAAGAGAATCAAAGGTAGAACAAATGATATGTGGGTTGATAGAATGAATGACCCTCAAAATTCTTTTCATGAAAGAGCCAGAGTCGTTCAAATTTTCATGGGTAAAGCAGATTTCTTTTTTTGCAATTGGTATGCAGAGAGCGAACAAACTATAATTGATAAATTAGACTCATTAGGAGCTGGAGAGTTTGTTATTACAATGGCTATTAAAATAAAGCACCCTATCGCAGATACAAAGGAAATCCAACAAATGTTATCTAATTTGAAATAAGCATTTTTTTTTTGAATAGTTAATCTGCATTTTGGTATGCCAATGGCTCATAAAATATTCTAAACCCTATTCTTTCCCGTTCAAGAGTAACAGAACCCCAGTTGACCCAGCCTTTCTAAACTTACTGATTTCTTTAAATTGCTGCGATGAGAAAAAACGTTGAGCAGTTTTGACATCTCTGAACTCAACTAAGACGTCTCTTTGAAGGGAAGGATTACCTTCTTTAACAAGCCGCAATCCGCCTTTCACTAGGTACTTTCCTCCAAACTCTTCGATTACTTTTCTGATTTTAGAGTCATATATTTTATATTGGCTTTTATCACTAATAGTGATTTGTCCTAATAAATAGCCCTTCACCATTCTATATTTTCAAAGTTATAGTGTATCCTTATAAGTATTTATCAAATCCACCTTCTTACCTTTTTTTGATATTCGACATATTCCTCGCCAAAAATATCTAAAAGAGCTTCCTCTTCCGGTAAAATTTGCAAGAAATTAAGGAGAAAAATAAACGATACAACGATTACAACTCCCAACCAAGTTCCAAAAAAAATTGTTGCTGCAATAGTTAATAAGACAAGCCCTAAGTACATGGGATTTCTTGAATAACGATACATGCCGTCCGTTACAAGTGCAGTAGTTTCTGAAGGGGTGAAAGGACTAATCGTTGTTTTATGTTTTGCAAACAACCGAAAAGAAGGTATGGCGCATGACAATCCAATAACAACAACGAATATACTGATTACTGTTTGATAACCAAAAGTAATAGGTTCAATAATGAGGGAAGATAAATAAATTATGGCTATCATTACAAGTGCTATAATTGGTGGTGGTATTTTTGTTTTCATTTCAAAATTTCCCTTCTTAATTATTTAAGTCTTGGAGAAGCCCAAGAGGGCTAAGTGTTTGATTTACTATATTTAACGAGTTATTTCACTGGGTGATTATCCGGCGTCTTCGGGTTATACATTGGATGTGTATCGTGCTTTTCAGCAGTAGAGGTTTGAATAAATGGTGCTTTTGTACGACAAAAATTTTCAACTTGTGGTTCAAACCAGAATGTTGGAGGGTCAAAGCTTCCTCCAGGAATAGCTACCATACCTTGGAAAACATTAAGTCTCAAAAAGATAGTAGAACCACAATTTTTACAAAAATTTAACGTAACCACATTCCCAGATTCAGTATTATTTTCATATATCGATAATTCTCCAGAGGTTAAGGTGACCTTATCTTCTGGAAACCAGACTTGCGTTCCAAAAGCACTTCCCGTGTATGTTTGACAATATCGGCAATGACACATAATTGCTCTCGGAGAGTCTCCCTTGGTTTGGTAACGACTTCTCCCACAAAGACATCCTCCCGATCTCACTATTTCCTCTGTCATAATTCCCCCCTTTTATATGATTTATACTCTAATACAATTAGTATCTAAACTGAACTGTTTTGTTATCATTTAGTTACTTCTCCCACACCTAGAACGTCGGGGGAGAGCTCATACGTTTATTTGGTGTGCAAAATTAGGATTTTTATTAAGTTACTTTGTCATCAACCAATAACTTTTATGTTAGCAGCAGATGACCGACCCTTATCCTGGTTTATTTCAAAAGAAACTTTTTGATTTTCTAGAAGGGTTTTCAATCCAGACTTTTCGACGGCGCTTATATGTACAAAGACATCCTTATTACCGTTGTCGGGTTGTATGAAACCATACCCCTTGTTTGTATTAAACCATTTTACCATTCCGTTTGTCATAATTTTTATCCTTATTGTATTTAAATTGTTTGAGGAAAATAAATTTCCTAGTGTCTCTAAATAAGGAAAAAAACTGAACTCACCCAGATTAGTATTACAATAACCTTCGTCACACAACTAATTGTTTAAAATTATTCAACTTATTTTCCCCTACCTTCACTGAAGAAAGCAAAAGAAAGTCATATCTATGTTCTTTGGAGTATCCAGCAGAAAAGTGTAATTGGATGGTAGTATTTTTATTTTTAAAGTAAAAAATACCAGTTATCTTTTAATACTATTCTTCACCCACTCCTCATTTATATGAGCAGATATAACCTCCCCCTCTAGAAACCAATGGTCTTTGACGGCATCCCCATAGTCTGCCATTCTTTTGTCTAACTCCGCTCTTGCCTCATCAGCTTTCTCTTGACTGGGATAGACAGATATAGCCACCACCGATGTGGGAGTAGTTTTAATGCGCAGCATTATCTCAGCATTTGGAAAAGATTGACGCATTGTTGACGCTGTGTTTTTTGTCTTTTCAACAAATAATTCCTCAGAACGCCAATCAACCATATTTATTCTTGCTACACTCATGTATATCTCCTTGATTTTAATACAACCACAGTAACCATTGTTTGTTGCTTTCAATGCCTTGAAAAGTATTAATTTCCAACTTTTGGAATAAAAATGCACTATTTGGGTAAAACTTTTCTTTTTTTAGTATTTCCTGATAATTCAAAATGTCGCATTTGATAAATCACAAAATAATGCTATCTCTACCATATGTGTATAATGACAAGTTTAATGTTTCTCGGCATGTTGGGATATCTCGGCTTCAAAGGAGCCAAGTGGATTGTGAAGACTGTTTACCAAAACAGAACATCAATATCGAACAATATCTACCAAGCCTACAATCTACCTGAAACGTTGTATCAGCGCGTTAGAGTAGATGGAAAAAGAGACTACAGATAGAAAATAGAGGTAGCTGATCTATCTCTGGCATGTGACGTGACAAAACTCGATATTGAGCCAGATTGAATGTTGAAGCTTTTGTAGCAGTAATGTGTATGATTTAATCCCCTGAGAGCTTTGTACACATCTACGATTGGATAAATTTAAAGGTGGAAGTTAACTTTAGGTGTTTCTTTTCGTTCCTCTATCATGAAGCTCGACCCTCAATACTTATAGAGGCTGGTGCCCATATTGACTTAAAAAATAAGTAACCTTAACATCAGTCAAGAAAAAAAATTTTATTATTGTTATGACAGAATCAACATTACTGAATTATACCACTGCAGATTTTTCTTCTAAAGCTGATATGGAAATCCGGATATATAGATGGCAGGAGCACAGAGATAAGTACTTACCTAGACTCCAAGCAAAGGGTATGCTGAGGTTCACAATTACTAGGGTTTGGAATAAGGAAGGCGTATTCAGAATAGGGTATCTGTTCGAATATAAGAACGAGAAGGCGTATAAAGATTGTCAAGAGATATGGCAAGAAATTGAAAGTAATATGAAGGCGGAGCAAGCGGTAAAGGTTTTTGCGAATAGAGGTATTGTTCTTGTTGATGATGTTACACCAAGAACATAATTTTTTTCACTTCTCTATATCCCATTCATTAACTCTTTTCTTTTTAATTTTATTTTCATCAAGGTTTAACTTTTTGACTACCGGGTGCTTTTCATCAACCACTCTCCAGTAAGGAAAATTAACATCATCTTTATGCTGTTCAATTGCCATTCTAAGAAATATTCCAGTTGTAACTGGACAAGTCTTGTCAGCACCTGCCTTTACTGCCAAGCCTTGCCTAAGTTCTTTTATGCTCAAAAAAACGCCTTTAGGTATTGAATAAATAAACTCTGAAATATTCTCGGGAGAAGAGATAAGCATTTTCTCACCAGCAGAGATATCGGAAAACCCTTTATCTAAAATTTTAACAATATTTCTATTCAATATTTATCTCAATTTTTGTGTTTCCACTTATAATAGATCTTTGATTAATTTATTACCTCTTTCTTGAAAAACGCCCTCATGGTTTTCAAGTCTTTCTTATCAACTGCCTGATTATCCGGAGATAAAAAATCCAGAGGATTTGGTATTCCCGAGCTTTGCTCCACATAGTTTAGAGATTTCGAAACCACAGACACAAGTTCCCACCCCTCCTGACCAAATGCATTTAAGACATCATCACTTGCATTCCATTGAAGATACTCAGTTTTATAAATATATTTTTTTGCCATTATTACACTTAATTTCCTTAATTATCGAATTACTATAAAGTCGATAAAGCTTTTCAATCTTTTCCTATCTCACCCTCTATTACGTGCTCTAGGTTAAGTTCCTCACAAGATAAAACCATTTTTACTTTTACCTTACCCAAACCACTATAAACTTTTTCTATTTCCTGTTGTGAAGTAATCCCCACTTTCTTCAGGAACTTTCTTATTGACATTGTTACCTCATCATCACTCATACTCACCTCCGTATATCTCTTCTCATTTTTATTATCAGATCTTAATCTATTTAATCATTATTTTTTCTTAAATAAGTAAATTAAAGCTAATATTTTATTATGATGGTGCCCAAGGAGAGACTCGAACTCTCACGGTATCACTACCGGCGGATTTTGAGTCCGCTGCGTCTACCATTCCGCCACTTGGGCACAAAGATAAAAATATACTTGCATTAACTTGCTTTCAACTTAAAAAGTCAAGAGTTCAATTTATTTAAGGAATTCATTATTTATACCAAGCTCAAAAATCGTATAAACATAAAAAGAGCATTGAACAGCAAAATGTCTCTATTGATATTATGTCTTTGGGCATTCTCGGAGGCCTTCATTTTTCCGATACCCCCCGACCCATTTTTAATCGCTCTAGTACTAGCAAATAAAAAAAAGTTTTTTTTGTACTGTATGCTATGCACTGCTTTCTCTGTTTTAGGTGGTATAACCGGTTACTATATAGGTTTTATCTTTTGGGACGAAATAGGAGTACATATAACCGAGTACTTCGCTTTGACAGACCAAATTAACAGTTTCAAAGAACTTTATAATGAAAATGGTTCTCTAGCTGTCTTTATAGCGGGAGTATCACCCATTCCATATAAACTAGTTACGATTATATCTGGGATAAGCTCCATGAATTTTTTTTACTTCTGTTTATTCTCACTATTTTCAAGGGGCTTACGGTTTTTTCTTATAGGATTTTTGATATTTTGGTTTGGATCACGAGTTCAAAGTTTTATTGAGAATAGACTTGGCTTACTTACCTTAATAACTATAGTTGGTGCTCTGAGTATATTTCTTCTATTGAGCTTTTTATGATAAAACCCTACCTAAATCATATCTCTCTTGGGACAATATCTATGAGTATGATATTGTTTGCTTTGATATCAGAGTATGTGTTTGGATTTACTCCTTGCTCTTTGTGTTTGATACAGCGATACCCACACATGCTAGTAGCTATAACCTCGATTTGGCTAGTTTTTTTTAGGACACACGATCTGTTTATGTATCCATTAAACACATTGATTATGGCGTTTAGCATTATCTTGGCGTCTTATCACGTCGGTGTAGAACAAGGTATATTTCAAGGCCCCCAATCTTGTTCATCTTCTAATCTCTCTTCTGTGAGTGAAAAAAGTGCTGAAGCATTATTGATAGATATCTTAAATACATCGGTCGTTAGATGTAACGAAGTGACATGGTCTTTCATGAGACTATCAATGGCAAGCTGGAACCTCATTATGTCCATAGCCCTTTTTATAGGCTGGACGGTCTCATCTCTTCATTTTTTTAATTTTTTTCAATCAAAATCTTTTTCAAAATAAAGAAAGTCAATCCACGATTTGTGCATATCACTAGGAGGAAATTTCTTTCCCTTATTTAATAAAACTTCTGGAGATGGTTTGGTTGGTACTTTCTTCAACTTAAATCCTGCTTGAGACGTCGTTTTCGCAGCTTTTTTCAAGTTACAAGATTGACAAGCGGCAACAACATTGTCCCAACGCGTTTTACCTCCTCGCGACTTTGGCACAACATGATCAAAAGTGAGATCTTTTCCCTTATAGCCACAATATTGACAGGTAAATTCATCTCGCAAAAATAAGGTGGCTCTAGTAAAGGGCACAGTTTTTGTAGGCACCACATAATTCTTAAGTACTATTACTGATGGAAGAGGGAGTGTTAATTTCTCTGATCGAACCACTTCTTCATACTCAGCTGCGACATTTACTCTTTTCAAGTATACTGCTTTAATAGCCTCTTGCCAGGGCCACAGAGAAAGTGGAAAGTAGGACAGTGGTCTATAGTCAGCATTTAAAATTAATGCAGGTCGCTGTTTCGATTTTTCAAATATAGCAGGCTTTACATTAGCTTGGCTATCCAGCATAGACTTCTTTTCTCCCAGATTGACAAATGCGACGTTAAATACATTTAATTGTTATTAGATAGTGTTTGTTACAAAAAAACTAGCTAAAAATTTTTTTTATAAATTCTAGAGCTTTCGATAATCCATCCGGAGCAATTCCATGTCCAATATTCTTACTAACATGCGAAGAGAATGTAACATTTAATTTATTCAAAACTTTTTCAGCATCATACATTGAAGAAATTGGTACCACATCATCCGCATCTCCATGAATTAATACTACAGGGGGATAACTATCTTTATCGCTTTCTTCCAAGGACTCTGGCATTAGAAGCCTTCCTGAAATACCAACAACACCTCCAAGGTTGTTTAACTGTCTCAAGCCAATGTTTAAAGAAATCATGCACCCTTGGCTAAATCCAAGTAAAACAAAATCGGAGGTATCTAAACCAAATCGTTTTTTGTAACCGTCTATTAATTTTATTATTAATTTTTCTGAAGTTGCTAGTGCTTGCATCATATTAGGAATGGTTGATCCATCTATTTCAGGTATCGGAAACCACTCATATCCAAAAGGGGATGCACCACACTTTCTGGGAGCATCTGGCGAAGCGAAAAAGCAATCTGGCAGTTGCTCTGATAAAGGCTCACTTAATGAGAAAAGATCGGCTCCATCAGCTCCATATCCATGCAGGAAGATAACAACTTTTTTCACCAATCCTGAAATAGGCATCTTCTCTTTTACGCTCAATTCATTTACCATAATGTAGACTCCCTAGACTTAAAATTTCTATAAAAATGCCACAAAATTATTGCACATACTGATCTGTAAGGCACCCAGCTTTCCGCTATTTTTCTCATCTTTTTTTCTGAAGGCCTATTTTCCAAGTTCAGTAAAATTTTTGTAGCCTCTTGCAAAGCGAGATCACCTGCTGGAAAAATGTCTAATCTTCTTAAGCTGAAAATACAGTATATTTCCGCTGTCCATATTCCTATTCCTTTAATATTGGTCAAAATCCTTATCACTTCCTCACTTTGCATTGTCTCCATTTGATCATAATCTAGTCCACTTTCGATAAGGCTTTTTAGATAAGAAATTTTTTGCCTTGAAAAACCAAGATCCCTTAATTGATCGTCAGCTTGATTATTTAAAATTTCTTCGTCTTTGATATATGCATCTACAAAACGACCCCATATCGCCGCGGCTGAGGCTATAGAAAGTTGTTGTCCTACAATAGTTTTTTTTAGTGCTAGAAGTCCTTTTTCTCTCGGGTCAAAAGAGGGAAGTCCAAAGTTCTTCTCAACCAGCCCAAATCTCTTTTCGAGCTTATACACACTTGGCGCTATATCCTTTATAAATGTAGTACTTAACATTGTCTAATTATGTGACAAGTTCATATATCTTTCCAATAAATTTAGCTCTTAAACTTAACTTATGATTTTTTCTAAAAATTAATTGGGGACTGTTTCTAATTTCTTTTAAAATTGGCACCAAGTTGTTAACAGCATAAAGGACTGATAGAGATTTTTTTTTTAGTCCAATACTACTAAGTTCCATTTTTCCTGTCTGAAACAAATCAAATGTTAAGTCAATGTCAGAACGTATTCTTTCTGTAATACTATCATTAATCCTATATTCAAAATAAGTTGTATAATCTTTTTGATTGGGCAAAAAAAGTGAGTAACATTTGTTTTGGCTCAAAGATCCTGTTGCTAAAATAAACCTTGCTAAACCAAGGGACAACCCGAAATATTCTGATAGTTTTTTTCTAAGGGAATTATCCTTGAACTCACTTAGACAACTCAAAGCCATAAACAAAAGGTTCTGCGAAGTATCTCGAATATATTTGATTTGCTGTTCGTAACTTTCGAAGGGCTTTTTTGAACAGTCAAATTCACGTGCTTTAATAAGTCTAAGCAGACTGTTCTTGTGCAGCTTTTCCTCTGCAATAAGTTTAGAAAGAATAGGTAAATACTTAATTTCTCTAATTGAATTTTCTTTTTTCATATTATTTACATAATCTTCCCACCAGCGTAATTTTAGATATCCAAGCTCGGGCTCGCTCACGTTCCAAGCTATATTGGCCAGTTCGAGATTAAATGAATATATTGCTGCTATTTCTTTTCGTCTTTCAGAATTTAAATGTCTAAGAGAGTCAAACCTTTCGCGATCAAATTTTTTAAGATTACTCAACCATTGGGTGTCAATCAATTTGGAATTGCTCCTTCCTTGATCAACTTCCAGTTAATTGAGTCTAGAAGAGCCTGAAAGCTAGCATCAAGAATATTTGCAGAAACTCCAACAGTAGACCATCTTAGACCTTTCTCATCTTCACTATCAATTAGTACCCTCGTGACAGCCGAGGTTCCCCCAGAGGTAATCCTCACTTTAAAGTCTATCAGCCTTACACCATCAATTATATCTTGATACTGACCTAAGTCCTTGGATATAGCTTTGGACAAGGCATTAACCGGTCCCAAGTCATTCAATTCGTCATCCATACTTTCTGATACGGAAAGGGTTTCTTTGTCACCAATTTTTAGAACAACTACTGCTTCAGATAATGTTTTTGTATTCCCTATAGTGTCTTTTCTACGCTCAGTAGTAACTCGATATCTTTTTACCTCAAAAAAAACTGGCATTTGACCTAAAATTCTTCTGGCAAAAATTTCAAAAGATGCGTTAGCTGAATCAAAAGAATATCCCTCGCTTTCTTTATCTTTAATTTCTTTTAGCAGCATAGAAAGCTTTCCATTATCATCATCTGCGTTAATACCTGCTTGCCTAAGTTTCTCCTTCAAATTTGATAAACCAGCCTGATTAGATACAGGAATTATTCTTTCGTTTCCAACCAACTCTGGATCTATATGCTCATAAGTTTCAGTATTCTTTAAGATCGCATTGGCATGCAAACCTGCTTTATGAGCAAATGCTGAGCTACCTACATAAGGAGCAAACCTATTCGGCACTCTGTTAAGTACATCGTCCATAATTCTTGATACTCTGGTTAATTCTTTTAGGCTACCGGGTGTCACTCCCGTAACGAATTTTTCTGAGAACTGAGGTTTTAACAAAAGAGTAGGAAGAAGAGAAATTAGGTTTGCATTGCCGCATCTTTCACCAAGTCCATTGAGAGTACCCTGTATTTGTCTAACACCCGCTTGCACAGCCGCTAGTGAATTTGCAACAGCATTCTCCGTATCATTATGCGCATGAATACCAAGTTTTTTAACATCAACGCCCTCTTGACCCAAACTCTCAATTGTCTCTCTAACTTGGTCAGGCATACAGCCACCGTTAGTATCACATAACACTACCCAATCGGCCCCAGAGGCCATCGCCTCTTTCACTATCGAAATCGCATATTTTTTGTTAGCAGCAAAACCATCAAAAAAATGTTCTGCATCAAAATGGACCTCTTTACCCAAAGATTTTAAATATTTTATTGAAGATGAAATTAGCTCTACATTTTCATCTAGTGATATTCCCAATGCTTTTTTCACATGGAAGTCGTGGCTCTTCCCTACAAGACATACAACACGTGTTCCTGCAGAAACTACTTGAGCCAAGGTTTCATCATTCTCTACGGACCTTCCAAATCTTTTAGTCATTCCAAACGCTACTAATTTGGTTTTAGCAAATTCTTTTTTTGTATCGAAAAATTCACTATCTACAGGATTAGCACCAGGCCAACCGCCCTCAATGTAATCAATACCAATATTTTCTAATAATTGACTTATCCTGAGTTTATCATCGAGAGAGAATGTAACACCTTGGGTCTGTTGCCCATCCCTAAGTGTCGTATCATAAATATAAAGCCGCTCTTTTGTAGTCATAATTTTTTAAGCTTTTTTATTTCAAGTTTTTGACCGGATTCCCAAGTAGTTTCCTGACCGCTATCTTTTATTATAATACCAGCTCTCAGCAAGTCTTCTCTTATTTCATCGGCCAACGAAAAGTTTTTTGCCATCCTCGCATTGTTTCTCTTTTCAACCAACTTATCAATCTTCTCATATATGTCTGGTGGTATCGAGACACCATCTTTTGTATCTTTCGAAGAAAATCCAAAAAACCAACAAGCATTGCTTAAATCGTCAAACTTTTCGTTATTAAATAGCTGATGCATTTCATAGATAGATTGCGGGGTATTGAGATCGTCAAGTAAAGCATTAAGAATTTGCATTGGAAGTACTGTTTGATTCTTAGGTTCAAATTTATTATTCCACTTTATTAGAGTCTTTTCAGCTTCTACGAGCCTTTCAAATTTCCAATCCAGAGGCTGTCGATAATGAGTAGCAAGCATATTAAATCTTATCGCAGGTCCTGAAAAATCTCTTTTGATTAGATCAAATACGGTTAAAAAATTGTTAAGTGATTTGGACATCTTTTCACCCTCGATCTTAAGAAACCCATTGTGGAGCCAAAAATTAGCGAATTTCTTCATATTATTTGAGCATGTACTTTGGGCAATTTCATTCTCATGATGAGGGAAAATCAAATCGATGCCACCTCCATGAATGTCAAATTGATCTCCTAATATATCCTTGGCCATTGCCGAACATTCAATATGCCATCCCGGGCGTCCTCTTCCCCAAGGGCTTTCCCAACCCGGCTCTTCAAGATTAGACGGTTTCCACAAAACAAAATCCAATGGATTTTTCTTAGCATTTTCATTTTCTATTCTAACCCCTTCTTTAAGTTCACTTAAATTTTTGTTCGAAAGTCGTCCATAATCTGAAAAAGTTTCTACCTCGAAAAATACATGGCCATCTTCAGTAGGGTAGGCAAAAGACAAAGAAATAAGTTTAGAAATCATGTCTATCATCTCAGAGACATACTCTGTGGCTCGAGGTTCATGATTGGGTCTAAGCGCTCCCAAAAAGTCCATGTCTTTGTGAAACTGCTCTATCGTTACTTCTGTTACTTTCTCAATGTTGACGCCTCTTTCTAAAGCCTTAGCATTTATTTTGTCGTCAATGTCAGTAATATTTCTAACATAAGTAACATTATGCTCTTTGTACAGATATCGAAGAAGTCGGAACAATATGTCGAATACTAAAACTGGTCGAGCATTACCTATATGAGCCCGGTCATAAACTGTAGGACCACACACATACATTCGAACATTTTTTTTATCTAGGGGCTTGAAAGCTTCTTTTGTCCTTGAATAGGAATTATATAAAAAAAGAGGTGTTTTCATATTTGCTTCGATAATATAAAAAAAAACTTATAGAGTATTCATAACTAATGATTCTGTGTAGTAAAGCTATTTTCTTTTTTGATCGGTATTGAACAGTATGTTGGACAAAAAATCATGCGATTAATTTTATGCATAATAGTATTTTTAGCAGGGATGCTTTTAAATTCGGCAATTTTTGCACAAGGTTTTTTTGACCAAGAACCATATGACCCAATCGAGAATATTAATCGAAAAACCCATGAATTCAATAAAGGACTTGACAGATACGCCATAAGACCCTCTTCAAACGTATACGGAACATATGTCCCGAAATTAATACGCATACCAATATCAAACTTTCGTGGAAATTTAAACGAACCGAAGAGGTTTATAAATCACGTTTTTCAAAGAGATTTCAGTAGTGCAGGAACTGATCTAAGCAGATTTATTATCAATTCTACGCTAGGAATTGGTGGGTTAATCGATGTTGCGTCTATGTGGGATATTTACCCAAGATCTACAGGTTTTGATGAAACTTTTAGGTCATTCAATATACCTCAAGGCGCTTATGTAGAATTGCCACTCTTTGGACCGAACTCCGCTAGAGGGTCATTTGGATTGATAACAGATTATGTACTCAATCCCGCAAAGCCAATTACAGCAGGCATCGATGGTGTATTCATGCTGGGTGTGGAAGTAGCAAATGTTTTTCAGAGAAGATACGAGTTTGCTCCCATGATAGATGCTACATTATATAGCTCTGCGGATAGCTACTCAGCTGCCAGAAATATTTTTCTTCAAACTAAAAACGAGTTTGACATCGATAATGATGAGGCAGATGTTTTTGACCCATATAATGACGATTAACTTATTTATCTATGCCGCCCGAAAACACTCTACTTTGCCTAATGTCAATATCTTCGATTTGACTTAGAAAGCTGGCACCAATTGGCCCCTCTGAGTTATTGAATACTCTATTTGCCTGACGAAGTCTCGCACGGTCAATAGCATTGCGAATAGAGCGAGCATTGGCAAAGTGCGGCTGTTTTTTTCGAATTTTTATGTATTCGGCCATAGCTTTTTTGCTCTCTTCATTAAAATGGTAGTTCATACTTGCAACCATAACTTCAGCAATCTCTAGTAGTTCATTATTTGAATAATCGGGAAAGTCTATATGGTGGGCAATACGTGATCTAAATCCAGGGTTGCTTTCAAAAAACTTATCCATTTTATCCTTATAGCCTGCTAAAATGACAACTAAGTCATCCCTATTATTTTCCATCACTTGTAATAATATCTCTATAGCTTCTTGGCCATAATCTCTCTCGTTTTCAGGCCTATATAAATAGTAGGCTTCATCGATAAATAAAACCCCTCCCATGGCTTTCTTGAGAACTTCTTTGGTCTTTGGAGCCGTATGTCCGATATATTGCCCTACAAGATCATCTCTTGTTACGGTTACCAAGTGTCCTTTTCTAACGTAACCCAGACGGAAAAGAAGATTAGCCATCTTGAGTGCGACTGTAGTTTTACCAGTACCTGGATTCCCAGAAAAACTCATATGTAAAGTTGGCGACTCATTAACTAAGCCTAGCTTTTCTCTAGCCTTATCGACCAAAAGCAATGAAGCGGTCTCTTTGATGCGTGTTTTGACTGGCGTGAGACCAATTAAGCTATTATCGAGTTCTGCAAGAATATCAGCAACCCCACTTGCCTGGAAGTCTTCCTTTAAATTTACCTCGGTAACGATCTCACTCTCTTTTTCCTGTCCTTCATTTTCCATAAGGTAGTCCTATTTATATCTTGAGCCCTGAGGTTTATCGCTAGAATAAGGTGTTATAGAGTATTGAATATTTCTTCCTTTTACCTCAGTTCTACTCAATTTAAACCCAGGTTCCTCAGAAGGTCTATTAACAATAAATGACAGCCTGATCGACTCCCAGCCTGGAGATGAGTCAAACGCAATAATTCTTATATAGTAAGAACCATAAACCTTTCGGCATTCATTTAACTCGTAAACGACGGCTGCCGCATCCGGATTATCAAACATTGGATGTCCCCACATCTCCCAATAGGTATTTCTAGGATGTGGATCGTCAGTATATTCGATACTTACTGCCCAGCCGTTATCTATACAATATTGTACTTGTTCATGAATTTGCTGATCAGTAAAATCGGGTAAAAATGAAAATGTGCCTTGTGTAACTCTCATTATTTTTCTCCTTAAGATACAGATGTTGTTGGAACAAAGTCGGGTGCATCAGTGGATGCATAATCAAAAGTTACATCCTTCCAAATGTCCAGAGCTTCTCGCAAAGGTGTGCATGTTTTTGCTGCTTCTGCAAGAATTGTGGGGCCTTCAGCCAAATAGTCTCTTCCTGCATTTCTAGCATAGACCATAGCCTCTAAAGCAACTCTATTTGCTGTCGCGCCTGCCGCTATTCCTTGAGGGTGTCCTATGGTTCCACCTCCAAACTGTAGAACGACATCTTCTCCCAAATAATGGATTAATTGATGCATTTGTCCCGCGTGAATGCCTCCAGAGGCAACGGGCATAACTTTATTTAAGGACGCCCAGTCTTGATCGAAGAATACTCCTGTTTCTAAGGACACTGAGTTTTGTTCTTCTCTGCAGATATCATAGTAGCCCTTTGTTGTTGCAGGATCTCCTTCTAACTTGCCAACAACGGTACCCGCATGGATATGATCTACTCCTGCCAACCGCATCCATTTTGCTATCACTCTAAAAGAAACACCGTGTGTTTTTTGTCTTGTGTAGGTACCGTGGCCTGCTCGATGTAAATGCAGAATCATATCGTTATCTCGAGCCCACTTTGCCATGGATTGAATTGCGGTGTAACCAATGACTAAGTCAATCATTATGATGACAGATCCTAATTCCTTAGCGAACTCAGCTCTTTTATACATTTCTTCCATCGTACCAGCAGTCACATTTAAATACGTTCCTTTAACCTCTCCAGTGGCAGCGCTCGCTCTATTTACAGCTTCCATACAGTACAAGAAACGATCTCTCCAGTGCATAAATGGCTGACTGTTTATATTTTCATCATCTTTAGTAAAATCTAATCCCCCTTTTAGGGCTTCGTACACAACTCTCCCATAGTTTCTTCCGGAAAGTCCAAGCTTAGGCTTTACAGTTGCTCCTAGGAGAGGGCGTCCGTAACAATTAAGTCGCTCTCTTTCTACGACTATTCCCGTAGCTGGGCCTTGAAAAGTTTTGACATAGGCTACCGGTAATCGCATATCTTCTAGTCTTAGTGCTTTTAGAGGTTTAAAGCCGAAGACATTACCAATGATTGATGCTGTTAGGTTAGCAATAGATCCAGGTTCAAAAAGATCTAACTCATAGGCAATATACGCAAAATACTCGTTTGGGTTGTTAGGTGTTGGATCAACCCTGTAGGCTTTAGCTCTGTATTTTTCGCACGCTGTTAAACGATCTGTCCAAACTACTGTCCAAGTTGCGGTTGAACTTTCACCAGCAACTGCTGCTGCAGCTTCAATGGGATCCACTCCATCCTGAGGAGTGATCCTAAAAAGTGCTATGACATCGGTATCTTTGGGTAAATAATCGGGCTCCCAATACCCCATTTTCTTGTATTCTAAAACCCCAGCTGAGTATCGAGCTTTAGCATCTAATTTTTTATTACCATCAGGCATTTGTTCCTCCTTTTTACTATATTTGTTTTAGCTCACCTTTTGAATAACTTTGTGCCATTTGATCCAAGGATTTAACTAATATTTTTTTTGCATGTCCTGCAGTTCCAAACCTTTCAAATCTATCAGCACATAGTTTTTCCATTTCTTCACTAGCAGGAATAGCAAACTTTCTAGGGTCAAATTCAGCAGGTTTTTCTCTTGCTATTTTTCTATAGTGACCTGTTATTGCCATTCTACAATCAGTGTCTATATTTATCTTCCTAACACCTGACTTTATGCCTCTCTCAATTTCCTCTACTGGAACACCATATGTTTGATTCATCTCCCCACCATTATTGTTAATCAAGTCCTGTAGATATTGAGGGACGGAAGAGGACCCATGCATCACGAGATGGGTCTTTGGTATCTTTTTATGAATTTTTTCAATAACATCCATAGCCAATATATCTCCATCAGGTTTCCGACTGAACTTATATGCGCCATGACTAGTACCACAGGCTATTGCTAAAGCATCAACGTCAGTCTTTGTAACAAAATCGAGCGCTTGGTCTGGGTCTGTTAAAAGCTGTTTCGCATCAAGTTTTCCTTCTGCTCCAGAGCCATCCTCTTTAGCTGCTTCACCAGTCTCTAAACTTCCTAAAACTCCAAGTTCCCCTTCTACGGATGCTCCGACCCAATGCGCAATCTCGGTAACCTTTTTTGTGATTAGAACATTATAATCATAACTCGCTGGTGTTTTTTGGTCACTTTCTAAAGAGCCATCCATCATAACAGACGTAAAACCATGCCCAATAGCTGTCATACATGTAGCCTCATTATTACCATGATCTTGGTGCATGCAGATTGGGATTGTTGGGTACATTTTGGCTAGTGCCAACACGATATGTGATAACATAATGTCACCGGCATAAGCCCTTGCACCTTTACTGGCTTGAAGAATAACTGGGGATTCGGTTTTATCAGCGGCCTTTAGTATTGCCAAGCCTTGTTCCATATTATTTATATTAAAGGCGGGTACTCCATATTGGTTTTCAGCTGCATGGTCGAGTAGTTGTCTTAAAGTTATCAGTGCCATTTTTCTTCCCTATTTTTTAATATTTTTTGCTTTTCATATTGCTCGTTTTGCTTGATTTACCAATCTACCTATTAAGGGTGTTAGTATTAATTGCATTGCTAAATCTAATTTACCTCCTGGTATTACTATTGAATTGGCTCTACTCATCCAACTATCATGAATCATCGATACAAGATAAGGAAAATCAATTCCGTGAGGGTCCTTAAAACGGATAACAACCAAGCTTTCGTCGGCAGTTGGTATCCACCTAGCTACTAATGGATTGGATGTATCTACTACCGGTACCCTCTGAAAATTAATATCTGTCTCTGTAAACTGAGGGCAAATACAATGAACATAAGCATGCATCCTTCTCAATATTGTGTCTGTCACAGCTTCGGTACTGTAGCCTCTGGAATCTGTATCTCTATGAATTTTTTGTATCCACTCGAGGTTAATAACAGGAACAACACCAATTTTTAAATCTGCATACCTTGCCAAATTGATTTCTTCATTCACTACTGCCCCATGCAAACCCTCATAGAACAATAGATCTGATGGTTCTTCAAACTTTTTCCATTTTGTAAAATTCCCTGATTTAGCTCCATACAAATTTTCTTCATTTGAATTGTGAATATAATGTCGATACCGGCACGTACCTTTTTCGCTGTAATTTCTGAAACAATCCTCTAATTCTGGCAGCAAATTGGCATCGAAGGAGAAATGGGAAAAGGTAGCATCGCCTGCCGCATGTCTTTTCTCTAACTCTTTTTTCATTTCCTTTCTATTATATCTATGAAATGCATCGCCTTCTAATGTTACGGCCTTTACGCTTTCTCTTCTGAAAATTTGTTGAAAAGTATGTTTTACTGTAGACGTACCTGCCCCAGAAGAGCCTGTGACTGATATTATTGGGTGTTTTATACTCATTTATTGCTACCTATTAAACAGTCCTCGAGTTCTAAAAAGAGGTGCATGGGCACTGTTAGGATCTTCATAAAACTTTTTTATAGTTTCAACTTCTTCTTTAGATCCAAACACAAAGGGGGTTCTTTGATGTAAATTTTCTGCGGTTAATCCAACTATTGGCTCTATTCCATTTGTTGCTAACCCAAATGCTTGTTCAATCAAGTACGCTATTGGGCCGCACTCGTATATTTTCCTTAATCGCCCTTCTGCGTAGCCTTCCCTATCATCGCCTGGATAGAGGAACACGCCTCCTCTTTCTAATATTCTATGGGTCTCAGCAACCAAGGAAGCTACCCATCTTGTATTATAATTTTTTTTTCGAGGACCAATGGCACCATCTATCAACTCTTCTATATAACTTCTTACAGGTGTGGGCCAATATCTGGAGTTTGAACTATTAATAGCGTACTCTTGAGTTTGTTCAGGGATCTTCAGGTCTGATTTTACGGAAACAAATTTATTATCTTCTACATTAAGCAAAAACTTAACAATACCATTACCAACCGTAAAAACCAATAATGTCTGGGGCCCATAAATAAAATACCCGCTAGCTAGATATTTCCCTAACTGAAAGAAATCATCTTGGGGACGGCTTTTATTCTTCACTTTCTTGATAGAAAAAATTGTTCCAATTGAAACATTACAGTCAATGTTGGAGGATCCGTCTAGTGGGTCGATAGCTACTCCTAAATCATCGTTATTATTAAGCATTTCTATGGCTTCACGTTCTTCGGACACATAAAAGCCTACTCCAGCAGCCTCTAATGAACTGCAAAAAATATCATCAGCAATTACATCAAGCTGTTTTTGACTATCTCCATCAGAGTTTAAGCCAACTGAAAGTCTATGACCTCCCCCAGTGTCACTTAATGATATTTCTTTATTGAGACGAATAGCACCGTAGCATAGAGCTGTAAGAATTTTTTCAACCCTCGTATCATTAACGAAATCTTTTAAATCTATAATCACTTTTATCCACTTTCAATTTTTATTAAATCCTTACGAGTTTTCAGCCTCCTCCATTGCAGCCCTCGCTAGTTCTTCTTCATACCTCTTTTTATTTACATAACTTCTCACCTTTAAGTAGAAAAGCAAAAGTAATATTGCACCAATAGTTATTCCGATGTACCTATGCCAACCCGCCGAAAAATTATTCGTCGGTGCAAAAAATATTAGCACAATGTAAACCAACCCGAAGGGAGCAAAATAAGCGAATATAGAACGTTCTATATTAATAAAGGGCCTGATAAAAAGGGTCACTACCAAGGCAACCAAAGCGTATCCAAGTAATGCGTAAATAGTCAGTAGAGACCTCCATTGTAATAATATTGTTTACAACAATGTCCCCCTTTATTGGTTGTAGAAAAATACTGTTAGCTTTTCAACATATAATTTAAGAGATATTGTTTATCGATATCACTTATCAATGATTTTCTGTATTATAAAAACTATGGCCGAAGAATATATATCAAAATATACTGAATCAGGTGGACTCACCATTGCCTACCAGATTTGGGGCGACGCTGAAGATACTCTTATGTATGTTCCAGGCACAATTTCTCATTTAGAGGCAGCGCTTGAAGACAAGGAGTACCTTGCTTGGATAAGAGGATTAAGTAATTACTTCAGGGTCATAATATTTGATAAACGGGGGCAAGGGCTATCAGATAGAGACGCTACAGCACCTAATTTAGAGGAAAGAATGGATGATATTTCATCTATTGTTGAAACCGAAAAACTAGAAGAATTTTTTCTTTTAGGACTATCCGAAGGTGCATCAATCTCGTTAATATATGCAGCAACTTATCCCCAAAAAGTTAAATCTGTAGCAGTTTTTGGTGGAGCAGCTCGATTTACTAGGTCAGATGATTATCCATTTATGCCAGAGGCTGACACAATTAAGGAAAACCTTTTAACTAATTGGGGCACTGGAAGCTCAGGATACATATTTTGTCCTCAAAAAATGCCCGACAAAAAATTAGACTTTGCAAAATTGGAACGGATGGTCTGCAATCCAAAGACCCTCGAAAGCATTCTAGAATTACTTACTAGAATAGATATACGTGCTAGCTTGCCCAATATAAATTTGCCAGTTTTAGTATTACATTCTAGAGATGACGTTGCCGTCTTTAAATTGAATGGAAGATATTTAGCAGATAATATTAATGGTTCAAAATATATTGAGTATCCAAGTGGGGGACACCTGCCCTGGCACGATGAACGAGAAAACATTGTAAAGGACTTGGTCACATTTTTCTCCGCGACAGGTGACGGCATCAAATCGGCTGATAGAAATTTGGCAACGATTTTATTTACTGATATTGAGGACTCCACAAAACAAATGACTGAGATGGGTGACAAGCAATGGTCAGAAAAAATGAATAAGCATGATGAAATAATGAGAAATACCATTGAGAGTTTTAATGGGAAGTTAGTAAAAAATACAGGTGACGGTGTGCTAGCAGTTTTTGATGGGCCAGCGAGATCAATCGAAAGTGCAATCTCTAGTATAGTGAAATTGAATGAAATTGATTTGAGAATTAGATGTAGCTTGCATGTTGGTGAAGTGATATGGAGAAATGATGACATAACGGGAATAGCAGTAAATATTGCGGCTAGAGCATTAGAAAAATGCCAGAGCAATGAAGTTATCATTACAAAAAATTTAAAGGATCTTCTAGGTCGAACAAAATTTTCTGTTATATCAATGGGAGACTTTACACTTAAAGGTCTTGAGGATAATTGGGAATTATTCAAAGTCGAAAACAGTGAATAAGGAGAAAATTTGTTACCTAAATTTAAACATAAACAGCTAAAATTTAATGAAGGAGACTTAATTTATTCTATCGGAGATGAAGCAAAAAACGTATATCTAATTCATAGTGGTCATATCAGTATAAGATCTAAACACGGACTAGAGCTTGGAAACCTTGGACCTGGAGAAATTTTTGGTGAAGTGGGTAGAGTAATTAATTCTCCTCGAACAGTAACAGCCAAGGCAAAAACTGACTGTGTTGTATATGAGATTGACTGGGCTAATCTCCAAAAAAAACTAGATGAGGCCGACCCAGTCTTAGTTGCTATTACTAGAGGCCTATCATTGAGAATTGGAGATGCAAATGAGCTTGCAGAAAAATTATGGCTTGAATTAAGTGTTTATAAATCACTCGAATAATAAGAAAATCAATTTTTTTCAATAAGGTTCAGCCAGTTTTGGTATATAAGCTTTGCTCCATTAATAAGTGATTGTCTATTTTTTTGTTGATACTTAATTATTTCTTTAATGCCATTTGGGCCGATAGCGTCGTAAAAATCTTTTTTTATTTTTGGAATAGTTATCCAATTTTGAATAGTGTCATCAACAACTTCTGGGTGAAACTGGACAGAAAACGCATGATTTAAATAGGAAAGTGCTTGAATTGAACAGCTGTCAGAAGAAGCCAGCACTTTTATCTTTTCTTTAGAAAAATTGGATATTTCAGCCGAGTGGCCCTGCAACACACGCATATCTTCAGAAAGGTTCCTAAATAAATTATTTGAATATACTTCCCGCTTCACAGAAATCTCCTTAAACCCGATCTCCGGAGTTTGTGATTTGACTACTAGAGCACCTAAGGCTTCACCAAGTAATTGATGTCCTAAACAAATCCCAAAAAATGGTTTTTCCAAATTCAAAACCCAATTCTTAATAAATAGCTTTTCTTTGACTAACCAAGGGTATCTATTTTCTTCCCAAACATTCATGGGACCTCCCATAACCCACAAAGCATCATATTTGTCGACAGAGGGTGGTTTTTTCAATGAAGAAAAATAAAATCGTTCGAAGGAGTGTCCATCAGATCTAAAAAATTTCTCATAGGATCCAAGATCGACCTCCGGGACATGGTTTATTACAAGAATCTTAATTTTTCTTACTTTCTTTATTTTTCATTCCATTTGATAATAAATAAATTTTTAAAAATCAAAGTTGGAGAAGTTTTATTCGTCCTAAACAACATTTTTTGAAACTCTATCGAATAGACCTAGACTATAACGACAT